>DDWS01000006.1 GCA_002347685.1 Syntrophaceae bacterium UBA2280
TGTTTTGTGTGTTTCAGGAAGCTATCCTTGCGGATTCACAGGATGCTGACGACGCGTCTCGTGCACGCACCATCAATGAATGTCCATCTTGCGGTACATAACAACAAGAAAAACGGCTGCACTTTGCGGCGGTGCAGCCGCTTTTTCTAAATGCATGAACAATGCCTCTTACTTGCTTTTGCTCTTTTTCTTGGTTTCTTTGACTTCGACGCTTGCGGCGGTCATGGTGTAATCTATCGTAACCTTCGCACCCACCTTCAAATCTCCTGTAACCCTGGTGTTCGCGTCACGGGCCAGCTGCCAGTTGTCCTTACCCTTTGTCACCACGATCATCGTGTCGGTGACTTCAACAACCGGCCCTGTAACCTGGTAGGTTTTGGGTCCCGCCGCAAACGCCACAACAGCTATGAAAACAAACGCACAGACCAACACCAATACTTTTTTCATCCATCTTCTCCTTTCGAAATTAAAATAAATAGCCTTTTTCAGGCTATCGGGCCTCAATCTGATCGCGAATCCCCTGAAATGTTTTTTGTTTGATGCCTTTGATTTTCATAATGTCTTCAATTCGCAAATAGGGACGACCGGCAATGATGGCTTCGGCCTTCACCCGCCCGATACCGGGAAGTTTTTGCAGCGTCGCCCTGTCCGCTTTATTGATATCAACCATCGTTTTGACGGTGGGCCTCGTTGACGCAATCGTTTCCGGATGCGCCGCGGACTTTTTCGCACTCTCCGCAAATGCCCGCGGCGAAGCGATGACCGGCAGCGCTGACAGCAAAAAGGCTGCGACGGAAATCGCGCATAACGACATCAAGCAAACCAATGCTTTCGACATCATTGCCCCTGTCAATGGATACATGAACTATTCTTGTTTTAAATTGAGATAATTGAGCAGGCTAATACCAGAGACGCCGACCGCTGTCAAATTATTTTTTTCTTTTCTGGCCTTCTTACTGTTTTGCACGCGCTGGCATTACAAAAACCGGAACTTGACGACGGTGCTTTTTTAAGGTTTAAAATATTCCTGTAAAGCAAGGATGAAAGAGATGCTCTGGAAATACATACTGGCCTGGATACCGATGGTCTTTATCGCCATACTCAATGGCATCTTGCGTGAGGCCGGTTACGGCCGCTGCATGACGGAACTCGCTGCGCACCAGGTTTCCTGCGCGACCGGAATCGGCTTGTTCTTTCTCTATACCTTGTTTCTGTCCAGGCACTGGCCGCTTGCAAACACCCGCCAGGCCGTCATCATAGGCGGCATCTGGCTTGGCCTGACTGTGGCTTTTGAATTTGTTTTCGGCTTATACGTAATGGATCATTCATTTCGCAGGCTGCTTGAGGACTACAATGTTACCGAAGGAAGACTCTGGCCAGTCGTTTTGGCAGCTGTTGCGGTTTTGCCTTATGCCGTCTACCGAATGCGCGCACCTTCCGCATCCGGCGGCCGGCGCTGAAACGTCATCGCGCAAGAGAGGGAAAAGCAAATGTCCGATGAACAAAAAATGACGCTGCGAATAGAGTATCCCGCACCCTGGGCTTATAAAATCATCGGCCCGGACGCGGACGCCATGAAACAGGCTGTAGCCGATATGATCCGCGACCGGCAGTACACACTCACCGTCTCACGCAAAAGCGAAACGGCCAAATACACATGCCTGAATCTGGAACTCACTGTGGAAAGCGAATCTCACCGACTCGCTCTCTATGGCGCACTCAAAGCAAACCCCTGCATCAAGATCGTCTTGTGAAACCGTGCAGACCGCTTATCAAAGCCCCAATATCCCCACAATGCCGATCACGATCAGGTAAATGGCGACGATGTAATTGAGCAGCTTCGGTGCGATGAGAATGACAATTCCCGCAACGAGCGCTAGAACGGGCGCGATGGTCAGATTTAAATGCATGTTTGTTCTCCTTTCTTTTCTGTCCGATCCTCAGTCCGTGGCTTTCACGAAAATAGACCGGAAAATAAAGCAAACAGGGCAACCTCACCCCATCTGCAGCAAAATGGCATTTAACTCTTTGATTTCGTCGCGCAGCGCGGCGGCCTTTTCAAATTCCAGATCGCGGGCGGCCTGTTTCATTTCGGCCGTCATGGTTTTAATCAGCGCGGGCAAATCTTCTTCGCCAGCCGGTATGTTTCTCCCCCGGTCGTCTACCGGGATGGTGACATAATCGGCCTCATAGATGGACCCCAGTACGTTGCTGATTGTTTTCTTGATCGTCTCCGGCGTAATGTTGTTTTCTTGATTATACCTAAGCTGGATTGCGCGCCTTCGCTTCGTTTCGTCCAGACACGCCTGAATGGACCGGGTGATTTTATCGGCATACATGATCACCCGTCCGCCGACGTTGCGCGCGGCACGGCCGCTGGTCTGAATCAGCGAGCGCTCGGAACGCAGAAAACCTTCCTTGTCGGCATCGAGAATCGCCACAAGCGAGACCTCGGGAATGTCGAGGCCTTCGCGAAGCAGGTTCACGCCAACGAGCACGTCAAAGACACCCAGGCGCAAATCTCGAATGATGCTGACGCGTTCGAGGGTATGAATATCCGAATGCAGATAACGCACGCGGATCCCCAGGCCGCTGTAATAGTCGGTCAAATTTTCCGCCATCCGTTTGGTCAGGGTCGTCACCAAAACGCGTTCGCTTCTGGAAACGCGCAGACGGATTTCCTCGAGCAGGTCGTCCACCTGATTCACGGCGGGTTTGATGTCGATTTCCGGATCCATAAGCCCCGTCGGACGGATGATTTGCTCCACGCGTACACCTTGCGCTTTATCCGTTTCATATTGGGCGGGCGTCGCGGAGATATATATACGCTGGTTTTTCAGCGCCTCATATTCTTCAAACATCAGCGGGCGGTTATCCAGCGCCGAAGGCAGGCGGAACCCGTATTTCACGAGCGTCTCCTTGCGAGAGCGGTCACCCCGGAACATACCGGCCAGCTGCGGCAGCGTGGCATGGCTCTCATCGATAATAATGAGCGCGTCTTTCGGCAGATACTCGATCAGCGTCGGCGGCGGCTCTCCGGGCCTGCGGCCGGTGAGATGGCGTGAATAATTTTCAATGCCCTGGCAGTAGCCCATCTCCTCCATCATCTCCAGATCGAAATTCGTGCGCTGCTCGAGACGCTGCGCCTCCAGCAGCCTGTTTTGCGCTTGATACTCAGCCAGTGTCGCCGTAAGCTCCGCGCGGATATCGGCGACGGCTCTCTTGAGGTTTTCGCGCGTGGTCACATAGTGGCTGCCGGGATAGACAGCCGTTTTGGCGATGCTCTTGATTTTCCGGCCGCGCAGCGGATCCATCCAGTGGATTGCCTCGATGGTGTCGCCGAAAAACTCGACACGCAGCGCCTGCTCGTCTTCGTAGGGAGGAAATATTTCCACCACGTCGCCGCGCACGCGGAATGTGCCCCGATGGAAATCAATGTCGTTTCGCTCGTACTGAATGTCCACCAGCCTTTTCAGCACCTCTTCGCGGGGAACCTCCATGCCCACTTCCAAAGGCACCATCATGCCCAGATACGCTTCCGGTGACCCCAGACCATAGATGCAGGAAACACTGGCAACGATAATCACGTCCCGGCGGGTCAAAAGCGCGTGCGTAGCCGCGTGCCTCAGTTTATCGATTTCCTCGTTGATGGCCGAATCCTTTTCAATGAAGGTATCGGTCGTCGGCAGATAGGCTTCCGGCTGATAGTAGTCGTAATAGCTGACGAAGTATTCCACCGCGTTGTCGGGAAAGAGCCCTTTGAATTCTTCATAGAGCTGAGCGGCAAGCGTTTTGTTGTGCGCGATGACCAGCGCCGTGCGCCCGGCGCGCGCAATGACGTTGGCGATGGTAAATGTCTTACCGGAACCGGTGACGCCCAGGAGCACCTGATGCGGCCTTCCCTCTTTCAGACCCTCTGAGAGCTCCAGGATCGCCTGCGGCTGGTCCCCGGAAGGAATAAAATCCGTTATCAAAGAAAATATTTCCATAACCTTCGTATCCCTACTCCTCACTCCTCCCGTCCCAGGCGTGATCCTGGAGACGCGGAATCGTCTCGCGGTCCAGTGCCAGAAGCGCCTCTTGAATCTCGATGTGCCTGCGCGTCTGGAAGAGATATTCTTCCTGATCGTGGCGGTGGCCCGCGAGCCTGCCCAGCGCCTCTTCATCATACTTGATGAATGCCTGACCCGCGCGGGTGGCGCTGTGCCTGCGGAATCCCAGCCCGACGAGCACATCGACGCCGAGCCGCACGGACGTGTCGAGCGATTCGCGGTATATATGTTCCAAACCTTCGTCAATCAGCTCGTAGGCGTCAAGCCTGCTTTTGGCCCGCACCATCACGGTGAGGTGAGGAAAGGCCTGCTTGACCTTGTCCACAAGGTCACGGTTGATTTCCGGCGAATCAATGGCGGCAATCAGTATTTTCGCATCCTGCGCACCTGCCGATTTCAGAATATCAATGCGTGTGGCGTCGCCGTAAAACACGTTGAACCCCGTTTTCCTCAGAAGCTCGACGCGGTCCGAATCGTTGTCCAGAATCGTGGCGGCCACCCCGTTGGCCCGCAGGAACCGGCCGACCGTGCTGCCGAAATGTCCGAACCCCGCAATAATCACGGAATGCTCGCCTTCAATATTATCCGACGCTTTCTTGCTGACCGATTCTTTTGTTCCGAAGCGAGGCAGGATCAGCCGTTCGTTGATCAAAAGCATGAGCGGCGTAAATGCCATGCTGATGGCCGTGACACCCATGAGAATATCGGTCCACTCGGCCGACAGGATCCGAAGCTGATGAATAAAGGGGAAAAGCACAAACGCGAATTCACCAACCTGGGCTAATACCACGGCAAAGATCATGCTCTGGTCAAAAGAAAGCCCGGCAATTTTCCCCGTCAGAAGCGCGACTACCCCCTTGATGACGATGACCCCGCAAAGCAGGCCCAGAATCAAACCCGGATTGGAAAATATCTGGCTGAAATTAATCGAGGCACCGACCGCGAGGAAGAACAAACCCAGCAGCACGCCCTTGAAGGGTTCGATGTCGCTTTCCAGCTCATGGCGAAACTGGCTGGTCGCCAGCACCACCCCGGCCAGAAACGTCCCCAGTGCCGGGCTCAGTCCCACCAGCGTCATCAGATAGGCCGTTCCGATCACGATCAGAAGCGCGCTGATGGTGAAAAGCTCCCGCAGATGAACGCGCGCGATGAAACGAAGGAACGGAACAAAGACAAACCGGCCTCCCAGCACCACGGCGTTGGCCGCCGCCAGAAGCGTCAGGGTCTGCGCCCAGCCGGGCAGCGTATCGATAAACCGCGTCGCGCCGCCGGCCGGAGGAGACACTGCCGTTACCACCAGAAGCGGAAGCAAAGCCAGAATCGGAATGACGGAAACGTCCTGAAACAGGGACACAGCCAGGGAGCTTCTGGCGGATTGGGTTTTCGTCAGGCCCTTTTCACGGAACGTCTGCATGATGATGGCCGTCGATGACATGGACAGGGCCAGTCCGCAGGCAAGCGATGCCTGCCAGCTGAAACCGATCAGCATAAAAAGAGCAAAGCAGGCAAGCGTTGTCGCGCCCACCTGGGCAAAACCCGCCCCCAGGATCAGCCTGCGCATCCGCCAGAAGGTGGCCGGTTCCAGCTCCAGCCCGGCCAAAAAGAGCATCATGACCACGCCAAATTCGGCAAATTGCATGATGTCTTTGCCTTCCTCGCCGATAAACCCCAGACCAAAAGGCCCGATGAGAATTCCGCCGATCAGATAGCCCAGAACGGAACCCATTCCGAGTCTCTTGGCCACAGGCACAAAGAGAACCGCGGCCGCCAGGTAGATGAGTGCATCACGCAGAAAGTCGGGGCTCATTTTTCAGATTGTCCTCAATCGGTTGACAGCCAGTCGTTGAGATATGCGTAACGGGTCATGGATTCAATATCCACAACACCCCGGACCAGGATCGACAAAAGCCGCAGGTAAATCTCCGCCTGCCCGGCCAGTTGCGAATCGTCCAGCAGATGCGTGCCATGAACCACAAACGGCGGAAGATACGTCATCTTGCATAAAACCGCGGTCTGTTCAAAAGGTACAAGGAATTCACGAAGCGGATAACGGTTGTGACCGCCCGCGGCATACGCCTGCCTCGTTCCGCCCGCGGTCAGGGTCACGAAAACGATTTTGTCTTTGAGCGCGCTGCCTTTTGAACCGTGCGCCCAGCCGTATTCGAGCACGGAGTCCAGCCACTGCTTGAAGAGCGCCGGTGCGCCGTACATATAAAAAGGAAAATGCCAGACGATGACGTCATGCTCCGTCAACAGCGATTTTTCACGCTCGACGTCGATGAGAAAATCGGGATACTCCTCATACAGGTCATGGAGCCTGACGGACGGAAGCGCTCCGACACCGGCCAGCAACGCGCGGTTAGCCCGCGATTTTTCAAACCGCGGGTGGGCGAAAAGAATGAGGACTTTGTTCATCTTAAAGTTCTTCTTCGCGGACGATATTCGTTTTGATCTGAGTGAGAAGCTCCTGAAACACCGGAAGAATGTCCGTACGGAAACGACCGGCCACGCAGACCTTCATGATATCGTCACCGACAGTGAGCGTCCCTTCGTTGATCCAGACACGGATATCGGCGATGCCATCCTTTGCCCTGTAAGTCTCAATGGCCCGCTCAAGTGCCGCCAGATCGTAGGAGAGCTTCATCCCCTGCACGCGACGGCCCTCTTTGGAAGTCGCACGCACAACGCCGTTGTGAACCAGAATCATCCCCAGGCCCTCCGGCCTGGCCGCCTGCTTAATATCTGATATCCATTTTTCAATCATCGCACAAATCCTCTTTTGGTATAAAATCAGCCTGCAAACTTCCGGCAGCCAGTTCAGTCAGTCTGCGGGACAAGGCGCGACCGAATACCGCCAGCAAATCCGTTTCCATTTCCGGGGTGAAACGCTCGGCCGAAGGGTCTGCGCAATTCCAGACCCCGGCTATCCGGCCCTGAAGTTCAAAGGGCACCATGGCCAGAGACTTGAGGAAATATTTGCGTGCCGGCGGCAACAGCCTGTAGCAGAGCTGAAGATTCCGGTTGGCGAGAACGGGCTTCGTGGCATCCGGCACAATACGTTTGAACGATTCGGCGGACAGAACGCAAAACCTGTTTTTCAGCGTTTCCGACGCTTCGACAGCCGCGATCATGGACGCCGTGTCTTCCCGATCGATCAGCGCCACCCAGACAAACGGAATGTCGAATTCTTTTTGTATGCCGGAAAAAAGGGTTTCAAAAAGCGCCGGGATGTCCCGGGTGGCATTAATCCCCGCTTCGATGCGGTTGAAGCGCTGCGAGATCTGCTCATTGATCTTTTTGATCTCTTCTGTGTGTTTCATGGTCATGATTCCTCCCAGCGGGCATAGAGAACCACATGATCGGACGGCTTGGTCTCCAGGCGTGTCGGCAGATCGACGGTGCATTCGCGCGACGCATCCGCCCATGCGGGCGTGGCCAGAATGTGATCGACCCGCCAGCCCAGATTGCGGCCTACCGAATCACGCACCCGATAGTCAAAAAACGTGTATTGTCCCGCCTCACCCGGATGATGTTTGCGAAACACATCCACAAGCCCCCATGACAAAACATCCTCATAAGCCGCCCAGACCTCGGGGTTAAAGGAAACATGGCCCAGAATCCTTTTGGGATCGTGGACATCGATGGAATCCGGCGCAACATTGAAATCGCCGCATAAAATGAGTTTCCGGCCGTTTTTGTGGTTATTTTCCAGATATTTTTTCAGACGCGCAAGCCATGCCAGTTTATAGGCAAACTGCGGCCTGTCCACTTCCTGCCCCTGAGGCACATACACGTTGATCAGGGTCAGGTCGCCGAACTGTGCCGCGACCAGGCGGTCGGGGTCGGTCGGTTCATCGGGCAGTCCGAACGAAACCTTTTGCGGCTTTTCGCGGGAGGCAATGGACACCCCGTTGTACTGCTTGTTGCCGCGATACGTGACTTCATATCCGAGCGCCGCAAACTCTCCTGCGGGGAACCTGGCATCCTCGACCTTCGTCTCCTGCATGCAGAAGAAATCCGGTGCGTTTTTCATAAGCCAGGGCAGCACGATGTGCAGCCGTGAACGCAGTGAATTGACATTATAGGTGGCAATCTTCAAATCAGCATGTGCCTTTCAAAATGTGTTTTTAAATAGCACGACTGCCGCCCGCGCTCAAGATCTTTCATAGATGGATATAAAATACGAATTCCCGGACATTTTACGTTGACACGCCGGACGGCTCCCCCTATAATCCGCGAAATGAAAATCACAAATTCCGCTGGAGCGATAGACTCATGGATGCGCTGATCGGCTATATCAACACCATTAACTCCATTGTCTGGGGCCCGGCGATGCTGCTTTTGCTGGCCGGAACGGGTCTTTATCTCACCTTCGGGCTTAAGCTGATACCCCAGCGTAAGCTTTTTTACGGTTTCCGCATGCTCTGGCAGGGACGCAAAAGCACCGAAAAGGGAGACATCACCCCGTTTAATGCCTTGATGACGGCGCTCTCCGCCACGATCGGCACCGGCAATATCGCGGGCGTGGCCACAGCGCTTTTCTTCGGCGGTCCGGGTGCCCTGTTCTGGATGTGGGTCATTGCCATAGTCGGTATGGCGACCAAATTCTGCGAAGCGGTTCTGGCCGTGCGGTTCCGGGAGGTAGATGCGCACGGAAATCACGTCGGCGGACCGATGTACTATATTCAAAATGGCCTGGGTGCAAAATGGAAATGGCTGGGCGCGATGTTTGCCGTTTTCGGCATGCTGGCCAGCTTCGGGATCGGCAGCACAATCCAATCCCATTCGGTATCCGATGCCATGCAAAGCACCTTCGGCGTCCAGCCGCTGGTCACCGGCTTTATCATTGCCTCGCTTGTAGCCCTGGTGCTGATCGGGGGCATCAAATGGATCGGCGAGGTCGCAGGCAAACTCGTTCCGTTCATGGCCATCTTCTACGTCGGCGGCGGCCTGATCATCCTGATTACGCATGCCGACAGGCTGCCGGAAGCCTTCGGACTCATCTTCTACCATGCCTTCAATCCGACGGCCGCCGCAGGGGGCTTCGCGGGGGCCACCCTGTGGGCGGCCATGCGCTTCGGCATCGCCCGGGGCGTGTTCTCCAACGAAGCGGGACTGGGAAGCGCGCCTATCGCTCACGCCGCCGCGCAAACGCACAATCCGATCCGGCAAGGCACGGTGGCCATGCTCGGCACGTTCATCGACACCATCATCATCTGCTCCATCACCGGCCTGGTCATTATGGTCACCGGTGTGTGGCAGAGCGGCCAGAACGGTGCGTCCCTTTCCGCGCTGGCCTTCAACACCGGCCTGCCGGGCGGCTGGGGCCAGTACCTCGTGAGCATCGGCCTGGCGCTGTTTGCTTTTACCACGATTATCGGCTGGAGCTTCTATGGGGAAAAGTGCACGCAGTTTCTTTTCGGCGAGCGCTCCAACATCCCCTTCCGCGTGCTGTGGGTCATCGTGATTCCCCTGGGCACATTGCCGGGGATCGATCTGGGCAGCCTGTGGCTGGTCGCCGATACGCTAAACGCGCTCATGGCCATCCCCAACCTGATCGCCCTGCTGCTTTTGAGCCCCGTGGTATTCGGTCTGGCCAGGGCGTACTTTGCAGCGACCGATAAGGATTGAAGCGAAGAACGGCCGCGTTCTTCCCGGGAGCAGATTAAAATGTCGATCCACAACATTCCGGTAAACAGGCTCAGCACCGAGGCTTTGCAGGGCATCATCGAGGAATTTATTTCCAGGGACGGGACGGATTATGGCGAAATTCAGTCGTCACTGGAAATGAATTTCAGACAGGTCAAACACAAACTGGAAAACGGGTCGGCGGTTCTGGTTTTCGATGACGAAGCTCAAACCACAAACATCTATCTGCACGATGACCCGATTTTAAAAAAAGATCGACAAACCAGGCGAGTGATCAGAGAAATCAATGCCCGTCCTTTTCTTTGCCGACCAGCGCGGCAAAGGTTATTTTCCCCGTGCCGTGCCTGCTTCTTATCTTGTCCATGGCATTGTCGATTCGTTCGTTTTTATCGTTTGTCACGGTGATTTCCTTTAAGTCGAAAAGCGACAACTGATCCGCAGCGCTTTGACCATGAAATCCGGACAGGCTGATGCCGATCAGTCTTACCGGATGGGAACGGCTCCAGTTTTGTTCAAGCAGACTGTAGCCGGCCTGATAGATGTCCCTGGTGGTGAAGGTTTCCGGAATGGTTGCCTGCCTGGTGACGACCCTGAAATCAGAATATTTCAAGGTGATATGGACCGTGCGGCCTTTTTTGCCATGGCTTCTGGCCGTCATGCCGATATCATCGGCCAGCTCCATTAAAACCCGTCTTGCTTTTTCGATGTCGGATACATCTTCCGGCAGGGTTGTGGAACGCCCGATGGACTTGATGTCATCCGTCGTGCGGGCAACCACAGCGCAGGGGTCGATCCCGTTGGCGTGCCGATGGATGACCCTGCCACCCTCCCCCAATGCCCCGGAAAGCAGGTTGATGTCAAATTTCGCAAGGTCCCCGATCGTTTTTATCCCCATCCGTCCAAGCTTTTCGGCGGTTTTTGCCCCGATGCCGTACATGTCTTTCACCGGAAGCGGCCAGAGCTTTATCGGGATATCAGATTCCCGCAATTCGGTAATGCCGAGAGGCTTTTTCATTTCCGCGGCCATTTTTGCAAGAAACTTGTTTTCAGCAATCCCGATGGAGCACCAAAGCCCGAGACGGTTTTTGATTTCCTCCATGATATGTTTTGCCGCCTGCCCGGGATTGCCGAACAGGCCTTCGCCACCGGTCATGTCAAGCCAGGCCTCATCGATGCTGTTTTGTTCCAGGATCGGTGTAAAGCCGGCCAGCAGATCCATGACCTCTTGAGATTTCTGCTGATAGAAATGATGATCCGGCGGAACCAGGATCAGCCCGGGGCAGCGCTTCAAGGCATCATGGAAAACCATGGCCGTTCTGACGCCGTGCGAGCGTGCCTCATAATTTGCAGCAAGAATGATCCCGGAACGCTTCTTCGGATCACCGGCCACAGCAGCCGGCACGCCGATGAGCGAATCATTCCTTGTCATCTCACAACTGATGAAAAAGGCATTCATGTCAACTAAAAAAATCACTTTCGGCATGGGACACTTCTTTTCGTTTTTTAACCAGGCTTTACGAATCCTGATCCTGGAGTTGGGCAAAGGTAGCACTTTCACCGGGACTTGAGAAGGGGGCAGAAAAGGGAGGTGTCATATTTTGTTTGGTTATTTCTCTTGACAGGGGGCCTTTGACTGGGTGATAATTCCGGACAATCGATTCCCTCACTGCGGATCGCAACGCTCTCCGACCCATGAACATTCCCGGTTCTTCCGCAATCCGCTTGATGCCCGTTAGTTTTTTTACATTTGACTCAACTTGCACCTGATAGGGGGATAGGCCATTGAGCAGCATCTTATCATTCGGCGTTTGAGGCGCGGATGTCAGCCACGCATCACGCCACCCTCTGTGATTCAGGAATGATACGCAGCCCATAGCTCACAGGCGGCGTGAACGACTTAAGAGAGGCTTGCCTATGAAAACAATCATCATCACCATTGTCACGGCCCTTGTGCTGGTCGCGGGCACGGCTGCTTTCCTGTACTGGCGGTCGATCCCCGAACCACAACCGGTGCAGGCACCGACTGCCCCGGTTGTTCCTGCTGACGACATATCGATGCAACAGGAAATGATCGAACCAACCCCGGAAACACCCGCGCCACCCGAGCCGCCCGCACTGCCGGCACTGTCCGAAAGCGACAGTTATATGTGGGATGCTTTGGCGGGCCTGATCAACAACGAATCATGGATGAAACTATTCCTTCCGGCGCATCTGATCCAGAAAATGGTTGCCACAATTGATAACCTTCCTCGAAAGCATCTGCCGAGAAACATCGTTTTCGTGAAGCGCCTGCGTGGTCCGTTTATGGTTGAAGGACCGGAAGGCAACTATAACATCAGCCCGAACAATGCGGCGCGCTACGCTGTTTATGTCAAAATCGCCGAGTCGATAGATGCCCGAAAACTGGTGGATGCATACGTTCATCTCTATCCCCTGTTTCAGGAAGCCTATAAAGAACTGGGGTATCCCGACAAATATTTTAACGACCGCCTGTTGGCGGTCATTGACAATCTGCTGGCTGCGCCGGATGTCAAAGACCCCGTCTGGCTGCGTCAGCCCAATGTGATGTATTTATATGCCGATCCTGATCTGGAAGCTAGCTCAGCCGGGCAAAAGATTCTCATGCGGATGGGCAGCGCAAACGCGGCCGTCGTAAAATCAAAGCTTCGTGACATCAAACAGATCATTATGCTCCGCATGACCGAAAAGCAGATCGGAGCAACCCCGTAAAGCGTCGGCTAAAACAGAAAAAAGTTCCATGTTTTCACATGTCGCCCTATCGAATAAATGATCCATGCCCTGATCATTATTTTTGGCATCTTAAACAGGCTTGAATATTCTGGCTTTTGGTTTCCAGGGTTGGAGATATTCATCGGGCAACCAATGGAAAATTTTTTCAAGGAATCGCTTTACAAATGATTCTTTTCCGTTTATGTATCACCCGATTTTCATGCACTTGAAAAAATGATGCCGGCAGGGATGATCGCGTCCGGAGAACGAATAACAACACAGCAACACAGCAGCACTGCATAAAGATGATAGGAGATTGACGATGCCTGACTACAGGGTGAAAATCAGCGAAACGGTCGATGATGAACTGGAACATCATCACTACTTAATCACTGCCAAAGACGAAAAAGAGGCAAAAAAATCCGCATTGAAGTTTATGGAGCACTTCATTGACGATGACGATGAACCGGAAACCATCGAAAATGGATATTCGTTCTACAACAAGGCGGTGATGGTTCGACTCGAGTCCATCAAAGAGACGACGAAGGAGCAGTTCAAGGATTTTCTTCTGAAAATCCACACCATCGATATGACTTGAGCCCGGGAAATTCGCAAGTACCGGCAAAGCTCATCGTCACATTCTTTTCGGATGGGCGAGAAACCCTATGCCCCGGGAGGGGGCAGGGCGCAGCACTTAAATAAAAAGCGCCGCACCCTGCTGCTTCAATGGAAGGAAGCTCTGAAAGGGGACTCTATTTTCTGGAAGAATCATTAGGCTGGGTCCAATCCTGAAGCACGATGACCTCGCCTTTGGGCCCGCACTGCCAGATTCGGATCGCCTTCGGAGGCTGATGATTCGTGCTTGTCCATGTAATTTCCGAACCAATGCCTTTGAACCCGGTTATCTTGTCCAACTCGTTTTTGAGAGCCTCCGTGCTCAGATCCCTGCCGACTTTTTTCAGCGCATACACCAGAGGTTCGGCCACATAAATGCCGGCCCCGAAAAAAATCCCCCATCGTTCGTTTGGCGCCAGCCTTTTTGCCGCATCGTAATATTTCTTGATCACCGGTATGCTCATGTCGAAGATATCTTCCGAAAACGCGGTGGTCATAACCCCTTCCCTGGCCCATAATCCATCGGTGATCTGGTTCATCAGGCCGTAGTCGTTGAGGTTGTAGGAATGAAACCACTGGGGACGAAATCCCACGGAAACGGCGTTTCTCAAAGCAACGGCCGCCTGTGTGGGACCGACATAGCAAACCACGACATCGACGCCTGCCGACTTGAGCCTGGCGACCTGTGAGGACAGATCCCTTTCGATCGGCTCGACGGGAAGCGCAACGGCAAGCTCCATACCGTAGGTTTTTAAAAGCCGGCCAAACTCCGCGAGAGGCTCAAGACCATAATCGTCATTCTGGTAAAGCATGCCGATCTTTTTGAATTTTTTGGTTTCAACAAGAAACTTTGCCACAACTTTTGCTTCAGAATCATAGTCCGGCCACATGCTCCACAGATAAGGGTTGTGAGGTTCACGAAGAGAACGGGCTCCCGAAGTTACGCCCACCCAGATAATCTTGTTTTGCAGAAGATATCTCCTTACAGCAAGACCGGACGCCGTGCCCACGCCCCCTACTACGGCGATGACGCCCTGACGGTCAACCAGGTCTCTGACCGCGGCCATGGTCTGGGAGGGATTGAATTGATCGTCACGAATGAAATAGCGGATTTGCCTGCCATGAATGCCGCCTTCTTCATTCGCTATGTCAAAAACGAGTTTGCTGCCGCGGGCGACTGCGCCCCAGGGTGCGGCCGGACCCGTCTGCGGTCCCCATTGTCCGATTCGGATTTCCTTGTCGTCAAAGCCTCTCTTTTGTGCGTGCCCTTCCGGAGCAGCTAGAAAAACGGCTAACAAAGGAACGAGCATTGCTACAAGTATTTTACTGATACGCATAAGATTTCCCCTTTCACGAAAAACTTTTTTGTTGAACATGCCAATAAGGCATGCTGCTGTCATCGGTATGGAACAAAGGACTCCTTTATCCAAAAAAGTCGCTTCACTTCAGAGATGAATATCGGTGGGCTTTCCCGTGGCACAACCCGCCGCCGCTACCGGCAGGACCCCCTTATTCGAGGGGCATCCTCCGTTGATACCCTGTTTCACTAATCCGCTCTGCGCAGAATGTGGACCCCCAGAGCCGCTTCTTCAACACCGATCAGCCCGCCGCCGTTGACATTCATGCCGGTTCTGGCCCCTTTGACCTGCCGCTGCCCCGCGCGCCCCCGAAGCTGGGCCGCCAGTTCGTACACCTGGGCAAGGCCGGTGCAGCCGACAGGATGTCCCCTCGATATCAGGCCGCCGCTGACATTGGTGGGCAATTCCCCCCCCAGAGCGGTTGCACCTGAAGAGCAGTAAGCACCGGCATCTTCCGCCCTGCAAAAACCGGTTTGAGCCGTCTGGTAGATTTCTCCAAAGGAAGTCGCATCATGAAGCTCAAGAACATCGACATTCGCAGGCTTTATTCCTGCCATACGAAACGCGATCTGTGCGCCTCTGCCTGAGATATCCTGATCATAGTCGCCCCGTGCGCGTCCGGAGACCAGCACCGACGCGAGAACCTGGATCGGATCCTTTATTTCCTTGTGTTCCCTGAGGTATTTTTCGGAACAGACAATGGCCGCCGCACAGCCCTCTCCCGTAGGCGCACACATCGGACGGGTCAGAGGGTATGTAACGGGCTTGTCGGCCATGACTTCTTCCCAGGATATTTCCTTGCGATACTGGGCCTTGGGATTCATCGTGCTGTGGTGGTGCGTCTTGGAGCAGACCCTCGCGATCTGTTCCTGGGTGTATCCGTATTTCTTCATGACCTTGATGGCCTTCACGGCGTAGTAATCCATAAAAGGACTCCGGTCTCCCCCGACATTGGTTTCCTCGTAAGGAATCCCGAGAACTTCCGATTTCTCTTTCCGCCACTTTTCTATGTATTGCTTCTTCCGGTCCGGCTCGCTCCCGATCCAGAATGAGGAAAGCGTCATGTACGGCAGCGCGGCCACAATCTCCGGAAGGTCTTCTAAGGTATTCAGATCAGGCAGCACCTTCTCAATGCCTACGGCAAGCGCCAGATCGGACGCACCCGCCTGCACATAATGGATGGCCTGGTTCAAGGCCGTGGAAGCCGTAGCGCAAGCGTTCTCGACATTTACGACGGGCATGCTCTCAAACCCGAGCCGCCGCAGGATCACCTGGCCCCGGATGCAGTGCTGGCTGGTAAGCATCCCCTGGGCGCAACTGCCGTACCAGATACCGCCGATGGCGTCCTTATCGCCTTCGTAGCTCAGGGCGGCGTCCTCCATGGCTTCGGAAACGGCCATGTTGGACAGGTGTTCATAAGAACCGCCGTCCTGCTTGACAATCGGGGTCATGCCCACCCCGATGATATAGACTCTGTCTTTCATAAATCCCCCTGCCATTGTTTCAGATGATGATCATTATGGATCCCGGTACCTGTCATTTTTCAACCAGACAAGACAATATCTGCAAAACATTTTCAGTCGCATTATCGTAATAACGTGCATCTTTCATGGAGATGATTTCGGAAAACCGCTCGGCAATGAGTTCCGCCGTGACGGCTGTACCGGTGTCGAAGCTCACACCTCTTCCCTCGCTGATCTGCACGCTTGCATAGTAGCCACCCCCGGCAGACAGAATTCTCCCCGTGGCCCGGCATTGATCTGAGACGAGATAAAGGGCCATGGCGGAAACCCGTTCGGGCTTAATCCTGTCTGAAATCTCCTGCGGGAAAGTCCCGCCTGCCATACCCGTGGCGGCAATGGGGGCAATCGTGTTGACAGTGATATTGTATTTAGCCCCTTCGAGTTTCAGGGCATTCATAAATCCGACAAGGCCAAGCTTGGCCGCCGCGTAATTGGTCTGCCCGAAATTGCCGTATAGACCGGCCGTGGAAGTGGTCAGAAGAATTCTTCCGTAATTTGCTTTTTGCATGAAAGGGAAAGCCGCCTTCGTCAGATAGACGCTTCCGAAAAGATGAACCCGCAGCACATCTTCGAAATCGTTCAGGGACATTTTGAGAAAGCTCTTGTCCCTGAGAATCCCTGCATTGTTGATGAGGATGTCGAGACGTCCGAAGTGGTCCATGGCGGCGGCGGCGATTTTCCCTGCGGCATCCGGATCCGCCACACTGTCGCAATTGTGCACGGCGCATCCACCCTGCTGACGGATTTCTTCCGCCACCTTCAGGGCGCTTGACGTCGAGTCAGGCAAAATACCGGGATCGTTGACCACCACCCGCGCTCCGCGGGCGGCAAGTTCCAGTGCGTACGCTCTGCCGAGTCCTGCTCCGGCACCGGTCACAATCGCAACGCGTTCTTTGAAATGAATTGTAATTTTTCTTCTCCTTCTCATTGATTCCTAATTTCTTTATTGCAACGGGTATGCCGTATTTATAAATACTAGGATTCATTGACTCTTTTAAAAAGCATGCCTCACAAAGCCACAAAACATCTTGCTATTTGCAAAAATACCTTGCATATTGCAAAAAAATGTATTCCAGATTCTTTTCATGCAGGAGAAGGGGTCATCCATGATCACAATAGAAGAACATTTCCTCAAGCAACTGGTCAATCCCGTCCTGATTGCTGACGGAGGCGGGAGCATCCTCATCACGAATGATCCGGCAGAATCAATGCTGCGCTCCGCGGGCCTGCGTTCCAATTGCGCCCTTTCAGAAATCGACCCCCATTTCGGTTCACTAGAGCCCGTCGGGGCGCCAGGCAAAACGCGAAGTGTCAGGATCGGGAAAGCTTCCCGCCGCGTCAAGGTCTTTCCGGTCGGGCTGGAAGGAGGGAAAAACGGCCATCTGTACCTGTTCGATACGGCGGATATCCTGAAGATGACTGATTTCGACACCTTCCTGGATTACATCGACGTGGCGATCGGCATTGTGAACAAGGACGGGGTACTGGAGCACCTCAATGAAGCCATGTCCAAATATACCGGTGTCAATATGAAAGAATGGACCGGCAGAAATCTCAGCGAGCTCGTGGAAGAGCGGGCACTGCCGTACCCGGCTTCCTTGAACGCCCTCAGAGAAAAAAAGCCGGTGAACACAAACATCACCTATGGATCGGGAACCACCCTTCAGTACCGAAGCATGCTTTGTATGGACAACCGCGGGCAAATTCAGAAGATTATCATAACAGGACAGGATGTTACCCGGATGATTCAACTCGAAAGCGACTTGTCGAGTTCGGAGACGCTCAAGGACCAGTACTACAAACAACTCAACACGCTGGAAATCATTCTCGGGAGAGACCGGCTCGTCTATTCCAGTGAACCAATGAAGCGGGTAGCCCAGATCGCGGTCAAAGCGAGCAATTTTGATTCGCCGGTTTTCCTCTGGGGGGAGTCCGGGGTGGGAAAGGAAATGGTTGCGAAGCTCATCCACAAGTCGGGAACCAGAGCAGCGGGTCCGTTCGTCGGCGTCAACTGCTCGGCCATTCCTTCGGAACTCATGGAATCGGAATTCTTCGGGTACGAGGAGGGCGCTTTTACGGGGGCGAAAAGAGGGGGGCGAAAAGGCCTTTTTGATGAAGCGGAAAAGGGAACGCTGTTCCTCGATGAAATCAACCAGCTTTCCCTCGGAATGCAAAGCAAACTCCTGCGGGTTATTCAGGAAAATGAATACATGCGTGTGGGCTCCAATAAAACAATATCCACCAATGTAAGGATCATCGCCGCGACGAATCTTTCATGGGATCAACTCGCGGATGGGACGGAATTTAGACGCGACCTCTTTTACCGTTTGAGTGTCATTCCCATCAATATTCCGCCTCTGAGACAAAGACGCGAAGACATCCTGCCACTCATCTATTTCTTTTTGAAAAGACTTAACCTGAAATACAGCACCAGCATCAGGATCAACAACTCCCTGCTCCCCCGCTTCTATAATTACGACTGGCCGGGCAATGTGCGTGAATTGAAAAATGTGATTGAACGGCTGCTTGTTGTCGCAAACACAGACGAGGTCGGCGATGCGGAATACGACCTGATCAATCATCTGGAAACTAAAAAATCGCCGGACCACGATGAAGATATCTCCATCGCCCGCCTGATGCCGCTGAAGCAGGCAATGGAAAAAGTTGAAGAGATCCTGTTCAAACGCGCCTATCAGGAATCCGGAAGCATTGAAAAGGCCGCCGAACTCCTGGACATCAACCCCTCTACGATATACAGAAGAATCAAGAAGGGGCGCGTTGAATTGAAATGAAAATCCTTATTATAAAAAAATACTCCCGGATTTGATGAAGCCGGGGAAGAATGCCTTCCTTAAAAGTCGAAGGGACATATCCCACGACAGACCATCTTTGTTTCCAATCGCACCTGTCATCGTCTGGTTGAGGCGCCGCTCAATCATACATTTGCGTCAGCAATTCCAGGATCTTCGTCTGGCTAGGTGATGTGGGATCCGTTGCCATGTTGACAGCATCGCGCGAGGTGTAAAAAGCGATTTCCTTGAGTGCGTCTTGATGGATGCCGTAGGATTTCAGCTTCAGATCAATATTTAGTTCGCCATAAAGCCAGCGCAGGCTCGTTTCCAGATCATCGGAGCGATTGATCAGATACGCCATGTCCATGAAGGCGTCCCTGCAGGTTTCCTTATTAGCCATGACAAAACCCAAAAGGCCGAAAATCGCGGCGCGGCCGTGCGGCAGGTGATAGTGAGCGCCCAGCGCGTGCGTGAGGGCATGGCCGAGTCCCAGACCCTTGAGAAAAGCCAGGCCACCGCAGATGGCCGCCATGCACATATCCGTGCGGGCACGTATATTGTCGGGTTCCCTGCAGGCTGCAATCAGGCTGCGGCCGACCAGTTTGACGCCGAAAAGTGCCATGGATTCAAAATAGGGATGATACGGCGTGGCAAGCGACACGCTGCCTTCGATACAGTGGGCCAGCGCGTCAATGCCGGATTCGATGGTGAGATTCGGCGGCATGGTTTTCGTAAAGAGCGGGTCGATCACGGCGAGTTTTGGAATAAAATGATTGCTCATGAGGATGAATTTCAAATCGCGGGCCTTATCCGTGAGCACCGCGCAGGGGTTGACTTCGCTGCCCGTACCGGACGTGGTGGGCACGCAGATAATCGGCGGGAATATTGGCTTGATTTTACCGCCGCCGCCGACAATGCCTTCGTATTCGCGCAGGTCGCCGCCGTGTGTCACCCGCAACCCCAGAGTTTTCGCGGTGTCGAGCGAACTGCCTCCGCCCAGGCCCAGAATTCCGTCGCAGCCTTTCTCCTTGTAGAGCGCTCCTGCGCGCTCGATGAGTTCGATAGGCGGGTCCGGCTCAACTTCAAAAAATATTTCCGTTTCGATACCACTTCTTTTCAGGATGTCGCGAATTTCCCCCGCCCGGCCGCTTTTGAACATAAACGGATCGGTCACCAAAAAAACTTTCTTCACGTTCAGCGCTTTGATCTTTTTGCCCATGCTCCGAGCGACACCTTCGCCCATCAGAATGTCGGGCATCGGCGGAATTCGGATTTCCCAGACTTTCCCCCTTTCTTGAAAGGCGTCTAAACCCTTCCACAGATTTTTGATGTCCCCCTCATCCACGTCGAATACGGATTGGGTCGGGGCGATGAGTTCTTCGCGGAAAAAAGGTGGGATATTCACATCGATTTGGCTGAATGGCGCTTTTTCATTAAATGCGAGCTGATCGCGCAGCAGTTGTTTGGCGACCTCCATGACGTCGTCCGGAGTCATCGTCAGGCCGAAGCGCGCATTCATCAAATCGGCGAAGAACGGATAAACCGGCTCGCCGCCGGGAACCGCATTGAGGCAGTAGCCGAACGCGTCGCAGGCGGCCGCCCTGATCTGGGTTTTAAGAGAGTTTTCAATCTGTTCGTTTTTGTCTTTGGGCAGACGATAGGTGAGGCCGGCCGTATGATCCGCACCCATCGGAGAAGAAAAATACGTCACACCCGTGCCCTTGACCGCGCGAGGGTCATGCGCTGGCAGCGCCTGCCCTTTAAAGGCCGGCACGCGGTCGACATTGAGGAACCGGGCGGTTGTCACGACACCATGCCCCAGCGCAAATCCCAGCGGTGTTCCTTTTTCAATCTCATTGAGAAGGGCCATCGCGCTGTTTGCGTCCCCCCACTGCATTTTTCCCGCTTCGGCAGCCACACCCAGAGCGCTTCCGGTTTCAATGGCGTCAAGACCCAGATCGTCGCACATGAATTTCAGCCGTGCGATGGCGTCATTATCCGTGATGCCCAGATTCGTCCCCAGAAGAGCAATCGTTTCATATTCGTAAGCAGCACAGATTTTCTTACCATCTTTGTCCGGATAGATAATCGAGCACTGCACCAGGCAGCCCGGCATGCAGCCGTGCATTCTCCCGCCGCGTTCGAAAAGAATTTTCTGAATGTTGTTTCCGCTGACTGCGATGAAATTTTCCGGGCGGCCAAAACGGTAGTTCATGGCCGGCAGCGTACCGTGGCCGGCGGAATTGTTGATGGCGAAAGGCGTACCGAAACGTGAATACAGGCTGATGCTGACATCGTGCTTTAAAACATCCGCCCACGCCCGGACAGTTTTTCGAAAGGCCTCCGGATCGGTAATGGTCACTTGATCCGTGCCGGACGGGTCGATGATAATCGCCTTGAGTCCCTTGGCGCCCATCACGGCGCCCAGCCCCCCGCGCGCGGCGTTGCGCGACGGATCGCCGAAAATATCGGTCAGCGATACCGAAGCGCCTTTATATTGGCGTTCTCCGGCAATGCCGGTGGAAATCACGGCAATCTTATCTCCATATTTTTTCTGCAGGGCGGCCGCCAGCGCATAATTTTTCATACCGCGGTACTCGTCGGCGGAAATGAATTTTGCCCCCTCTTTGCTGATGTGAAGGCAGTAGAGTTTCATTTCGGCAGGCGCGTTTTCCACCACGATGGCGCGCAGGCCCAGCCGGTCTAAATATTGTCCGGCAGGCCCGCCGGAATTGGCTTCTTTAATCCCTTGTGTGAGAGGGCTTTTCGCGCCGATGGACACACGTCCCAGTTGAGGGGCGCGGGTACCGGCCAGCGGCCCGCAGGCGATAATGAATTTGTTTTCCGCACCCAGAGAATCGCAAAGCGGCGATACCTCTGCATTCAGGATCCTGGCAATCAGGGCGCTCCCGCCTAAGTAGGTCCAGTCTTTGGAAAGTGGATGAGAAGTGATTTTCTCATTGTTCATGGATACTCTGAGGATGTTCATTTTGCCTCCTTCGAGCACAATAGTTCCTATTCACGATGAAAGTATAATGAAGACCTCAAACGCAAGTCAATTAAATAATGGCCCCACGAG
Organism: Syntrophaceae bacterium UBA2280; assembly: GCA_002347685.1. Taxonomy (GTDB): domain Bacteria; phylum Desulfobacterota; class Syntrophia; order Syntrophales; family Smithellaceae; genus UBA8904. The sequence goes on from DDWS01000006.1 coordinate 21,799, forward strand.
TTTTCCACACATAAATAACGCCTCAAGTTCGAAGAAGTCCTGATAAACGCTCTTTGAAAATTTACTCGTCTTCAAATCTCACATAAAGGCTCACAATGATGAACAAAAACCGGCATCTAACGATCAACGACCGCAAACGAGGCACCCTCCTCAGCGACAGGAAGAACATCGGTATTGAGGTGTTTCGTCTGGAGAAAGCAGTCGTTTGAAGTCAAGCCGTATTTGAGTATCGGAGACACAAGGGCGACACAACTGATGTGCAGATAACCGCCATCCGGCAACTTATAGCGTGTAAAATTATGAATTGGAGGAATATTTTTTAATAAACGATTGGATGGCGTATTTTGTCAGCATTCCCATATAATGGGGCGCACGTGCAAGCCAGGCGCCGAAGATAAAAACAAGGCAAGAAACGGCGTAAGTGACCGGGCCGCCAATGACGGCAACCAACGGTTCTTTATACCAAACAGCCAGAACGCCCAAAGCGGTGATGGTAGGCCAGCCGATCACATAACTAAAAGCCATCAGAAACAATCCGGTGATCAGACGCGGCGTCGGACGCCGGCTGAATCCACTCAAATCCACCGGAGTTTCCATGATCGCACAGAAATATTTCTTTTTGGAAAGGACATCCGCGATTTTTTTTCTAATCATAAGAAATGGATAAACGAGCTGAATCGTCTCTTCCTCCCTCCTGATGATATCCGGATCGGCATGACGGTTCGCGCCATGGTGACGAATGCCTTGACTCATGCAGCTGTCACCATGGCGCGTATATCAGCGAAGATTGCCGTCAATATTTAATGGCGTCGTTATTTCGGCATCCATCCAAGCCCTTTGGCGTGCAGACTCTGGATGTAGAGCCGGTCGGCCGTTTCCGTCACGCCGGTTGTTTCGGGGTAAGCTCCGCTCGGATCCTGCAAATCCATGACCACCTTGCCGTCTTCCGTAAAGGCGAACACATGCCCGTAGGCCTTGGGGACGGGCCACATCGCGCGCGGCAGGCGCAGCGTGAGCTTGCGCAAAAACGGCTTGCCGGCCATTTTGTCAATACTTGGATTGCGGGGTTTCGCGAAGCCCAACCAGATTTTTCCATCAAGACCGCGCATCAGGTTGTCCGGATAGCCGGGAAGATTGTCAAACAGCACTTCGGCCTGATCACCCGGTGTCGAGATATCCAGATTGTTCGCATCAACAGAAATTTTCCATACACGGTATTTTCCTGTTTCGTTGACAAAAAGGGTTTTCTCATCCTGGCTTAAGGCGACGCCGTTGGCAAAACTTAATCCTTTCGCCACAACACGGGTTGTTTTACCGGCCGGGTCATACTCCAGGATTCGTCCCGTGGAGGCCTGTTCGAGAATATCCAGCACACTGGCTTCGAATGTTCCACCCCAGTCTTGAGGGGCAAAACGGGCGGATGCGTCGCTTAAATACATTTTGCCGGTCTTGGCCACGACCACCGCATCGGCATAACGGATGGGATCGTCATGAACACGATCGGTCAGCAAAGTGATGGTCCTGTCAGGGGCGATGGAAAGCAGGCCCTTATCGGCATCGGCGGCAATCAGGTTTCCGGCCGCGTCAAAGTCGAAACCCAGAACCCTTCCGCCGGTGTTTACAAACACTTCCTGCCCGCTGCCGTCCGGATTCATCCGCAGGATCTTGCCGCTGGCCACCGTCGTATAAAGCATGCCGTCTTTGGCGATGACAATGTGCTCCGGCCCTTCTTCAGCACCGATGGAAATAATCTGGAGATCGGCAAGACGGGTGTTGACCTCGTGCGGTCCTGCATATTCCGGAGGCGGCGGCGCGTCCCAGCTGACAGGTTTGATCGGCACCGGCCAGAGGATAAAATAAGCGATCAGAAGAACCAAAACGGCAAAAATCGTAAAAATAATTTTTTTCATAATCCCCCCTCATAATAGTTTTTTTCCATACACCACATTGCACACAGACAGTCAGCGAACATTCTTCATGCCTGCATGCAATAAAACGCCGGCATTGACATGCAAACCCAAAATGGGGCACAACATTAAAGTCGAATCCTGTTAATTATTTTTATCCATCAACCCCTGCAAAATTGCAATAATTCTTTTTTTAATAAAATAATTCTGTTAAAAGTCTCCACATGTTCAGAATTGAAAACCGCTTTTCGGGAAACAGGTTCCTGCCGGGAGATGTCAAGTGTCGCTGACGGATGAGATCAAACAATACGCGCTCGATCTCGGCTACAGCAGGGTGGGAATCACAACAGCTCAGCCATTCCCCATGTACGCCCGGGCGCTGGAGGAACGCGCATCAGACTATGACTGGGCCGTCGATTCCAGCCTGCGCCTCGGACGCGCCGCAAACCCACAGAATCGCCTCCCGGGCGCCCGGTCCATCATCGTCGCCATCTACGATTACTTCAGGGAGAGCTTCCCTGAAAACCTGACAGGAAAAATCGGCCGGTTGTACCAATCGCGTTCCTACATCGAACCACCGACGCGTCTCGGGGGGGCGCGTGTACAGCTCATGCGGCAGTTCCTGGAAGCCAGGGGAATGCAGGTCGGACGCTGGTTTTTGATTGCATCCGGGGTCCCGGACCGGCTCGCCGCCGTCCGTGCCGGTCTCGGCCGGATCGGCCGCAACACCTTCGTCAGCGCGCCGGACATCGGCACTTTCGTGCTGATCCACACATACATCGTGGACACCGAACTGGAGTATGACGAACCCGCGCAAGGGACACATTGTCCGCCCAACTGCCGGCTGTGCATCGATGCCTGCCCGACAGGGGCGATCGTTGACAATTTTCGCATAAATCCTCGCCGCTGCCTCACGTTCAACCACGTCGTCAACGTCCAGGGATTTCAGAATACCTCTGCCTACATGGATCCGGAAATCCGACTAAAAAACGCAAGCTGGATTCATGGTTGTGATTTGTGCCAGGAAGCCTGCCCGCACAACCGCGCGAAGCTTACAGCAAATCTGCCGTCAAACGCCTTCATGGAGGAAACGGCAAAATACTTCAGCCTGCCTCGTCTCCTGCGGATGGACAGGGAAACCGAAGAAAAAGGCGTCTCTCAGCTTTTGTACATCTACATGCGGGAGCGCAAGTTCTTTCAGCGAAACGCCGCGGTCGCGATTGGCAACAGCGGTGATCGGGAGATGGTGCCCCATCTGGCAAGAGCCATGGGGGACCCGGAGGAACTGGTACGCGCGCACACGGCCTGGGCGCTTGGAAATCTGGGTGGTGCGGCGGCGCGGTTGGTGCTGGAGTCAAGCCTGTCGAGGGAAAACGGTATCCGGGTAAAAGAGGAAATTCTGGCGGCGCTCGGAAAAATCTGAATGCCGGGCTTGAACGAAGAAACATCGAATTGCACGAAATGGAGTGACGCATGGAGAATTACGGTGTTCATCTACGGAGGCAGGGTCACATCGCCATCATAACCCTGGACCGGCCGGCAAAACAAAACACCTTCGACCAGCACATGTGGGATTGCATGGATAGCGTGATTGCCGAGCTTGCCTGCAGCCTTCCGCGGGTGGTTGTCCTCGTCGGCGCAGGTGACAGAGCTTTCAGCGCTGGATTCGACGTAAACCCGGAAAACCCCTTGCTTCAACCCCTGCTAGACGCAATGGAGAAACGCGACAAAGGCCCGGCATACGACCTCATCTGCCGTGTACGGCAAAGCACCGATCGTCTTGTCTCACTGCCGGTCCCGATCATTGCCGCCATTAACGGACTGGCATACGGCGCGGGAGCCGAGATTGCCTCCCGCTGTGATCTGCGCGTCATGGACCCCGAAGCGGTAATCTGTTTCTCCGAGGTGCGGCTCGGCCTCATGCCGGATCATGGCGGCGTCGTGGGGCTCACCCGCCTTGTGGGTGCTTCCCGGGCGGCCGACCTGATCTGTACTGCGCGAAATGTGGGTGCTAAAGAGGCCCTGCAGCTTGGCTTAACCAACCGCGTCAGCGCGCAGGGCAAGGCACTGGAGGAAGCACTGTCCCTTGCTCTTGCCATCGCGAAAAACGGCCCTCGCGCCGTCCGCCATGCCCTGTCCGTGATCAGGGAAACCCATGACCTGACAACCCGGGAGGCGCTGGAGCTTGAAACGAATGAAGCGGCCACCCTCATTGCAAGCGGTGAGAGCATTCACGGAGTTTCCGCCTTCCTCACAAGGCAGGCACCCGAATTCCCGGACCTTGAGGAATGTTGATTTCACAGGACTTCGCCCTGTTTGACGAACAAGGAATCAAGCGCCATTCACTCCCTGTTGGACAAATCGTTTTCAGTCCAGTCCTGAATCACGATCACCTCTCCTTTGGGTCCGCTCTGCCAGATACGGAACGCCATCGGAGGCAAATGATTCGTACTTGTCCAGGTGATTTCCGGACCAATACCTTTAAATTTGGTAATCTTATTGAGCTCGTTTATGAGGGCATCCTCGCTCAGATCCCTGCCGACTTTTTGAAGCGCATAGACCAGAGGTTCGGCCGCGTAAATACCGGCAGAATAGAAGATTCCCCATCTCTCTCCCGGAGCAATCCTCTTTGCCGCATCGTGATATCTCTTTATAGACGGGATACTCATGTCAAAGACATCTTCCGTGAACGCGGTGGTCATAACTTTTTCTTTGGCCCATAGTCCTTCAGTAATATGGTTCATATAGGTAAAGTCACAGAGGTTGAATGAATGGATCCACTGCGGGCGGAAACCAATGGAGACAGCATTTCGCAAGGCAATGGCCCCCTGCTTGGGAGCGACATAGCCGATCACCGCCTCCACTCCTGCCGCCTTGAGCCTTGCGACCTGTGAGAATAGATCGCTTTCGGTCGGTTCAACGGAAACCGCCAGGGTAAGCTCCATGTTGTAGCTTTTCAGGCGCTGCTGAACCGCCGCGAGAGGGTCAAGACCATAATCGTCATTCTGGTAAAGCATGCCGATTTTTTTGAATTTTTTGGTCTCCACGAGAAACTTCGCCATAACAGATGCATCATCTTCGTAGGATGGCCACATACACCACAGATACGGGTTATGAGGCTCGCGAAGGGCTTTAGCCCTCGCAACAACGCCAACCCAGATAATTTTATTTCGCTGAAGATAGTTTCTTACAGCCATGGCGGGCGCTGAACCGACACCGCCTACAAAGGCCAGAACGCCCTGCCGGTCAACCAGATTCCTCACACCGGCAATGGTCTGGGAAGGGCTGTATTGATCGTCACGAATGAAATAGCGGATTTGTCTGCCATGAATGCCGCCCTCTTCATTCACCATGTCAAAAACAAGCCTGCTGCCGCGGGCGACAGCACCCCAGGACGCGGCCGGACCCGTCTGGGGTCCCCACTGGCCTATTCTGATCTGCTTGTCGTCATAACCCTTTTTCTGAGCATGGCCTTCGGAAGCAGCCAGAGAAACGACAAACAAGCAAACGAGCATTGCTGCAAGCAACTTTCCGATACGCATAAACCTTCCACCTTTCTGATAATATTTTTATCATTGAACATTGGCCATGGTTTCCTGTACTAAGATATCTCCCTGACTGCAAGCTGATTATCCTCAGATCCTTCTTATAAATCTCTGGCAGGAGATATGATCAGCACAAAACGTTTCCGGCATCAGATCCACCACACTGCTTCCTGAAGACGCCAAATCACAACATGCCTTTGAAAACGGCATAATATAGAACCATCCGAGTTAATGGATAAGCAGATGCTCACAAGAAGACACCGGGCACTGATGAATTAATAATTTTAGTTGACACACATCCGCATTTGCATATCTAATAAATTATTAAGGACAGCGCTCTGTTCACGCATGCACTCATGAAAACAGCATGCTGCGATTAAGCGTTAATGTTTCATATTTTACAATACCAATCGGAGCGCAAGCCTTTGGAAAAAAATAAATCAAGCAAAAGAGAGGTATGATGATGAGCAATACGGTTTTAAAGGAATTTCATGATGGTGTTCTGTTACTGACATTGAACCGCCCCGACTCAAAGAACTCGTTCAACCTGGAACAGTGGACGGCTTTCGCCGCAGAGCTTGATGCAGCCCGCCTAAACGATGACGTTACGGTGGTTGTCATTACCGGTGCGGGCAATGATTTTTCGGCGGGTCAGGACCTGAAGGATTACGCAGTTTCGGGAGCTGCGCACAGTTACAGGATTACGGAACGCGCGGTGGTTGACTTTGATAAACCGCTTGTTGGCGCGGCCAGAGGGGTCGCCGTCGGGGGTGGCGCCACCATTTTGTTCCACAGCGATGTGCTCTATGTCGGTGAAAGTCTGCGCATGCGTCTGCCCTTCAACAGCCTGGGAATGGCGCCAGAGTTCGCCAGCAGTTACATGCTGCAAACCCTCATCGGACCGCAGCGCGCAGCAGAGCTCCTTTTTACCACGGAATGGATCAACGCCGACCTCGCGCTGGAAACGGGCATCGCCTCCCGCAAGTTCAAGGATGACGAGCTTCTTCAAAACGCGATGGCAAAAGCCGCCGAAATAGCGCAGCTGCCTTTGAGCTCGCTTCTGGAAACGAAAAGATGCCTCAAACTTACGCATAAAGCGGGTATCGAAGCCGCCTTGAAGCTCGAGCAGGAGGCCATGGACAGGCTGGCCGGCGGTCCTGCAAGTACGGAGGCCATGATGGCATTCATGGAAAAGCGAAAACCCGATTTCCGCAACCTGAAGAAAAAAACGCAGTAAGAGGAAGCGCAAGCAAGGCACTTCCCTCAATCCGCCTTGAGCGGAAAATGACAGATGAAGTGATTTCTTCAAGCTGGGAGGACAGCGCAAAGAGGGCCGCTCATGAGACTGCTTATCCGCGGCGGCAGTGTTGCCGCCGGTCATGGCGTGATGAAAAGTTATGTCGATATTCTGGCGGAATCCCTCATGGGGAGAGGAGTCGAGGTGATGAACCGTTCCCGGCACCGCGAAACCTCTTTTGAAGGCATCGGTTCATTTGCAGAGGATATCGATGTCTTCCGGCCTGATATCCTGCTGATTCAGTTCGGGGTTGATGATGCTTTCGATTACGTCTACCGCTCCGAATTTCAGGAAAATATCGTGCAGATGATCAGGCGGGCGCGCCTTCACTTCAATCCGGCCATCTTCCTGGCTACCTGTCACACCTTCGACGACCCGCATGATATGGCGTCTGTCGATATCTTTTACAAGTCATTGAGGATTGTGGCGGAAGACCTGGGCTGCAAATGGATTCCGGCGCACAGCTACTGGGCCGGTTATCTGGCAGATCACCACCTGCGAAGCGCGGATCTGGTTCTTTCAGATTCCAGATACCCCAATGAGCACGGGCATCGGGTGATAGCGCAGTCAGTGATAGAGTGGTTAGACCGCAACGATACGGCCCTGCTGCCTGCATATCGTCCTTGCGATGGATTGCGTGACGGCAAATCAAAACCAGCCCAACCGTCAAAGGAGGCTCCATGAGCATCATCGGCAAGCGGCTCCAACAGGCGACAAACTTCATCCAGCACGACATCTGGAGAATCAGGCGGACAAATCTTCCGCCGGGAAAGTCATTATCCCTTAACCTTCTTCGTGTGCTGATTCTATCCATCCGCGGATTCGACGAAGACAAGTGTCAGTTGCGGGCATCCGCCCTCACTTTCTACTCACTGATCTCCATCGTACCCGTTTTCGCCATGGCCTTCGGAATCGCCAAGGGTTTCGGTTTTGAAAAAGTTCTCGAAGAACAGTTGCGGGACAAGCTGGCCGGTCACGAGGATATCCTCGCCAATGTCATCGATTTTTCCCATTCTCTGCTTGCAAACACACAAGGCGGTCTGATCGCTGGTATCGGCCTGGTCATGCTATTCTGGGCGGTACTGAAAGTCCTGGGGCATATCGAATATTCCTTCAACGACATCTGGGGCATCAAAGAACAGCGGTCCGTCGGTCGGAAATTCGCCGACTACCTGTCGCTCATGCTGATTTGTCCTGTCATCATCATTCTGTCCGGCGGCGCTACCGTCTTTATCGCCACCCAGGTGAATCTGATTCTCGAAAAATTCGCCATTCTGGGAGCCTTCAGCCCTGTCTTGCTCTTTTTATTGAACCTGCTTCCCTACACCCTTTTGTGGGGCCTTTTCACTTTTCTGTTCGTCTTCATGCCGAACACAAAGGTCCGTTTCTCTTCCGGACTCATCGCGGGCATCATCACCGGAACCCTCTTTCAGGCGGTTCAATGGGGATACATCACCTTTCAGGTCGGCGTTGTGAAATACAACGCCATCTACGGCAGCTTTGCAGCGCTGCCGCTTTTTCTGATCTGGCTTCAGTTAAGCTGGCTGATCGTCCTGTATGGAGCGGAACTGGCCTTTGCGCACCAGAACGTGGACACGTATGAATTTGAGCCGGACGCCCTTCAGGCCAGCCATCGCCTCCGGACACTGCTCACCCTTCAGATTACGCACCACCTGATTATGAATTTCACCCGGGGAGGGAAACCCTTGACGGCTCAACAACTATCCAACCAGCTTGAAATTCCGATCCGCTTTGTCAATGACCTTCTTTTTGAACTGATCAAAAGCGGCATTGTCTCCGTGGCGGAAATCGAAGGAGACGGTGAAAAGGGGCATCAGCCGGCCATTGACATCAACGTTCTGACGATTCAATATGTCATTGAAGCCATGGAAAATAGAGGGCTCAACACCCTGCCGTTCGCCCACAGCCCTGAGTTTGCCTCCCTGTCCGCATCGCTTACCTTGTTCGGACAGGCAATCGGGAACATGCCGGAAAACAAGCTTCTCAAGGCGCTGTGAAATGAAACGGATAAGACTGAAGACGGAAGGTTCTCATAAATGGACCTTTCGTCTTCACCCTTTGTCCCTTACCCTCTTGCCCTACACCGTCGCGTCCGTCTCATGTTTTTGCCAGCGCGCCTTCACACGTTCGGTAAACGACACGATGATGATATAGAGAATCGGGATGACGATAACGGCCAAAGCGGTGGACGCAAACAAGCCGCCCATCACGGCACGGGCCATCGGTGCCCAGGTCTCCCCCCCTTCACCGAGGCCCAGTGCCAGGGGAAACATGGCCAGCACCGTGGTCAGCGCGGTCATCAGAACAGGCCGCAGCCGCAGCTTGGCCGCAGTAACTACAGCTTCCAGCATTTCCATACCCTGCTCGCGCAGCTGGTTCATGAAATCGACCATGACAATCCCGTTGTTGACCACAATGCCGATGAGCATAACCATGCCGATGAGCGCCGTTACGCTGATGATGGTACCGGTTACAAACAGCGACCAGGCCACGCCGATGACCGAAAGCGGCACGGCGGCCATAATCACGAAGGGATGAACAAGCGATTCAAAAATGGACGCCATGACCATGTAAACGACAATAAAGGCAACCAGAATCGCGATACCCAGATACAGAAAGGATTCCTGCATATCTTCGGCCGCTCCGCCAACTTCATGGCGGGTATCCGGTGGAAAGGGAAACACCGACATTTCCCGGGACACATCCGCAATCACACCGCCTAAGTCGCGCCCGGAAACGGACAGGGCCACGGAGGCCATGCGCTGCTGGTCTTCACGCGTCACGGTAAAAGGCGCGATTTCCTGCCGGATGTCCGCCACCGCCTTGAGCGGAATATGCGCCCCTGCCGGTGTGCGGATGAGAAGATTTTCGAGGATGTCCTTGCGCTGGCGGTATTCCGCAGGCAGGCGCACGAGGATTTCATGCTCTTCGCCGCGCTCCAGATACCGCGACGCGATGCTGCCCTGAATACTGGTGTAGACGACATCCGACACCATCGCCGCCTTTAAGCCCACCTGCGCGGCACGGTTGCGGTCAATATCGACTATCCATTCCGGCTGGCCGCCCTGGACGGCGGATTTGACATCGACCACACCGTGAATGGTCGAGACCTTCGCCTCCACGCGATCCGCCAGCTCGCGCAACTCATTGAGGTCGTAGCCGAATATTTTGATAATCACGTCACCTTCGCTGAATTCCATGCCGCCCTGGCGGAAGCGGTACTCGATGCCCGGTATTTTTGCCAGACGCGACCGCATGACATCCGTAATTTCAGATTGCGAACGGCTGCGCTCGCTGATCGGAATAAGTCCGATGTGAAATTCAGTAAAGTTCGATCCCACGCCCTGAAAGCCACCTCCGATCGTTCCGGGATTCCCGATGATTGCGGTCATGGTTCTGATTTCCGGCACGCTTTCGGCAATCTCTTGTTCAACCCTCCGGATGACTTCCTCATTTGTGTCCAGCGCAGTGCCGCGCGGCATTTCCACTTCCAGCCGGATATAGCTCTGATCGGTCTGCGGAATAAACTCCGTACCGAGGGAAACCAAAAGCCCCAGGGATATAAAAAACAAGGCGGCCACAGAGATCAGGGTGAATTTTTTATGGCGGATTGCCCAGCGTAAAGAGCGTTCATGAAGGTTCGTCATGCCATTGAGAAAATTCGCAATTCTTGCCGAAACAATCTCAGTTTTCTTGACATTCCCTGTCTTGGACTGCTTGAGCCTCAGCAGATCGGCGCCGGCGGCGGTCATCCGCAGATAGCGCGACGAAAGCAGCGGAATCAGCGTGAGGGCCACAAACAGCGAGACCACCAGCGAAAAGCATATGGTGATCACCATATCGTTGAACAAAACGCCCGCAATGCCCGGCACGAAAAGGATCGGCACAAAAACGGCCAGCGTCGTCAGCGTCGAACCCGTGATGGGACGACTCACCTGTGTGGCGCCGTCCACGGCGGCCTTGCTGCGTTCCCCTCCCTCCTCCCGAAGGCGGTAGATATTTTCTAGCACGACGATGGAGTTATCTACCAGAAGACCGATGGCAAGCGCTAGTCCCGCAAGCGATATAATGTTGAGTGTCAGATTCGCCAGATACATGACCGCAAACGTTGCAACCACAGAAACGGGAATCGCCAGTGATACGATGATGGATGAGCGGATATTGTGCGTAAAGAACAAAAGGATCAGACCCGTCATTAAAAAAGCCAGGCCCGCCGTGTTGCTCAGGTTCGAAATGGACCGATTGATGAACATCGATTGATCGAACAGAGTCAGCAGCTGCACGTCATCGCCGACGGCTTTTTCGATTCCCGGCAGAGCGCGCAGCACACGGTTGACGGTCTGCACCGTGTTGGCATCCGACTGCTTTTGCACAAACATCATTACGGCCGGCTCGCGATCCGTCCGCACAAGACCGCGCGGTTCTTCAAACCCGTCGCGCACCAGGGCGACATGATGCAAATAGATCGGTGCGCCGGAACGGTAGGCGACCACCGTGTTGCGAATCTCATCGACGGACTGATACATGCCCAGCGTCCGGATGGTAAATTCCTGATCCTGCTGCGTGACAAATCCGCCGGGAAACTGAACGTTTTCCGTCCGGATGGCCTGAATCACGTCCGAGGTGGAAAGACCACTGGCCTGAAGCGCATGCGGATTGAGTTCAATCAGAATCTGGCGCTTCGCCCCGCCGATCGTGTCCGCCGCGCCGACACCTTCAATGCGTTCTATCCTGGGCTCGATGAGCTCTTCGGAAAGTCTGCGCAATTCCGGCTGGCTGAGTTTGCCGGAGGTAAGCCCCAGAATCAGGATCGGCTGGAGCGACGGATCAAATGTAAAGGTAATCGGCTCGTCCGCGTCGTCAGGCAGGTAGCCCCGCACGAAATCCAGGTTCTTGCGGATATGGAATTCCGCCATATCCATATCGATGCCCCAGTCGAATTCAATGATGACCGCGGAGTTCCCCAGCGACGAGCGCGAGGTAACCCGCTTGACACTGGCGACGCGCCCGACCGCTTCTTCAATCGGGCGCGAGATAAGCGTTTCCATGTCTTCCGGTCCGACACCCGTGTATTGCGTCAGAACCACCACGATGGGAAATTTGATATCCGGCAGCAAATCGGTCCTAAGCTGCGTAAAGGAAAAGATGCCGAACCCCACAACGATCAAAAAGATCATCATAAAGGTAATGGCTTTGCTGACTGCCAGGGACGCCAGTTTCATAAGCCTTCCCCTCGCTTCGGGGTTTCATAAGCTTCAGCGACTTTCACGGCACTTCCGTTCTCCAGCTCATGATGGCCTCTGACGACCAGGAGATCTCCCGTCTCCACGCCGGAAACCACTTCCAGCTGACCGTCCTGCTGATAACCCGTCACCACCGCCCGACGCACGGCCTTGCCGTTTTCAACCAGAAAAACATGGGGATCTCTTGTGGCGGCTTCAACGGAGGTCGCGCCGCGTTCACCGGGGGTTACGCGATACTGCACGGCAGACAGCGGAATCCGGGGAACATTTTCCTTTCGACCGATCACGATTTCCAGATCGCCGAACATGCCGGACACCAACCGGCCTTCAGGATTGGGGAAACGGATTTCGACTGTCGCAAGCCGGCTGACCGGATCGAGAATGGGTGTTTTCTTCACCACCTGTCCGTTAAAAATCAGATCCGGGAGGCTGGCGACTTTCAGCCTTGCTTCCTGTTGCGGCACGATGCGCGTGAATTCGTGCTCGCTGACCTGGGCCATAACACGCATGGTATCCATCTGCACAAGGCTGAAAACCGGCGCGCCCGGCACGACCATATCGCCGAGTTCCACAAAACGGTTGCTGATGATGCCTGAAAACGGCGCGCGGATGTATGAATTGCGGTATTGCCTGCGGGTCTGCTCAAGAACAGCCTGCGCCTGCCTGAGAGCCGATTGCGCGTTTTGAAGCTGGGTCTTTGTGGTGTCGTACTGCTGTCGGCTGATGGCTTCTTGAGCAATCAACCGTGACGCGCGGCCATATTCGGATTCCATGTTTTTCAGATTGGACTGCGCGGCCTCCACCCCCGCCCCGGCCTGCGCGACGCCATGTGAAAGCAGGGTGTTGTCGACTGCGGCCAGAATATCGCCCTCCCGCACACGGTCGCCCTTGTCGAAACGCAGATCCACAATACGTTCGCCCACTTGAGATAAAAGACGGACGTCACGCCTGGCGCGCACGTCGCCTGTGAAACGCAAAACGTCTTCGATGGGACCTTCAGAAACGCTGATCACGGAAACGACAACCGGATCCTTATCCGCCGGCGCTTCGGCCTTTTTGCACCCGTTTATCAGCAACATCAGACAGGCAAGCGTGACCGCGAGGCCAATCATCAAGATCCCAGGGGCGCAATGATGCGCTTGTTTTTCAGTTTTCATGGTACCTCCGCTTGCTTTACATTTTTTTTCTTCCTGACTTTTAATCCGTTTATAAAAAGATCGACAAACTTTCTGAAATCTTCGGCCAGTTGCACAATGGGCGCTTCCCCGGCGGAGATTTCATCGGAGGAGGGCGAATTGAGGACCAGCCCGTCATATTTCAGCGACGCGATGGTTAAAAAGAAAACGCGGGCGGCGTGACGGGTGTCCACAGAGTCGAATTTTCCGGAACAGATGTCCTCCCCGATCCAGTCCGCCAGCATACCTTCTTCTTTACTCCGGCAGACCGCCATCACTTTCAGTGCATCGGGATGGAGATCCAGAAGCGAGCGTCGGGACAGTTCTCCTAAAAGAAGAAATCTTTTGATCGACTCAATCTGCAGCTCCGCATAGATGCGCAGTTTTTCAGCCGACCCGCAAACACCGGCCGTGGCCTTATTGATCATCGCGAAGAATGCCTTTTGTTCCTCTTCAATCACCGCGGCAAAAAGGTCCGCCTTCCCCGCGTAATACTGGTAGAGCGTGGGCTTGGTAATCTCGCATTTGCGGGCGATATCATCCATCGTTGTCTTGGTGTAACCGAAGCGGGTGAACTGCTTGCGGGCATGAAAAAGGATGCTTTCTTTACGATCCATGACAATCCTTTACTAATATACTGTTATAGTAGATCGTAAAATAATGATACAGCGTCCGATTGTCAAGGCAAATCCGCCAACACCGTGGGCTTTAGCATGACATCTGCACTTTTGTACATTTCATACTCCGTTGAAGCATCTTACAGGGCTCCTGCCTTCAAATAATCCGACATCATTAAACTTCATAGAAAAAAATGAAGAAATGTATTAGACTATGAAATAATCTTTCAATATCAGCGTACGAGGATGGTTTCCTGACGGAACATGAACCAGGGTTGAAGGGGTTTTATGAACGACAAAGATAAATCACGCATGCAGCTTCTCGATGACGTCAAGGTATTGCGGATGCAGGCCGCCGATTCCGAAAAGTTAATCGATACATACCAGCAGGTTATTGCCGAGTTGAAGGAAAGCGAAAAAGGCTTTCGGCTCATTGCCGAAAACAGCCATAACTGGGAGTACTGGCTGAATGTCGACGATCGTCTCGTCTATGCATCCCCCTCCTGTAAACGTCTGACCGGATATGACCGCGATGAGTTCCTCAAGGATCCGAGTCTTCTTTATAAAATCATTTATCTTGAGGACCGTCCCCTTTTCGACGAGCATCGTCGACTGGTAAAGAAAACACAGTCACCGGGTGCAGAGGAATTTCGAATCATTCGCAAGGACGGCAAAACGCGCTGGATCGACCATGTGTGCCTGCCGGTTTATGACGAAACCGGGGCTTACGCGGGCTTTCGCGCGAGCGACAGAGATATCTCTGAGCACAAAGCCCTGCAGGAAGTCCTGCAGGAAGGCGAAAGGCGCCAGCACCTGATCACGGAGAACATCAGCGACATGATCTGGGCTGTGGATTTGCATCGAAAGCTGACCTATGTCACCCGGTCGGTCCGGCAGTTGCTCGGGTTTGATGCCGAAAAGATCGTGTCCCTGCCCCTGGAAAAAATTCTGACACCTGCCTCCTTTGAGCTGGTGAATAATGTCTGGGAAGAGGAATTGAAACTGGAATCTTCCGGTCCTGCAGATTCGCAGCGATTATGGACCATGCAGCTGGAATTCCTGTGTGAAGACGGCCAGAAGGTATGGACGGAATCCAAAATGACGGCGATCCGTGACGCCGACGGCAGCCTCATAGAGATACTCGCCTCGTCGCGCGATATCACCGACCGGAAAAACGCGGAAAAAACGCTGCGGGAAAACGAAATCAAATTCAGGCAAACCGAAAAACTCCTCCAGGAAACCAACGAACAGCTCCACGAAAAAGACAGGCAGATCCAGGAAAACACCCGTCAGTTGCAGGAGCGCGAAAATCAGCTCAAGGAGAGCGCAGGTCTGCTGCGGGAAACCGAAATCAAATTCAGACAAACCGAAAAGCTTCTCCATGAAATCAACGGACAGCTCCACGAAAAAGACCGGCAGATCCAGGAAAACACCCGTCAATTGCAGGAACGAGAAAATCAGCTCAAGGAGAGCGCAGGTCTGCTGCGGGAAAGAGAGACACGCCTTCTGGAAAGCGCGAAGCGCCTTCGGACAGGGGAAAATCAGATGCGCGCCCTGCTGCATGCCTCCACGGAAAGCATCTTTCTGATCGACATCAACGGGAACATCCTTTTTGCCAATGAAACCCTTGCCGGGCGCCTTGGTACCGATCTGCCCACCCTGCTCAATGGACAAAATATTTATGAGCTTTTGCCACCGGATGTTGCAGAGAGTCGCAGACAGAAAATGCTGGAAGTTCTCAAGACAGGCAAGCCCGTGCGTTTTGAAGACGAACGCTTCGGACGGACGATCCTCAATTCGATCTATCCGATAGCCTCAGACGACGGAAGTGTCTTGCAACTGGCTGTCTTCGGCATGGACATTACCGAACACAAAATCATGACAGACGCCCTGGCTCACTCCGCCAAGCTGGAATCCCTGGGCATGCTGGCAGGTGGCATCGCTCATGATTTCAATAATCTCATGACCATCGTGCAGGGTTATATCGACATGACCATGCTGGGCATCCCGGAGGATCAGGCCGCCCGGCAGAATCTGCAAGCGGCCGGACAGGCCATTGAAAAGACACGGGCGCTTACCGGACAGCTCATCACTTTTTCGCGCGGGGGAGATCCCCGCCTGGCGCTCCTGCCTGTTGAGAAAATACTTCGCGAGGCTGTTTCCGGCAGGATTCCATCCTCATCCGTGAAGACGTCTTTGGAATTTCAAGAAGACCTCTGGCCCGCCTGGGCCGATGAAGATCAGATTCGTCAATGCTTCCGCAATCTGTCTGAAAACGCCGTAGAGGCTATGCCCTCCGGAGGAATGCTTAAAGTGCACGCCGAAAATGTCGAAGTGAGTGAGACCGACCTGCTGCCGCTTGATGAAGGTGCGTACCTCCGGATCACTTTTGAAGACAACGGCCCCGGCATCCCGGAAGAACATCTGGACAAAATTTTCGACCCCTATTTTACTACCAAAGAAATGGGACAGGACAAGGGCATGGGTTTGGGCCTGACGGTTTGTTATTCCGTCTTGAAAAAGCACGGCGGATATATTACCGCCGCGGCCGCGGAAGGGGGCGGGGCTGTGTTCACCCTGTATCTTCCGGCAAAACCCGGTCAAAACGGCAAAACAGTTTCTCAAGAAGAGAAGGTATTTGTTTCTTCCCGGCTCCGAATCCTGGTCATGGAGGAGCATCCGGAAATCAGAAAATTACTACAGATGTACTTAGAACAGCTTCATCTTGAGGCAACCCCTGTGGCGGATGGACTGCAGGCCGTCCATGAATACCGGCAGGCGATAGATGCGGGGAATATCTTCAGCGCGGTGATCCTTACATTGAGTGCCCGGCAGGGCCTGGGGGGAGCCGCCGCACTGTCGCGGATCAAAAAGACAGCCCCTGATGTCAAAGCCATTGCGCTTTGCGAATCGGGCGATCCCCTGATGAAAGATTTCAAAGAAGCCGGATTTCATGGTGTCTTGAGAAAACCCTTCCGCTTCGAAGAAGTGAAGGCGGTACTCAAGGCAGTCCTCTCTTGACATCAAAACACCGGAAGAAAAAAGCCGGATCGGGAAAACCGATGTCCGGCTTCACCTGCGGCAGTCGTCAGGAAACAATGTTTCGGGCACTGTCAACCGGGGCATTTCCGTATACAGCGACCCAAAACGCGCCGCGCGCTATGGCAACCGTAGCGCAATATCAAAAAATGCACGAAAGGAAAATCGGTTCCGCCTGATGCCATCCGGCTGGAAATCAAGCGGGCGTTTCAGTGCAGACGTTTAAAGCCCCAGGAAGCGCGCCGCCACCCCTTTCATGATTTCATTGGTCCCCGCAAAAATCCGCATCACCCGTGTGTCACGCCAGGCACGGGCAATCGGGTATTCCTCGCAGTACCCGTAGCCACCGAAAAGCTGAAGGCCCCGGTCCGCCACCCGGCAGGCCATATCCGTCGTCCAGTATTTGGCCATCGACACATCCACCACGATGTTCTTTCCTTCCATGTGCTCGACGATCAATTTGTCGAGAAACGTCCTCCCTAACCTGACTTCGGTCATCATTTCAACAAGCTCGAACTGGGTATGTTGAAATTTGGAAAGGGGACGGCCGAAAGCGGATCTTTGTTTACAATACTGGGTCGTGATCTCCATGATATACTCCGCCGCGCCCACGGCGCCGATTGCGCACACCAACCTCTCCTGCTGGAGTTTCAGCATGAGGTTCAAAAAGCCAGTGCCCTTCTCTCCCAGGCGATTTGTCCTGGGAATCCGGCAATCGGTGAAATAGAGCTCCGCCGTATCCTGGCTGTGCCAGCCCACTTTTTTAATCCGCCGTCCCTTTTCGAATCCGGGCGTGCCCGCCTCCACCAAAAATAGATCGACTGCGGCATGGGGATTGCTCTGAGACGGATCCCTGGCCGCCACAATCACCAGATCGCAGTTGATGCCGTTGCTGATGAAGGTTTTCTGCCCGTTGATGATAAAGGAATCGCCGTCTTCGAAAGCGGTGGTCCGGATGGCGGCCAGATCGCTGCCTGTGTTCGGCTCCGTCATGGCAATCGCGGTGATGATATCTCCTGAAACGCATCCGGGAAGATATTTTTTTTTCTGCGCTTCCGCTCCGAAAGCCAGAATATAAGGAACAACGATATCACTATGCAGTGAAGCCGCAAGGCCCGTATGGTTGGTCCGGCAAAGCTCTTCTGTTACGATAACGGAATAAAGAAAATCGGCACCGACACCGCCATATTCTTCCGGAACCTGCATGCAGAGAAACCCCTGCTCTCCCATCCCCTTCCAGGCACTGCGCGGGACAATGCCTGCCTCTTCCCATTCCTCGACATTCGGAATCACTTCCCTTTCCAGATATTTTCGCAAAGACTCCCTGAAGATCCGGTGCTCTTCTGAATATTGAATGATGTCCATGTTCTCACCTATGCCTTTTCCAGGATATCAATGCCCAGAGATGCCTCTTCGACACCGATCACTCCGCCGCCGTTGATATGCATCCCGATTCTAGCGCCCTTCACCTGCCGATCTCCCGCGCGCCCCCGTAATTGCGTGGCCAGCTCATAGACCTGGGCAAGACCGGTGCAGCCAACCGGATGACCGCGGGAAATCAACCCGCCGCTTACATTCGTGGGAAGCTCGCCTCCCAGGGATGTGGCGCCTGATGAACAAAATTCGCCGGCATGCTGCGGTTTGCAAAACCCGGCCTGTGCTGTTTGATAGATTTCACCAAACGTTGTCGCGTCATGGACTTCCAGAAGGTCAATGTCTTTCGGTGTTAAGCCGGCCTGGCGAAAGGCAATTTCCGCGCCCCTCCCCGAAATGTCCTGATCATAATCCCCCCGGTCCCGACCGGAGACCAGTACGGATGCCCTGATCCAAAGGGGATCCTTGATGCCGGGATGCTCCTTCAAGTATTTCTCCGAGCACACGACGGCGGCGGCACAACCCTCTCCCGTGGGCGCGCACATGGCCCGGGTCAGGGGGTAGGTAACGGGTTTATCGGACATGACCTCTTCCCATGTCATGTCTTTGCGATACTGCGCCTTGGGATTCATGGTGCTGTGGTGATGGGTTTTGGCGCAAATCCTGGCCAGCTGCTCTTGCGTATATCCGTATTTCTTCATTCCCTGCAGGGCCTTGACAGCATAGTAATCCATGAAAGGACTGCGGTCGCCCCCGACCGTGGTTTCTTCGTAGGGGATCCCCAGAATTTCCGATTTTTGATGCCGCCAATGCTCAATGTACTGATCTTTGCGATCCTGCTCACATCCGGCCCAGAATGCCGCCAGTCCCATGTAAGGAAGAGCCGCCTGAATCTCGGGAAACTTGTCGAGCTTTTCCAGGTCCGGGAGCATCTTCTCAATGCCGATGGCCAACCCAAGGTCAGAAACACCGGCCAGGATGTGGTTTATCGCCTGGTTCAAAGCGGTAGTCGCCGTCGCACAGGCGTTCTCCACGTTGACAACCGGCATTTTCTCAAATTTAAGTCTCCGCAGCACCACCTGCCCGCGAACACAATGCTGACTGGTCAGCATCCCCTGAACACAATTCCCGTACCAGATGCCTCCGATGGCGTCTTTATCTCCTTCGTAGCTGAGTCCCGCATCCTCCATCGCTTCCCGGATGGCTCCTTCGCACATCAACTCGTATGACCCGGCCATTTTGCTGATAGCAATCATTCCCACGCCGATGATGTAGACTTTTTCTCTCATGGTTCCTCCCCATAGTTCGTTTACATGACCATTCAGATTGCGCAGGCGCCACGCACTATTTGGGCGCCATGCGAAGCGCGCCGTCCAGCCGGATCACCTCACCATTCAGATAAGGATTCAAAAGGATCTGCTCCACCAGCAGGGCAAATTCATCCGGTTCTCCGATTCGCCTGGGGAAAGGAACCGACTCGTTGAGCGCGGCAATGGCTTCATGGGGCAGCATGGCCAGCAGAGGCGTATTGAAGAGGCCCGGCGCGACCGTTACGACGCGAATCCCGAGACCGGAAAGATCTCTGGCCATGGGAAGGGTCATGCCCACCACGGCCCCTTTCGAGGCGGCGTAGGCCGCCTGGCCGATCTGACCGTCAAACGCCGCCGTGCTCGAAACGTTGATGATCACCCCTCTTTCACCATTTGCATTCGACTGGTTCGCGCTCATGGCAAAGGCGGCCTTGCTGGCGACATTGAAGGTCCCCAGAAGATTGAGGCGGATGATCTGCTCAAAAACCGGAAGGGAATGGGGCCCGTTTTTTGAGACGGTTCGCTCTACCCAGCCGGTTCCGGCGGCGTTGACACAGAAGTGAATGCCGCCGAAACGATCTTTCGCCGTACTGATGCTTTCATTCACGCTCTCTTCCTTCGTCACATCCGTAAAACAGAAGACGGCGCTGCCTCCCAACTCGGCAGCCAGAGCGTCACCTTTTTCCTGCTGGACATCGAAAATCGCGGCGTTTCCTCCCGCTGCAACAATTCGCCTTACCACTGCCGCTCCAAGACCGGAAGCGCCTCCCGTGACCAATGCCGTATGGTTCCTGATCTCCATCACACCCTCCTTTACTCTCTTTGGTTCCTTCCTGCCGGAAGGAGATGTTCTAAAAATGGATGCTTCAAGACAATTGCTGCTTCTTTTCCCGATCTGAAAAAGATCCGATAAGGACAAACTTCAGGGTTTCCTTGACCGTCAATATCACACTTGTCCAGATTAGGAGATAAAAACATAAGCGTATTATGTAGCCAAATTAAATATCTTTATCAAGAAAAAGATGGGATGGATAATGGAACGAAACGACGACGCAAAACCGCAGAATCCCCGCGCGCGACTCATATTACTAATATTTATGATATTTTTATAAGACAGCCGCTGATCAACCGCTTATCGTGTCGGTTTCTAAACGGTCATTGCTACACAAAGAAAAGATACCCCGCGTTTACAAACCGTAAAGGCGGGGTATCTTTTTTACAAGTGAATCATTCCTGAATCATCAACCGCTTCTTGTTTTTGGCGCGTTGGCGTCCCTGGTTTGAATTAGCACCACCCTCATGCTCCCCGGTCTTGAATATCGACATCACGGAATGCAGACTGTCCGCGTTGCCCGCGTTTTGCTGTGATGTGATATTAATTTCCGCAATGGCGCTGTTGATCTGATCGATCCCGCGCGACTGCTCCTGAGATGTGGCGGAAATATCATTCATCAGGGAAACGACCTTATCCGACGTGGAGGTCACTTCACTAAACGCCGAGCTCGTGGTGTTGACAAGTTCCTCCCCTTTCTTGACTTTACGAATGATGTCTTCGATTAAACTCGAAGACCCCTGTGCCGATTCGGTTGCGCGCTTGGCCAGATTCCGCACTTCGTCGGCAACCACCGCGAAGCCCGCACCGGCTTCTCCCGCCCGCGCCGCTTCCACCGAAGCATTCAAAGCAAGCAGATTTGTCTGGAAAGCGATTTCATCAATGCTCTTCACGATGATTTGCGTCTGCGCGCTGGCGGAGGCAATGTCCTTCATCGAGCCGTTGAGCTCCTTCATGGAATCACCGGCTTTCGCGATGGCCTGCTTGGTCGAATTCATCAACTGGTTTGCTTCGCCGGTATTGTCGGCATTCTGCCGGGTCATCGACGCCATTTCATCGAGAGCTGCGGATGTTTCTTCAATCGCGGCAACCTCCTGTGAGGCCGAATCGGAAAGTGTTGACGCGATTTCCACGGCATGACCGACAGCGCTGCCCATTTTATCGCGCATGGTGTTGACGGATTCCACCAGTTCACCGATCTCATCTCGGGACTGCAGCGCGATATGCCGGGTGAGATCGCCTTCAGCCAGGTGCCGCATGACCTGAATGGTCTCTTTCACGGGGTTGACGATCAAACGGGTCACAAACATGCTGACAAAAATCGACAGAACAACGGCCAGAACAAAAATGATGATGAACAGGTTGACGGCATATCGATAATTGGTGACGGATCTGGCATAGCTTTCCTGGCTGAGTTTATTTTCGAGCTCATGAATCTCGGAAACGACCTTTCTCAATGATTCAAACTTCTGATCGACGTCTGTCACATACTCCCTTGACACGCCGACCAGCGCAAGCTCAAATACCTTTTTGGCGGCCAGCTGGTATTCCGTCAGCCTTTGCAGCGCTTCCTGATAGAGCCTTCTTTCCGTGTCGCCCAGTCTTTGATTTTTCAGGATACTCTGGGCCAGAAGAACATCCTCCTCCATGGTATCGATTTGTGCTTTGATGATCTGATCAAAGCCCTCGATATCATAGCCGCAGCTGAAATTGAGCGCGCGGGCAATGTTTCCGTGAACATTCGATATATCGTTGAGCAGTTTTGAGCTGTTTTGATAACCCTTGAACCGGTTGTTAAAAATATCATCCATAGCACCCTGCTGGGAGGTCATATTATAAAACGTTCCGACAGCCAGCACACCAAGACAAAGCAGCACGACAATGGGGGCTAAAAGAATTTTTTTCCCGAGTTTCAAGTTGTTAAAAAACGCTTTCATCTTGTTATGCTCCTTAATTTGATTTCGCATACCGAAAAAACGAACTCCGAACACTGAACCTATCTGAATAATTCATAAAACTTCATCAAATCCGTCCCGTATTTCCTGTCTTGTAATACGCATCATTATTTTCAACGGGTATATCGGCGCCGGTGTTGCATTTCTTGAGAAATTATTGGTATTTATTGCTTTTCTTCATTGAGGAATACCGCACTGTCGCCTTGCCTGTCTGTATCCTTGCCGTATATGCGAGAGGTTTCAGATGTTTTTCCACCTGTGTGTTTCCTGAATCCAGCCGCTTCGGTTTCGAAACAGAAGCAGCCTTTTTCAGGAAACACATCTTATCCCTCATGGTAAATGCAGGCGGAAGTGCTAAGGATCTTTTTTCTAATGGGATAAAAGCACTTTGCCCAGCGTCATGATCTCGGCTTCCTTGGTCCCCTCGTAGAGTTCGAGTATCTTGGCATCACGATACCATTTCTGGACCTTATATTCTTCGATGTATCCGTATCCGCCGTGAATCTCAAGGGCCAGATTGGCGCAAAAGACTGCTGTCTGACCGGAAAAGTATTTTGCCATGGCAGAGAGGTGATAATCCGGCTTACCGGCATCAATCAGCCAGCAGGCCTTGTACGTCATGTTTCGGAGCGCTTCTATCCGAATCCACATCTCGGCGAGTTTCTGCATGGTGAGCTGGAATGAGCCCAGCGGTTTGCCGAAAACCGTCCTCTCCTTGCAGTATTTGACGGATTCGTCCAGACAGGCCTGGGACAAACCCAAACCCTGGGCTGCCACCATCGCCCGTGTGACGTCAAAAAAGTGCATCAGCTGATAGAATCCGGCCCCTCTTTTCCCGATCAGGTTCTTGCCGGGCACCCTGACACCGTCGAGGGCGATCTCCGAGGTATCGCTTGCCCTGATCCCCAGCTTGCCCCGAATCTTGGTCCGGGTGATTCCCGGCGCATCAGCAGGAACAATAAACTGACTGAAACTTCTATGTACTTTTTCATCCGGGTCGGTGATGGCCTGAACCACCATCCAGTCACAAACGGTGCCATTCGTAATGAACATCTTATTACCGGAGATGATATAGTCGTCTCCATCCTGAACGGCCCTGGTCTTATAACCCGCCACATCCGTCCCCGCGTTCGGCTCCGTGTAAGCGCCCGCGCATACCGTCTCTCCCGCGCAGATTGCCGGCAGGTATTCGCGCTTTTGCTCATCCGATCCGTAGAAATGGATATTTTCACATCCGAATGTAGCGGCTGTAACGTTGAGTGCGATCCCCATGCAGGCCCTTGATATCTGTTCCGTGATAATGGCGTTACCAAGAAAACCCACACCGCTGCCCCCATATTCCTCAGAAATCCAGCAGCCGATCAGACCGTTGGCACCGGCTTTCTTGCGAATTTCAGGGGTATACTTCTCTTTCTCGTCTGCCTCTTGTGCCACAGGCTCCACTTCCTTGACGGCAAATTTATAGGCCATATCGGCTAACATTTTCATCTCATTTGATAATTCAAAATCCATTGCGGTGTCTCCTTCAAATGGTTTCAATAGCGTTTAGGATGCACAAATTACAACAGTTCAATAGCGGTGGCCATGGAAACGCCCCCTCCGCCGCACAATGTCGCAAGTCCTAATGTTTTTCCCCTCTTTTTCATGGCATGAATCAGCGACACCATAATCCGGTTGCCGGTTGCACCCACCGGGTGTCCGAGACCGATACCGGAACCGTTTACGTTTGTAATCTCACGGTTGATTTTAAGCTCTTTTTCACACCCCAGGTACTGAGCCGCAAAAGCCTCATTGAGCTCAATGAGTTCAAAATCCTCCAGCTTGAGAGCCGAACGTTTCATGAGGTTGCGGACAGACGGAACAGGCCCAAGGCCCATAATCGACGGGTCGCACCCGCCGTAGCCGACCGCCTTGATTCTCGCAAGAGGTTTCAGTCCCAGCTCCTTGGCTTTTTCCTCCGACATGATCACCGTGGCGCTTGCCCCGTCGTTGAGTCCTGAAGCGTTGCCGGCTGTAACCTTTCCGATTTCCGGAATGAATGCAGGAGGCAGGTCTCGCAGGTCCTGGAGGGTAATGCCGGGCCTGAAATGTTCATCCTTGTCAAAGATCTTCGGCGGCTTGCCCTTTTTCTGCCGGATCTCGACCGGCACGATTTCTTCGGCAAAGTCACCTTCTTTCGTAGCCCGTTCCACATTGTTATGACTGCGCAGAGCGACTTCGTCCATTTCCTCCCGGCTGATGTTGTACATTTGAGCCACAAATTCGGCCGTTTGTCCCATGATGTAGGGTTTGCCTTTGTACAGGTCATAGGGCATCCCACCGACCAAAGGCCCTTTATCCGGACAGGGAATAAGCCTTGACCCGCACATCAGACCTTCGATGAGCCTGTCTTCCAGGGTACTGTTCTGCAGCCGGCATCCCCAGCGCGCCCCCGGAACGACATAAACAACGCTTGACATGTGTTCAACGCCTCCGGCAAGGACAATATCCACCAGGCCGGCCTGAATCATGGCCATACCTGAAATGGTGGCCTCCATGCCCGAAATGCACACCCGGTTAATCGTAGTCGCAACCGATGTGTTGGGAATGCCTGCCTTGAGGGCGGCCACCCTGGCCATGTTCAGCGCCGTATGAGGCTCAAAACAGCATCCAAACCTCACATCATCAATCAGCTCCGCGCTGACGCCCGCTCGCTGGACAGCCTCCTTCATGACCACGCCGGCAAGATCGACCGCGTGCATTTCCTTCAATGTTCCGCCGAACGTACCGATCGCCGTCCGGCAAGCTGAAACGATAACTACATTTTTCATATTTTTCTTCTCCTGTAGGAAGTGATGTTCAATTCTATGAATATTCGTATACGCCTTTGCCCGATTTCCTTCCATAACGCCTGGCCCGGACCAACTGGACAAGCAGCGGCGACGGACGGTATTTGTCGCCCAACTCCTGATGAAGACCTTCGATGACATGCAGGAGCGTCTCTAATCCCACGAGGTCGGCAAGGGCAAGCGGGCCGATCGGATGATTGCAGCCCAGAACCATTCCCTTATCAATATCTTCGGCGCTTGCCAGGTTTTCCGCCAGAACGAAAAATGCCTCGTTGAGCATGGTACACAAAATTCTGTTGACCACAAAGGCCGGCGCTTCATTCACGACAATGCATTCTTTCCCGATCTTCTTTCCCCAGTCCAGCGCGATCTGAAGGGTTTCATCCGAGGTCTCATATCCCTTGATGATTTCCAGGAGCCTCATCACCGGCACAGGATTGAAAAAATGGGTGCCGATGAACTTATCGGGCCGCTTTGTGGCGGATGCCATTTCGGTCAGGCTCAATCCCGATGTATTACTAAAAAAAAGGCAATGCCCGGGAACAATCTCCTCTAATTCCTTAAACACTTTTTTCTTGACATCCATGACCTCGATGATCACTTCCACCACCACGTCCGCGTCGCCTGCAGCCTCTTTCAGATCAATGGTCGGCGTGATTCTCGACAGGATTTCATCCACGGCCTCCTGTGTTTTTTTACCTTTCTTCACATCATTGCTTAAATTCTTCCGGATCGTGTTCATGCCACTGTCGATGAAACGCTGTTCGACATCCCTCATGGCCACTCGATAGCCTGCCTGCGCGCATATCTGAACAATACCGTTGCCCATCAACCCCGCACCCAGAACGCAGATTTTCCCGATCTCCATTTTCATGCTCCTTCCAGTCTTTAAATTATTTTCAGCTGCCTTCATGCAGTCGGCAGCCTGTCTGTAGAAAGGAACGGACTGTTTAGAGTCCCGTCCCATCATCCGTAGTCCTGGTCTTTCAGAAGCTCCCTGGCGATGACAAGCCTCTGTATTTCGGAGGTGCCTTCATAGATGGACGTGGCCCGTGCATCCCGATAGAGCCTTTCCACTTTGAAGTCCTTAAGATAGCCGTACCCGCCATGGATCTGCAGCGCGAGATAGGCGCTTTTATTTGCCAGTTCCGATGCAAAAAGCTTGGCCATCGAGGCCTCCTTCGTGAAGGACATGCCCTGGTCTTTTTTCCAGGCAGCCGATAAGGTCAGCAAACTGGCCGCCTCGATACCCGTTGCCATATCGGCAATCATCCACTGAATGGCCTGAAACGAGCTGATGGCCTTGCCGAATTGTTTGCGTTCCCTGGCATATCGGAGGCTTTCATCCAGGCAGGCCCGGGTGATGCCCAGCGCCTGTGATGCGATTCCGATGCGCCCGCTGTCCAGGGCGGTCATGGCGATCTTGAAACCCGATCCCGTCTTGCCCAGCAGGTTCTCCTTCGGAACCCTGCAGTCATCAAAAAGAAGCTCCACGGTATTGGATGCCCTCAGTCCCATCTTGTCTTCCCGCGTACCTATGGAAAACCCGGGTGCACCCTTTTCCACGATGATAGCCGAGAGCCCTTTGCTGCCTTTTTCCGGGCCGGTCCGGACAATGAGATTGACGATGTCCGCATACTGTCCATGCGTGATGAAGGTTTTTGTCCCGTTGACCAGATAATGGTCTCCTTTATCCTCCGCTTTGATGGACAGGCTTCCGGGATCCGATCCGGCGCCTGGTTCAGTCAGGGCGAAACACCCTAATAATTCTCCCTGAGCAAGTCCAACCAGGTATCTGGCCTTCTGGTCTTCATCCCCGAATTTGAGTAACGGCTCGGTGGATAGATTGGCCACTGACATGGTCACCGCTGTTGAGGCGCAGGCATAGGCGATTTCCTGCAGCGCCAGGCAGTAACTTACCGCACCGGCGGCAACACCTCCATACTCAACAGGCACCATCATTCCAAGCAGGCCGAGCTGACCCATTTTCTTCACCACATCCAGGGGGAAAATCTCTTCTTTGTCCCTCCTGGCAGCCGCGGGCTCCAGTTCCTTTTTGGCAAAATCCTTTGCCATGAACCTGACCATTTTCTGTTCCGCTGTCAGCTGAAAAGACATAGACCCTCCTTAGGGTACATAGATGACCACCAGGAGCTCCGCCTTTTCATGGGTTGGATTGCTGAGCTTGTGGGGAAGTGAGGAATCAAAGTTGATGCACTCGCCTTTCTTCAAGGTTGAAGTATTCTGACCCACTGAAATCGTGAGGCCGCCTCGGAGAACATAGACGAACTCTTCTCCTTCATGGTGGTATTCGACACCTTTATGATCCGTCTGGGGGTCAATGGTTACACGATAAGCCCTCAAGTGCTTTTCTTCTCCGGGCCGTGTAAGAGGAACATACGCGTAAGACGCAACTCTTTTTTTGTGGCTGGTTTGGCGGCGTCGGGATGCTTCCTTATCCCGATTTTCCTGTAGTTGATCCATATCGATCTTGAATACGCGGCCCAACTGAAGGACCACCGCGACCGGCGGCGCTTTCTTACCGTCTTCGATCTCTTTGAGGAAATTCACCGGATAACCGGTATCGTGCGAAACCACTTCAAGGCTGATTCCTTTTGCCTCACGCAGTCTTCGGATTCTGTCTCCGAAGGATTCATCGACTTTTTTTATCATGGGTCTCCTTTTTTATTTTTAAAGAGCGCAGCGACAACTCACCTGACAAGGATGAAATCCTGCGATTTTCTGCTGCGGGAGTATAAGAATAACAATATGTCATGTCAATTGAATTTTAGCGGTTGCCCGACCGGCGGAGAAATACCCTCAATGGCTCAATCGGCCGAGGAAGAACCCGCGCACGAAGCCCCAACCGTGATTTTGTCTGGAATACTGCCCGATTGTCTATGAACAAAACCCACTCGACACGTAAGAATAATAAATACTTGGTGAGGATCGGCCCGTATCACAGATTAAATGCTCGCTTTAAATGGCAATGTATGAGCAATAATCAGATGATTTGCAATGTACGGGTTACCAGGAGAGGGTTATGAAAGTCAAGACGCAGGAGCTTTTTAATTTTTATTCACACCTTGCCGGAATGATCGCCGCTGTCATCGGCACAGTCTATCTGGCTGTGCTTGCCAGTGATTCGACATCCGGCCTTGTCACCGCACTTATATACGGCATTTCCGTGGTCTTCCTGTTTTCGGCAAGCACGCTGTACCACGCGTTCAAAAAGGAAGAAAATGAACTGTCCTTCTGGAGAAAAATGGATCGACTGGCGATTTTTTTCATGATCGCCGGAACATTTACGCCGATATGCTATTTTTGCCTGGACGGGGGCTACAAGTGGGGCATGATCATTTTTCAGTGGAGTCTTGTGGGCCTGGGTGTGATTTCTCAGGTTTTTTTCCCGAGGGCGCCCAGAAAACTCTACGCGATTCTATATCTTTTCATGGGCTGGTCGGCACTGATCACGATCAAACAGATGCTGGCCAACATGTCGGTGTCGCAAAGCGTCTTTTTATTCACCGGCGGGGCCGCTTTTACGCTGGGGGGCATTATTTATGCCATTAAAAAGCCAAGAATCATTCCCGGTGTTTTCAGTTTTCATGAGCTCTTTCATATCATGGTTCTCATCGGCGGCGCTTTTCACTATGCCATGATCTACGGTGTGTATTTCCAGCAAGGCGCATAAAGGATGACGTCCGCGCCCGGCACGGCAAAGCTCAACCACGTGACGGAAAGGCTTCTGGCCGCCGAGGTGGATTTATTCGCCCGGGAGTATGAACAATATTACATCGCGGGTGAGAGCAAATCGCCGGATATCGGGAGGCCTTTCTTTTTGCATGCCCCCGAAGCCGACACCGGCTTGCTGCTTATCCATGGTCTGATGGCTGCACCTGAGGAAGTTCGTCCATGGGCAATGTTTCTCCATGAAAAAGGCTTCACCGTTTACGCGCCGAGGCTCGCAGGACATGGAACTTCCAGCCGGGATCTCTCACGGCAAACCTGTCAAGACTGGCTTGATTCCGTGAATCGCGGCCATGCCATCTTGAAAACATGCTGCAAAAAGATCCTGCTGGCCGGTTTTTCAACCGGAGCCGGCCTTGCACTGCAATCCGCCATTCTGAAACCGAACCATTTCGAGGCGGTGATTTCCGTCAGCGCGCCTTTAAGATTTAAAAGCTTTTTATCCCGATTTGCCGAAATATCAAACAGGTTCAACCGCCTGTGCCTTTCTTCCGGCCTGGGGAACCTGGCGAGGGAGTTCGTCAGAAACGACGCGGACAACCCCCACATCAACTATCTGCGATGTCCGGTCAGCTCCTTCGTCGAGGTCAAGAATCTCATGAGGCAGGTTCACAGGTCCCTTCCGGATATTACCATTCCCGCGCTGATTATCCAGGCCGTCCGTGACCCCAAGGTCGCACCGGAAAGCGGTCCTGCGATATTCAAACGTATCGGTTCAGAAAAAAAACAATTTGCCTGGGTGGACCATGACAAACACGGCATTATTCGAGGCGACATTGCCGGAGACGTTTTCAAAATGGTGGAATCATTTCTTTCAGCGCACGGCATGATCCCAACCACCACTGCACTGAAACCGACAATAAAAAATTAAAGAAACCGGGGATGAATCCGGCAGGTAGACGTCATCCGGCATAAATTGTCTTGACTTTCAGCGCATATGGTTGTCTTATGAAGACGTAATGTAAATACTGATTCTGAAACAGCGAATTTCTTTTCGGCAAAGAGACCCTGTACCAGTGATTGAATCCCTGCCCATGACAGCGAGGCGGGGCTTTTTGTTTTCAGGCGGATGATCTGATGCCATGCATGTCTTCGGGTTGCAAAAGAAAGATTTCAGGGATCAAGAAAGAGGGATAACATGAATATACACATTGTCGAAACGCTCAATAAGTTTGTCAGACTTCCCGATAATCAATGGGAAAGCGGCTGGTGGGATATCGATGAAGACAGAGCCGGAAAGCTGATCGGAGGGAATGTTTTTTTTCATAAAAAACAAATGGAACCCTCTTTTTTCGGGGGCACCATTACAGGGTATCGCATTGAGCAGGAGGCTCAGCACGAGGGAATGATTGTTTTCACACTCCAATACAATGCAGCCTGCAGGGACATCCGGACGGATAAGGGCGGCTGGTCTAAGAAGATGAAAATCATCAGCCATGAGTGAAGATCTGCTGGATTACTGGATCAGGATCATAAAGCCGCTTTTCCCGGAAAACGCCTGGATTGCTTCGCGCATGGCAGACGGCAATCATTTTATCCAGATCGACTGGTCGTGTCATAACGATCCTGACCAACCGAACAAGCGATCCAGAATGATCGAGATCACCATCAAAGAGGCGGTGATTGACGACTACCTAGATTGCGATAAAAACGGCAGGTCTTTATCCGACAACAACATGTTGCAATGGATTTCCGAACAGTATGATCAATTTAAACTCGATGACGACACCCGCACATACAAACCCGCAACCCCGGCTGTATGGCACATTACCAAGGCCGTGCTCCACCCATAAGATCGCAATCCCCGACCGTGAACCAAGCATCCGTTCAGCCTTTATCCATTATCCTGTCTTTCCCGTTCACAACACAAAACCGGCCATTGACGGCACGGATCACCGCAAGAATATTATATTGCCGCAAAAGCCTCACGCTGAGCGTGGTGGGCGAAGCGCGGGTCACGAGAACAGGGGCGCGGGCGTTGATGAATTTCAAGGCGATCTCGCTGGAAATCCGGCCGGTGGAACAGATGATTTTATCTTCCAGCGTCAACCGGTTTTGCGCCGCGTAACCGATCACTTTATCGATGGCATTGTGTCTACCGATCTCATCGAAGAACACCAGCCGTTCTCCGGTGAGCGCATACAGCGCCGCGCTGTGGACGCCATGCGTGGCTTCGTGTTCACGCGAATAGGTTAAAAAATCACTCATGGCCCGCAAGATCACCTCCGCACGGACTTCAGGAAGCACCTTGCGGATCAAATCTTCAGACGGCGGATTTTTCCTGCTCCGCCCGCCTGCGGCCGAAATGGTTTTGATGCGTTCGAGTTTGTCGGCAATGACCGGGTCCTTCACCAAAACGGCATTGACCGTTAACGCCTCTTCGTCCACGTCCATCCGTTCAATCTGATTCACGCCGGTGATGATGCCTTCGGTCAGCAGATAGCCGGTGATATGCTCGCGCAGGTTGTTTCCCGAACAGGCCATTGTAATGTATGGACTGGAATTGATCGAAAGCGTCATCGCGTATTCCGCCGAGAACGGAAGTGAAACTTCAATCAGTTGTCCGTCTCTATATTCATGGAGGGTCACGTTTTCAAATGTGGGTAGCGTCACGGCATCCGCCTTATCGTTTTTTTGTTCCTTATCAGCAATAATAGGGATTGACAAGTCCGAGGCATTTTTTCTAGATTAACTGCGAAACAAACCCGTAGGAGGTCTACCATGCTCAGCCGCACCGCAGCCGTTTTGATTATCGTCGATATCCAGGGAAAACTCGCCTCTGTCATGCATGAAAAGGAAAGTCTTTTTGACAACAACGTCCGGCTCATTCAGGGATTCAAGGCCCTGAATCTGCCGATCCTCTTCACCGAACAGATTCCGGAAAAACTCGGCCCCACCGTCGAACCGCTTTTACAGGAACTCGTCGGCGTCTCGCCCATCGCCAAGGAAGCCTTCAGCTGCTGGGCGGAGAGCGCTTTTCACGACCGGATTGAATCCCTTACCCGCAGGCATGTCGTGCTAACCGGCATAGAATGCCACGTCTGCGTGTACCAGACGGCGTTGGATCTTATGTCAAACGGCTACACGGTTCATCTGGTCGCCGACGCCGCCTCGTCGCGAACGCAGCAGAACCTCGCCATCGGCATTGACGCGATGAAAACCGCCGGCGCGCAGATTACCTCCACCGAAATGGTCCTTTTCGAACTTCTGCGAACCGCCGCCGACCCAAAGGCCAAAGACATTTTCAAAATAGTGAAATAGTCGAAGAAAAGGCCCGGAGGCATAACCCCCGGGCCTTTTGTGATAAGTTGTTGGAACCGCCACTACGCGTGATGCCCGTGGGCG
>DDWS01000022.1 GCA_002347685.1 Syntrophaceae bacterium UBA2280
ATCTTTAATTACGGACATCGTTTTTTCCTCCATCAATGGTTATGTCAAGAGTTCATTTCTGTATACATGGCATGGCCGGGAACTAAAGCGACACAATGTCCCGCAGCTTTTCAAATTCCATCACGGTGGACATGGCCTTGTTATCCACATCGATCCCTTCTTCACAGGTCGCGGCCACTGGATTCAAGCCGCCGATGAGAATCATGCCGATCTTATTCATATCCACATGGGTCTGGCAAACAGGATGACCGGTACTGCCGATGGACAAAACGCCACAGATTCCTGCTTTGGCGAAATCATCGACCACACGGTCAACCAGCAAGCGGCTCAGCGCGGGAATTTCGCGGAAATTGGCCAGAATCTTTCCTTCCCCGTCCTTCACCACGTCCTGAACGGACGTCATCTTGCCGCGAATGAAAATTTCCGACGGATCCAGGGAAGAACCGGCGTAGTGAATCAGCTCTACAAACCGGAGGGTTTCGCCATTGCGCATCTGGAGAATGCCGCCGAACTTGGAATCAATGGGAATGCCGTGCTTCAAAAGAACACCGTTGATCACAATGCTGCACATCGTCGCGAGCCCCACTTTGCCTTCGGGCACGATAACATCTCCCAGGATTTTGCCGGCCTGCGCCACGGCGACCCGCGAGCTGACGCATAGTTTTTTGGCGAAAACCGGCTTCATGATTTTGAGCGCCTCATGAAATTGCTCTTTGGGAAAGAAGGAGATGTTGACCGGCACCAGACCGCGTTTCTTTTTGACGTCAAAGGTTGTTCTGAATGACAACACATCAATGCGCGAAATCGACAGGCCGATTTTATCCTGAACACGCGCGTCGGATATTTCATTGAGCCCCTGATCGGTAATGACCCGGCCGTCCCGCCTTCCCACCAGACGGGTCAACCCCCGCTCATCCATGAGCTTGAGGTGGTAACGCACCGTTCTTTCGCTGAGCTGCACGTCGCGTTCGGACATACGGCGCGCGATCACACGCGCGCCCTGCGGCTCGGCGCTTTCGTGCAAAATCTTCAGGATAAGGATGACTTTTCTTTCAATGTCCTCCGGCTTAAAAAGCTCTTTCATGCGTTTCCCGCCCGGCAATCGGCAATCGTTTGCCGTATCCCTACTTTTAAACTTTTTTTTTGTCAAATAAAACTTTTTTTGACCCCTTGTCGCCGGTCTTTTCATCAGCAAAAGCTCCGTTGTCCCTCTAAGCTTTCGCTGATCCTACGAATGACTGTGCTGCGATTTTATCTGTCCGGCGATCACTTCGATCGGTTCACTGAAAAGGGATGCCAGCGACAGGGTCTCCAGATACCGATCATTCCAGGGAATGTTGTATTCATTAATCAGGTTGCGGATATCATCATACCGGTACCCAAGCACCTCTGTTTTTTCAGGCAGGGTCAACGCCTCATTGAAGGTGATATGAATCAAAAGCAGATGGCTGATTTTAGTGTCCGCTGCCTGCAGGGGGACGATCATGATCGGAGCGCCGTCGGTTTTCCCCCGGCCCAGATAGACATGGCCTGTGCTGACGATGGTTTTTTTCACCCCCATCAGCGATGCGGCGTGATCCGCGCGAGACTTCATATCAGCGGCCAATCCGCTTTTGGCACGGATGGCAATGCTCGAACCTTCTACAGGATGCCCCTGCTCGTCGAGACCACCGATATCATACAGCGTATATCCCCGGACCGCCGCAACAGCGGACTGAAGGCGATGAATCGACAAGATATTGCGATAGGTCAGGTTTTTCGCGGAAAATTTAAGGGCTTCGAGCAAGTCGAAAACAAGCCCTTTGAGTTCCTTCTCCTTCCGGCTGGTGCCCACCGTGACGGTTTTGGCCTGATGGCGGATGGCATCAATCGGACGGGTCAACTCATCAATGGCCGCTCCCAGCGTTGCGTCCAGTAGATCAAACGGGTTGACCAGGTCCTCCTCTCCTTTGAATTCCTGGCGGATATCCTGAAGGGGCAGCTTGCCTGAAGCATATTTCAGCAACAGCAGCAGGTCGGCAATCGTTTTACCGTTCAAAACACCAAAAGCTCCATCGTGGTAATGCGATTTGAACAGGGCATAAAAGTCATTGATGATCCGGCAAAAGGAAACATCGGCAATCATGTCGAAAATGTCAAAAATGGATAATTTCTTTTTAGTCCTGTCAGCCAGCTCCGTCGCCAGACGGCTGCGGAATTCGCGGAAGATTTGCGCCTCTTCGTCAATGGCGCGCGCCGCAAAGTAACCCCACAAATGGCCGGCCATGGTATTGAGAATCACCGGCAGCGGCGCGGGGGCAACAGGAATCGCGATCACCGCGTCGGCGACGGCATCGAAGCGATCATCACCTTCATCGGCGAAAACAACGGTGGCCGCCTTATGCGCCCTGAATATCGCAACGTCCTTGGCTACATCCTCCAAAACCGCAGGGGGATTGCCGGAAGCGCACACCAGAATCAGCGGTTCGGCGGACAGATCGATGTGTTTTTTATTCTCCACGATGTCCGTGGAAATAGTTTTATAACAAAGCTCGGAGAGTTTGATGCGGATTTCGTCGGCCGCCGCCTTGTTGGGACCGCTGCCCACAATCGCCCAGAAACGGCGGCCGGCCGTCTTTTTCACCGAGGCGGCAATAACGTCGCGGCTGTCAAAGATCCGTTCCATGAGCCGCGGCGCGGATTCAAGATGTTCGAGCGCCGACGCGATGTCTTCGTCGGTTCTCGCATTCAGAATCTGAGAAAAATACAGTGCCAGCACTTGCCCCGCGACGATCTGGGCGTAGAATGCCTTGGTCGAGGCCACCGACATTTCGATGTCGCGGCCGTCGCTGGTATAGAACACCCCGTGTGATTTGGCGGTGATGTCCGACTGGCGGCGGTTAACAATGGATATAATCTGCGCTCCCCGCTCCCTGGCCATGGCCACGGCCCGGTTGGTGTCCGTGGTGGTGCCGGATTGCGTAATGGGAAGGACAAGCGTATCGGACAAATCATCTTTCAGCCCGAAGCCGCTCAATTCCGACGCAATGCGGGCGTAGATATTGAGACGACTGTTTTTGAGGTAATGCGAAAGCGCATCGGCAATCGCCTGGCCGGCCACGGCCGCCGTACCGTGACCGATGACAATAATGTTTTTGAGGGATCCGCTTTGCAGTCCTTTGAGCACGGAATCGGGAACCATGTCCGCGCCCAGGTTGAAGGCAACCCGGGGGGCAGCTGAACCGGATTGCGTGATCCGGTATTTCCCGCGCAGGGTTCTTCTGATCGACAAGGCGGATTCGGATATTTCCTTGAGGAAGAAATGCGGATGGCCTCCCCGGTCGATATCCCGCGTGGTAATTTCCGCGGTTTGCAAAAATGCTTCCGTCAGTTCAAGTGGCGCGCCGTCATAGAAGCAGGCGGTGATGCCTTTGACACCCGCGCCGCCGTTTTGGTCCAGAATGAATATCTGGCCTGCGGCCGCGCCGCTGACCGCGTCTCCGTTCATTTTAATAAAGCGCGGCGTCACTTCCACCAGACCGTAGAGCTCCGATGAAAACATGTACTGACCGGCGCCGATTCCCACATAGATGGACTGACCGCTCCCTTTGAGCGCGAGAAACATCTTTCCCGGCGCCAGGTCACACTGCATCGCAATGGCGTGTGAACCTTCAAAATCATTGACGGCCAGACGGAAGGACTCCGTCAGACTCTCTCCCCGCTTCAGATAGTGCTCAATCTGAAGTGGAATGATTTTAGTGTCCGTGGTGACCGGAAGGGCGATCCTGTCACCATCGGCTTCGAGAGCCTGCCTGAGCGCGGGATAGTTATCAATGTCGCCATTTAAAACCACCTCAATTTGAGGCGAATTTTCAGCCGAAGGCTCGCCGGTCAGAAAGCTGTTGACGGGATGACAGTTTTCCTCCGTTATAGACCCGACGGAAGCCCAGCGCGTGTGCGTCAGAACGGTCTCACAGACAGACTCCCTTGCCGCAAAGACCTGCAGGATGCGGTCATTGCAAATGCTCTGCCTCAAGGCCAGGACATTGCGTCCAAGTTCGCCGACGATGGAAAAAGTTTTGTAGGTAAAAATCACGCCCGCCGAACCTTGCCCACCGGCGCGCGTCACGCAGATGGATAAATTGAACAAGTCGCCGGGCCGGGTGCGTTTTGAGAAGTCATCGAACAACCCCTGGTCTCTCAACTGCTGTATGGTGTCCGGTAAATCTTCATCGTTTTGCAGCGTAAATGCGATTTGAAGGCCTGCCGAATCGCGGCCCCGGACTTCAAGACGATCCAGAGCGTTGAGCAGCAGATTGAGCTTGCGGTATTTTCGAAAGGAAGCGGCGGAAAGATGCTCTTCTTTTTTTTCGCCGGATAAGGCAAGGGCTTTCTTGAGGTTCGCGAGGATGTCCCGCTCGAGCATCCACTGAATGTCTTTGAGCAGCAAAACCCGGCTGTTTACGATTTCCAGATCGGCGGAATGAACAGCAGCCGCCTGATCTTCCAGCAATTTCTCTTCACGCAAGAGAAACGACTTCAACTCCCCTGCGATTCGGGATAACTCGTCTTTGCGGTCCGAACTGAAAAAAAGGATCTCCTGCGCATTTTCCCGCTTGAGTGTGCTCACGGCCGAACCGAAGGACAAAAGACGATCCATGCCCCCCAGGTAGTCCGCCACCGGATTTTCACCGTTGAGAACCTTCTGCAAACCGGCATGTTGAATTTTTTCAAATAGCACGGCAAGCTCCGGTTGCGGCAATGGATCGACCTTGGAAGGATTCAGCCGACATGTCATCAACCCGGCGAAACCACAGCCAAGTCTGGCGGGTCTGAAAGGAAAAATAATGACGGCCGGCAGAACAACCCTATTCGGATCGCGGCCGACATAGATGCGGCAGGATGTTACGAAACGGTTCAAAGCTTTGAGCTCACCGAACATTTTTGTCAAAATCATAAAAGCCTCTTACATCTTGATGTAACGGCGATCCGCCTCCAGGTCGCCGCGGTGACCTCAACAATTTCGTCAACCGGACGGAATCGTTTTTTTCAGCAAACCGCCAAAGGACGCATGCGGCCGCCCGGGGCATCCCTGATCCTCAGGCTGCCTGCCCTAACCTACACATCCCTTTTTCGGTGCGACAGGATATTGAATTGCGGGCCGCCGCATTCGGCACTTTCAACATTATTCTGCAATAACCGTTCCTCAGCGAGACTTCATCCGTCGGACACGCTTTGCTTTTTTTACCGTGGTGCCGGCATGTTCTCCGCATACAGCATACGATTCTGGATTTTTTTGTGAGAGGTCCGTGTCAGGACCGGCAATGATTTTTTCCGACCGGAGCACGTTTCATAGGGTCGCGGGTACGTCCGTGCGGTTTGGATCAGCATCATGACCCGTCTTGACAATTAAAGATTTGGCCTCCGAGCCACTTTCTTCACAAACGCGAATCATCGAGTAGTGCAAAACCGGGGCCTGACCGTCTTGTTCATCGCCTCCGGCAGCTTACTTGTCTTTCTGGCATTGGATGCCCATTTTTGTCATTTTGTCGGTAAACGTATTGCGATTGATTCCCAGATACGCGGCGGCCGCGCTTTTGACGTTGCTTGAGCGTCTGAGCGCGATTTTGAAGAGTCCCTTCTCGACCATGAACATCACTTCTTCATGAAGCTTGCTTTTCCCGTTATCGGACACGGAAAGGACCGTGGTCAAATCCTCCAGTTTTTCCTCCAGAATCTCTTCGACGGCGGCGTAATGGTTTTCCCGCACATCCGCCTTTGCGGCCGGTTTGCTGCGCTTATTAGACATCATACTTCATAAACTCCTGTGGCGCAAAAAATCAGTCCGAAAAACCCCGGATTCAATCCCGCGGGCTGTGAAATTAAATCTTCATCAGTTTAGCGACAATCACGGCGATGATCACCACCACGGCAATCCATGTCATGATCAGCAGGGATAGCCGTTCGATGGGGTGCTCCAGATAATCGCGAACCTCCGTTTCAACTTTTTCCTCACCCAGCCTGCCGGCCAGAAAAGCAATCAGCAGGGTGTGTTTTTCAATCAGATTGGACAGGATCGTGAATCCCCGGGTGGTGGTCAGAAGAAAATAGACCTTATTGCGCACGACCATCATCCCCAGATGTGTGATTTCGGGCCAGGTCAGATTTTTCGTCCGGAAGAATTTACGGATTTGCAGCCCGTCATCGCTTGTGACAATCTGTCGGTAAGACGCTTCAATACACACCGCCAGCGCCACGAAAAAAATCAGCGTGATAAACACTTTTTCCCAGGTTTCCCCGGTAAGCAGCATCATGACGGATAAGATCCCTAACAGTGCGACGGACACGCCAAACGGAATAAGAAAAGCTTTTTTAATTTTGTAGATCTGCACGGGATGTTCTCTTTTGCTTTTTTTACTCGGATTTCCGGACGAAGTGCCCGCTTCTGCCGCCGCTTTTTTCAAGTAAAACGATGGGGCCGATGACCATTTCCTTATCCGCCGCCTTGCACATATCATAAATCGTCAAAGCGGCCACGCTTACCGCCGTCAGGGCTTCCATCTCCACGCCGGTCGGACCAACCGTTCGCACCTCGGCTTCAATGATAATGCGCGAGTGATCCCGGTCGATTTCGAAGGTCAGATCAATTCCTGTCAGGAACAAAGGATGACACATCGGAATCAGATCGCCTGTTTTTTTCGCTGCCATAATGCCGGCGATTTTAGCCGTGGTGAAAACATCGCCCTTGGCGATCCGGCCTTCAGCGATCTGCTCCAGCGTTGAAGGACTCAACCGAAACACACCTTGAGCCCTGGCAACCCGGACGGTCTTGTCCTTTCCGGTAACATCCACCATTTGAACCTGACCTTGATCATCGATGTGGGATAGCTTACTCATGGCGGCTACTGGCTTATGCTGGATTAAGGTTTTGAAGCATTAGCTTACGATCACGATTTCGCTGCGACTCTAGCACAGGGCACAGGCGGAGTCAAGAAAGTCGGACATCATTTTTCTTTAATTTAAATCTTGATATAAATGACGTGATTCGTTAGTATTTTTTCTCTATTTTCCCCTGGAGACAACATTGTGTTCATAAAAGTGTTCAGCATGAGCGTCATCGGCATGGAATCCTACCCGGTTTTTGTCGAAGTGGACATTTCTCCGGGCCTGCCGCAATTCGCGACCGTCGGGCTTCCGGACGCCTCAGTCAAGGAAAGCAAGGACCGCATTAGAGCCGCCATCAGAAACTCCGGGTACCGGTTTCCGCGGGCACATGTCACCGTCAACCTGGCACCGGCTGATGTACGAAAAGAAGGC
This sequence comes from Syntrophaceae bacterium UBA2280, assembly GCA_002347685.1. Taxonomy (GTDB): domain Bacteria; phylum Desulfobacterota; class Syntrophia; order Syntrophales; family Smithellaceae; genus UBA8904. The sequence continues at coordinate 7,297 of DDWS01000022.1, forward strand.
ACCGGCTTTGATCTGCCAATTGCCGTCGGCATTCTGGCAGCCGAAGAACTCATCGAAATGGCGGCGCTTCGGGAATGCTGTTTCATGGGAGAGCTATCTTTAGACGGCAGCATAAAAAGTGTCCGCGGTGTTTTACCCGCCGCCTTCAAGGCCAGGGAAGCGGGCATGACCTCCCTGTTTGTTTCCGAAGACAATGCGCCGGAGGCAGCCATGGTCGAAGGCCTTGATGTTTTCGGCGTCCAGACGCTGCCGGACGTTGTCGAACACCTCAGCGGCAGAAAAATCCTGCAGGCGCTTCAAGTGGATACGGAAAGTCTTTTTTCCCAAAAGAGGCACTACGACATCAATTTCAGTGAAATCAAGGGGCAAAGACAGGCCATGCGGGCCCTCGAAATCGCAGCGGCCGGAGCACACAATGTTTTGCTCATCGGCCCGCCCGGATCCGGGAAAAGCATGCTGGCAAAACGATTGCCAACAATCCTGCCTGATCTGACATTTGAGGAAGCCATCGAAGTAACCAAGGTTTTTTCAGTGGCAGGATCGCTGGACCCGGGCGAAACACTCATCGCCGTTCGGCCGTTTCGCGCCCCACATCACACCATATCGGATGTCGGCCTGGTCGGAGGCGGTCAGACACCGCATCCGGGTGAAATCAGCCTCGCGCACCTGGGCGTCCTCTTTATGGATGAAATACCCGAATTCAAACGAAACGCCCTGGAATCTCTCCGTCAGCCGCTTGAAGATGGCACCATCACCATCACCCGTTCTGCGCTCACGGCCGCTTTCCCGGCGCGTTTCATGCTAGTGGCCGCCATGAATCCCTGCCCGTGCGGCTATTTCGGCGACCGCGTCCGGGCCTGCCGCTGTTCCCCACAGCAGATACGACAGTATCAGGGGAAAATTTCGGGACCGCTTCTGGACCGGATCGATTTGCACATCGAAGTTCCGTCCGTCAAATATCGCGCGCTGACAGCCAGAGAAGAAGGCGAACCGTCCAATGCGGTCAAGGAAAGGGTTGGGCTTGCCCGCGATATCCAAAAGAAACGTTTCGGCTCAAGAGGCGTGTTCACCAACGCCCGAATGAACGAAAAGCACATCCGTACGCATTGCACGATTGACGAAGAATCTCATCAGCTGATGGAAATGGCCATTGAAAAACTGGGGTTGTCCGCGCGCGCCATGAACCGGATTCTGAAGGTTTCCCGCACCATTGCCGACCTGGAAGGCCAAGAAAAGATCGAACCGGCGCACGTCGCCGAAGCAATCCAGTATCGAAGCCTTGATCGTCGCATTATTTAGTGATATGAAAGACAAAGAAGTCCATATCCATGGACATTTTGAATTAAAGAGGAATCTATGGCAATCAAGGTTATCGAGGCGTCACCGGGAAAAAAGAAGACCCGGCCTGCGGATGAGTCCAAACTGGGTTTCGGAAAACATTTTACCGACCATATGTTTACCATGAAATACAAGGAGTCGACCGGCTGGTATGATCCGCTGATCGAACCCTACGGGCCGTTGCAACTGGATCCGACCGCCATGTGTCTTCATTATGGGCAGGAAATCTTTGAAGGCTTGAAGGCATACCGGGGCCAAAATGATGAAATCTATCTTTTCCGTCCAATGGAAAACATCAAAAGGATGAATGCGTCCGCCGAAAGACTGTGCATGGCGCAGATTGATGAAGACGTTTTCCTGGAAGCCTTAATCAAATTCGTGCTTCTCGAAAAGGAATGGATTCCCAGACAGGCGGGGTCATCCCTGTATATCCGCCCGACGCTGATTGCCACGGAGGCCGCGCTAGGTGTGCACCCGTCGAGCGAATACCTCTTCTTTATTATCGCCGGACCGGTGGGCGCCTACTATGCAAACGGTTTTTCACCGACCAAAATTTATGTGTCGGAGGAATATGTCCGCGCGGCGCCCGGCGGCACAGGCCAGATCAAGGCGGCGGGAAATTATGCCGCAAGCCTTTACGCCAGCCGGATTGCCACCAATATGGGCTACACGCAGGTGTTGTGGCTCGACGCACGGGAAAAGAAATATGTGGAAGAAGTGGGCACCAGCAATATTTTTTTCCTGATCGGCGATGAATTGATCACTCCGCCTTTGGGGGGAACTATCCTGCCCGGCGTGACACGTAATTCCGTCATTGCCCTGGCGTCTCATCTGGGGCTGAAGGTGAACGAAAGGCCTCTAACCATCGACGAAGTGATCGACGCAATCGAAAGAGGAACCCTTAAAGAATCCTTCGCGTCGGGAACGGCGGCGATTATCTCTCCGGTCGGACAGATTTACTACCGCGGAAAGGAATACATCATTAACGAAGGCAAAACCGGCGACCTGTCTGAAAAATTATACAATGAAATTCTTCAGATCCAGTATGGAATGAAGGAAGATCCCTTCGGCTGGCGGATGCGTATTCCTTTGTAATACTTGCGCAAGGGAAAAATCATTTTCCCCTTGGATACGAGCACTTGAATTTGAATTCCACACCACTGTGGAAATGCCTGTGAATAACCTTGTTGATAAGTGGCGTAAGTCCGCAATTGTTACGATTTTACATCAATTCGCCCAAGGATTAAGCAATGACAATCGTAAATAATATCAATGGTTTATAAAAATGTGCTGCTGCCATGACCCCTTATGACCAACAGCGATCCCATACTATGCACTTCCTTGAAAATAGCATGCCATAAACGAGAATGTTGGAAATAAATTCAATGAAAAAGTTGATAAAAAAAATCAGCAGAAAAAACAGTTTTTTGAAGCGGATGACCCGGGCGGGATACGCCGCTGCAGCCGCCATGATCTTCATGTTCCCGCCGGTTCTGTACGCGTCTTTGCTGCCGCCTGTTGAGGATGTTGTTTCGCAACTGCAGGGAATGTATGAGAACACGCAGGACTTCACCGCCAATTTTACTCAGGAAACCACGGTAACATCGGTTCGGAAAACAGATGTGGAGCAAGGGGTGGTTTATTATAAAAATCCCCGTCAAATGCTCTGGGACTACACCCGGCCGAAAGCCAAAAAGCTGATTATTAACGCGAAAAGCGCCTGGCTGTACCTGCCGGATGAAAAGGTGGCCTACACGCAGGAAGCCGACCAGCTTTTTCAATCCGCGGCACTCATCAAGTTTTTATCCGGCCTGGGTCAATTGGTCGATGATTTTAAAATTACATACGCGAGTCCGGAAGCACAAGACCCGCAGGGAAATTATCTGCTGATGCTGTACCCCAAAGAGAAGGGCGCATCCTATCAGTACTTACGGATGACGCTGGATAAAGACCGGTATCACATACTTCAGGTCAGCTTTGATGATGTTTTGGGAAATAACACCGTATTGAAATTCAGCCGGATCCGCCTCAATACAAAATTGAGCTCAAAAATATTCCAGTTCCAGCCGCCCGCGGACGTCAGCGTATTTAAAATGCCCTAGCCGTTCTGATGATTTCGCCTGGCATCCCCCTTGTGGGATCACCAGCTTTTATCGGCCAAACGTTCCGCTGCAGCGCTGAAATCGACGGACCCGAGATGCCGCACATGATTGTGGAACTGCTGGATACCCTGCGCGACCCCCTTTAAAAAGGGCTCTGATGTGACCACACAGGCGTTCATGGAAGCAAGTTTCTGGATGTCCGTGGACATGTAATCAAAAATGCCGGTAATCATGGCCTCAACAATACCGGCGGTGGCCAGTTCCGTGCGCCCCGCACCGGGAAGATCAAAGGAGAACTCGCCCAGTCTCATTTTGTCAACAGCCATTGCAACGTCATAAGCCGCCGTATAAATTCTGTCATACGTGATTTGAGCGACAGGACCCATCCCGAATAAAAAAAGGATTTCTGCGCCAACTCTTCCGGGATGAGGAATCAGAACCTTTTCCCTGAAGCTTCCGAGAATTTTCTGGCTTCTGATTTCACGGCCAATCAAGCCGTTTAACCGCCAGTCGATCATACCACACAGCCCCCGCGGCGGTTTTTCATCACTGAAAATCCCCAGAACCAGGCATCTGTGCGCGGCAAGATCGGGAGGGTCAATGGTCAGGTTTAGCTGCATGGTCTTTTTGTATTTTCATATACAGGGCATCGAGGATGCCGTTGATAAAAGAACCGGAATTTTCAGATCCGAAAATTTTTCCCAGATCCACCGCCTCGTTGATCGTAACCTTGGACGGGATATCCTCGCAGTAAAGAAATTCAAACACGGCCATGCGCAGGATACTGATGTCCACCTTGGACATTCTGCCAAGCGACCAGTTGTCCGAAGACTCCCCGATCAAGGAATCGAGCTCCTCGAGGTTTCGCCATACGCCTTCCACCACCATCGCGGAAAATTCCTTGGCCGATTTGGGGGCGATAAAGTTCCCCCAAAAAAGCTCAAGCGCTTTTTCCACGTCAAGATCGACAAAATTCAAACTGTAAAGAACCTGTAAGGCGACTTCACGCGCCTTCCTCCTGCCGTGCATCTTATCCCCAAATGAAAAAAGGGCAGCCCATAACATCGGCGCCCTGCTCTGAGCGCAATTAAGCGCCAATTTTCTTATATAAATCAACCATTTCAATAGCCGCCATGGCTGCATCCGCACCTTTGTTCCCTGACTTTGTGCCGGCCCGTTCAATGGCCTGCTCGATGGTATCCGTGGTCAACACCCCGAAGACCACCGGAATGTCCGCGTCCAGACCAACATTGGCAATGCCTTTGGAGACCTCCGCGCTGACATATTCGAAATGCGGGGTGGCGCCGCGGATCACCGCGCCCAGGCAGATCACGGCGTCAAACCGTGCGCTTTTCGCCAGTTTTTTTGCGGCGTGAGGGAGCTCGAAAGCACCGGGCACTTTGTAGACAATGATATCCTTTTCGTCCGCGCCTGCGCGAATCAGCGTATCGATCGCACCTTCAATTAACCGGCCGCTGATAAAGTCATTAAAACGGCTCGCGGCTATCGCGAACTTCATTCCCTTGGCAACAATTTTTCCTTCAATGATTTTCGGCATGATTTCAGCACCATCCTTCTATTGTGTTATGAATCCGGGCCCTGTTAGCGCCTCCGGTTTTAAAGTTCCAGAATGTGGCCCATCTTGCTTTTTTTGGTGGACATGTATCGAATGTTTTTCTCGTTGGGTGGAATTTCGATCTGCACACGCTGGGTAACCTCAATGCCGTAACCTTCCAGGCCAACGATCTTTTTGGGATTGTTGGTCAACAGCCGCATTTTGTGCACGCCCAGATCCGCCAGAATCTGAGCACCGATACCATAATCCCGCAGGTCCGCCTTAAAGCCCAAAGCGATGTTGGCCTCAACGGTATCGTGCCCGTTTTCCTGCAACGCATAGGCCTTGATCTTGTTGACCAGGCCGATGCCGCGGCCTTCCTGCCGCATGTAAACGATGACGCCTTTGCCTTCCTTGCCGATCATTTCCATGGCACGGTGGAGCTGATCGCCGCAGTCACAGCGGGCCGACGCGAAAATATCGCCGGTGAGACATTCGGAATGAACACGGACCAGCACTTCGTCTTCTTTTTGAATATCGCCCTTCACCAGCGCGATATGCTGCATGTCATCTACGTCATTTTCATAAATAACAATCTGAAAGTCGCCGCCGAAAGAAGACGGCAGGCAGGATTGGGCCACCCTTCGGATCAGCGATTCGTTCTGCATCCGGTAATCAATGAGATCGGCGATGGTCACAATTTTCAAATGGTGTTCACGCGCGAATATATCCAGGTCCGGCATCCGTGCCATCGTACCGTCGTCTTTCATGATCTCGCAGATCACACCGGCCGGCGTCAGCCCGGAAAGACGGCACAGATCGACGGAACCTTCCGTTTGACCTGTACGTACCAGTACGCCGCCTTTGCGGGCGAGAATCGGGAATACATGCCCGGGACTCACAATATCATCCGCCTTGGCTTCGGTGTTAATCGCCGCTTGGATGGTGGTGGCGCGGTCCGCCGCGGAGATGCCGGTGGTCACGCCGTGGCGTGCCTCGATGGAAACGGTAAATGCAGTGCCGAAACGCGCCTGATTGTCCTTCACCATTAAGTGAAGATTCAGCCGGCTGGCAATTTCTTCGTTGATCGTCAGGCAAATCAAGCCTCGGCCCAGACGCGCCATAAAATTGATGGCCTCCGGCGTGACAAACTGCGCCGCCATGCATAGATCGCCTTCGTTTTCCCTGTCTTCATCATCAACGAGAATCACCATCTTCCCGTTGCGGATATCTTCAATTGCTTCTGAAATTTTACTGATGCCCATTTTTCATTCCCTCTTATTTGATAAAACCGTGTTCGGTAAGAAAGTTCTTATCGATTCCCCGCGGGGATTGCAATAGCTTTTCTACATACTTGCCCAGAATATCCGTTTCAATATTCACCCGGTCCGCTTCCTTTTTCCCGATCAGGATGGTATTGTCGGCGGTGTGCGGTATGATATTAACATAAAACCGGCCTTTTTCAAGCTTGTTCACCGTCAGACTGATACCGTCAATGGCCACCGACCCTTTTTCCACGATATAGCGAAATAGCGGCTCCTCGACCCCAATGGCGAAGATGATCGATCCGGATTTATGAGTTTTACCAAGAATGCGGCCGACACCATCGACATGCCCCAAAACGAAGTGCCCACCCAGAAAACCGCCGATGCGCAGGGATTTTTCCAAATTGACCGGATGCCCGGCTTTCAGGTCCCTGAGCGTCGTCTTGCTCAAGGATTCAGCCGATACATCGGCAGTGAATGTTCTGGCCGTTTTAGAGGTCACCGTCAGGCACGCCCCGTTGACCGCGATGCTGTCGCCCGGAGACACTTCGTTCAAGTCCATCGCGGCGTCAATTTCCAAAACCGCGTCCGAACCCTTCGTGGTCAGGCGGATAACTTTCCCCACCCCTTCAATAATACCGGTAAACATGATTATTTTTTTTCCTTGCTTAACAGATCTTTCAATTCGGACATGAATTCGCCGACATCCCTAAACTGGCGGTAGACTGAAGCAAACCGCACATAGGCCACACCGTCGAGCGCTTTGAGCTCCGCCATCACCTTTTCGCCGATCACGGATGAAGGAATTTCACCACCCTGAAATTCCTGGTACTGGCAGGCGGACTCCACATTTTCGACGATCACTTCCATATCTTCCATACTGATGGGGCGCTTTTCACAGGCGGTCATAACCCCGTTACGGATTTTGACCCGGTCAAACGGTTCACGCCGTCCGTCTTTTTTCACGACCATCGGCAGAATGTCTTCCACATACTCATACGTGGTAAAACGCTTCGCGCACCCCAGACACTCACGACGGCGTCGGATGGCTTTGCCGTCCTTGCTGATTCGCGAGTCAATGACTTTATTTTCCGCGTTCCCGCAAAAAGGACATTTCATGATTGCGTGTGCCCGATCTTTCTATAATTTTTCCTTTTGTTCAACGCTGATCCCCGCTTCACTTAACATATCCGCCGCCAGTTTGTCACTGTAACCGTCCTGGATAACAATGCGCGTAATACCGGCATTGATGATCATCTTGGCACAGATGACGCAGGGATGATTGGTGCAGTAAAGCGTGGAATCCTTCGTGCTCACACCGTGCACGGCGGCCTGAATAATCGCGTTTTGCTCCGCGTGCAGGCCACGGCACAATTCGTGACGCTCGCCTGACGGAACGCAAAGCAAATCGCGCAGACAGCCGATTTCCAGGCAATGCTGCAATTTGGACGGGGCCCCGTTATAGCCGGTAGAAAGGATTCTGCGGTCCCGCACCAGCCCCGCCCCTACCGCCCGGCGAAGACAGGTGCTGCGCCTGGAAATCAGTTCAACAATATCCAGAAAATACGTGTCCCAATCGGGACGGGAATGGACTTTCTTTGAAAGCATCTGGGACGTCGCGTCTTTTTCCGCCATTTGTTCCGCCTTCCGATGAACCGCCTGGCGCATCTGCCTGCCCGCAGTCCGATTATTGCCTGGTTCGTTGCGGATAGAGCGGGAAACGGGCGCAAAGCGTCTTAACCTTTTCAGCCACGGCTTTGATTTTCGGTTCATCATTGATGTGGTTGATCACCTCGGCAATCAGTGAAGCAATCAGACGCATGTCATCTTCCTTCATGCCGCGGGTGGTAAGCGCCGGTGTGCCGATACGGATGCCGCTTGTGACCATCGGCCCCTGCGTATCAAAGGGAATCCCGTTTTTATTAACGGTAATCGCCGCGCGGTCGAGGGCCTCCTGTGCGTCTTTTCCCGTCACACCCTTAGAGGTCAAATCCACCAGCATCAGGTGATTGTCCGTACCCCCCGAAACCAGCCGGAACCCCTGGCTGATTAACTGGTCCGCCATCGCCTGCGCGTTTTTGAGAATCTGTGCCTGATATTCCCTGAACTCCGGCATTAACGCCTCCTTGAATGCAACGGCCTTGGCGGCAATAACATGCATCAGCGGTCCACCCTGCATACCCGGAAAAACGCGACTGTTAAGGATTTTAATGTAGGGCTCCTGGCACATGATGAGTCCGCCACGCGGTCCTCGTAGCGTCTTGTGCGTAGTGCTGGTAACATATTCACAAACGCCGACCGGCGAAGGATGCAGCCCCACAGCGACAAGCCCCGCGATATGCGCGATGTCGGCCATAATCACTGCGCCGACTTCATCGGCTGCAGCGCGGAATTTGTTGAAGTCTATCGTCCGCGGGTAAGCGCTTGCACCAACCACAATCATCTTGGGTTTATGTTCACGGGCCAGTTGAGCCATTTCATCATAATCGATGGTCTCGGTATCGCGGCTGACACCATAGGGAACAATCTTGTAGAGCTTACCGGAAAAATTCACAGGCGAGCCATGCGTAAGATGACCGCCGTGAGAGAGGTTCATACCCAGAATGGTATCACCGGGTGAGCAGGCCGCAAAATATACGGCCATATTGGCTTGCGAACCCGAATGGGGCTGAACATTGACTTCGTCGGCTCCAAAGAGCTTTTTACAGCGTTCAATCGCGAGGGTTTCGACAATATCGACATATTCGCATCCGCCGTAATAGCGGCGGCCCGGATAACCCTCGGCGTATTTGTTGGTCATCACAGAGCCCTGGGCTTCCAAAACGGCTTCGCTGACAAAGTTTTCCGACGCGATAAGCTCGAGATTTCCTGACTGACGATTTGTTTCCAGTTCTATCGCGCGGGCGACTTCCAAATCAACATTATCTAAAACAGACATGAAAAATGATTCCTCCCAGAGACACTACTTTGTATATTTCTTCAAAACGATGACCGCGTTGACGCCGCCGAATCCAAAGCTGTTGGACATGGCGGTGGTAATTTCCCTTTGTCTTGCAATGTTCGGAACGTAGTCCAGGTCGCAACCGTCATCCGGGTCTTCCAGATTGATCGTGGGGGGGATGATACCTTCCTGAATAGCCTTGGTGGCAAAAATGGCTTCCACAGCGCCCGTACCGCCCAGCATATGCCCTGTCATGGATTTGGTCGAGCTGACCATTAATTTTTTCGCGTGTTCGCCGAAAAGATTTTTAATCGCCTGGGTTTCATACAGATCATTGAGCGGTGTGGACGTGCCATGCGCGTTGATATAATCGATGTCTGTCGTTTCCAAACCCGCGTCTTTGATGGCAACTTTCATACTGCGCGCGGCGCCTTCATGACCGGGCGGGGGTGCAGCCAGGTGATGGGCATCGGAAGTGCAACCGTATCCGATCATTTCAGCGTAGATCCGTGCGCCCCGCTTGAGGGCAAAGGAGAGCTCTTCCAGAATCAGCACACCGCATCCTTCGGCGATGACAAAACCATTTCGTCCCTTATCAAAAGGCCGGCTGGCTTTTTGCGGATCGTCGTTGCGGGTTGACAGCGCGCGCATTGCGCAGAAACCACCTACGCCCAGGGGGGTGACTGCCGCTTCGACGCCGCCGGCGATCATGGCTTCCGCATCACCATAGGCAATGATTTTATAAGCGTCACCGATGGCGGATGTGCCTGCGGCACAGGCCGTCACGGAACAATTGATCGGTCCCTTGGCGCCAAACCGCATGGAGACGTGGCCGGATGCCAGATTGGCCAAAATGGCAGGAACAGCAAACGGTGAAACTTTGCGAGGGCCGGATGCGATGAGCGTCCTGACTTCGTCTTCAATGGTTTGAGCGCCGCCGATGGCCGAACCGATTATCACGCCGACGCGTTCCGCAATCTCCGGGCCAATGGTCAGCGCCGCATCCTCCACAGCCATCTGGGCTGCAGCCAGAGAATAAATGGCAAAATTATCGTAGCGACGGACTTCCTTTTTATCGACATACAAAGTGGGATCAAAATTCTTAATCTCGCCTGCAATTCTGGAGCTGAAGGCAGATGAGTCAAAGCGCGTGATGGGGCCGATGCCTGACTTCCCGGCAATGGCGGCTGACCAGGATTCCGCAACCGAATTCCCCAGCGGAGTTAAAGCGCCCAGGCCTGTGATTACGACACGCCTTTTCATAAGTAATGATCCCTGCGCAAAAGAGACTAATTGATGCCTTTTTTCTGGAGAAAATCGATAACGTCTTTGATCGTGCGAATTTTTTCCAGCTCTTCGTCGGCGATTTCCACACCGAATACTTCTTCCATTTCCATGATAAGTTCGACCAGGTCCAGGGAATCAGCCCCCAGATCATCAATGAACGAAGCCTCCGGTACGCACTGCTCCTTGGCAACATCTAACTGCTCCGTCACAAGCTTAATGACTTTTTCTTCTAATGTCATGAATGACCCTCCTCCAGTCCAAGATTAGACTAAAATTATTACAACAAGTGTTGCTCTTTTACCTGTTTTCGAAAAAAAAATCCTCATTTTTTTCAAGACAAAAGGATTCGATTGTTAAACACAAGGAATCTATGCGCGATACGCAAACCGCGAGAATCGCAGATCATTTGCCACTCATTCAATGGCCCTGCGGCCATCGAGCATCAGGGGGACTTTTAAGCCCCTTTCATGAACAGCGGGTGCGGACTGACTAACAGGTCTGCCTGTCAAACCCACCAAGCGTGCCAGCAATTACTTTCCCGCGGGAATGACTTCTCTGCCTTTATAGGTGCCGCAATTCGCACAGACTCTATGGGGCAGTTTCGGCTCTTTACATTGCGGGCATACGGACAGGGAGTCGGGCGTTAGAAAATCGTTCGCTCTTCGGGTATTGCGCCTTGTTCTGGAATGTCTCTTTACTGGATTCGGCATGGTAAACTATCCTTTTTGCTGATTATTTATTTTAAATTTTTTCAAAACGGCCAGACGCTCATCCACAATACCGGTCTGGCAGTTACAGGTAACCACATTTCGATTCTCGCCGCAGCACGGACATAACCCCCGGCAGTCCTGCCCGCACAATACCTTCATCGGCGCCAAAAGAACGATCTGCTCACAAATCATCGGAGCCAGATCAATAAAATCGCCCTTGTAGCCGACGATTTCCAAATCCTCGGCGCAAAGTTCAAGATCATCGCTTGTTTCCATCTGATCGGGAACGAGGGTATAGGTAAAATCTCCGCCAACCGTCAGGTCTGCAGGCTCCAGACAGCGGCTGCAATCCATGCACAGCCGGACGTGCAATGTCCCCCGGATATAAATCGTTTCCCCTGACTTTGTGACCAGGCATTCCACATCTGCCTGCATCAAACGAAAACCAGGCTGCCCGTCAGCCGGAAATAACCCCGTAAACCACTCTGCGCCTTCCGAAAATGCAAGGTGAAGCCCCGAATCGGGAATGAGCATCACATTAATTTTCAAAGAATCAGACATGAATCCTTGCTGCCTTACGTCATTTAACCAACCGCGTTAAGCGAGTAAGTAAATTATAAAATCCTCGTAATGTCAAGCATAATTTGCGCTGCATTTTTCTGCAGGATGAGGAAATGGCGCTTGACAAATCACGGGCCACAACCCTATAAAACCCCAAACATAAAGGAAAACATAATGACCACCAGAATCCGCACCCGTTTTGCTCCATCCCCGACCGGTTACCTGCACATCGGAGGGGCGAGAACCGCCCTTTTCAACTGGCTTTTCTCCCGTCACACCGGTGGCGAGTTTGTTTTGAGAGTTGAAGACACCGATCAGCAGCGCTCCACCGACGAGTCCACCCGGGCGATTCTCGATGCGATGACCTGGCTGGGCCTGAACTGGGATGAAGGCCCGTATTTTCAGGCACAGCGTGTCGATCTGCATCGCGACATGGTTCAAAAACTGATCCGGGAGGGCAAAGCCTACTACTGCACCTGCACGCCTGAAGTTCTGGAAGCGAAAAGAAAAACGGCTTTGGCTGCCGGCAAAAAGCCCAAGTACGACGGCGCCTGTCGCGATCGGAATTTACCCAAATCACAAGGCAGTGTTGTGCGCTTCCGCGGCGAACAAACAGGCATCACCATCGTGGAAGATCTCATCAAAGGGAACATCTCTTTTAACAATGATGAACTCGATGATTTGATCATCGAACGCGGCGACGGGTACCCGACCTATAATTTTGCCGTGGTCGTTGACGACGCGCAAATGAACATCACGCATGTCATCCGCGGCGACGATCATCTGAACAACACCCCTCGTCAGATGTTGATGTACCGGGCGCTCGGCTTCGAAATCCCGAAATTTGCGCATGTTCCAATGATTCTGGGATCGGACAAAGCGCGTCTGAGCAAGCGGCACGGGGCCACCTCCGTGATGGCCTACAAGGAGATGGGGTATCTGCCGGAAGCACTCGTTAATTACCTGGTGCGGCTGGGCTGGTCGCATGGAGATCAGGAAATCTTTTCGCCTGAAGAATTGATTGAACATTTCAGCCTGGATTCCGTCGGCAAGTCACCTGCCGTTTTCAATCCCGAAAAACTCCTCTGGCTAAACGCGCATTACATAAAGGAGGCGTCGCCGGATAGAATCATGGAAGAAATGAAGCAACAATGGCATACCGGCTCTGATACCGGTGATGCGGCCTTTACGAAAAAGATCATCGCAGACCTGCAGCCGCGTGTGAAAACCCTGATCGAGCTGGCCGGCGCAGCCGATTTTTATTTTACCGATCAGGTTCAATATGAAGAGCAGGCCGCGCAAAAGTTCCTGGTCCCTGAAATCGCCGCTTATTTAAAAGCGATGGCCGCCGGGATTCCGACTCTGCAGAACTTCAGCAAGGAAGGGCTGGAAGAATTTCTAAAGAATTTCATTGAAGCACAGGGAATCAAATTTAAGGTCATTGCCCAGCCGCTACGGGTGGCTCTCACCGGCAAAACGGTCAGCCCGGGGATTGACGAAATCATGGTCACCTTGGGCAAGGATCGCGTTTTGCAAAGGATCCATGCCGCAGTGGTTCATATTGAATCTCGGAAATAACAACCTGTTTGGGAGAATTGCGGCGCTTGACATCTCGGTTCGCCAATTTCATCTTGACTTTTAAAGTCAAATTGAATAGATACTCCCCCACAACCTTCCCCGCTATTGGGGGATCGATCAATTGCCCGACGCGACACCCTGCATTATGTTGAATAGGCTTGCGTCTGGGTCATGGAACAAAAATGGTCCCATCGTCTAGTGGTTAGGACGCTGGCCTCTCACGCCGGAAACCGGGGTTCAAGTCCCCGTGGGACTACCAGAATAAAATCAATGGCTTAGAAGTAATTATTCAGCTAATTTTCGTTGAAATAAAAGTCATCCCCAGCACTATCCCCAGCAGGCAGGGGGATTTTACCCAGGCTTTATCTAATCACCTTCCCAATTCTATCTGCGTCGCGGTTATCTGTTATGCCCGCGCTATAGTCCCGCATTTTAATTTTCGCCTATAAAAAAAGGCGGATGCTTTCACACCAGCCAAAATCATCGGCGTTCTTTTAAGGATAACAGCTTTGATTAGTAGTTGGGGTCTAGACCGCTTAAATCAAAAGTAAAAATAGGGCGACCATTTTGAAATACTTCCGTTTGGATCATTAACTTTTTCCCTTTTTTTATAGATTTTAAAAAAGAAGGACCAAAGCGTATCGTAGTGGATTTGTCGCCAGATATCCGCGCAGAAACGTATTTATCCTTTTCATCATCAAACTTGACCCGAACGTGACATTTCCCATATTCACTAGATCCCTGACAAATAACCTGGCCTTTTTGAACATAAAAAAGCACGCCATCCTCTAACAACATAATAGTTCCGCGCTGAACACCATGATATGGAAACTCAAAATTTACAGTATTTGAGCTTTCTTTTGTTGCGTATTTGCTGACCTCCCCGCTCATTTTATCTGTAGAAGAACCATATTCCCACGCAAGCGGGTCTGGCAACAAACCCCCTTCAATGCCAACTGTTTTCACAGGCTGTTTTTCTTCATTTTGCACAGACGGTGAGTTCGGTACCAGCCACCACATTAAAAATAAAAAAACTCCCACTACAATGAAAAACTTTTTTGCCTCCTTAGAACGCCACATAACGTACATCTACCTCCCGTTTTTTCCAATACCAGACGCCGCCCTTGGTGATTAAATGCAGTATAAGAAAACGGACATATAATATCAAGGTATATAAAGGCCATGGTAAAAACCCCGGCCTTTAAACTCGACACCGTCCGGCTATGCCTCATTTATTGAGTGAAAAACCGGCACGGCATTTTTCGCCATAAGAGGTTTCATCTCTGCGATTGCCCGCCTTGATAATTCTTCGTCTGTTTCGCCCTGGTTTCGCATGATCCGGGTTTCATTATGCCGCCAACCTTTAACAGGCTTCGTTTCCGACGCGCTTTTTCTCGCGTCTATAACGTAGCAAAAAACGCCTTCAGGAAGTTTTTCAGTTTCAACAAACACCCGGCTTTCAATCGTTTTGATCCTGTTTTCAAGATTGCTCATGGCTTCACCTCATCCGGGCAGGGTTTGACTATGACCATTAAGGGATTTCCTTTTACAGGTGGTGTGTTGAATTTCGCACATTCAGCTTCAGTCATGTGAGAATAAATAATCAACGGTTCTAATTGTTTCGGATCAACAACATTTTCCAATTTCTCAATTCTCTTTTCAAGGTTCATTTTTTTCCATCTCACTTTCAAGTTTTTTGACTCTGGTTTCCAGGTCAGAATCTTTGATAACGTCCCGCAATACTG
Source organism: Syntrophaceae bacterium UBA2280 (assembly GCA_002347685.1). GTDB lineage: Bacteria > Desulfobacterota > Syntrophia > Syntrophales > Smithellaceae > UBA8904. The sequence goes on from DDWS01000022.1 coordinate 22,379, forward strand.
AACATAAATAGCCTAACGTCCGCGCCTTTGATTCGGTGGTTTTGTCACTGTCAAGATCGTTTAACACCCGCGCCATAAATCGCCGAATGTCCAACAATGACTTCAGTCTGATTTGCGTTTTTCGCTCCCCCCCCCCGGCCTCAAGGCTTAAATCATTACAGGATGTGTCTTTTGCCGCCTTTTTCATCTCAAAATCACCCCCTAAAGGCTTTGAATTTTCCTACTCTGCCCGAGCCAATGCCCGCTTTCTCAAGAACATGCTCTTTAAAACGCATAAGACAAGAGACACAAGACACCCTATACATGGCATACATGTTAACGCATACGGAAACGTTGCTGTAAACCCCTCTTGCCAAGTATTCTCACTTTGCGGCCTCATATATTTAATATCATTGCCGATTGCGTCTTTTTTATATGGTTACGGTTTCGTTGCTCTAAAATGGCTTCTATGGTTACGGTTTCGTATGCGTATATGGTTACGGTTTCGTATGTTGATATTAACTTTTATAAGCATTTTGGAAACCTCGTTTCATAACCCGGTGACGTTTCTCCAGCACCGTGCCTTTTTTCCAGAGTAGCCAGCGATTCGACAAAGCATAAACGTTTTGATCTTTTTGACAGCCGCCCCCGTGGTGTTTTATGGTGATAAAACCCTTTGCCAGAAGATCATCAAATCCGCGCGTTCCTCTCGGTTGAGTTATTCCCAATTTCTTTAATTCAATGTAACTGAATTTCAAGTCATCTTCATTCACGCATATTCTGGCATTGCTGTTTTTGTTTGGTTTCCGAAAGTCCCTTTTCCCGAGTAAATAAATCAGCATTTGTGGAGCGACACCGCCCAATGAAATAAAAGCGGGTGATTCAAATAAATCACGTTCAACAAATGTCCCCCTGCCGCCACCGATATGTTTTTTGTTATAGAACTGATTCTTTGGTTTATACGTTGCCAGATTTTCATTCTTGTGAATTTCTAACCTCTCATTCATTGCTATGGCGTTTAAATTTTCCATCAACCCTTACCCAACTATCGGCTTTTAGTTTTATGTTGCAAATCTCTTGTAAACAAAAGACGCTAGAGCAAAAGACTTGATTCTTTCTGCCGTGCCGCCCTCATCTTTTCCATGTGCGCACTTGATGAGGTTCTGGCGGTGGCTTTCTTCGCCCGGTTCTTATTGTAAAACATAAACGGGTGAAGTGGGCAGGCAGGCATTGAGCAATCCGTTTTCCCATCGGCAAAAAAGCCGGTGCAATCGTAACAGCGAGCATTGACAGCCTGCTTCAAGGTCAGCGTTTCGCCGGATAGATGTTTGAGTAATTCCTTCTGGCCTCTGGCCGCCTTCCCATGCCGCCGGATACTTTTAATTCTGTCTGTATTCATTCGGACACCTCGAACGTGATCGGCCTGGCTTCCATGAAGTTCATAACGTCCGGGGTGCGATACCGGATAGAACGTTGAGAAACTCTCAAATAAGGCAAACCGCGCCGCAAGTGTCTGTCATTGCGTAACGTGGACACCGCCCGGCCTGTTATGGCCGATACCTCATACTCGTTTAAAAATGGTTTCTTGATTAATTCGTTTGCAGGCGCAAGTTGGACGCGCCGCCTTCTGTTCGACTTTTTTTCTCGTACTAACACTTCTTTGCTTACTGGCATTAGATACCCCCTAAAAGTTATTTCTGGTTCGGGAAGGTAAAAAAGAAAACCCCCGATCCGTGCTGTGAATCGAGGGTAATTCAATGTATGATTTATGTCACTGAACGCTAACTGTTATCGTTCATACTTTCTTTTTACCGCCTTGTAGTAATCGGAAAAAGGCCTGGGGCCGACTGTTCTATCAATCTTCCCTGTTGCCGCAATGCAGTAAATTTTCTCTTCTCCAGCTCCATCAATGTCGGCTCGGTAAATAGTGAATCCGTCTATGGTCGCGGCTTTTTCCTTTTTCGGGATACGGCTGAAAAGGTGTTTCGCTGAAGGGGAAGGCTTTGTCTGTATCAGTTCGCCGCAGTAATGCAATAGCGCCTTGCTTTTCTTCTCCTTGGGTGCGCTCAGTTGTTTCATCTTCGCAATCCACCGCTTATCTAACCCAGCGTGACTTGTTACGATCCAATCAATATGATGTTGCTCAACCTTGCCAGACTCTAAGGAATCGGTACACGCTCGTAGTACGTTCGCTGCGTCCTTATAGGGGTTGTATTTCGGATTTCCCTGCACTTCAAGATTGAAAACAACCGCATAATCAAAATTTCTGAGGTCGGCATCCGCCGCCGTTATTGGCTCCAGGCAAGCAATTGCGATTTCCCTTATACGCTTGACTAATTCTAGCTGTTGATCAAGTCCATACATCCCCAGTTGCCTAAAAAGCGATGGAATGTGTTTTACTTCATCGAAAGGTTTCATTTGCTTTCCCTCTCACAAGCACCCCCTATGATTTAACCGGGGAAGCGAAAAGGGGTTCTTTCGCTTGTCGGTTGGCCTGCCTATCCCCGGTTGTTGATTCTATCCCTCATTCTCTTTTTGAAGCTCAATAACGTTCGTGCCTGTCGCGTCTGCGATAATCTGCCCGGCAAGTGTTGAGGCATTCCGTAAGGCGTCATCTCTCAAGTGCGCATACCGCTGCGTCATGATCGGGGACTTGTGCGTCAAGAGTTTTTGCAGGGTATAAAGATCAACCTTGCCGGATGATGCGAGCATTGACGCATAGGTATGACGCAAACCATGAAGGGCGCGAAAATCGCCCGTTATGCCTGCCGCCTCTTTGATAGGATTGACGCGCCGCCGGATGTCCGTGAAGGGTTCACCGTCTGGCCTCACAAACACATATTCAGAAGTTTTCGGGTGATTCTCTAAAACCTGCCGTGCCTGTTCGTTCAATGGTATCTTTTGAGAAACGCCGCCCTTCGGGTTCTTTATGGCAATAAAACCGCGCTGGAAGTCAATGTCACTCCATTTGAGCTTGAACATTTCCCCGCGCCTCATACCAGTGAACAATGCCAGCTTCATAATTGCCGCCGCTTCAATGTCTGTTGACTTGCCAATTTCTTCGAGTAGCTTCTTTAACTGTTCGGGGTTCAAATCTTCTGTCTTTTGGTTGTCCACTTTAACGGCCTCAATTTCAAAATTAAGGTTCCGGCATAACTGCCGCGCCGCCCCATAGTGGACTATTCGCTTGAGCAATCCCATAACGTGCTTGACGGTTTGAGGCTTCAAGGTTTTCAGAAGTTTCATTCTCAAACGTTCAACGTCAAGCCTGATTATTTCATGGGGTTCTTTGTCGCCAAAAGAAGGTTGAAGGTATTTTTCATAACGGCCTTCGTCTGTATTGATTGCTTTGGAATCGGCCTTATTTGTCTTGTATTCAGTCCACAGGCGTTCAATAGTCATCTTGTCGGCCTCTTCCTGCTTTAGCGCATTGGCCTGTTCGCGCCGCGCACTATTGGAAGATTCTTTCCCTTGCGTCCGTGCCGCCCGGATACCTGCCGCCCTTGCCGGTGTCATGTCATCGGCATGTTGACGGCCTGCCTTTTCTTCAACCTGCTTGCCGTTGCTTCTGTAATAAATATAAAATATTTTTTCCGTCCCTTGTTTTATGAAATAAACGCCCGGATACTTCGTCTTGATTCTCTCTTGCTTTGGCATTTGACACCTCATTTCTGTTGAAAGCCGGAAACGCTATTTACGAAAATTTGCCGCTGTTTTTGCAAGCCGGAAAAAAGTCCCCAGCACTATCCCCAGCAGGTGAAACAAATATATAGAAAAGGGAAAGTAAGTCAAGGGAAATGTTAGAAGCTATACAGGCATTGAGTTAGAACGACTAAAGGGGTTTAAAAGTAAACAAGAGGAAATGATAAGAATAGGTTATAATTCGGCCTCTCACGCCGGAAACCGGGGTTCAAGTCCCCGTGGGACTACCATTTCATGCTCAACTACTCATATCATCACATCACTATTTTCCAACCATCCGTCAATCCGTTCCAACCCCGTTTCCAACTCTCAACTCCAAAAAGGGCGTCCTGATAAACGAATCTTTGTAAACGAAATAGTGGAAACAATAGGACAGAACGACGATACCTGACTTTGTTCTCTTTCCCATTGGCCCTGTGGCTCTTGCGAATGAGGCAGATGGCCGGTCCGCAAGGAATGGCGGGATGGTCATATTCTGATCATGGGCAATACGACAACATACTGATCAGCCTGGATATTAAGCAACTTTAGTGCTCACGTATAGGCTCTCATATGTTCTGACAAAACACCTTACGAATTTGCCAAAGGACCTCAAAACGTGCTAAAGGAGCAAAGACTGCATTTGAATCTTGTACATTTTGAACGAAAGGTCGATACTTAACAATCGGGTGTCTCATATATCCATATCAATCCACTCACTTTTTTGGGGAGGCGAAAATGAAACAAATCATCATGCTTGGAGCCGGGGGTTTTGCGCTCGAAGTTCTGGATACCATAGATGCCATCAATAAGCATTCCGGCGAGAATATCACGCCTATCGGTTTTGTTTATGAAGGCGCAGACAAAGATAAGGGGAAATTGATCCACGATACGGGTATTCCGGTTTTAGGGGATATTTCCTGCCTGCAAGAATATGATTTAGACCAAATCCATCTGGTGGCCGCGGTTGGACGCCCCGCTTGGAGGCGTAAAATGGTTGAAAAGGCAAAAAAGTCTGGCGCAAAATTTACGAGTGTTATCCACCCGACGGTGACGATAAGCAAACGGGCAAAAATCGGGGAAGGTGCCATTATGATGAGATACGTAAACATCCAGGCTGGAGCCGTCATTGGTGATTTCTTCACTGCAGATGATTTTGCCGGCATTGGGCACAATATGATTGTCGGAGATTTCGTTCATATGTGTCCCCGTGTAGGGACAGAAGGCGGTGCTGTGATCGGCAATGACGTTTTTGTTGGCATTCGGGCTACAATTCTGTCTTGCAAAATAGGAGACGGCGCCGTTATTGGTGCTTGTGCCTTGATAACCAGAGATGTTCCCCCGAATATGCTGGCCAAGGGACTGCCGGCAAAACACTACGACCTAAAGGAAAAGAACTATTAAAGTAAAGGGCTTGAGGATAGCATCTTTCCGCTGAAGACATCCGTCATGATTAGCAGTATTTATATCAAATACAGAAAATAATCCCCGACTTTTTTGCTGCTTTTTTAATTATCAGTTTCCTCCTATGGCTTACCCCGGGTAATCCGTTGCTATGGAAGCAGACTGTACCGGGGTTGAATGAAAACACCCCTTTTTATTAAGAAGTTCCACACGATGAACAGCACATCTCGCCGACAGAGGCAGACTGCTACCCCAAAGGTTTGAACACTACTTATGGTATTAATTCTTATACCGACCACCACATATTGATTTTTTTTCTTGGAATACTCAAAAATTCATGATATAAAGTCAGTCAATGAAAAGTAAATTGTCGCTGGAAGAACCACTGTTCTTGGCAAGTTATCAGAGGTAAACGAAGTGTAAAGTGACATTAAAGTGAAATCGCCAGGCACAGCGGTTACAAAGGTTAACTCAATTTTTAACTATCATGGGAAAGGCGGGTCACCAGTGATCCGCCTTTTTTATTGGTCAGGCGGCGGATTCCATGGTGATGTTAGTTGAAGGGAACGCCCCCGACTGTTCTCACACGGAAATATTTAGCTGTTACGTATGGATATCTCACGGGCACAGCAGGCTTTCTCCGACCGATCTTGAACAATCTACGAAATCTCCCTGCACGGCAATCCCGGTATCGACATTGCACCCACCCGAAACAATTCCGAGCCCCCCTTTAGCCTTTCAACGGGACATTGCGGCTTTTTCAAGGGTTGGCCGTGGGTGTTAAAAAATGATTTTGGACAGGCTGGGCTTTGTGGTAAAGAGCATGCAAAACAGGTCGGCGGTGCAGTTGTACAAGCCATTCAAAGGGGATGCAATGACCAGCATGGCAAGAGGTAAACCCGAATTCGTAACTCCCGACAAAGCCGTCAAAATCATCAAGTCAGGTGATCATATCCACTTAAGCAGCGTGGCCAGCTCACCGCAATGTTTGATTCACGCTCTGTGCGCACGCGGACGATCGGGTGAATTGCGCAATGTTTTTCTTCATCATCTGCACACGGAAGGCCCGGCGCCGTACGCCGATGCGGAATTTGAAGGCATTTTTCAACTCGATTCCTTTTTCGTCGGCGCGAACGTCCGCAATCAAACCCAAAAAGGTTTTGCCGATTATATCCCGGTATTCTTAAGCGAAACTCAGCGTTTGTATCGCGACGGTTATCTGCCCTGCCATGTCGCCATGGTGCAGGTCTGCCCGCCGGATGAGCATGGTTTTGTATCCCTGGGAACATCTGTCGATGCAACCCTGGCCGCCATTGAAACAGCCCATAAGGTGATCGCGGTGATCAACCCGAACGTGCCTCGCACATTCGGCGATGCTGTTATTTCCGCAAACCGCTTTGATTATTTTGTTCAGGACGATACCCCGTTGGAAACATTTCATTTCACAAAACCTGACCCCGTAGAAGAAGCCATCGGAAAGCATTGTGCGTCGCTCATTGAAGATGGCGCAACGCTGCAGATGGGCATCGGCGCCATTCCCAACGCGGTGCTGGATCAATTGGGCGGGCATAAAAACCTGGGGATCCACACGGAGATGTTCGCCGACGGGGTGATACCGCTTGTAGAAAAAGGCGTCATCAACGGGGAAAAAAAGGCGATTGATGGTGGAAAAATGGTGGCAACGTTTCTTTTGGGTTCAAATAAATTGTACGATTTTGTTCATCTGAATCCGGATGTGCTGATGATGGATGTCGGCTATACCAATGATCCTTTCGTGATCGCCAAAAACCCGAAAGTCACGGCGATTAATTCAGCGCTGCAAATTGATCTTACCGGTCAGATCAGCGCGGATTCCCTTGGCGCTAAATTTTATTCCGGCGTAGGCGGGCAGGTGGATTTTTTTTACGGCGCTTCCCGTTCCAAAGGCGGTAAAGCCATGATTGCCATGCCGTCTGTCACTTCCGACCAAACCAGCAAAATCGCGTCCGTCTTACTGCCCGGCGCGGGCGTGGTCACCACACGCGCTCACGTGCACTGGCTCGTGACGGAATACGGCGCGGTAAACCTTTACGGCCGCTCTTTGCAGGAACGGGCCAGGTTGATCATCAGCATCGCGCACCCCGAACATCAAGAAGAGCTCGATCGGGCGGCGTTCGAACGTTTCGGTTCACACTACCATTTTATCGGGAAGTAAAGCGAAAAAGCGCTGGAAAATTATCCGGGAAGACCTTTGGCAACGAGGCATCGCCGTCGATTAGCCGAAAAGCTATCCCTGCTTATTGAGCAGTTCAGCCTGATGGTGAGAGGTCAATGCGTCGATCATGGCCCCGATATTGCCGCCGATGAAACTGTCGAGATCATAGCGGGTAAGATTGATCCGGTGATCGGTTATACGCCCCTGGGGAAAGTTGTAGGTTCGGATGCGTTCGGAACGGTCGCCCGTACCGACCTGACTTTTTCGGGTCTGCGCTTGTTCGGCGTTTTGCTTCTGGACCATGGCGTCGAGCATTCTGGCCCGCAGAACTTTCATCGCTTTGGCTTTGTTTTTAAGCTGGGATTTCTCGTCCTGGCAGGTGACAACCAGTCCGGTCGGCAGATGCGTGATCCGGACGGCGGAATCGGTGGTGTTGACGCTCTGGCCACCGTGGCCGGTGGAACGGTACACATCGACGCGCAAATCGTTCGAGTCGATATTGACTTCCACTTCTTCCGCTTCCGGCATGATCGCGACAGTCACGGCGGAGGTGTGGATGCGACCCTGTGCTTCGGTAACCGGAACGCGCTGAACGCGGTGGACGCCACTTTCAAATTTCAGGCGGCTGTATGCACCCGCACCTTCAATCTGGGCGATGACTTCCTTAAACCCGCCCATGCCGCCCGCAGGCGATGAGCTTACGACTTCCACTTTCCACTTCTGGGACTCTGCGTAGCGCGCATACATGCGGAAGAGATCACCGACAAAAAGACCGGCTTCGTCGCCTCCGGTGCCGGCGCGAATTTCGAGAAACACGTTTTTGTCGTCGTTGGGATCTTTCGGCAGGAGCAAAACTCTGATCTTTTCTTCCAGGTCCGCCTGTTCCAGCTGCGCAAGGGGCATCTCTTCTTTCACCATCGCTCTTAATTCTTCGTCAGAATCCGACAGCAGTCCCTGGTACTCCGTGATGCGCGCCTGAATGTCTTCATAGCGGCGAATGGTTTCCACCAGCACGGTCAAATCCGCGTGCTCCTTGGCATATTTCTGATACACCCCCTGTCGGGACACGACTTCCGGATCGCTCAACCGGCCTTCGAGTTCCCGATAGCGAATTTCTATGTCCCGCAATTTTTCCAGCAATATAGCCATGGCGTTTCGTTTTTTTGAGCAATTCTGTTTGCAGTGTTTAAAGAAAAGGACGCATGAACAGCGCGTCCCCTGTCGGAGGGGACGCAGCTATAAATGGTATGAGAGATTAAATACGTTCATCATCGGGATGCAGGCCTTCATGTCCGGTCGCAACGTTCGGGCCTATGCTTTTGCGGTTTTCTTCTTGGCCGGCACCGCCTGCGCGGTCGTCCCGTATTTCTTTTTGAATTTCTCCACGCGTCCGGCCGTGTCAAGAATCTTCTGTTTGCCGGTCATAAAGGGGTGACAACTGGCACAAATTTCAATTTTGATGTCTTTCTTGGTGGACCGGGTTTCAATCACACTGCCACACACGCACGTGATGGTGGTCTCTTTGTAGTCCGGATGGATACCTTCTTTCATTTTCCTTCTTCCTCCTGACCTTTTCCGCAATATCTGGAATAAGGTTTGTATAATATTCGCAAGACGCGCTGCTTATCCTATAAGCCGCAAAAATTCAACATAATAATTAATCTCTACGAATTCATCGATTCCAGAAATTCCTGGTTTGTACTCGTCTTCCGGATTCTGCCGATAATGAATTCCATTGCGTCCACCGGGTTCATTTCCTGTAGCAGGCGGCGCAGAATCCAGACACGGTTGAGATTGGCCTTGGGAATCAGCAGTTCTTCTTTTCTCGTACCGGAGCGAATAAGATCAAAAGCCGGGAAAATGCGACGGTCTGCAATACGTCGGTCCAGATGCAATTCCATATTACCCGTCCCCTTGAATTCCTCGAAGATCACTTCGTCCATACGGCTGCCCGTATCGATCAGGGCGGTGGAGATAATCGTCAGCGAGCCGCCATTTTCAATGTTTCTTGCCGCACCGAAGAAGCGCTTGGGTTTATGCAGGGCGTTGGAATCGACACCGCCGGAGAGCACCTTGCCGGACGGCGGCACCACGGTATTGTAGGCGCGCGCCAGACGGGTGATGGAATCCAGCAAAATAACGACGTCTTTTTTATGCTCGACCAGGCGTTTGGCCTTTTCAATCACCATTTCGGCAACCTGCACATGGCGGGTGGCAGGTTCATCGAATGTCGATGAAACCACTTCACCTTTGACGCTGCGTTGCATGTCAGTAACTTCTTCTGGCCGCTCGTCGATGAGCAGCACCATCAAGACCACTTCTTTGTGATTGGCCGTGATGCTGTGGGCGATATCCTGCAGCAAAACGGTTTTACCGGCCCGGGGCGGCGAAACGATCAGCGCGCGCTGGCCCTTGCCGATGGGGGCAAACAAGTCGAGGGTGCGGGTGGAATAGTTTTCCGGATCGAATTCCAAATTGAGCTTTTCCTCCGGATACAGAGGAGTCAGATTGTCAAAAAGGATTTTGTCGCGGGCCTGCTCGGGACTTTCAAAATTCACCGTGTCCACTTTGAGAAGAGCGAAGTATTTTTCACCCTCTTTAGGGGGCCGGACCTCGCCGGAAATCGTATCGCCGGTTTTCAGATTAAATCTGCGGATTTGAGAGGGTGAAATGTAGATGTCGTCCGGACTCGGCAGATAGTTGTAATCGACGGCGCGCAAAAAACCGAACCCGTCTGGTAAAATTTCCAGGACGCCGGAACCTGAAATGACGCCGTTTTGTTCGGCCTGGGTCTGCAAAATGGCAAAGATCAAATCCTGACGGCGCATGCCGCTCGCACCCGGGACGTCCAGATCTTTGGCCATAGTGGTAAGTTCGCTGATCGGCAGCCTTTTGATGTCTTCGATGTTCATAATAATATCCTTGTTTTTTAATTATTTACAGGCACGATATTGCATGGGGTATATGTGTCTTTACTGCATTATTTATGAAATACGTAAAGGAAGTCACGGCTTTTCAGCAGTTACAGATTAAATATCGGCTTGTTTTTTTGAATACTTGAATCGCTCCAAAGGGCAGGGGCCATAAAAGCCGCTGACGAATTGTAATTACGCTATATGAATCAGGTGTAGCTGTCAAGAAAATTTATTCATACTGTAAGGAGCAAATGATTTGTCC
>DDWS01000032.1 GCA_002347685.1 Syntrophaceae bacterium UBA2280
CCGTCGAATCTTTGGGTGCCAATTACTATCTGCAAATCGGCCTTGAAACGGCTGTTGCTCCCAAGATACAAGCCCCCTGGCACTACAACGCCGGTTTCAGGCTGGCGCAATCGGCCTTAACTCAATAATACTTGTGCAGACCGTACAGTATGTGAAAGAAAACGTTAACTATTCCATCAGCACTGAAAGAAAAAGAGCCGTCTTCCTCATCCGGAAGACGGCTCTTTTGTCGTCGGTTCAATGGTGTTGCCGGTCCGTGGTTTTCAGCAGGCCGACGGGTTTGCACCGACCGGGCGTCAGCAGGTGTCTTCATGTTTTTTCAAAATGATGATAATCTTTTGGCTGATCGAAATGGCCGCCCCAGTGCCAGCCGAGCCTTCTGAATTCTTCAACCACCGGATGCTTTGCGCCGAAGGTTCCGGGCCTGGACGGCTGATATTTCGCGCCTTCCGGCGCGATGATTCCTGTCGGATAGATAACGGGATTCTGCACGGGGTTGATATCGACCGCACGGCCGAATGCGTGCAGCGAGATTTTATTGGTTCCCTCAATCACGCGGAAGTTGAAAGCGGACGTATTGTTGTCCGCCATGGAATCACCGTCATCCCATCGATAGGCGACGATGGGGACCACCCTGCCGAGCGGGAATTTCAGTTTTTCGATCAGCTGAAAGATTTCGTAGATGTCGTCTTCGAGCCTCGCGTCCACGAGGATCTGGCCTGAGTGGCGCAGGCCGTCGAAAGAATAGTAGGCCACATCGACCATGGATAGAGCATCAATCACTTCCAGGGGCGCCGGGCTGCCTTCAATGGCATCGGAAAAGCTCATGGCGCTGTCAATAATGATTTGTTCGTTTGTCGTCATTCGTCCTTCCTCCCCGAAGGAGCCTTACAATTCCTTCACAATCCAGTCGAGCATCGCTTCGCCCAGGGAGACTTCCCGGTAAATGCGCCGGATTGTTTCGCGATCGAGGCGTTCAAAATCCCTCTTTTCCGGGGTGATGATCACCCCGGCCATGTCGATGGCGCCGGGCGAGACAAACAGACGCTGTTTTCCGGAGGCGAAATACGCGTCGGGGCGGTGCTTGCTTCGTAAAAACACGACGAGCCGCCAGGAATGATTCTCGCAGGCGCAGATGACATTCACCATGGGTTCTTCCGTGGTTTTCAGGATTCCTTTGGCGGCTTTCAGCAATCTGGTGAACTGCCGGGCCAATGCTTTTTCGTTTCGGGACTCCAGCACGATGATGGATCGGTCGAAGCCCTGGCTGTAACGAACGGATGCGTCGCGTTTCGCGGGTACAAGCGAGGTCAGAAAATTCAAAAAGGGAAGCGCGCCGGAAGGAATCATCTGAAAATGCAGATGGTCGGGTGCGGAGGCGCCTGCGGCCGGGCCGTTGTAGAAAACGGCGAAATCCGGTGCAACATCGGCGCTCAGGCGCAAAAGCCCGTCTAATGTCTGTGCTGTGATCTCCTGCGGCTGGTGTTTGAGGGCCGATACCGTGAAATGCGCATCGAAGATCGGGGCGGGATTGCACAGGATCAGATATTCACCGTGGTACAGAATGCCTCGCTGAGCGGCCGGGAGGTTGTCGGCGCACAGGAAACAGGGACGCTTTTTAACCGATTCCGCGTCCACGGACGCACCGGAGCTTAACGCACGGGCCGGATTGAACTGCAATCTGACATGATAATTCCCGCAGTCGAGTGTCCTTTCCTCGACAAAAGAAAGGCTGCTGTGTGCCTCGTGCAGCCGTGTCCAGCTTAACTTTTGCGAATCAAACAGATTCCGGCACAGTTTTGCCAATGTCGGGCTGTCTTGTCCGGGATATTCGGCAAATATCCGGGCTGGGCCTGATCCATCGGGAATGTCTTTGAGCCTGCTTTTGCGATTTTCCTGCTTACGCGCCCGGATTTCGATTGTGCGCAGTGTGTCTTTATAATGGTCATGCCGGTTTTGCTTTTCTGCGGAGAGACGGGCATCGGTGTTGTCCGCCCAGCGGCGGCACCAGTAGAGGTTATCGTAGATCCTTCCGACTCGATATTCGCGGGTGATTCGCAGGGCCACGGCGTAATCCTCACCGTAACTTACGTTGGGAAAGCCGATGCGGCGAAGGATGGTCGTGTCAAACGCGCGTGGCGCGCCCATGCCGTTGACACGCAGCAGATTGTTGTGGCCGTTTGCCTCAGTCCATTCCCGGTGGTCGATCTTTCCGGGCGGAATCGTTTTCAGCCGTTCGTTGACGATCGTATAGGATCCCACGACCATCGCGAAGCGGCCCTTGCGCAGGGTATCGACAATCTTTTGCAATGCGGCGGACGAACTGTACAGGTCGTCGGAGTCCAGCTGCACGGCATAACGCCCGCAATCACGCGACTGGAGGGCTTCATTCCAGCAGCCGCCGATGCCCAGGTCGCGCCGCTTCGGGATCAGGTGCACAATGGAGGGATGTTTTGCGGCAAAATTCCCGATGATGCCGGTGGTGCCGTCCGTCGAGTGATTGTCCACAACGATGATGTTGAATGCAAAATCCGTCTTTTGGGAAAGCGCGCTTTTCAGCGCGCCGGCAATGGTCTTTTTGCGGTTGAGAACGGGGATGACGATGCTGGCTTCCACGGGGAAAACCGCTTTCCTGTCATCGGCTTTCCGGAGGGCAGGCGGCAGGCACGCACCGATTCGCCGCAGATGGGCCGTGGCGATTTTTTCGTATTGCTTCTGGCGCCGGAAGTTTTCCTTTGCGACATAGTCAAAGTGGCTGTCTTTGCCGCCGGCCGGTTTTTGAGGCTGCCTTCTTTTTGTCACGGTATAGAGGCACTCGGGAATGTGCAGGATCGAATGGTCAGCGGAAATTTTCAGACGCAGATCGTACCAGGCAGCATCGGGGTCGGCAGGCAGAGCGCCGTATTTCAAAAGGGCCTCCCGGATGGCAAAGGAAGAAAGGATGAAAAAAGGGCCGAAAATAAAATCGTTGCGGATGGCGCCTTCCTGCCAGCCGATCAGGGGTGTGGGATTCAGGCCGTTTTTGTCATGCAGAAAATAATCGGAATAAATCAGACCGGCGTGCGTGTCACGCGCCACGGCCAAAAGACGCCGCAAAGAAAGCGGATCGCATGAAATGCGGACCGATGAATCGGCAAACAGCAGAAATTCGGACGCGGCGTTTTTGAAAAACGTCGATGGACGGCGGATGTTGCTGACGGGATGATCCTCCGTGGGCGGAAAGTCCGCTTCGTTCAGGATGAGAAAACGTCCCAGTTGAAATGCCGAAGGTTTCATGAATATCCGCCAGGAGGTGTTTAAAAGTTGGACATCATCATGTTGAAAGCGCTCTCCGCCGTGTCGGCCGCCAGTTTTTCATAGGCGATTCTCCGTGTGCCCGGAAGCGCGTTGATGTCGTCTTCCAGCTCGTAGTCAATGGTGCCCCGAATCTGTCGCGACGACCAGATCGTCTTGCCTGTGGCCTTTTCGATAAAACTCGCCTGCAAAACGATCGTTGCCCGCTCTTCGGCGGCCAGGATGTTTTTTCGGTAGGAAAGCGTCGTTGTGTGGAGGTTGAGGATGGTTCCGCTGAGCACCGCGTCGGCCTGATCTGCGTCGTGGGTGACTTTAAAGCGGCTGCTCTGGATGAACTCATCGATGAACGCCGAACGCATCATGTTTTCCAGATCCGCCTGCGCGGTTTGATTGCCGAAGGGTTCGACGTACACCTGTCTTATGTTTTTGTCGATGTGTTCGCCCTGCGGCGCGAAGGCATACCCGCAGCCGATGATCCAGGACAAAACGAATACAGGCGTGAAAATTCGGATGAGACTTCGAAGACGTTTGTTTAGCATGGCTCCACCTTATCTGGCGACGATATTGACGAGTTTTCCGGGCACGTAGATGACCTTGTGCACGTTTAAATCTCCAATGAAGGAGATGATCTTTTCATCCGCCAGCGCATTGTTTTTGATCTTTTCTTCCCCTTCATCGACCGAAACGGTCATCCGGCTGCGCAGCTTGCCGTTGATTTGAATGACGATCGTCATCTCGTCTTCGCAGGCGATGGCCGGATCGAAAACGGGCCAGGGCATGTCGGAGGCGGGCGTTTTGTGTCCGAGCATCTGCCAGAGCTCTTCGGTCATATGCGGGACGATGGGGCAAAGCAAAAGTACCGCTGCTTCAATGGCCTCGCGCACGACAGCCAGCGCGGCCGTGTTTTCTTTTGCGGGACGCCCGAAGGCATACAGGGTGTTGACCAGCTCCATGACCGCGCTGATGGCCGTGTTGAAATGGAAGCGGTCTTCGATGTCGATGGTGACTTTGCGGATCGTCTGATGCGTCTTTCGCCGCAATGCCTTGAGTTCGCCGTCGGAGGCGGTTCCGGCCGACGCGGGCGCGACGGTTTTGATGTCCTCGACGTACTCGTCAAAGATGCGCCACAGGCGCCCCAGAAACCGGAATGATCCGTCCACGCCCTGATCGCTCCATTCCAGGTCTTTTTCCGGCGGTGCGGCAAACAGGCAGAACATGCGCGCCGTGTCCGCGCCGTAGGTTTTGACCAGATAATCCGGGTCGATCACGTTTTTTAGCGATTTGGACATCTTTTCCGTTTTGCCGATGATGATGTCTTTTCCGCACAGATGACATTTTCCGTCTGCCGCCTGTTCGGGGAAGACATAGCCGTGCTCTGGGCACTTCGTGGTTTCCTTGCACACCATGCCCTGCGTGAGCAGATTGGTGAAGGGTTCGTCCACGCCGAGCACGCCGAAGTCGCGCAGCATCTTGGTGTAGAACCGCGCATAGAGCAGATGCAAAATCGCATGTTCGATGCCGCCGATGTACTGATCCACCGGCATCCAGTAATCAAGCTTTTTGCGGTCCAGTCCCGGTTTTGTGTCGCAGTCGGGGCTGCAGTACCGGTCGAAATACCATGAGGATTCCACAAACGTGTCCATCGTGTCCGTTTCGCGCCTGGCCTTGCCGCCGCACTTGGGGCAGGTGGTATCGACGAATTCCTTGAGCGCCGCAAGCGGTGAGCCGCCCTCCGGACTGAAGACGACGTTTTCGGGAAGAACAACGGGCAGATCCTCTTCTTTCACCGCAACGATGCCGCACAGGTCGCAGTTGATCATGGGGATGGGCGCCCCCCAGTAGCGCTGCCGCGAGATGCCCCAGTCGCGCAGGCGGTATTGAATGGTGCGTTTGCCTTTGCCCTGGGCCTCCAGAAAATCGGCGATGGCCTCCAGAACCTTTGTGTTCTCCATGCCGTCGAATTGTCCCGAGTTGACGAGAATGCCTTCATCCACATAGGCCTCCGTCATGGTGGCGGGGTCCAGCATTTTGTCTTTCGGCGATATGACGACGATGAGCGGCAGGTTAAATTTTTTGGCGAACTCAAAGTCGCGCTGGTCGTGCGTGGGAACGGCCATGACGCAGCCGGTGCCGTAGTCGGCCAAAACGAAGTTTGCGGCATAGACGGGCATTTCCCCGCCGGTGAGCGGATTTCTGCAGTAGGAATCCAGAAACAGGCCTTCTTTCTCGTAGTATTCGGAGGTCCGCATGAGCTTGTCTTGCTTTTTGACTTTTTCCACAAATGATCGCACTTCGCCTTCACAGGGTTTCCCCTTGGCCAGTTCCATGACCAGCGGATGCTCGGCGGCCACCAGCATGAAGGTTGCTCCGAAGAGCGTGTCCTGGCGGGTGGTGAAAACTTTGATCGCGCCTTCAGAACCGATGAGCGGAAAATCCACTTCGCAGCCGTAGCTTTTGCCGATCCAGTTTTTCTGCATGGTCATGACGCGTTCCGGCCAGCCGGGCAGCTTGTCGCAGTAATCCAGAAGCTCCTCGATATAGGCTGTGATTTTGAAGAACCACTGATCGAGGACTTTCTCGGTGACTTCTTCGCCGCAGCGCCAGCACAGGCCGCCTTCGACCTGTTCGTTGGCAAGCACCGTGTCGCACTTGACGCAAAAATTGACGGTGGAACGTTTTTTATAGGCCAGTCCTTTTTCGACCATCCAGATGAAGAAAAGCTGCTCCCAGCGATAGTATTTCGGATCGCAGGTGGCCACTTCGCGGTCCCAGTCGTAGCTGAAGCCCATGCGCTTGAGCTGCATTTTCATGTGATCGATGTTTTCGTGGGTCCATTTGGCCGGATGGATTTTATGCTCGATGGCGGCATTTTCGGCCGGCATGCCGAAGGCGTCCCACCCGATCGGATGCAGGACATTGTGGCCCTTCATGCGTTTGTAGCGGGCAACGACATCGCCGATGGTATAGTTTCGGACATGGCCGATATGAATTTTGCCGGACGGGTAGGGAAACATTTCCAGCAGATAGTATTTCGGTTTGCTTTGATCTTCGGTGACGCTAAACGTTTTTTCTTCTTCCCACTTCTTTTGCCATTTTTCTTCGATGGCGGTCGGATCGTACTTCATAGGTCAGGTGTGCTCCCCAAAATCGTTAAATAATCGGCGTGTTTTCTAGCACATTGGCCCGGTGAGCGCAATAGAGGATGTAAAAAGGCAAGGCCCGAAGGTCGTTTGCATGGGCGCTTCGCGTCTGGCGTTTCTGCCCTGAGTCCTTCAGCCCAAATCCCTGAATTTGATCGGATCGGTTGCGTACAGCACGGCGCGTTCAACGCCCTCTTCACGGAAATGATGGGCTTTGAGGTATTCGGGGTTATTGGCCATTTTCAAAAAGGCCTCTCTGGAAGGATACTGCACCAGCATCACGACATCCCAGCGTTCCTCGCCGTTGAGCAGTTCGGCCGCCCTGCCCAGATAGAGCACTTTGCCGCCTACGGCTTCGACAAAAGCCCCCGCCTCTTTGGTGTAGCGCGCGTAGGAGGCGCGACCCTCCTCGCCCTTGAACTTGAGTAAATTGAGCATCACCACCGGTCCGTCGCTGTGATTTTTGGCCAGTTTGTGGAATTCATCGGGATTGGATTTGATCTCGGTCATGTTCTCTCCTTATGGTGAAAGTCATTCATATTTTTTGAGTTCAAACAGTTTTTTGTTCTGCGTGGAAACAATGTAATAAAAACGGTCCTGCGGGATATAGATATAAGGCACGTCATCTTCACGCCGGTACAGGAAGTGCGACAGGATCAGCCGGTTGACGGCCTGATGGCCGACGATCATGATGTTGTCTGCCCGGCGGTTGAGAAAAAATGATTTTTTTATGCCCGACTCGATTCTCGCCTTCATGATCGCATAGCTTTCACCTTCGGGATAGGCGTAGGAGTATTTGTTCGCTTCCCGCTGACGGAAAACATGCGGCATGTGCTGTTCAATTTCAGCGTAGGTCATGCCTTCACAAATGCCGGCGTTGATTTCGTCAAACTCCCTAAGCGCGATGATGCGGCAGGCGTCCTGCCTTGCGGCAATGGCTTGCGCCGTCCGCCGGGTGCGCCGTTTGCTGCTGGTAAAAATGTAGGAGATTTTCTTTTTGGCGAAAAACTGTCCCAGCGCTTCGGCCTGCTCCTTTCCTTTTTCGGTGAGGCCCGGGTCACCGCCGATGCGGTCTTCGAGATTGTAAGTGGTTTGCGCGTGCCGGATCAGGTAAAGATTTTTCACTTCGTCCGTGACCAGGTAGTCGCGAAGGCGCGCATAGATGCCAATAACGTCGGTGTGGCGCTCTTCAATGATCCGGTTTTGCAGAGAATCCAGGCGGACAAAATTCCGCTCCACCGCCAGCGGGGTGTAGATCATCTTATAATAGTCAATGCGCTTTAAAAATTCCGCCTGGGCGGTTTTGGGATCCAGATGTGCGAATTCCTGGAGCCTGGTTTTTTCCTGAATGCTCAGATGCAGAATATCCGCGTCGTCATTGACGCATTCGATAAAAAGCACGGGATGATCGTTAAGAAACGTTTCAATCATTTCTCTGCGCCGTCGGCTCGCATTGGTCGCGTCCAGGATAGCCACCCGTCCGGAATTCCTCAGGTAAGCTTTCGCCCTTTTCATGTTCATGCGGGCGAATCCGTCGCGCAGGCTGACGGCGGGGGAATTATCCGGCGAGTAGAATGACGAAAGGGAGGTTTCGGCGAGCGGACGGTGAATGCGACGCAGGTTGCCGTTGTTGAAGATGCGTGTGGCAATGGAATCCTTGCGCAGTGCATCCTGCAGCCTGACGGCCAGCGTCGATTTGCCGCGGGCGGGTAGTCCCATCAGAACGATATAGAGTTTTTCATCATTCATCAAAAATTACCCGACCATTTTGCGGCCGATATCGAAGGCCTTTTCCATAAGCGCCTGATCGGACGCGGCCGGCTTGGCTTCGCTTTCGGTGTGGATGACGCGTCCCACGACCTCCATGCCAAGACCCGTTCCGGTCATGCCGGCCAGGTAATCGATAGACCTCTGATACTGGATGGGATTGTCCGCACCCTGGGATGTGACCAGCGCGTAGGTCTTTCCGGCCGGCACCATCGATTTGTAGCCGCCCTGCGGAAGATTGGCATACAGCGAATAAACGCGATCCACAAAAAGCTTCATCTGGCCGGAAATGCGGTACATGTAAATCGGACACCCGATGATGACGCCCGTACAGGTCTTGACGGCTTCGAGATATGGGCTTAGCTCGTCTTTCGCGCTGCACACGCCGGGGTTTTTCCGGCAGCCCAGACAGCCCAGACAGCCTTTGAAGTTGATGTCGTGCAGGCGGATTTCCTGCGTTTGAACGCCGCGGGAGCGGGCGCCCGCAAGCATCGAGGCGATGATTGTGGATGTGTTTCCCCCCGAACGCGGAGAACCATTGAACGCTAGAATCTGCATGGAACCTCCCTGTGTGTTTTGCCTACGGGTTCAGTCAAATGAAGAAGGCGACAGTCCAATGGCCGTTTTGCAAAGAATTTCGCCCCTCCCGCTTTTTTACACTTTATCCTTGAGTCTTTTTACCCTCAGCATATTTGTTGTTCCCGTCACACCGATGGGATGGCCGACGGTAATCACGATCAGATCGCCCGCCCGCGCATCGCCCGCGGTCAGCGAGGCCTGAGACGCCGTTTCGATCATTTCATCGGTATTGTTGAGCCTTCCGACCAGGCGCGGATGGCAGCCCCAGCTCAAACACAGACGCTGCACGGTGTTGCTATGTGGCGACAGGGCGATGATGGGCTGTCGGGGCCGGAAGCGGGCGATATGCCGTGCCGTCATGCCGGATTGCGTATGGGCGACAATGGCTTTGGCCTCCAGATGGTTTGCCAGAATACAGCAGGCATGCGCCACGGATTCGGAAACATCCTTTTGCGGGATCATGGCGAGATATTTCTCAAAGGGGAAGCCGGCTTCCGCCGCGACCGCAAGCCGGCTCATGTAATCGACGGCCTGGGCCGGATATTCGCCTGAGGCGGTTTCTTCGGAGAGCATGATCGCGTCGGTGCCGTCGAGCACCGCGTTGGCCACATCGGCCGCTTCGGCACGCGTGGGGCGAGGCGATGAAACCATGGATCGCAGCATCTGTGTTGCTGTGATCACCGGCTTGCCGGCAGCGTTGGCTTTGGCGATCAGGCGTTTTTGAATCAGGGGCACGTCTTCCGGCGGTATTTCCACACCCAGATCGCCGCGTGCGACCATAATGCCATCGGAAATGCTCATGATCTCGTCAATGTTTTCGAGGGCTTCATGTTTTTCGATTTTGGCGATGACGGGTGTATCCTTGCCCTGTGCCGCGATGATTTCCTTGACCATGCGGATGTCGTCCGCGGTCTTCACAAAAGACAGGGCGATAAAATCCACGTCGTGTTTCAGACCGAACAGCAGATCGACCCTGTCTTTTTGAGTCAGCGATGATGTGCGGATTGTGCCGGTCGGCAGATTAATTCCCTTGTGAGAGGTCAGGATGCCGCCGGTGACGACCTTGCAGAAAATGTCGGTGTCGCTGGTCGATTCCACCCACAGTTCCATCAATCCGTCGGCCAGCAAAAGCCGGTCGCCTGTTTTGACTTCTTTCGGAAGATCCTTGTAGCCCAGCGAAACTGCCTGATTGCTGCCTTCAATATTCCTGCTGGTTAAAATAAACCGGTCTCCCGGTGTCAGAACGATTCCGGGATCGGGAATAGAACCGATACGGATTTTAGGCCCGGCCAGATCCTGCAAAATGGCCACCGGTTGTGAAAGTTTGCTAGCCAGCGTGCGGATCACTTTAATTTTCGCCAGATGGCCTTCATGGGAACCATGCGAAAAATTCAGACGGGCCACATTCATTCCATTTGAGATCAGTGCTTCGAGAACCTCTTTCTTTTCGGAGGACGGTCCAATCGTGCAGACAATCTTGGTTTTTCTCATACTTCTCCTAATCCAGTCATTCAGGCTGTAGAGCATAAGACGATCAGGTTACTTTTATGGTTGTCAGTTTTCTTTTTTAGATGTCGGCGCTTTTGACGCCGTACCTAACAGCCTACAGCCTAACAGCCTAACAGCCTAACAGCCTAACAGCCTTTACCTGCCTTTTTTACCAGATTCATCCTGAAACTTCAAGGAGTTCAGGGCTGCGACCGGCGGGCGGAGTGGTTTTAAGAGAAATGGGTTGACATCCCCCGGGCTTTTGTTTAGTCTTTAATATCACAATTTTCAGGAGGCTGATATGGCCGTAAAGGTTGCCATAAACGGATTCGGAAGAATCGGACGCTTGGTTTTTCGCGCCGGTTATCAAAGCAAGGATGTGGAGTTCGTGGCGGTCAATGACCTGACGGATTCGAAAACACTTGCCCACCTGCTCAAATATGATTCCATTCACGGCACGCTTCAGGCCGACGTAACGTCTACCCCTCATTCGATCACTGTTGACGGCAGGGAAATCAAAACATTTTCGGTCCGCGAACCGGAGGCGCTCCCGTGGCGGGATCTGGGTGTCGACGTGGTGCTGGAAAGCACGGGAAGATTCACCGACCGCGACGGCGCGGAAAAACATCTCAAGGCCGGCGCCCAAAAGGTCGTCATTTCCGCGCCTGCCAAAAACCCGGATGTCACCTTTGTTTTCGGTGTCAATGCCGAAGATTACGACCGCTCGAAACACCATGTGATTTCCATGGGATCCTGCACCACCAACTGCCTGGCGCCGATTGTAAAAATCCTGCATCAGGAATTCGGTGTTCACTACGGCTTGATGACAACCATTCACTCCTATACCAACGACCAGGTGGTCCTCGACGAACCGCACAAGGATCTGCGCCGCGCGCGCGCCTCCGCGCTGTCGATGATTCCCACCACAACCGGCGCGGCCCGGGCGATTGCGGAAGTCATCCCCGAAATGAAAGGCAAACTCGACGGACTTGCCATCCGCGTGCCGACGCCCAACGTGTCGCTGGTGGATTTCGTGGCGACACTGGCGCGCGAAACCAGCAAGCAGGAGATCAACGAGAAACTCAAAGAGTATTCGCAAAACACGATGAAAGGCATTTTGTTGTGTTCGGAAGAAGAACTTGTGTCCAGGGATTTCAACGGCAATCCCCATTCGTCGATTGTGGATCTGCCCAACACGACAGTGATCGGCGGCACGATGGTGAAAATACTATCATGGTACGACAACGAGTGGGGCTTCTCCAACCGGATGCTTGAACTCTTGTCGTTCATCATGAAATGAATCATACGAGAGGTCATATCGATGAAGTACCTGGATCAACTGGATGTCGGCGGAAAGAAGGTATTGGTG
Source organism: Syntrophaceae bacterium UBA2280 (assembly GCA_002347685.1). Taxonomy (GTDB): domain Bacteria; phylum Desulfobacterota; class Syntrophia; order Syntrophales; family Smithellaceae; genus UBA8904. The sequence continues at coordinate 11,638 of DDWS01000032.1, forward strand.
CGCGTGGATTTCAACGTGCCGATGGACAAGGCAGGCAATGTCACGGACGATACCCGTGTTCGTGCAAGTTTGGCCACGATCAATTACATCCTGGCGGGAGGCGGTAAAGCCATTGTCATGTCCCATCTGGGACGGCCCAAAGGAAAAAGGGTGGACGAGTTTTCATTAAAACCGGTTGCACCGGTTTTGTCCGCGCTTTTAAAAAAAGAGGTTCCTTTTATTGACGACTGTATCGGCGAAAAAGTGCTGCACGCGGCAGCTGAAATGAAGGCGGGCGATGTGATCCTGCTGGAGAACCTGCGGTTTCATCCGGGTGAAGATAAAAACGACGAAGCGTTTGCGCAGGAACTGGCCAAAATCGGCGATATGTATATCAACGACGCGTTTGCCGTATCGCACCGCGCGGCGGCCTCCAACACCGCGATCACCCGGTTTATGCCCGTGTGCGCAGCCGGATTTCTTCTGAAAAATGAGATAGAGTATTTCAATCAGGCCATGGGAAATCCCGTCCGTCCGCTGGTTGCGATCATCGGCGGGGCCAAGGTTTCCGATAAAATCACCGTGTTGGAAAATCTTATCGATAAAGTCGACAAACTGATCGTAGGCGGCGGCATGGCCTTCACTTTCCTGAAGGCTCAGGGGTTCAATGTCGGCAAATCCCTGTGTGAAACGGAAATGCTCGATCTGGCCCGAAAGATCATGGACAAAGCCAAATCTAAAAACGTGCTGTTTTTACTGCCGGTCGATGTGGTCATTGCCAAGGCCCCGGCGGCGGACGCGGAAACGAGCGTGGTCGGCGTCAAGGATATTCCCGACGACGAAATGGGACTGGACATCGGTCCCGCGACGATTGCCGCTTTCACCGATGTGGTTCAATCCGCAAAGACCATCGTCTGGAACGGGCCTTTGGGCATGTTTGAGCTTGCGCCTTTTTCTTCGGGCACATTCAAACTGGTGGATGCAGTTGTGGCCTCCGGCGCTTTGACGATTGTCGGCGGCGGCGATACGGACACGGCCATTCACAAAACAGGGAAGAGCTCTCAGATATCTTATATTTCCACCGGCGGCGGCGCCTTTCTGGAGCTGCTGGAAGGCAAAACCCTGCCGGCAGTGGCCGCGCTCGGTTAAATGGAGGAAAAAAATGAGAAAATGGATCGTTGCCGGCAACTGGAAGATGCACAACACGATTGCCGAATCCGTGGAGTTGGCCCGCGCGATTAAAGAGGGGACCGCCGGGCTGAATAAAGGCGAGGTGGTGATTGCGCCGCCGTTTACCGCGCTGGCCAGTGTCGCCGAAGCGATCAGGGGTTCTTTTGTTTCGCTTGCAGCGCAAAACATGTATAGCGAAGACAAGGGTGCTTATACCGGTGAGGTCGCGCCCGGGATGCTCATAGATGCAGGCTGCGTGTATGTCCTCCTCGGCCATTCGGAACGACGCAAATATTTTTTTGAAACCGACGAAGGTGTCAACCTGAAGGTCAAAAAAGCGCTGGCTGCCGGTTTAAAGCCGATTATCTGCGTGGGCGAAACAGATGACGAAAGGGTCGGCGGTATCACTAAATCCGTTGTGGACCGGCAGGTTCAGGGTGCGCTCGCGGGTGTCGAAACCATTGAAAATGTGGTTGTCGCCTACGAGCCGGTCTGGGCCATTGGCACAGGCAAGGTGGCCACATCCGCACAGGCCGGGGAAGTGCATGCCTTCATCCGCTCAATTCTCAAAAAACTATACGGCGCTGCGGCGCAAGACGCTCGTATCCTCTATGGCGGCAGTGTGACGAAAGACAATGTCGCCGAGCTTGCCGCGATGGAAGACATCGACGGCGCGCTCGTTGGCGGTGCGTCATTAAAACCGGACGGCTTTTTAGGCATCATTTCCCGGATGCCCTAGATCATCTTTTTCCTGCGCAGGGGACGACTGCTCCGCATCCGCCCGGGACAGGCCGACTGCTTTCTGCGTCTGTCTCCATGGCCTGTTTTTATGATGACGAAAATCCTGATTGTTTATCATTCTCAAACCGGACACACAAAACAGATGGCCGATGCGGTCTGCGAAGGCGCGAAAGCCATCGACGGCGTCGAAATCATTTTTAAAAAAGCCCATGAAGCCACGCTCGATGATCTTTTAGCCTGCGACGGCCTGGCCGTCGGCACGCCGGAGAATTTCGGATACATGTCCGGTTTGATCAAGGACTTTTTCGACCGGACCTATCCGGAGGCCCAGGATAAGGTTTTCCGTAAACCCTTTGTGGTTTTCATCAGCGCGGGCAATGACGGCTCCGGCGCGCTGCGGGCCATTGAACGCATTGCCCTGGGCTACAAATTCAAAACTGTTTTCAGCCCGGTGATCGCTCAAGGAGAAATCACCGAAGAGATTCTGGAGAAGTGCCGCGAACTCGGCGGCACGCTGGCCGGCGGCTGCGCCATGGGGATTTACTGAAAGGACGAGAGGCGAACATGAAAGCCCTTACCTGGTTGTATATGATGAATGCTACTTTGCTTTTATTGCATGAAATTGAATCGGCATATGAAAAAGAATGGGAAATACTGAAGTTACCCGGCTCAATCACTGGATTTTTGCTTCTACACATTCCGGTGATCATGTTAATTCTCTATGGATTAATTGAGATTGAAAAAATTTCCACGATTGGAATGATATTGGGAATCCTCCTGGGGATGGGTGGAGTGATTCCTTTCATCGTGCATAAGATTATTTTTAAGACCCCGGATCACTTCGGGTTGCCTGTATCCAACGTAATCATCTATCTGAATATCCTAACCGGAATCAGTTTGCTGTTTTTTTCCGTGCGTTATTATTAGTCCGGCCTGGAAGGGTCCGGGAAGGGGCAGGAAGGAGAAGAGAAGTCGTGCAAGATGGAATTGAAAAAACTCAAATCAGGGATTTGCTGGGGAAAGATTGGCTTACCCATGACGGGATGTGGTTTTACCATGCTTTCCATCAATGCGGGATCAAGAAGGCCAATGAATTAAACAAAGCGGCCATCAAATCCCTGGCGCCCATCGAGATCGACAGAATGAAGAAAATTCTGGGGATCGTCCACGAAAAATTCGAGACATTTGATGGACTCGTGCAGTTTATGCTTGCTGCACTGGAACTGACCCTGCCGGATTCGGTTTTTAAGAATTTTCACATCACCCCGTCTGCTGGAAATTTTATCCGCTGGCAATGGGAAAGATCACAATGCTTCGCTTACAAGGGAATGAAGCAGATTGGCGTCATTGACGGATACCGCTGCGGCGTAATGTACAGAATTGAATGCTGGCTTGAAGCCCTGGATGTGAGATATTCGATGCAGCCGGTAATCGAAGGGTGCCTCATGCATGATCAAGGGGTGTGCGAGGGGCAGATACAGGTATTTCTTACGAAAGAGGAAGTGAACTGACTCAGGAACCTTACCATCGCGTTTAAATTTCAGACATATTCACCCTTGCCGTCAATCATGCCGCCAAAGGGAAATTCAGGCCGTGATTAAAAGGTTTGGCGCTATGTCTTTCGGGAAAGAATATATTCCGCCACGGCGTGCAGGTGATCCTTTTCAGGGCCGTCCGGGAAAACCCTCAGCCCCTCTTTTGCCTCTCCGATGAACTGTGCGGCGCGATGGAGAGAATAGTCGATGCCTCCGGATTTCTGAATGGCTTCAAAAATTGCTGCGGTTGTTTGCGGTGAAAACGCCTTTTTTTCGATGATGCCCTGAATCTCATGCCGCCGGGACTGCGTGCTTGCGGCGAGCGTGTAAATCAGCGGCAACGTCATTTTCCCTTCTTCCAGATCCTTGCCGATGGCCTTGCCGAAATCTTCTTCGCGGGCCATGTAATCGAGCGTGTCGTCCGTGATTTGAAACGCCATGCCGATTTTGTAGCCGAATTGTCCGAGAGCCCGGGTCTGCGGCTCTGAAGCCCCGCCCAGCACCGCGCCGCTTTCGCAGGCGGCGGAAATGAGCACGGCGGTTTTCTTTTCTACGATGCTGAGGTATTCCGCTTCCGTCAGGCTCGTATCGCCGCATTTCATCAGTTGAAAGACTTCGCCTTCCGACATGATGTTGGTCATCTTCGACATGATCTGAACAATCCGGATGTCGCCGATTTCGGACAAAAGCTTGAAGGCTTTGGAATACAGAAAATCGCCGACCAGGACGCTTGCGGAATTGCCCCAGATGTTGTTGGCGGAGGTTTTTCCCCGGCGGATGACGGCTTCGTCGATGACGTCGTCGTGCAGGAGGCTGGCGGTGTGGATGAATTCAATGGAGGCTGCAAGCGGAAAACGATGTTCACCGCCATAGGCGCACATCCGCGAACAGATCAGGTGCAGGAGGGGCCGGAAACGCTTGCCTCCGCTGTCGATTAAGTGATGGGCGATTTCAGGGATCAGTTTTACCTCGGAAGTGATGTAGCGGTCCAGGTGACCTTCAATTTGCCGCATCTCATCGGCATAGGCGTGGAAGACTTCGGAAATGTGCATGACGATTCTGACCTCGGGAATATTTGTGTGAAAACTATATTGGAAACAGCTGGTGATTGTCAAACAGGATTTACAGGACTTCCCCGAACAGGTCGTAATGATCCGCTGCGGTGATTTTGCATTTCACCATCGCCGGGATTATTATGCCGCTGTTTTTGACATAGGTGACACCGTCGATTTCCGGGGACTGACGGCGGCACCGGCCGGAAAAGGTGTAGCCTTCGCGGTCGCTTTCTTCTTCGATCAGGACTTCCTGAACCGATCCGATCAGTTCCTGGTTGATCGCGTAGGAAATATCGGCCTGCTCGTTCATGATGACGTCGCATCTGCGGTGCTTTTCTTTTTCTGATATCCGCGAAGGCCGCTCGGCAGCGGGCGTGCCCTCTTCGCGCGAATAGGTAAAAACACCCAGATGATCAAAGCGGACATCACGCATAAAGTCCAGCATGCGCTCAAAGCGTTTTTGAGTCTCGCCGGGAAAACCCACCATCAGCGATGTTCTCAACGCGACGTCGGGCATGATCTCCCGGGACTGCCGAATGATCTCTGAAATGCGGGTGGCGCTGACGTTGCGGTGCATGGCCGCCAGAAGATGATCGTCGATATGCTGAATCGGCAGATCGATATACCGGCAGATTTTATCATGGCCGGCCATGGTCTCCAGAACATCGGTGGTGATATGCGCCGGATGCGCGTAAAGCAGACGGATCCACCGGATGGATTTGATAGCGGCAAGGCCGCCCAGCAATTGGGCCAGCGTCGGCCGGCTTTTCAAATCCCGGCCATAGGCGGTGGTGTCCTGGCCGATCAGGATAATTTCCGAGCTGCCGCGGGAGGCAAGCTTTTGCGCTTCGAGCAGAATATCGTCCGGCATACGGCTTCGGGCTTTCCCCCGGATAGCGGGAATGGCGCAGTACGTGCAGTGGTTGGAGCAACCGTCGGATATCTTTAAATAGGCGCTTACAGACTTCGAGGACAATATCCGTTCGTGTCCGGCGGTCATCAGAAAATCCGGTTTGGTGATCACAGCGGCGCGTGTTGTTTTTTTCAGATGGCGGACAATGTTTCCCACTTCGCCCGTGCCGATCCATAAATCCACTTCGGGAATATCGCTGAGCAGCTCTTTTCCATATCGCTGGGCCAGGCAGCCGGCCACAATCAGCTTCACGTCGGGTTTGCGCCTCTTTTTTTCTTCGGCAAGCGAAAGAATAATTTCGAGGGCCTCTTCCTTGGCCGGCTGAATAAAACCGCAGGTGTTGACGATGACGACGTCGGCCCGGTCGGGACTGTTCACAATGTTCATGCCGGACGCCTGCGCAAGGCCGCCCATGACCTCCGAATCGATCAGGTTCTTGGAGCAGCCCAGAGAAATAATATGCAGTTTGCGCGAAGAGGGATTTTTCACTGTGGAAGCTTTCTGATAAGCACTTTGCGGGGTTTCGCGCCGTCGGACGGGCCCACGATGCCTTCGCGCTCCATTTGTTCGATCATGCGTGCGGCACGGTTATAGCCGATTTTCATGTAACGCTGAACCAGCGAGATGGAGGCCTGCCCCAATTCACCCACCAGCGCGACCGCCTCGTCGTACTTTTCGTCAAAGCCGTCTTCGTCCTGCCTGGCCTGGGCGGATTCGAATTCAAATTTTTCAATGGAGGCGTCGTAGGTGGGCTGGGCCTGGATTTTGATGAATTCGACAATGCGTGAAATTTCCTCATCCGAAACATACGCGCCGTGAATACGCGTGAGCTTGGATGTGCCCGGCGGGATAAAGAGCATATCGCCCGCGCCCAGCAGCTTTTCCGCGCCCGGCTGATCGATAATGGTGCGCGAATCGATTTTGGACGAGACCTTGAAGGAGATGCGCGTGGGGAAGTTGGCTTTGATCAGGCCGGTGATCACATCCACGGACGGTCGTTGCGTGGCGATGATCAGGTGAATCCCTGCAGCGCGCGCCATCTGGGCAAGCCGGGTGACCGATTCTTCCACATCGCGCGGCGCGATCATCATCAGATCGGCCAGTTCGTCGATCACCACAATGATATAGGGAAGCTTGACGTGTTCAACCGGGGGAAGGCTCTCTGCTGCGCCTTCCGGCGCACTGAAGTCCGGGAGGATCGGTGCTTTGGGCGCGGATGATGGGAAAGCCGCCTTGCCTTTGGCGCCCGTGAGGATCATTTCGTTGTACGCATCGATGCTTTTCACGCCCAGCATGCTGATCACTCTGTAACGGCGCTCCATCTCTTCGACGGTCCAGCGAAGGACCTGTGAAGCTTTTTTCGGGTCCACCACGACGGGATGCAGCAGGTGGGGGATGCCTTCATAGGAGGAGAGTTCCAGGCGCTTGGGATCGACCATCAGAAACTTGATGTCGTCCGGCTGCGCCTTGAAAAGAATGCTGCAGATCATGGCGTTGAGCGCGACGCTTTTTCCGGAGCCGGTGGTGCCGGCAATCAGCAGGTGCGGCATTTTCGCCAGGTCGGCGATGACGGAAGTTCCGACGAAGTCAACGCCCAGCGCCATGGGCAGACGCAGGGACGATTTGGTAAACGCATCATGGTTGAGGACATCTTTCAGAAAGACGGGATCCCTCTTGAGATTGGGGATTTCAATGCCGATGACGGACTTGCCGGGAATCGGCGCGAGAATCCGGATGCTCGGCGCCATCAGTGCCAGCGCCAGGTCGTCGGCCAGATTGGTGATGCGGTTGATTTTAACACCGGGCGCCGGTTCCAGTTCATACATGGTAATCACCGGGCCGGGCATCACTTCCACGACGCGCGCTTCCACGCCGAAATCCGCCAGCTTTTTTTCAAGAATACGCGAATTGGTCACCAGATGATCGCGTTTGACACGTGCATCCTTCTGCGGGGCTTCTTCCAGCAGTGTAAAGGGTGGCAATTGAAATTTGCCGTCGGACTTGAGCCTGGAAAAATCAAAATGTGTCTGCTCGACTTTTTTGGGTTTTGGTTTTCTGGGCGCGGGCTCGGTTTCTTTCATAACGGGCGGCGGGTGTCTTTCAATTTTCAATCCGGAGGAAAAACGGGTGAATACCGAAGCGACACGGTCACCGACGGCTTTCAACAGGCCGCGTAATCTCCGGGAAAACGACTCCGTAACAGAAACGAGAGAAAAATCAATGATGAAAAAAAGCGAGACGATGAACGTGAAACACAAAATGATGTAGGTGCCTGCCGCGTTGAAGTAGTTGAGCAGGAATCCGACAAGTTCCGAGCCGATCAGTCCGCCCGCTTGAAGATCTTCGCCGTAAATGGCAACCCCTCCCCCGATCAGTTTGGCCAGCAGGCCCGCGCAGGAAATGGTAAAGAAGAAGAGGCCCAGGAAACGGGGGGTGTTTGCGGCAAACGACGGACGAAGAAAGTATCGAAAAGCCATGGTCAGCAGGGTGACGGGCAGCAGAAAGGCCGCGATGCCCATGAGCCGGATGAGGGAATCCGCTGTGTACGAGCCGAATGTTCCCGTGAGGTTATGCGTGGAGATTTCGTCCGCGACGAAGCGCGTGAAGGAAGGGTCCTGCGGCGAGTAGGAAAACAGGCTCAGCAGGAAAAACACGGCCAGTGCCAGGCAGACGACGCCTTTGATCTCCCGTGTTCTTTTATGGAGGGTTTCTTCCGTCATTCAGGACACTGCGCTGCTTTCTGTTTGGATGTCTTTGATGTCGGGTTTGCCCGCATCCTGATGGTCATTGTAATTTTTCATGATGGTCTGCCGGACCCTGTCGATTAAGTCCTGCCGGGTTTCCAGGGTGTAGCCTGTGACGTCAAACGGTTTGTCGATGACCAGTTTGATTTTTCCCGGCTTGACCTTTAATGACCGCTTCGGCATGATCCCGCCGCTTCCGATGATGCTGATCGGCACGATCGGCACGCCGGACTCAATGGCCAGATAAAAGATTCCCTGCTTGAACGTCTTGATTTCGCCGTCACGGCTTCGCGTTCCTTCGGGGAAGCTCATCACCGATTTGCCTTCGCGGATGCGCAGCGCAGCCAGCTTCAGGCTTCGCAAGGCGTTTTCGTGATTCTGCCGGTCGATTTCAATATAGCCCGCGCTTCTCATGGCCTGACCGAAAACAGGGATCTGGAACAGCTCTTTTTTAGCGATCCAGCGAAACTGACAATTGACATGCGCCAGCGTGATGAGGATATCAAAATCACTCTGGTGATTGGCCATGAATATCTGTGGCTTGTTGCGCAGGATGTTGTGTGTGCCGATGACTTCCACTTTTGTGGCGGAGATGAAAAGAAGAACCCTGCTCCAAAGGTTGGCCACTTTATGCACATTGTTTTCCGCGTTGGAAAAAAACGAAAAGACCACGGACCAGAAAGAGAAAAAAGCGGTAATCGCAACGCCTAATGTAACTAAAAGTGCTGAGCGGACCATGTTTTTCCCTTGATCATGTCATTCATTCTAGGCTGAAAATTTTTACTTGATAACGCGACTTAAGTCAACCATGAATTGCGTGCTCATCGAGTCGGTAAGCCCTGAAAAAGCTGAAATGCCGCAGATGGACTGATTCCGACGCCGGGGGCCGAAATGAAGAGATCGTGATGATGCAAGGTGTTTTGAGCGGTTGTTTGCTCATGCGGAAGGGGCCGGTCTGAACCGGCAAGAAGAGCCCTTCTTCGCGAAGGGCTCTTCTGTATGGTTTTGTCGGTATTAACCCCAGCTTTTTTCAGCCGCGGCGTTTTGTCCCGCGATACGGCCAAAAATCAGACAGTCGAGTGTCGCGCAGCTTCCCAGACGCACTGCGCCGTGCACGCCGCCGGTGACTTCACCTGCCGCGTAGAGCCCGGGGATGGGTTTGTCGGTCATGACATCCACAGCCTGGGCTTTGACATTCATGTGCACACCGCCCATGGTGTGATGGATCTTCGGTGTCAACCTGAGCGCATAGTATGGGCCGGGACCGAGGGGCTTTTGATTTTTCTGTAAATACCTGCCCCATTCTTCATCTTTTCCCGCCAGAACACCTTTGTTGAATTTATCAATGGTTTCTTTGAGCGGTTCGATCGGGCAGTCATACGCCGCTGCCATCTGCTCTAACGTGTCATATTTTTTCACCACGCCTCTTTCCATCAATTTCGGCAGTGCTTCCGCGATGAGTTTTTCGCCGAGGGAGTATCCATAGGCATCGGTGAAAGCGATGCATTTATTGCCCACGCGAATGATGGCATCGGCCCGGATTTTTCTGTCGGCCAATTCATTCACGAAACGCTTGCCGGTCTTTGTGTCGATCCACAGGCCGTACATTGCGGCGCACAGCTGTGCGAAAAACGGGGACAATCCCATGCCCTGTTCATCCGGGCTGCCCCAGGGACCCAGCTGAATCCAGGAAAGCTGAACAGGGGCGCAGCCGATGCGGAGGGCTTCACGCATGGCCTCGGCGGTGGCCCCGGGCTGATTGGTGCTCGGGAAGTCGCTAATCAGGCGGGGATCCTGGATGGTTCGAAACGCAACGTCATTTCCGAAACCGCCCGTTGCCAGAACGACGGCTTTTTTCGCTTTAATATTCTTGAGTTTCCCGCTGTTCACGTTCGGGAAAACATATCTTTCGCGAATCTGGACGCCCTTCACTCTGCCGTCCGCGTCGCGGTATATTTGGGTCAGAAAACTTTGGGTTTTCGGCTGCACGCCCAGTTCCCTGAGTTTGGCCAGTTGCTGCTGGACGATGGCCCCGCCGCTCTGATTGTAAGTGCTGTACATACGCGGGACAGAGTGTCCGCCTTCCTGCGAGAGCTTGTCCTTGTACTTAACGCCCAGCTCATTGATGGTCCACTGGACGGTCTCATTGGATTGATAGGCGACCAGTTTGGCCAGTTCCACATGGTTTAGGTTCAGCCCCGCCGTGAGCATATCTTGCAGCAGCAGTTCCGGTGAATCCTTAATGCCTTCTTTTTCTTCCATGGGCGAGCCCGCCGCGGATACGACGCCACCGTTGATAATTGAATTTCCACCGGGCGTTCGCATTTTTTCCAGGACGATGACGGAGGCTCCCGCTTTTTTCGCTTCATAAGCGGCGGCCAGTCCGGCAAAGCCGCTGCCAACGACGACGATGTCATACGTTTCGTCCCATTTCTTCGGAAGGCTCGCCGCTTCCGCCTTCCATGGGGTTAGCGCCAGGCCGCTGGTTGCCAGTCCGGCAACAGCCGCCGCGCCCCCTGCCGTTTTCAGGAAATTTCTTCTGGTAAAGGATGGGGAAATTGTCTTGTCTTCTTTCATGTTTTACCTCCTGATCCATTGCTTGTAGGGTTAGGTTAAAAAGTTACATTTTCCAGATATCCGTTAGCGTTAAAAACGCTTTATATATCCAATCAAGATTTGTCCTCCCCGCTTGATAAGGCAAGGGATATTGAATCATTTTTCGATTGCTTTGATGGCGCATGATGCATAGGACGCGAGAACATGGTGAGGGCCTGGTCAATAAATAAAATAAAAAAAGGTGTCGATTTTTTAACAGCCTGCGAAGTAAGCCCGAAGGCATCAACGCCTTTTTTATAACACAAAGGCCCTGTCCTGGCAACATCCATTTAATGAATTGTGCATTGACAATGTTTCATGTGAAAGTGTATATATTAGACAATTAGAGAGAATGCTCATTTACGGTCTTTCTGGTTCGTGTGTGTGGTGTTCATAGCCGCTTCTTTTGCGGTCGTCCGTTCTGAGGGTAGTCGCATGTTTTTCAGATCATATACCAGGCAAAATAGCAGATTTCCATAGCGGACTTTTTCAGGGCGTTAAAGAGGGTATTTTGACCAGAACAATTTTGGAGGAATAAGATGAGACACCCCTACAGCCAACGGGTAAGGACAACCGTCGTTTTATTCAGCATTATATTAGCCGCGGTGATAAGTGGTTCTCTCTGGGCGGCCCCCAAATTGGTTCCGTCTGATGCCAGGCCAGGAGATTGCGCCGCCTGTCACACGGAAGGAAAGGTTCTGTCTGACACGCATCCCGACACGAAGGAAATGAATTTAGCGGCGTGCAAGGCCTGCCATACCCGTGATAACCTCGATCTGACGGGAAAGTTCCCCGGTAGTCACACGCATTATCTGGCCGGTGTGACCTGTGTAGCCTGTCACGGCAAGACCGAGAAGCCCGAAGAAGTGGCCATGGAAAAATGTGTAGCATGCCACGGCAGCACGGCAAAACTGGCTCAGAAGACAAAAAACATCAAGCCCACCAATCCACATACGTCTCCGCATTACGGCACGGACCTGGATTGCAATCTTTGCCATCGTCAACATGCCAAGTCGGAGGACTTCTGCGCGCAGTGCCACAGCTTTAACTTCAAAACACCGTGATTCTTCCTCATGATAGGGTAAGGGCAGGATCCTTAATGAATAGAATTCAATTTGACGCGGTCTGGCTTATTTGTTAAATTTCTAATGGGTTCAAACTTTGGGAGGTTTTGTGATAAGCCGACAAAAGTGCCTGTCTTTACTCATTGCCTTCTTTCTCCTGCTTGGAGGAACCGCTGCTTTTTCACAGCAAAGCAGTTGTGTTACCTGCCATACCAATGAATCCATGATGAAATCTCTGTATAAGCCCCCTGAAATCCCGCAAGACGCGGGCGAGGGGTGAGCGGGTGCTCCTCCGCCGGTCCGGCCGGAAGAAATGTATCTGGGATATGTTGTCGATCAGGAACTAATCAAAAAAGATCCCCATTTCAGGATGGGCTGTGTTTTCTGCCACAAGGGCAATGCAAAGGAAATGAGCAGGGAAGCTGCGCACAAAGGCATGGTCAGGAAGCCTTCGGACAATCTGCGCTCCTGTATGGCCTGTCACAAAAAGATTACGGATAACTATGCCAAGTCGCTTCACTATACGACGGCGGGATTGCGAACCGGAGTGATGCCCCGGTTTTCCAAAGAAGAATTGAAAATCTTCGATGAAAAGGTATTTGAAAAATCCTGCCGCAGCTGCCATGCGTCCTGCGGCGACTGCCATGTGAAAGGCGCACCGGTCTCCGGCATCAGCATCGGGCTGATCGACAAACATAAATTCGTTAAAAAGGATGAGGGCAAGACCTGCGCATTTTGTCACGGGGGACGTGTCTATCCGGAGTACACGGGTAATTATGGTGGAGCACCGGATGTCCACTATCAGAAAGGCATGTTGTGCATGGACTGCCACAAGAAGGAGGAATTTCACGGCGACGGCACGGCTTACAAGACGAAAAGTGAAGTCAAGCAGCGTCCGGCCTGCAGGGATTGCCATAAGCCGGGCAATGAGGCGAAACTGACCGCGCAAATCGCCCATCGCGAGCATGAAGGCAAAGTCAGCTGCTACGGCTGCCATTCCGGAGCGGCTTACCGCAACTGCAGTGATTGCCACGGCGGCCACGCGGCGGCCAACCCGGGCATGATTCTGGGGAAAAGTCCCCGGGATAAGAAGACGTTGACGACTCTCAGGCTGATTCCAACCGTGCGGGATACCTTTTTACCCGCCGGCATCAAGATGGAGCATTACGACGTTCTGCCCAACTACTGGGATACTCCGGCGCACAATATCCGCAAGCGCACGGACCGCACCCGCAACTGCGATGTCTGCCACGTGGAGGGGAAAAATTTCCTCACGAAGGAAATGCTGATCAAGGATGGTTCCAAAGCGAATGAAAGTTTAATAATTGTTCCTAAACCCATTAACCGATAGGAGGATAAAATGAAGCGCTTTAAGACTCTTGGATTATTTCTGATTTTGGCGGTCACCCTGCTGCCTGCCCTGGTCGCGGCTCAGATTACCGGCCCGATTGTGTCCGTGGCGGATCTGGAAAAAAACTTAACCAATCCCAACGTCGTTGTCCTCGATGTCCGCAAGGTGGAAGAATACAGGGAGGGACACATTCCGGGCGCCGTCAATGCCGCTTACGGATCCTGGGCGATTAAAAAGGGCGAGCTGCTCAATGAGCTGCCGTCCATTGAAGATCTGTCCGATCTGATCGCAGGTGCCGGTATCGACAAGGATTCGCAGGTGGTTATTGTCGGGAAAACGGATACAGTCCCGGATCAGTTCGACATGACCCGTGTGGCCTGGACATTGAAATACGTAGGTGTGCCGAATGTGGCCATTCTCAGCGGCGGGCAGAATCAGTGGGTGAAAGAAGGCAAGCCCCTGTCCCAGGACATGGTCCGGGCCAAGGCAAAGAGATTCAGGGCTTCCGCCACAGGCAATCTTTTTGTGAACAAAGCGTATGTCACGGAAAATCTGGGCAAGGCCGCAATCATCGACACCCGCGCCCCGGCGTTTTACGAAGGGAAGGAGAAGCTTGCGTTTGTGCCCAAACCAGGGAGAATCAAGGGAGCGGTCAACCTTCCTGTAGGTCAGTTATACACGCCTGAAGGCTTATATAAAGACAAAGCCGAACTGGCTGCTTTGGCGCAAAAGGCGGCAGGGACGGATCTTGCAAAGGAGATCATTTTGTACTGTGATACCGGAAAGACCTGTACAAGCTGGGCTTTAATTCTGAAGGACATGCTGGGATATCAAAATGTTAAAATCTATGACGGTTCGTCCATGGAATGGCTGGCTGATCCGGCGGCACCATCTGAACCTTAAATGAGTTAAAGCAGCCGGCCATCCCTGAGAAGGGGGACGGTCGGCTGCTTTAAAGATTTTCCGTATCGTCAGTGTTGAGGGCTTTCATGGTCATTTACCGTCACATTGCAATTCTGCTTGCGATTGTATTTCTATCTTTCCCGATGGCGGTCCGGTCACACCAGGACGTCTGGCTGAAAAACGAGCAGGGTGACACCATCACGGCAACCCTCAACAGTGTTGATCCCTACAGTACGAAGAAGACCTGCGGCGTCTGCCATCCTTACTCTGTCATTACATCCGGCTATCACTTCCAGCAGGGATTCGACGTCATGAAAGAAGGATACGACGCACGCAAGCCCTGGATCCTTTCGCCCGGCATGTTTGGAAACTGGCTGCCCACAGCCGCCGCCGCGAGACTGTCCTCCAAAGCCAATAAGACCCCGCTGAGGATGGATCTGTCCACCTACGACTGGATCGGTGCCGGCAAATATAATTCTGCCCATAAGGTGAAGGCTGCTTCGTGCGGTTCCTGCCACCCGGGTGGCGGTCCGATGGAATACGGACGCGACGCGCGCGGTCGCGCGGATTTGAAAAAGACGCTCATCCAGGGGGAGGCCGCGGGGGCAAATCCACTGGATGGTGATTACAGTTCTCGATTCACGCCGGACGGCATGAGCCGGTTTCGGCAAAGCGGCGTTGTGGAAGCCGATTGTCTGATCTGCCATCTGCACGGATACCGGATGGACGACAGAAACGACCAGCTCTACAAACGCAACTACCGCTGGGCGGCGACCGCCGGCGCGGGGCTGGGCGCGGTGAAGGGGGCTCTTTTTACATACAGCAATCCTGTAGCAGGACCGGGCCATCCCGATTTTGCCGCAGGTTCCTGGGATTTTTCCCGGCGGCCGGTGGTATCCTACAACTGGCCTGACCGTGCGCTGTTTACGGCGGACGGCCGCCTCAAAGGCGGTGTGATCTCTAAAACCGTATCTTCTAAAAGTTGTCTGCAGTGTCACGCCGAAGGCGAGGCGAAAAATACCGGTACGGCCTTTGATCCGGCGCATGATGTGCACGTGAAGGCGGGGATGCGCTGCACCGACTGTCATCCGCTTGTCGGGCGCAGCCAGGCCCAGCGCCTGTCCCATCAGGTTGCGAAAGGGAAGTCGATCACCAACCGTGTCCGCGACGATCTGGACGGTGTCGGCATGCGCACCTGTATCCATTGCCACTCGGAAGGATCTTTCCGGATCACCCGGCAGGGGAAAACCATGCAGGCGAAAAACCCCCGGGAAACGCACGCGAAACGATTTGACGGCGCGACGTTTCATACCTACATCATTTCCTGCAACGGCTGTCACTCCACTTTGCAGCCCCTGCGCGCCATGACCGTTCTGGACATGAGTACGGGGCTGGAATACGGTTACACCGCCGACAACTTTGACGGCGTATCCTGGCCGGAGGATTATTTAAGGACAGCACCCAAACCCTGGGTGCCCTGGCAGACGCGCGAGAAAAAATACCTCGCGGCCGTGCCCAAGCACATGCAGTGGTTCGGAGAAAAAATGTCCAACGGAGAAATCCGTCCCATTTCCCTGCATCAGGTGGGCACCGCCGCGCGCGCTGTGAAAGCCCTGACGGTGATGGAAGCCAACCTGCCCGACGGCAAAAAGGAAAAAAGGCGGACGGTGGTTTCTGATGGCGATATCGCTGCCATGCTGAACGCTCTGACGAGGATTGGATACCGCAATGTTGTCTATGTGTCGGATCAGGTCCATGAGCTAAAAGGCGGCAAGCTTGTTTCCTCGCCTGCCATGCCCGGGCAAAGAGTTCTTTACTACGCGGTGGAGCATGGCGTGGTCGATTTGGGGAAGAAGTCGGCCTACGGCTGGAAAGGCCGGACGGACGGATGCATGCAGTGTCATGACGATGATTCACCTTTCTTTGCTAAAATGAATATTGAAAATATCCGGGGCTTTCTGAAAAAAGACTACCCGTCTCTGAAGGAACCCAATGCCGTCATGCAATATGAAATTTGGGGACTCAGGTCCGTGCCCTCGTTCGAGTAGGTGATGCGATGAAACACAAAAAAGCCGTGTTGGCCGCTTTGGTGACTCTTTTTCTGGGGGTCACAGGATTTGCCGAAGCGCAACAAAACACCCTTCTTCCCGTGAGTGTTCAGTCGATGAAAACATGGCTGGACTCATCACCGGAATCTCCCGTGACGCTGATCGACCTAAGAAGCCTGCTGGAGTGCCGGGACGCAAAAATTGCGCAGGCTGTCTGCCATTCCTGTGACACGCAGCAAGACGATTTGTTCGCGTTGGTACCGAAAGAAAACAAACTCATTTTTTATACCGGAAATCGTTTAGCCGATTCAAAATGTGCTGTGATCGATCAGGCGTTGGCGGCGGGCTATAAAAATGTATACCGGCTCGAAGGCGGTTTTGCCGCATGGCGAAAGGAAGGGTATCCGGTTGTCTCTGAAAAAAGAACGCCGCGCGTTTTAGCCCACGCCGTCATTCCCCGGAATCTTTCCCGGTGGCAAAAGCAGGCGAAAAATCCGCTGGTCATTGACATCCGGCAAGCTGAAGATTTTACCCCGGGGCATCTCGAAGGCGCGCTGAACATTCCTTTGTCAAGGCTGCATCTCGATTACGCCCAAATTCCGCTTGATGCGACCCTGCTGGTGGTCGATGAAGACGGTACGCAGAGTTTTCTGGCGGCAAGCTATCTGCTCCGCAAAGGGTTTATGAATGTGCGACGCTTAAAGGGCGGCATGAATGAGTATCGACGGAGAACACCATGAAAAAATATTATTCCTGCGTCATTTTCTGGGTCGCCATTTGCTCTTTTCTGATATTCTCCGGACAGACTTTTGCACAACCTCAGCAGGCCCGGTGTCTGACCTGTCATTCGGATGCCTCGTTCACAAGCGGTTATAACGCGTCAACGCACGGTCATCTTTCATGCAGCGCCTGCCACACGGGCATCGACGATATCCGGCGGCACAGCACAGGTGAAACAAAATCCAACCCGGTCCGCTGCGCGAGCTGCCACAGTAGTGTTGCCGCCGCATACAACACCGATGTTCACGCCGTCATACAGAATATGACCTGCGTGGACTGTCATCAAAAGATTCACACCATCACCCGGTCGGATCAGCCTCGAAAGATTTCCATTCAGGAAAAATGCGTTCGCTGCCATGCGCCCGACGACTATGCGATGATGGGACATGGCCGCGCGGTTCTCGCGGGGAATCCGGATGCGGCGACCTGCACGGATTGCCACACTCTGCACGGTACGGCCGCCATGACCGGCGCGACGGAAAATGAGCAGGGAGCGCTTCGCGAAGCCTACACGATGCGCTGCAAAACCTGCCACGCTGATCCCGGCGTGGCCGAACGAAACAATCTTTCCACCCGGATTGCCGACACCTACGATCAGACCTATCACGGCAAGGTTCTGCAGGTCGGCCATTCTCAGCGCGTCGCGGGCTGCGCCGATTGCCACACCGGCCACAACACGCTATCCTCAGACGATCCGCAATCGGCGATGCATCCCGACAATCTCTACGGAACCTGCAAAACCTGCCATACGACCATGCACAAGCGTTTCGTGTCTTTTGAAGCGCATCCGGGAGCGGTGAAGGGGAAAACCTATCTGGCGCTACACATCGCAGAAGTATCCATGATCCTGCTTTTGGTGGGCGTATTTTCGTTTTTCTGGCTGCACACCTGCCTGTGGTGGCGGCGCGCCTATCTGGACAAATGCCGCAAACGTCAGGCCGGTTTTATCGAAGATACACTCGCGCCCCACTGCCGTGATGAAAAACAGGTCCAGCGTTTTCCCATGTCACAGCGTGTGATGCATGTGCTGCTCATTTTGTCTTTCTTTACGCTGGTGGCGACCGGTTTCCCGATCAAGTATTCGGAAACCGCCTGGGCGAAGGTCCTTGTGAATATGCTGGGCGGGCCGCACATGGCGGGCCTTTTCCACCGCATCGCGGCGCTGGTCCTCTGTGCATTGTTTTTGTACACCCTGTGGCTGTCAATCCGGTTTCTCTTTCCAAAATGGCAGTGGCGCGGCTGGGTCGGGCGCCTCTTCGGGCCGGATTCGCTTTTCCCGAACCTTAAGGACTTGCAGGACATCAAAGGGATGTTTTTGTGGTTTTTCGGGAAAGGCCCGATGCCAAAGCTGGATCGCTGGACGTATTGGGAAAAGTTTGATTTTCTGGCCGTCTTCTGGGGGATGACCGCCATCGGGCTTTCCGGATTCATGCTGTGGTTCCCCGGTCACTTTTCGTATATTGTGCCAGGCTGGGTCATCAACATTGCGACGATTGTGCATTCGGAAGAGGCGTTCCTGGCGGCTGTCTTTATCTTTACGGTGCATTTTTTCAACAACCACATTGTGCCCAATAAGTTTCCTCTCGAGCCGAATATCTTCACCGGCCGTTATCGTGTGGAAGCGATGCGCGAGGAGCGTCCGCTTGAGTATGAAAGAATGGTTGCCGAAGGCAAACTCGAGTCCATGAAGCGCGAGGGTCCGGGCCTGTGGGCGCAGTTATTCGCGTCTGTATTCGGACTGGGTAGCCTTGTGCTGGGGCTGATTCTTCTGGCCCTCATTTTCTGGGCCGTGCTGTTTTACTAGCGACGGCGAAATGTCCGCGTTTCAAGAACGACCGGCTTGTCCGGTTTGTTTAGGACGGCGGTTTGCAGCTGTTGCATAATCTTTTTTCTCGTGTTAGAAATTCGTCCATAAAATATTCAGGAGAATCTCATTTGACCAAAAACAAATCCGGCCTGTGGTCTTTTTTTACTTCCGTAAAATTAACCTTATTTCTTCTGGCAATCATCGTAATCGTCGCGGTGGTCGGCACGCTGGTCCCTCAACGGGAGGCTGCGCTGGAACTTTCCCGAACGCTGCAACCGGGGGTCTATGCCTTCCTGCATAAAATGCAGATTTTTGATCTGTATCATTCCATCTGGTTTTTTTTGCTGATGGGGCTTCTGGCTGTGAATCTGATTGTCTGTTCCGTCGATCGATTTCCTATGGCCTGGCGGCGTTTTCGCAAACAGCCGTCCCCGGATGATCCGTCCGTTTACGATAATCTTTCCGAAGAGCGAATCCTGAGGACCAAACGCGACATCAAACAGGTGGGAGGTATTGCCGGGGAGCTTCTCAAAAAGCGTCTGGGCCGGGTGCGCCGGACCGATGCGGCTGATGGAACGATCTATCTGTGCGCCGATAAGGGACGTTTTTCCCACTTCGGGGTGTACATTATTCATCTGAGCATATTGGTTCTGCTTGCCGGTGTGACGGTCGGTTCTATCTTCGGCGTGGACGGGTATGTTCAGATTTCCGAAGGTGAAACCGTCAATGTCATCCACCTTCGGGATAGTAAGGGGTCGCTGCCGCTGCCCTTCGGCGTGCGCTGCGACAAGTTTACGGTGGACTATTATGACAACGGTATGCCGAAAACCTATCAGTCGGATCTGACGTTCATCAAGAATGATCAGGCCGACTTCCAGGGGAAGCTCCTGGTCAATCATCCAATCACTTATGAAGGGTTTCGTTTCTATCAATCCAGCTTCGGCAGGTCCCCCGACGGCATGGCGACACTGGCGCTTTTACGTCGCGGCGGGATAAAAGATATCATGAACGTCCGGCGGGGGTATACGTTTGAGTTGCCGGGCAATGAGGGAACGTTTCACATCCTGCGTGTGGAAGAGAATCTCATGAAAATGGGGCCTGCCGTAAAGGTTGCGGTTCTTCCGAAGGATGGAAGGGATGAGACGGTTTTCTGGGTTTTTGAGCAGGTTGGCGCGCTTTTGAAAATCAGTCCGGATATATTCGAGCAGATCCCCGTTTTTAATCCGGGGCTTTTTCAGCCTTATATGTTCACCCTGCTGGGTCTGGAGGAAAAGTACTTCACCGGTTTACAGGTATCCCATGATCCGGGTGTTCCCCTGGTGGCCGCATTTGCCGTGATTCTGATCGTTGGCCTGATTGTATTATTAATGACCTACGCGCGTCAAATCTGGATTCGCATCACAGCATCTGACGGGATCACGCAAATCAGCGTTGCCGGAAGAAGTTTCAGAAACGCCGCCGGTCTGAACCGGGAAATCGATCATCTGCTTGCCGATATTGCACAGCGTCTGGAGAATGTCGAATGATTCACACCACCATTTTAAGCTGGGTTACGTTTGTCTATTTTGCCGCGTTTGTCTTTTACCTCTTCCGGATGATTCTGGGGAAAGAATTCTGGGGGAAGATCGCGACACTGGCCGTTTTGGGAGGTCTTGTCGCCCATACCGCTGCTTTTGTGATCCGCTGGGTGGCGTCTTACGACCTGGGGATCGGGCGGGTGCCGCTTGCCAATTTCTATGAGTCGCTGATTTTCTTTGCCTGGACCATCGCGCTTTTGTATCTGCTGATGGAGTGGCGCTTGAAAAACCGTACCCTCGGTGTGTTTGTGATGCCCGCGGCTTTTCTGGTCATGGCCTATGCCTCCATCGCGCCCGGAATCAACAACCGCATTGAGCCTTTGATTCCGGCCCTGCAGAGCAACTGGCTGACCTCTCACGTGCTGACCTGTTTTCTGGGTTACGCCGCGTTTACCGTGGCGTTTGCCTTAGGCGTCATGTTCCTGCTGAAAAAATGGGCTGTCGCGAAAAGAAACAATCCCGGTCTTTTTTTCCGGCTTTTACCCTCCGATGAGATTATCGATGAGCTGATTTATCAGTGTGCTGTTCTGGGTGTTGTGTTTCTGGCGCTGGGCATTGTGACCGGTTCTGTCTGGGCGCATTACGCCTGGGGATCCTATTGGAGCTGGGACCCGAAAGAAACCTGGTCTTTGGTGACATGGCTGGTTTACGCAGGCCTGCTGCACGCCCGCCTGGTGCGCGGCTGGCGTGGCACACGCATGGCCGTGTTGTCCATCGTCGGGTTTGCCTGCGTACTGTTTACCTATCTGGGCGTGAACTATTTGCCCAGTCTGCACAGCTACATGAGCTGATTATTTTTTCAGGAAATCCAGAACCTCATTGATATCGGGTAAGTCCTTGATCGGATACACCTTCACGAAAATCGCTTTGCGCTGTTCATCCAGTATAATGTTGGCGCGTTCCGAGATGCCGATCTTGTCGATGAAAATGCCCAGTCTGGCCGCGATGCCGCCGTGCGGCCAGAAATCCGCGAGCAGGTCAACTTTGGTCATACCGAGACTCTGCGCCCAGGCTTTTTTACACGGCACTGCATCCACAGAAAGCCCCAGCGGTACCGTATTTTGCGATGAAAAAGCATCAAAGTTGGTTTCCAGTGACTGCATCTGCCTGGCGCACACATCCGTCCAGGCGAGCGGATGGAAAGACAAAAGCAATTTTTTGTCCGTCAGGGCCGCCGTGTCCACTGCCGCTTCTGTATGACTCTTCAACGAAAAGTTTCCAAACACATCTCCGACTTGAATTCTGGCCATTTTCATTTCTCCTTTTTTGATCCTGTTGACGGTTGAATATGATCCTTAATTTTTCATCCTTCCTCCTTGAGTGTCGGATAATCTGTATAGCCTTTCGGCCCGGATGTGTAGAAGGTGGCCTCATCCCAGCGGTTCCATTTGGCGCCTGCGACAATGCGCTCCACCAAATCGGGGTTGGAAATGAAGGGTTTGCCAAAGGCCACCGTGTCGGCAAGGCCTTCTTCGATCACCCGTTTTGCGGATTCCGCACGGAATCCGCAATTGATGATCAGGCTGCCCCTGTAGCGCGGCCGAAAATGTTTGGCGATATCCTTCATTGCGAAGGGGACGTTGTCCACCGGAGCCAGGGGTTCGGTGAAGTGGACATAGGCAAGATTCTTGTAATCATTGAGTCTTTCGGCGATGTATTCAAACGCGGGAATGGTGTCTTGATCTATGGTGATGCCGAAGAATCCATGTGCGGATGGATTGAGACGGACGCCGACTCGGTCAAAACCGATGGATTTTCCAATGGTATCGAGCGTTTCAAAGAAAAAACGCGTCTTGTTTTCGCGCGATCCGCCATAGTCATCCCTACGGGTGTTGGCGCAGTTGACGAAAAACTGATGGAACAGATACCCGTTGGCCGAATGGATTTCCACGCCGTCAAAGCCTGCGTCTACCGCATGCATCGCCGCGTCGCGAAAATCCCGGGTTGTGTTGTGGATTTCTTCGACGGTCAGCGCGCGGGGAGTGGATGTCTTCTTGAAGCCATCCGGCGTAAAGACCTTGTCATGGGCATCAATGGCTGACGGAGCAACCGGCGGATTTCCCCCGTGAAAGTCGGTATGCGAAATCCGTCCTACATGCCAAAGCTGGCAGAAGATGTGGCCGTTTTTCTTATGAACGGCGTTAGTGACCCCTTTCCAGCCTTCCACCTGTTCGGGGCTGTAAATGCCGGGCGTGTGAATGTAGCCCACAGCTTGAGGTGAAACCTGCGAGCCTTCCGTGATGATCAGGCCGGCTGATGCCCGCTGACCGTAGTATTCAGCGATCAGCGGCGTTGCTTGATGTTCCGGGTTGTCCGCCCGGCTGCGTGTCATGGGGGACATGAAAACCCGGTTGGGAAGGTTCATACGGCCGATTTTAATCGGCTTCAGAAGTGTGTTTTTCATGAGCCCTTCCTTCTTAAACAGAAATTTTGTTTATGGAGCGTTCATTTTTCAGTCCCGGAAATATGGAAGCTTTGGCAGTAAAAGCGTTACGGAGGATTACGTACGACACAATATAACGATGGTAGATGTTTGATGTCAAGGTTTAAAACTCAACGGGGCACCGGATGCCGGGCTTTTCACTTTGGCCCCCGACAGTGAGATGTTTTATTCGATCGACATCAGCGAATTGAAGCGGTCCCATTCGGTGGCATGCGGCAGGCCCCGGTCTTTAATCAGTTTCAGGAGCGTCGCCTCGTTGAAACGCAGATAGGGATTGATTTTCCTTTCGGCCGCCAGTGTCGAACAGACAAAATCCGGGTCATAGGCCTGCTGAAAAGAATCGATGTCATGGTTTTGTGGTTCCAGATGTCTGGCATAGGCAAGCGAGTCGGAAACGTAGTCATGACCGGCGAAAACACGCGTGCTGTCCGGCAGTGTCATCAGGCGCCGGATGGATTCAAAAAAGCCTTTCAGGTTACCCGAAAAACAATTGCCGATCGTACCGTTGAAAAGTGTGTCGCCGGTGATCAGATTGTTGCCCGCATGAAAACAGACCGAATCGGCGGAATGCCCCGGCGTGCGGTAAACAACGATGGGTTCATGGTCGATCAGGATTTGTTCGCCGTCCGCAAAGGCGGTGCAGTCCAGAAATACGGCCTTCGTTTTTTTGATCAGATGATCGTCGCCCGGTGTGTGGTCATAATGCCTGTGGGTATTTGTGACAAATTTCAGCTTAAGCTTGTGCTCGTCCAGAAAAGCCAGAATTTCCTGCCAGGCGCCGCCGTCGACGGCTATGGCTTCGGTTTTTCCGTAGATAAGATATCCCAGATTGTCGCCAAAACGAAACTGTTCGACATTGAGCATAGACGTTCCTTTCGCGATTTGTTCTTCGGGTGCAATCTAAAACATTTTTTTGGCGTGTGTCAAGTGTGTGCGCTTAAGTATCGGATATCTATGTGTTTGTTTTGGCGTTGGCTTTAGACATTTTTGGATGTTGAAAAAAATACAAATAGGGATAGAATGTCTAGTGTTTGGTGCTCACAAGGAAGCTGGCATATATTTTATCCTTCTTGAAGGGAAGCAATGTTATGACGGGTTCGGATGTTCTGGTGGTAGTACCGCACAGCGGCGTCTCGATACCGCCGGAGATTCCATTGGAAGACCTGTCCGACGAATTCTCCAGGCTGATCAGGAACATCGACTGGTACACGCACTGGCTGTATGATTTCCGGGATCTTCTCGGCAACCGGCAGGCTGTCTTTCCATATTGCAGCATCCTGCTTGAGGCCAACCGGGATCCGTCCGACATTGAGCAGAGTGTGCCCCTTGAGGATATTCACGGCAGGCCGGTATACAGGTCGGGCTGTGAGCCGTCTGTATCCATGCGGACGGCCTGGTCCGACAAGTATCTCAAGCCCTTTCACCGCGGCATCGAAGAGACGATCTCCGCAGGCGCCGGTCTGATATTCGACGGCCATTCCACCGTCACGGCCCGCGGCGTTGCCGATCATCAGATTGATCTGATGAATTATCAGCACACGGAGCGTGATGAAAAGCCGCTCGTTTACTGTCCGGACATTATCGTGGAAACCTATGCGGCCGAGCTTCGCCGCCGGCTTCCCGATGTTCTGGTCACCGTGAACGCGTCGGAGTATTTTAAGATTCACGGCCATGTGTGCGCGGCGCATTCGGTCAACGCCATCAAGCGCGTCGGTACGCGGGCTCCGGCGTTTATTCAGGAGACCAACGAGCGCCTTTTCAGAAATGATGACGGTACGCCCGACATTGCCCGGATCAATCGCCTTCGACGCGCGTTTGCCGAAGCGCTCGCGCAGACGCTCCAGTCGCTTCAGGAATCACAGAAAATGACCATGATCGACCTGCATATTGGAAAGCAGATCTATGATTACGACTGCGGCGCCCAGGCGCTGCAGACGGTGATGCACTACTACGGCGTGGACATCGGGGGTGACGAGCTGATGGATGCGCTTTGCACCTCTGAAGAAGGAACCCCGCCTGAAGCGATGATTCGGGTGGCCAGACAGTTTGGTTTCGAGGTAAAGTCCGGCACGCAGTGGTCCCTCAATCAGGTCAAACAGTATGTGGATGCGGGAACCCCGGTGATTGTGCTTTTGCAGGCATGGTCCGACCGGTACATGACGCTTGACGACTGGCGCCGGGACTGGGATGACGGTCATTACGCGATCATTATCGGCCTGAACAAAGATGTGCTTTTATTTGAAGATCCGGCGACCATTCGTCGCACCTGGCTGCGCGAACGCGAGTTTCTCGCGCGCTGGCATGACGTCAACCCGAAAACCGGCGAGAAATACGAGCATTTCGGGATGGTGCTGCTGGGCAGACAGCCCGCCAAATTGTCTTTGGAACACATGGATTGAAGTGGCATGCGGCAGTGGGTGAAGGTGTCGGCGCGGGATTTTTTTCCAGCAGGTCCAGATAGCACGGAAGGGTTTGGTCTGCCCTTGGCCGAGGCCATGGCCTGCGGGGTGACGGTGGTCTGCTCCCGATACTTGCGGAAATTTTATTATGGCATTGAGTTCGGGCGCAGTACCTCTTCCTCAGGTAAAACGGGTGTCATATCCTTAACACATCGATGAATGCCGTATTTTACCCGTTGCGATACATAAAACCAGCATCTTTTCAAAGGAGGCCTTCATGGAACTGAAAACGAAAGACGGCGGCTGGAACCCCTATCTGGCCGGCGCACTGGTCGGGATCCTGGCACTGGTTTCCGTCCTGGCCACGACGCAGATTCTGGGCAAGACAAACTACATCGGCGCATCCACCACGTTTGTGCGCGCAGCGGCGTATCTGGAAAAGGCGGTTTCATCGGATTATGTCGACAAAAACGAATATTTTACGAAAACCAAAATCCGTGTAGACTGGCAGTTTATGCTCATGATCGGCATTTTCCTGGGGTCGTTGGTTTCATCTCTTACCGATCGGAGTTTTAAAATTGAGAAGGTGCCGCCGATGTGGGAGTCCCGTTTCGGCCCGTCGATTGGAAAACGGGCGATCGGCTCGTTTTTAGGTGGAATTGTGGCGATGATCGGGGCGCGAATGGCTGACGGCTGCCCCAGTGGTCATGGCCTGAGCGGCATGATGCAGTTGTCAGCAAGCTCGTTTGTCGCGTTGATCCTTTTCTTTGGCGTCGGTGTCCTGTTCGCCCGGCTCATTTACGTCAGGAGGAAATCATGAGTGCTGAACAAATTCTGGGGTTGGTCACAGGGGTGGTATTCGGATACCTGCTGCAAAAGGGCAGGGTGATCCGTTTTGAAAAGCAACTGGGCGCGCTGCTTATTCAGGATATGACCATTTTCAAGTTCATGCTCTCGGCGGTACTCGTGGGCGGTCTGGGTATCCACATTCTGACGGATGCAGGCATCATCGCGATGAGTCACAAGCCGATGAATTCAGGCGCGGTTGTTTTGGGCGGGGTGCTCTTCGGCGCGGGTTGGGCCATTATGGGGTATTGTCCCGGTACGTCCGTGGCTGCGCTGGGCGAAGGCCGGATTCATGCGGCGTTCGCGATCGCCGGAATGATCGTCGGTGCGGGCATTTTCGCGGAGTTTTACCCGGTATTTTCTTCGACGATCGGCGCGTGGCAGAATTTCGGGAAAATCGGACTGTCTGATGTTTTCGGTGTCCATCATTGGGTGATTCTGCCGGTTTTCTGGATTCTGGTGATCGGCCTGTTTTACGTTTTCGAGAAAAAGGACCTTTAGCGCAATACTGGCTCTGATAAAAAAACAGGCGAAAATCCTATGGCCATCGGTTATGGTGCGGCGGCAGAGCCGGCAGCCTTCATTAAAGCCTTTGTCTGATACATGAGGCGGTCCGCTTCCCGGATCCGATCCGGCAGATTATCATCAGCATGGACGGTGGCGTGGCCGGCGGACAGGCTCATGGGGGGTTCGTTGTTCGAGTTGAATGTCCTGATGTTTTCATTGAGCCGCTCAATGGCCTGTGCACAGGTGTCCTCGTCCACTAAAGGAAGCAGGGCGAGAAATTCATCCCCGCCGATCCGGGCGGTCATGTCTTCGGGTCGGAAGGTCTGTTTGAGAAGGGTGGCCGCATTTTTAATATACATATCCCCCATAGCGTGTCCGTATTCGTCGTTGATTTTTTTCAGGTCATTGAGGTCGATAATGATCACACTGACCGGTCTTAAGCGGCTGGAGGCTAGCCGGATGATCTCGGCATCGGCGTAAAACCGGTTGAAAAGTCCCGTGAGCGAATCGTGGATACTGATGTACTGAAGCTTTTCTTCCGCGTGTTTCTGTCCTGTGATGTCGTTGACGTGCATCAGTACGCTGTCCGGCGGAGCAAAAGCATATTTGACGATGACGTAACGTTTTTCCGCCCGGTCGTCGAGGCTGTACCAGAAATGGTTTTCAACGGCTTTGCGCCTGGAAAGACAGGTGCGGATGTCCTGCGGGATCTGCGGCATACGTTTGAAGAACTGATCGGCGGTTCTTCCCACGAAATCCATAACGCGGTCCCCGATGAACTGAAGCGCTGCGCCGTTGAATTCCGCAAGGATGAGTTCTTCACCGCCGGCTTTCCAGACAAAAGTCGGGACGGGGATGTTGTTGAACAAAAGCCGGATACGTTCCTCACTTTGCCGCAGCGCTTCTTCAGCCTGCTTTTGTTCCGTGACGTCGCGTGCCATGGTGCGGAATCCCATCGGATTTCCCTGTGCATCCCGGATCAGGCCGATGGCCAACTGATGCACCTTCACAGTGCCGTCTCCGCGAACAATTTCATAGTCGTCTATCTTGCTGTGAATACCTGTTTTAAATACATTGCGGTAGGTTTCCCGGAATCTTTCTTTCGCGCCTGACGTGGTGAGCATCCGGTAATTCATGCGATAAAGGCTTTGTCTGTCGTATCCCATCATGGCGCATCCGGCATCGTTTGCGAAGATGATTTTTCCCTGCAGATTGCTTTCGAAATAACCTTCGGAAATATTTTCCAGAATCGACCGGTATCTTTCTTCACTTTCCCGGAGAGCCTGTTCCGCCTTCCGGCGTTCGGTAATGTCATGGATGATGGAGTAAAGGAGTTGCTTGCCGCCGATGGTAACCGGTCCGCTGAAGACCTCTACCGGACGAATGTCCCCGTTGGCCAGGCGATGCCGGAAGTAAAAATGGCTGCGCTGCTCGTGGCCTGCCTGCTGCATTTCTTCGAACACATCTTCCGCACCGGGAACATTGAGATCGGTTATCTTTTTATGCAACAGCTCATCTTTGGTGTAGCGGTAGTAGTCGCAGGCGGCCAGGTTGGCGTCGACGATGTTTGCGGTATCCGGATCGATCAGCAGCATGACCGCTTTGCTGTACTGGAATAAATTCCGGTATCGCGCCTCGCTTTGTTCGAGGGCGTCCTGGATCTGTTTTCTGCTTGTGATATCCCGGGAAGTGCCGCGAAAGCCGATGGGTTTTCCCTCTGCATCGCAAATGAGCGAAGCGGATATTTCCACATAAAGCAATTGTTTATTTTTTCTGATTACTTCAAAATCATCGATGAATGCCGGCTGCCCGGTCCGATAGATTTCGCCGAATAATTGTCTGATGCGTTTGGCCTCTTCCGGTCGTGAATGCTGACGGTAATTCATTCCGACATATTCTTCGCGGGTGTAGCCGAGGCTGTGAGCCGCGCTTTCATTGGCGTAAGTGACGGTGCCTGCCAGATCCGTTTCAAAACAGCCGTCCGCAATGTTTTCCAGGAAATCGCGATAGCGTTCGAGTTCGGCCTCGTTCTTCTTTCTTTCCGTGACGTCCCGGCCGATGATGGACAGACCGGTCAGCTTCTGCGTTTTGTTGTAAATGGGGGATACGGTAAGGGAAATATTAAAAATTTCACCGCTCTTGCGCAATCGGCGGGTTTCGTAATGATCGATGTGTCTGCCCTGCATAAGGCTTTTGAGGATTCGGATAACTTCATCTTGTTTATCCGGCGGGGACAAAAGCGTGATCGATTTTCCTGTTATTTCCGATTCGAGATAGCCGAATATCCTTTCGGCGCCGCGGTTCCAGTCGGTAATGGTCCCTTCGGGTGTCGTGCCGATGATCGCGTCTTCGGAGGCATCTACAATAGCTGCCAGGCGTGAAATCCGCAGCTGGTCTTTTTTGACTACGGTGATGTCTTCATAGGTTCCCAGAACACCGATGACTTTTCCACCGGCATCCCTGATCGGCATCTTATGTTTGTGCAGCCAGCGTTTTTGTCCTGAAGGCGAGGGCACTTCTTCATCGTAGCCGATTTTCGGCAGACCGGAGGAAATCACTTCCCGGTCCTCCTGCCCATATTGCAAGGCCCGGTCCGACCAGGCCAGTTGAGCATCCGTCCTGCCGACAACCTCTTCTACCGAATTAAACCCGGCGTCTCGTGCAAAATTCGCATTGCAGTCCACATACTTCAGTTGGGTGTCCTTCCAGAAAACCCCGACGGGCAGCGTGTTGATGACCTGGGTCAGCATCAACTGGGTCTGGATCAGAGCATCTTCGAATCTTTTGCGTTCCGCTACCTGCCAGAGGGATCCCATCAGCAAAGTGGCCTGCTGAGTATCCACAAGGAGGTAGTCACTTTTTTTATTGGCCAGTCCCAAAACGGCCACAAGGCGGCCTTCGCTGAAAACCGGAACGGTCATGAAGCGCGAAAGCGGCGCATGACCCTCGGGATAGCCTTTTTTCAGAGGATGCGGTGCGGTGAAGTCATTGATGACAATGGGGCGCGCCTGACGGACGGCCTCGCCCCACATGCCGGTTTTGTCCAGGTCATAGACGGTTTGAGGATCGGTGATGTTGCATAGGTCCATAACGCCTTCGGACCATGTATTGAGAGTGAACTGGCGGGTCTCATCATTATAAAAATAGATATAGCCGATTTCGCTTTGTGTCAGCCCGATGGCTTCCTTTAACGCATAATTCAGAAGATCCTGCAGGGATGTTGCGCGATACTGGTTGATTCTGAGCAGGCTTTCCAGGCGGGCTTTTTCCGTTTGACGTCTTTCTTTCATATTTAAAGCCCAAATAGTGAATTTCAATCGTTTTTTGGTTTATACTATAAGGTTCCTCCGTTTTCCTGTCAAGCGTTTATTGTGTGTTTTTGCAATCCGCACAGGTGTTTGATCGGTGCCCTCGCAGGACCTTCCGCAGAAGAGATAACATTCGTGGTGATGAATACGCCTCTGGCGGGAATCTTTCGTGTGGAAGTTATGCAGGCCATAACGGTTCCGGCATGAGCCCGAAAAGCACTTACCGGAGAGCTTTTTTTATTTCTCTTGCGTAATCAGATACGATCCTGACAAGATTCCGGTTATTCCGGTTTTCGTCAATCCGTTTGACCACCGCGCTGCCGATGACGACACCGTCGGCAAGGGCGGCGATTTCTCCGGCCTGTGCCGCCCCGCTGATGCCGAAACCCACGACAATCGGCATTTTACTGAGCTTGCGGATTTTGCCGATGTCGCGGGCGATATCGTCGATTTTCGGCGCGGCGGTGCCGGTGACGCCGGTGATGGAAATGTAGTAGAGAAATCCCGCGGCGCTTTGGATTATCGTTTTCAAGCGGTCCTGGCCGGTGGTCGGCGCGACAAGCGAGATGAAATCGAGACGGGCGGCATCGGTATGGATTCTCAGCTCCCGGGCTTCTTCCGGCGGCAGGTCAACAACGAGTACGCCGTCCACGCCGGTTTTTTGAGCGGTCGTTGCGAATTTCTCCACGCCGTAGGAAAAAATCGGATTGAAGTAGCCGAAAAGTACAATGGGGATCTGCGATGTTTGCCGGATTTCGGCGACCATCTCTAAAATGCCCGGCAAAGTGGTTCCGGTCTTCAGCGCTCGCTGTGAGGCGGCCTGAATCACCGGGCCGTCGGCGGTAGGGTCGGAAAACGGAACCCCGATTTCCAGGATGTCCACCCCCGCGTCTTCCAGACCAAAAATGAGATCCTTTGTGACGGCAAGCGAGGGATCGCCCGCCGTCAAATACACCACCAGGGCTTTTTCATTTTTAGCCCTTAAAGATTCAAACTTGTCTTCGATTCGTCCCATCATTTCGCTCATTTTTATTTCCTTCTTTTCTAAAGGAGGATTTCCGCAGGTTGCGCTCGAGAGCGTTCCCTACAATGTCTCAATAATCGTCTGCGCGTCTTTGTCGCCGCGGCCTGACAGGCAGACCGCCAGAATCTTGTTTTTCTTCAGCTGCGGCGCGATTTTCATCGCATAGGCAATTGCGTGCGAGCTTTCCAGCGCGGGAATCAATCCTTCCTGGCGCGACAAAAACATGAACGCCTCAACGGCTTCTTTATCCGTGACCGTCACATAATTCACACGACCCGTTTTTGCGAAATATGCGTGTTCCGGCCCCACGCCGGGATAGTCCAGCCCTGCTGCAATGGAATAAGCGTCGCGCACCTGGCCATGCTCATCTTGCAGGAGATACGTCTTATTCCCGTGCAAAACGCCAACCTGCCCGCCATTGATGCTTGCGGAATGTTCGGTCGTATGCAACCCGTGTCCGGCGGCTTCCACACCGAACATCGCTACTTTCTTTTCATTGCGAAATGGATAAAACGTACCCATTGCGTTCGAACCGCCGCCCACGCAGGCTACCAGAACATCGGGAGGACGCCCTTCCTTTGCGGCAAGCTGCTTTTTAATTTCCACGCCGATCACGGACTGAAAGTTTCTGACCATCACAGGGTAGGGGTGCGGACCGGCAGTGGTCCCGATGATGTAAAATGTGTCGCGGACGCTTCCGACCCAGTAGCGCATGGCTTCGTTCATCGCGTCTTTGAGCGTGGCCGTGCCGCTTTTGACCGGCACCACTTCCGCTCCGAGAATTTTCATGCGGAAAACGTTGGGTGCCTGGCGGCGGATGTCTTCTTCGCCCATGAAGATTTTGCACTCCATGCCGAAGAGCGCCGCGACGGTGGCGGTGGCCACGCCGTGCTGTCCCGCGCCGGTTTCAGCGATAATCTTCTTTTTACCCATCCGTCTGGCCAATAGCGCCTGACCCAGGGTGTTGTTGATTTTGTGAGAGCCTGTGTGATTGAGGTCTTCGCGCTTGAGATAAATCTTCGCGCCGCCCAGGCTTTCCGTCATTCTCCGGGCGAAATAAAGAGGCGTAGGACGTCCGGCGTATTCACGCCGATACCAGTCAAACTCTTTCGCGAAAGACCTGTCTTTTTTTGCCTTGCCGTAGGCTGCTTCCAGTTCAAGCAATGCGGGCATGAGGGTTTCGGCGGCATAGCGTCCTCCGAAGATGTCAAAATGCCCATATCGATCCGGTAAGTTCTTCATTGGTTTTCCCTTCGAGTAAAAATGACGGCGTGTGTGTCAGCATCCTGTGCTGTTTTGATGATCTGCATGATCCGTCGGATTTTTGCCGGATCTTTTTTTCCTGGCGATGATTCGACGCCGCTTCCGATATCCAGTGCGGCAGGATGAACCTTTTGCACCGCGTCGAGTACATTTTTTTCTTTTATGCCTCCGGAAAGAACCAGCGGTTGTAAGATTTGAGAGGCCATTTCCCAGTTTGCTGTTTTTCCCGTGCCGCCGTAAAGGCCTGCGTGGCGGCTGTCCACCAGAATGGCTGAAACATCAAAGGCCGCAGCCTTTTTCAAATCCCCGTCGTTTTCCAATGCCAGTGCCTTGATCGTCTGACGGGCCGGAAACGCCCGGCAGTATTCGGGCGATTCATCTCCGTGGAGTTGAACCATGTCCAGGCGACAATCGTTGAAGATTTCTTGAACCGTTGTCGTTCTTTCGTTGACGAAGACGCCGACTTTTACTAAATCCGGCGGCAGCCTGTCAATGATTTCCGAGGCGCTTTGCGGTGCGATATAACGAGGGGAAGGGCGGTAAAAGATGAACCCCACGGCGGCAGCGCCGTTTGATGCGGCGCACAGTGCGTCTTCGAGATTCGTGATGCCGCAAATCTTTACTTGGATCATTTTTTGCCTTCTTTCAGAAAAGACCGCAGTTGATCACCGATGTCCATTGATGTCATCAGCCCCTCGCCGATCAGAAAGGCGTGAATGCCGGCTGCCGTGAGACATTCAATGTCCGCCCGGTCTTTGATGGCGCTTTCCGCGACAACGGTAATGCCTGCCGGAATTTTCTTTTTCAGGTCGCGGCTGGTGTTGATGTCAGTGACAAACGTATCGAGATTGCGGTTGTTGATGCCGATGATCTCGGCATTTGCCGCCAGCGCCGTATCCAGTTCGTCTTGGGTGTGCACTTCAACGAGCGGGCTTAGGCCCATCTCTTTGGACAGGGCCATGAATTCAGCAAGCCTCGCTTTCAGCACGCGGACGATCAGCAAAATGGCGTCCGCGCCGATGGCCCGCGTTTCATAAACCTGAAGCGGATCAATAATAAAATCCTTGCGCAGAACCGGAATTCCAACTTCGCTTTTAATTTGCGTCAGATAATCCTTATGGCCGCAAAAATACGTTTCATCCGTGAGAACGGAAATGGCCGCCGCCCCGTTTTGCTCGTAGATCTTTGCGATGTCCAGCGGGGAGAAATGCTCAACGAGCCTGCCGCGCGAAGGCGACGCGCATTTCACCTCGGCGATAATGGCGCAGGGTCTGCAGCTGATGGCCTCACGGAAATCCAGGCCCGGCGGCAGACTTTTAATGGTTTCTTGCAGCTGTGAAAGGGTCGTCTCCCTTTTGAGCTTTGCCACTTCCTGTTTCTTCGTTCCTATAATTTTATCTAAAATCATTTCTTCCTCAATCCCTCCATGAACCTCTCCCCTCAAGGGAGCGGGGACTATTGGTTACTCATTTCAATCAAGGCCTGCAATTTTTTTACCGCCGCGCCATTGTCGATGCACTCGGCGGCGAGCCTCACG
Source organism: Syntrophaceae bacterium UBA2280 (assembly GCA_002347685.1). Lineage (GTDB taxonomy): Bacteria > Desulfobacterota > Syntrophia > Syntrophales > Smithellaceae > UBA8904. Next base: position 45,227 of record DDWS01000032.1, read on the forward strand.
CCTTCCCGGATATCTGCGGCCTTTTCGCCCGCCACAATCGCCAGCGCGGCGTTCATCAGCACCACGTCCCGGCAGGCGCCGGGCTTTCCGGACAGGACGTCGCGCGTGATCTGCGCGTTGACACCCGGATCGCCGCCCCGGATGTCTCCGAGCGGATAGGTTTTCCCGACGTAATCCTTCGGGTGAATGTTGTAAGTGCGGACGATGCCGTCTTTCAATTCCGCCACCCGGGTTTCGCCGGTGATCGTCACTTCGTCGAGGCCGTCGGAACCATGCACGACAAACGCATGCTTCGTACCCATGTTTTTTAAAACACCTGCGAACATTTCTGTGAGTTTCGGGTCGTAAACGCCGAGCAGCTGCGCGGTGGCGCCCGCCGGGTTGGTGAGGGGTCCGAGCATGTTGAAGATGGTGCGGATGCCGATTTCGCGGCGGGGCCCGATGGCGTGTTTCATTGCGCCGTGCAGCTTCGGCGCGAAAAGAAAGCCGATGCCGATCTGGTGAACGCATTCTTCCACGATTTCCTGATCGACGCTGATGTTGACGCCTAAGGCTTCGAGCACGTCGGCGCTGCCGCAGCCGCTGGAAACGGCCCGATTGCCATGTTTGGCCACGATGATGCCCGCGGCCGCAACGACGAAAGCCGTGGTGGTGGAAATATTAAATGTGTTGAGCCTGTCGCCGCCGGTGCCGCAGGTATCGACGATGGTCGTCGCGCAGGCATTGATGCGTGTGGCTTTCTGCCGCATGATGCGCGCCGCGCCCGTCACTTCCTCCACGGTTTCGCCCTTCATTCTCAGCGCCGTGATCAATGCGCCGATCTGCGCGGGGGTAGCCTCCCCTCCCATAATCTCTTCCATCGCCGCCATCATCTCCGCTTCCGGCAGATCTGTTTTATTGACGACTTTGTCAATCGCTTCCTTGATCATGATGAACGCTCCTTTCGCGAGGTCAATTTTAAAAAGTTTCGGATGATGCGTTTGCCCTGCGGCGTCAGCACCGATTCGGGATGAAACTGAATGCCTTCCACAGGGTATTCCTTGTGACGCAAACCCATGATCTCGCCCTCAGCGGTCGTGGCGGTGACTTCCAGACAGTCCGGAAGTGTTTCGGGGCGCACAATCAGGGAATGATAACGTCCGGCGGTAAAGGGATTGGGCAGGCCCGCAAAAATGGTTTTGCCGTCGTGGTGGATGGGCGAAACTTTGCCGTGCATGATCCTTTCGGCCCGGACAATATCACCGCCGAGAGCGTAGCCGATGGACTGGTGCCCCAGGCAGATGCCGAAAATCGGCAGGGTTTTGTGGAATTCACGCACGACGTCCATCGTGACACCCGCCTCGCGGGGGGTGCAGGGGCCCGGCGACAGGAAGACGGCCCGGGGCTTGAGCTTTTTAATATCCGCAAGCGTGATTCTGTCGTTGCGATAGACCTGTACCTCTTCACCCATCTGTCCCAGGTACTGAACAATATTAAATGTGAAGGAATCGTAATTATCAATCATTAAAATCATGAAGGGTCTCCTATTGGCCGTTTTCGAGAACAAAGCCGCCACAGGCGAGCTCCACGGCCTTTTGCATACCGCGCGCCTTGCTCAGGGTCTCCTGGTGTTCCGCTTCGGGCTGTGAATCATAAACAATGCCCGCGCCGGCCTGAATGTGAATGTGGCCGCCGCTGATCACCATCGTCCGGATGGTGATGCACAAATCCATGTTGCCGCTGAAACTGAAATAGCCTACCGCGCCGCCGTAAGCGCCGCGCCGAACGGGTTCGAGCTCGTCGATGATCTGCATGGCGCGGACCTTGGGTGCGCCGGTCAGCGTGCCGGCCGGAAATGTCGCGGCCAGAACGTCAAAGGCGTCTTTGCCTTTCGCGAGTTGCGCACGGACGTTGGAGACCAGGTGCATGACATGGGAGTATTTTTCCACGACCATGTACTGATTCACCTGCACGGAGCCGGTTTCGGCAATCCGTCCGAGATCGTTGCGGCCCAGGTCCACCAGCATGACGTGCTCTGCGCGTTCCTTCTCGTCGGAGAGCAGTTCATCGGCAAGGGCGCGGTCTTCCTGCTCGGTTTTGCCCCGCTTGCGGGTGCCGGCAATGGGCCTGAGCTCCACATCGTTTTGCTCGAGGCGAACCATGACCTCGGGCGATGAGCCGATCAGGGTCACATCCTCGAGCTTGAGAAAAAACAGATAGGGCGACGGGTTGACGAATCTGAGCGCGCGGTACAGATCCACCGGATCCGCGTCTTGTGTTGTGGTGAAGCGCTGGGATAAAACGACTTGAATCACATCTCCCGCGGCGACGTAGTCTTTCGCCTGATGGACCCTATGCTTGTATTGATCGGGTGTCATGTTCGATTCGAAGGTCACCCCATTTGTTTTTTGGGTTGGTTTTGCCGGGGGGGCGGGGCCTGTCAACAGCGCAATCATTTCGTCGATTTTGCGGCAGGCGCCTTCGTACGCCTCTTCGATAGAATCGGTGTCTTCCGTGTAAGCGCAGGCGACCACCTTGATGGTGTGGCGGATGTTGTCGAAAATCAAAAGAGAATCGCTGACGACAAAGACGGATTCGTCCAGATTCAGGTCATCCGGCGGTGCGTCCTGCAATTTCTCAAAATAGCGCACCACGTCATAGCCCAGGTAGCCGACCGCGCCGCCGTAAAAACGCGGCAGGCCGGGGGTGGAGACCGGCCGGTAGCGGTTCAGGAGATCGCGCAGAAGGCCCAGCGGATCGCCTTTGTGATCGCGGGTTGAGGTTCTTCCTTTTTCTGTCATTTCAACCTGATGGCCGCGGACTTTGAACACGACACCGGCGTCTGTCCCCAGGAAGGAGTAGCGGCCCCATTTTTCACCGCCCTCGACGCTCTCAAGCAGATAGACGTGGTCCTTATGCTGCATTTTTCTTAAAACGGAAACCGGTGTTTCGATGTCGGCCAGAACTTCCCGGTAAACGGGAATCAGGTTTCCCCTCCGGGCCATCTTTTCGAATTCTTCTAGTTTGGGCTGGTACATGATTGCTCTCCTTAAAAATAAAAAAGGCCGTGAGTTTCGTCACGGCCTTTTGGTTGATACAAACAAAAAAGCCGTGGAGTCCTTTGAGGTTCTCCACGGCTTTGACTTTCAGTGCATAGGGTCAGCGGCGGAATATCCTCTCTGTGAGTGGCCACCACCAGTTATTCAAGTTCAGCTTTACAAAAAAACGTAACATGGGTAATTTCTTTCTTCCTTTATGTGGTTGCGCTTATAACAATATCGAAAATACTTGTCAACTGAATTTTTGACAATGCAAGAAGCAAATGATTGTCCGGTCTTGTAACACATAAACTGTCCGGTTAAGAAGTGATCTAGTTATGAAAAAATGGGGTTCGCAGGCGATCTTCATCGTTTTCTTGCCATCTGCCGCCTGCGTGTGTTATGGAAAGGCAAATAAAGGATACCCATCATAAAGGGAGGTTGAACTATGCTTACGGTTATTGCTAAACTGCCGATCAAGGAAGGTAAAATGGATGAGGCCCTGGCCGCTTTTAAGACACTCATGGTGGATGTGGCCAAGGAAGAAGGAACCACGCTCTACTCGCTAAACAGGGATAAAAACGTCCCCAATATGCTGATTGTCGTTGAACAGTATAGAGATAAAGCCGCTTTGGACTTCCATTCGACGACGCCGCATTTTAAGATGTTCTTTGCCGGCGGCGGCGCCTATATCGGCGGAAAACCGGAAATTACCTTCATGGAAGAAATTGCCGGTATTTGATCGACGGGTTTGGAAGCTCACGCCATACCATCCCCGATCCGACAAGTATAATCTCCGCTGAAACGCAGCCGCTTAGACGGCGCGTTTTGGCGGTGACCGGGTTTGCTTTTTCCCGATCAAATGTGCCTGCCTGACTGTTAAAGTAAAAAAATACCGTTTCCGGGCCTGCCAAACCCGCTTTTCCGGAATCACGGCAAGCGGCAGTCTTTTAACTTTCCTGAAAAAAATGTTTTGACAACGCCTGTTGTATCTCCTATGCTCTGCATCCGATATTGAAGTACCCCATACACGGCAAAAATTCTTTGAAGAAGGATAAGGAGTAACTTATGTTCAAGACAAAAATGACGCAAATGTTCGGCATTGAGCATCCCATCATGCTTGCCGGAATGAACTGGATTACCGAGCCCGAACTGGTGTCGGCGGTATGCAACGCCGGAGGGCTGGGACTTCTGGCCATCGCGCGGTGCAACCCGAAAGAAACCCGGGAAAACATCCGGCAGATCCGGGACATGACGGACAAGCCCTTCGGTGTCAACCAGATTCTCATCGGACCCGGCGCAAAGGAAAACATCGCCGTCGCCATTGAGGAAAAAGTGCCGATCATCAACTACTCGCTGGGCAAACCCTGGTTTGTCAGTGACGTACACGCTTACGGAGGTAAGGTCGTAGGCACCATCGCCATTGCCAAGCACGCGGCCAAAGCCGTGCAGCTGGGCTGCGACGCGCTGGTGATTACCGGACACGAAGCGGCGGCGCACGGGGCGGCGGCCACTTCCATGGTGCTGATTCCCCTCGTTGCTTCGATGGTGAATGTGCCGCTGATTGCCGCGGGAGGTTTCTATGACGGCCGGGGCCTCGCGGCGGCGCTGGCGCTTGGCGCGGACGGGATCTCCATGGGCAGCCGCTTTATGGTGGTCAAAGAAAGCATGGTTCATGATAATTTTAAAAAACTCTGCATGCAGGCAACCGAGCAGGATACGCTCTATGACAACGTCTTTGACGGCATGGACGGTCGCGTGCTGAAAACCAAGGAGGCGGAAGCGATGATGAAACGGGGGTTCCCGGTGGTTGAGGCAATCAAGGGCGCCCTCCTGGTCAAACGCCTGATGAATCTGTCTTTTGCGAAATTCGCGGGTGTGTCGATTGAAATGCTCCGGGCCGAAGAAGGGCATCCGCTGATGGTGCTTGCGCGCCAGGCGGTAGGCAACATGAAGCACCTCAAGGCGCTTCAGGAAGGTGACGTGGAAGGCGGCATCCTGTTTGCCGGCCAGTGCTGCGGCGGCATTACCGACAACCCGACCACAAAGGAACTGATCGACCGCATTATGAGTGAAGCCCAGGCGACACTCGTAAAACTCAACAGTTACAAGGCCTGATATTGTTGATCCATGGAAAGCGGCCGCGCGCTTCATCCCGTGCGGCCGCTTGAGGCATAACCCCCATGCAATTGATCCTCGTTCGTCACGGTGAAACCCTCTGGAACAAGGAGGGACGGATTCAGGGTACAAGTGATATCGACCTGTCACCCGAAGGCATTCGCCAGGCGGAAAAACTCGCCCGGGCGCTGAAGAACGCGTCTCTGGGAGAGATTCACGCAAGCCCGCTTGTCCGGGCCTGCCGCACCGCCGAGATCATCAACCAGTTTCATGACCTGCCCATTGAAACGCATCCTGAACTCATCGAAATGGATCAGGGTGATTTTGAAGGCCTTTCGTTTCAGGAACTCATGGCATGTGAAAAAGATTTCATCAACCGCTGGATTGCCGATCCCGCTTCAGTGAAAATGCCGCGCGGTGAATCCCTCATCGAACTGCAGGCCCGCGCCTGGCCGCCGATTGAAGCCCTGATCGGCAAAGGCAAAAACGCACTGGTCGTCGCACACAATTTCACCATCGCGGCGATTTTGTGCCGCCTGCGAAATATCAGCCTGTCTCAATTCCGAAGCGCGTGCGTCGGCACCGCCTCACAGACCGTCATCCGTTTCGAGCAAGGCAGCCCGGTGATCGAAAGATTAAACGACCGCAGCCATCTGGAGTCCGATAACGCCATGCCTTCCTGATCCATTGTTTTCTTCCTACTTTTCACTTGTCGGATTTTCTGAATCTGGTAAAATAGCGGCAAACAGGCCGGTTGATTCCGGGAAAGGAGGTGCAGTTAAACCAATCACAAAATCAACAAAAAATACTTCAGCCGAAGGAGCGATTTCATGACGACTGAGAAAAAGAGCAAAGCGAAAGCTGTGGAAGCTCAATCTCGAAACGCGCGCGGGAGAATTCCGGAGAAATATTTTGTGGTGGACACCAGCGCTCTGGAATACGGCATGGATGTATTTGAAAAAATACGACAGGGTGGACGCAACTGTATTTTGATGCCCTACGCAACCTGGGAAGAGCTGGACTGCCACAAGACCGGCAACGACTTCAAGGCGGATATCGCGCGCAATGTGATCCGCAACGTTCGAAAATTGTTCCGGGAGAAAGACCATTCCGTGCGTTTCTTCCCCTATGACTTCAGCCTGGCGAAAGACGCCGATCTTAAAACGGATAAAAATGACCACTGCATTATCGCCACCGCGCTCAACGCGAAAAAAACCCTGCCCCGTGAAAAAGTGATTCTGGTCACCCAGGACGCCGCGCTCGAAACGCTGGCGTTGCATTTCGGCATTGATGTGCAGTCGGTGAAAATGGATCAGACCGACATCCGGCACGAAGAGATATCCCGCACCACCATCAACCTTCAACGTGACTGGATTTACGACAAATCCTTTCCCGTGAGTCTGCCGGAATCCAGGCTGGCGGGGAATCTCGCACGGGTCCGGCAGAACGAAGGGGTCATCTGCTACTGCGACATCGGAGGTACCTGGGGGCCGGCGTTTGCTGCCGTACGAAAAGGCGACGCCTTCCGTATCATCGAAAAGGACATCCATCTTCTCGGCGTCAAGCCCCGATCAAACAACGGGGAGGTCAACTGGGGGCAGTTCATCGCGATGGACCTGCTTCGCGATTCCGGCATTCCGCTCGTCGCGCTCACGGGCAGGGCGGGAACGGCCAAGACCTTTCTGGCGCTCCTTGCCGCCTTTGAAGCGGCGTCCAAATACCGTCAAATCCTGGTCAGCCGCGCGACGATTCAACTGGGCAACAAAGACCGCCTGGGGTATTCGCCGGGCGACATTGAAGCGAAGATGAAGCCCTGGATGCATCCCATCTATGACAACATCAACGCCATCAAGGAACTGGTGGACGAAAAAATGAAGGACCGGATCAATGAGTGGCTGGCCAACGGCAAGATCGAGATGATGGATCTCGACAAGATCCGGGGGCGTTCCATTCAGAAATGCTTTGTGATTGTCGATGAAATTCAGAATCTGCCGCCGTCGCATGTCAAGGCGATTGCCACGCGCGGCGGCGAGGGAACGAAGATGGTTTTTACCGGCGATTTTTCCTATGACCAGATCGATGTGCCCTGGCTCGACGAGCGCTCCAACGGCCTTTCCGTTTTAAACGCCAAAATGAGCGGCAGCCGCCTTTTCGGCACCGTGCACCTGGATCAGGCCATCCGCTCCGAGCTGACCAAAGAAATTCTGGAAAGATGGTAGGAAAGAAAAAAAACAGGCGCCACGGTTCGCGGCCGGGAACGGACAGCTCATAGTTGACAGGGGCTGAAAGAGAAAAAGTGTTTTAAAGAAAAACGACGGCGGAGGCCACGCGCGTTTTGTCTATTTTACCTGTGCCTCATAGAACGCTTTTTCAAAAGTCGTGATGGTGGTCAGGTTGTCTCGTTCGGTCAAGATCGCGATCAGCGGTCGGCCGGTGTCATCGTCGAACCCGGCGAATCGCGGTGCGTTTGCCTGCCCGGGAATTGGCGTAAATCCATGGTGCTTCAGGCGGTCAATGATGTCTGCCGCCGTATGCCCCGAAAAAACGAACGACAATCCCATCAGAATGCCTTCCGAATTGTAGATGCAGCCGGCATGAAGGAGCGGCTCGGACGATTTCACATGGTAGACTTCCGCTTTCAATCCTTCGTGCAGCGTCATCAGCTCATCGGGAGCGCCCAGAATGGCGAGCACCTGATTTTTTGGCATCAACACACTGACTTTGTCCAAAGCGGCCGTATCGACCGCAAAGGCGTTTACCGCCGCCAAAAGCATCATACTGAGGACCAAAACAATACCTGTTTTTTTCATATTTCCTGTTTCTCCCGGCTTTCCATGGGCCTGTTTGATTCGGCCCCTATTTAAATAAAATATCGATGACATTGATCAGCCCCGCCGGATTCACACCAACCCCGACCGAGGTGCTGGATTTCTCCGTTACGCGCGTTCCGTCGGGCCGGGTATAACTTCTTGATGAAGAAGAGGTTTGAATATTCTTTTCCAGCGGTTTCGCCCCGGACAAGACAGCGGCAGCCCCGATTTTCGCCAGGCCTTTCAGCAATGCTGCGTCATCACTCGACGATGACTCTGTGGAGCCGGAGGCGTCTGTAGGCCTCTTTGCCTCTGTCTGGAACGCGGGGGCCGAATCCGGTCTGGACGCTCCGGACAATGGCATTAAATCAATCTTCACTGCCTGAGGAACCAAAATAAAGGCCTCTCCGGATTTTTCCTGCGCGGACATGGAACTCATGGCGCTGCCCACGCCCATTCTGGGATCCTTGAAGAAAAGACCGGCATTGACGCCCGCGGAAATCGCGTTTAAATACGTTTTTTCCTTCTGATAAGCTTTCGTGATAATGACATCCTCCTGGCGGTAATCGTCCTTGACCAGCGTCAGGATGTGGTTGCGGTCTCTCTCGAGCGGCACGGACATCGGGGTCATCCCCACCAGCTTGCCGTCGGCGTAAATTTTCGCGCCCATCGGATTGGTCGAAACGGGAACATCCTGCCGTAAAACGGGCTGGCTGCATCCCATGATCAAAACAATCAACAACAGCGAAAGGGCATGATACATCTTCATGGTCTCACCTCGATTGGATAAATACCTTCATTCATTTGGCCTGTCCATCCGAAAGACTATCCTTACCGGCCCGGAAGAGTCAAGCATTTTGATATCCTCCAGCTGCTGAAAAATACCGCAGGTCTTTTGATGCGGTTTTTTTATATCCGGATTTCTTAGGCTTTTGCCTCCTGTTTAGTCTCTCAGGCATATCCGGGCCCATACCGGTGAATCTTTGTCATGTTGTGCACTCTGCACAGTGCCCCGATGTGGCCCGGGTCAGTCAGAAACAGAATCGTGGAACAGCACAACTCTCCTTTGTGTTCCCTTGGCTTTATACATTGCCTTATCGGCATTTTTGAAAAGGATGTCTGCCGTTTCTCCATCTGCGGGATATATGGCAATACCGATACTGACTCTAATAGAAAGAACAACCCCCTTAAACTCGAAGGTCTCGGAAATCCGTTTAACCATTAACTCTGCAAGGCGGGCTACGTCGGCTTCTTGCTTGACTTCCAACAACAGGCACACAAATTCGTCGCCTCCCCAGCGACTGACCGTGTCTTCACTGCGGGTGGCAGACTGTAAACGGTCTGCCACCGTGAGCAGCACCTTGTCTCCCAGGTCATGACCATGGGAGTCGTTAATGCTCTTGAAATTGTCAATGTCTATGAACAGGACTGCGAGTTTCCAACCATGCCGTTTTGCCTGGATTAACCCATGATCGAGGTGTTCTTCAAACAATACACGGTTCGGCAGACCTGTGAGCGCGTCATGAATCGCAATATTTCGTGATTTTTCTTCTTTGGCTATGGATTCCGATAACTCTTCGCGCACGTCGGCTAGATCGTCCTTCACGTCAGAGAGTTCGGTTTCGATGACTATCCGTTCAGCCACCTCCTTGGCAAGTTCGGTGTTGACCTGATGTAAATCGTCTGCGGCTTTCGCCACTTTGTACTCGACCTCTTTGTTCTGAGTGATGGCCTCTTTGATGATCTGAACAGGGATCTTGACTTCTTTTCCCTGCTTGAGAACTTCATTTACCGAAGTGAGTTCATTTGCAGCCTCCTTGACAGTTTCTTTGATTTTCTCATTTCGGTTAATGACACGTTCAAGCGAAGCATTCTTGCCGGGCACGGTTTTTTTCAGATTTTTTGATTTTGATTTCATAATGTAATCTCTCTTTGCATTGAGTCGGTTAACCAATAGCTAAGCCGGAGCCGCGAAGCGGCGATCGTCTTGATCGATCTTGTTCACTTTTTTTATGTTGCCTCTAAGATATGATTAAAAAAGGGTTTATAAACAATTACTTTTTCAAATACATTCGTCTGAATTATTTCAAAATTCTCGGCACGAATTTCTTGGTCTTGTGCAGGATTAACGGAATCAACAACAACCAGCAACCAGTATTCGTCGCAATTCTCATACTTCTTTGCCCGCTGCTCTTTAGTTCTGATAATATCAATCAACCGATTCCTTGATATTATCGGAACATCATGAACTTGTACGATTCTCCACTTTGCATTAGGGTACTCATTTGCATTAAGGTACACAAAGGAAAGTTCCGGAATCATCTCAAAGTCTTTAGTAAAGACTCTCCCGCTTCCATTTTTTTCTATGCTTTCTGCAAACTGAACAATATTATTTATTAAATACTTTTGATCTCTAATTGGATTTGCCTTATTAAACCCAAACGAGATTTCATATTTCTTTCCATTCTTTGATTGGTAAGTTTTTTGCGCAGTAGTGATAACTTTTTCACGCAATTTTCTTTGGGACTGTTCACTTTCTGGCAGGGACCCTTCTTCAAGAAAGAAATTTGTGATTTCGATACCAATCTTTTTAGTGCTTTCTAGAATAACGTCAGGCGCGTCGGCATAGGTTATCGTTCCAGATGGCAAAGAATAATCTTTGCGAAACATCTCAAAGTAGTATTTTTCAATATCCTGATTTGAAGGCTTGGTCATCATTTTCATTCTAAGTTAACAATTAATCTACGATGTGTGGTTTTTTCCGAAGATTCATTATTATTATACTCCGATCGAAAAAGAAGAAAAGCGAAAAATGCTTTAAAAACAACAAACATTAGATAACGCCACATGGTTTTTTGGCCTTACTACCAGCAAAAGCCGTGTGGTTGATGATATGGAAAACTGTCCCGTATTTCCGACGCGATTCTGCTTAATAAAGTTTCATCGGCAGCCCCTGTTTGCCCAACGCCGGACGCCGCATGGAAAAATCAAGGTCTACTTGAAACATGGAACTTGAAACTTTAAACCAGGCCTATGCCCTATCGCCCATAGGCTATAGCCTATAGCCTGGGTTCTTTATCATCCCTTTGATGGCCGAAGGATCCGAATCTCGGGTGTGGAAGACTTGGCGCGGATAAAGAATTGAAAAAAAATGCCGATTCTGTTATTTCAACCTTACAAAAGAATTTGCCTCTGGTTTGGTCGCATGGATTTGATGGATATTGAAGAACTGAAGTGGATATCTCGAGGTTCCGTATCTTTAAGTTGTTGCAGGCGTTTGCCGGGGCTTTTCGCTGCATTTTTTTGAATACTAAAACGCGGGTGTTTTATTTCGCCCGCGTTTTTTAATTTTAAAAAAAGGAGAAAAGAGCATGAGAAAAAGCAGTTTATCAGTTTTAGTGGTGTTGTTTCTGGTGTTTTGTCTGGCTGCGCCTTCGATGGCCTGGCAGGGCAGGATGGCGGGCGCGGGTGACGCAGCGGGGTTGATTGAGGATGCGTCGGACTTTCTGATTCATCCGGCGCTGATCGCTTCCGGTAAAGGCTTCAATGCCTATGGCCACTATGGTTTGACGTATGAAAAGACGACCAAGTGGAACTACAAGTCCACGGTGCCGACTTATGGATGGTACTATCCTTACGAAACCAGCGGTGATGCCTGGAAGAACCAGCTTCAGCTCGGTACCGCCTTCACCCTGGGCGCAGGCCGCATGGGCGTGTTCTTTGAGTATGAAGGCTCAAAGGGCAAATATGACGGCCAGGAGAATTATTCGGGCTTTGGCAGCGGTCTCTATAATATTGAAATGGATGACCGATTCAATAATCTGAAACTGCGCCTTCTCTATGGCCTTCCGATTGGCGCCGTCAACCTGGGCGGTGAGCTGCAAATCGCCTATATCAATGAAGCAAAGGAAACCCTGATGTTTGAAGCTGGCGGGGATTCCTGGCGGAATTGGCCCTGGGCGGCAGAAGACGGTCCGGCTGTGAGTCTGTTTCCCTTTATGATCCCCTACGATTCCAAATACTGGGAAGCCCAGGGTAAGGTTTCGGTGGATGGAAACGCTGGTAACATCCGGTATGCCGCCACGTTCAAGGCCGCTATTCCTTTCGCTTCAGACAATCAGTATATTATCGGGGAAGATTATATCGATGAGTCCGAGCTTGTCGGCAAAGTTAAAGGGTATAGTGTCGGGGGCGATTTCTGGTTACGTGTTCCTGTATCCAGCACGGTGGTTTTGCCGTTTGTGGTCAGCGCCGCGTACAAATCGATCGAGCGTGATGGAACCGGTTTTTCCTTCTGGAATTCATTCTATCGTTCCACTATCAACTATAATCACACCGAAACGAACCTTAATGTGAAAATCGGCGGAGGTGCGGATATCACGCCGTCCAAAGGCACGAAAATCGCTGCGGGTTTGTATTATGATTACATTTCGGCGAAGCAGGACGCGAATTTTGATGATACCTTCCTGTCGGGCGTATTTTTTGTTGACACGTACGCCGACATGCCGAAATACTCCGAGCATCGCCTGACAATCAAAGCGCTGGCTGAAAAAGACCTGACGGAAACGCTGGCCCTTAGGTGCGGCATCGGTGCTTTTTACGGGAAAGTTAAAAGCGATTATGCCTACAGCGCCTATGATAGTGGTGGTGTGCCTTACGATGCCCTGGATTTATCGGCCAATGGTTCGAGCATGGGTGTGAACGCGTCTATCGGCGCCAGCGTGAAGCTCGCTCGCGTCAGCCTGGAACCCTTCCTCAATGCTGGCTACGCGAGTGTATCGACGAGTGGCGATGGCGTGTACGGTCCGCTGCCTGTCAGCGCCGAACTCGACAAAACCAACTGGCAGGTTGGAGGCGGTCTGTCCGTGAAGTTCTAGTTTTGATTTGATCTGTATTTGGGGCGGGCGGTCTTTTTGACTTCCCGCCCTTTTTTTATCAGATTGCGACGCAGCGAAAGCCCAGGATGTTGGACGTGGTGCTTTTCTCGAGGTAATGCCGGTCGGTCAGGTTGATTTCGTGGTGTGAAATCCATCCGGCGCCTTTGGCGATATAGGTGTCGGCCGTCTGTTTATCGCCGACGGCGTCTTGTGTCCATTCCAGAATATTGCCCAGTGTGTCGGCGACTTCCAGCCTGTTGGCGAAGGTGATATAGCGGTCCACCGGCGTGGTGTCGCCGTGCAGGCTTTTTTCAATGTTACAGGCGTCGTCTTGCCACTCGTTGCCCCAGGGGTAAAGATGGCCATGCGCTGTCCGGGCCGCCGCTTCCCATTCGATTTCCGTCGGCAGTCGCTTGCCCGTCCAGGAGGCGTAGGCCCGGGCATCGTCGAGGCTGACATGCACCACCGGATGAGTCCTTTTCAGATGGAGCGAACTTTCCGGGCCGTACGGACGGTGCCAGCAGGCGCCCGTGACTTTTTTGCTGTATGCCTGAGTGTGCAGCATGAATCTTTCCGCGCCCGTGAGAGGATCGCGGCTACGCTGCATGCGTGGGAAATACACCAGGCTGTAACCGTATTTCTCCGCCGTGGTGACATAACCGGTCTGTTCTACAAAGATTTCGAAAAGCGCGTTGATCACCGGGAATTTGCCGATGTAGAAATCCGGCAGCGAGGCGGTTTGTTCCGGAAGCACACTTCTGGCCAGCGAATTTCCGCCCACCAGGTAAGTGCCGCCCTTCATGAATATATGCGCGTTGTAAAATTTGTCCCGGACGCTCAGGTAGCGGTCGAACTCTTCGGACAGGAACCTGGCTTTTCCACGAATTTCTTCTTCCGAATAGATGCTGCCGCTCAAATCCGGCCCCAGCTTTTCGAGCGCGCCTGCGGCCTCGGCCAGGCGGGAAAGCAGATCCGCTTTCTCACGCAGGTCGGTGTCGATGCCGCCTTCATCCGGCGCAACCTGGATGGCGGAGGATGCGTCATCCGCTTCCTCAATAATTTCTTCAACGAAATCCCCGTCCTTGATTTTTTCAGTTGCTTCGATCGCTTCCAGAACGATGGCCGCATCGGCATCGTTCGGGAGATCTTCCAGCGAGGCGAGGTAAGCGTCATCCGCTTCAAGGGTTTCTACAACCTCTGTATCAACCGGCGCTTCCTCGGCTACTTCAATAATTTCCGCGTCCGGGGCCGCAAGGACTTCCGTTTGACCTTCGGCTATTTCTTCGATGACTTCGTCGATGACGCCGTCTAGTTCCTCTACGATGGCTTCTTCCGTGACGCCCTCATCCGCCGCTGTCGCTTCTTGTGTGCTTTCGGCTTCCGGGGGGGCGCCGTCCTGAATATCGACGATTTCCTCAACCACCTCGACATCCGCAGGCAGGTCCGTCACGCCTTCTTCGGAGGGAATCTCCGTGGCGGTTGTGCCCTCAAGGGTTGCCTCCGGGCCTGCTTCGGCCATTTCCAGAACCTGGTCGATTTCCTCGGCCGGGATTTCCTCGAGGATATCCTCATCAACCGGGATGTCTTCGACGATGCCCTCATCCGCAACCGAGTCCATTACACCCGCACCGACCGGCTGATCGCGCTCAGAGAGGTCCTCGATGAATTCGACAGTTTCATCCACGCCCTCTTCGATAACCTCTTCGATGATTTCTTCTTCGGCCAGGGCGTCTTGCGCGAATGCCGTGAGGTTGTCCGTGATATGCCCCATCATGTCCTGAAGTTTCGCGACGTCATCGGGGCTCAGGCCTGAATCCGGTTCGGCCAGCGCTTCGCTGATCATTTGATTGACCGCATCCATGATGCCGCCGATTTTGTCGCCCATGCTCAACCCCGCGTCGCCGAGAATAGCAGACACGCTCGAAAGCAGCTCTCCTCCCGCCAACTGTGCCCCGGTCGGGGCTTCTTCCTTTGCCAGTCCCCCCTGCGCGCCCGCGCCGGTGGCTAGGTCGCTGAAGATCTGCTTGAGCTGACCGGCCTGTGCATCAGAGAGTTCGTTGCCGGTGGCCTCCATCGCGTCGGCCAGAATCTGTTCCACGGCGGCCATGATTCTTCGGGCTTTTCCGGAGGAATCCGTCCCGGTGTCCCGAAGCGTGTCCAAAATATCGGCCAGTGCTTCGCGCAGGGTTTCCTTCATGCCGGTATGTGCCAGGCTTTTCGAATACTGTTCCACTTCCTCGGTCAGGCCCTGAAGGCCCCGATCAAGCATGGAAATGCCTTCGTGAATATTTTTCGATAAGGCTTCGGTATCTCCCGGTCGGGTCTCCGGAGGGGTGAAGGCGGCTTCGGGATGCATTTTGCCGGTCCCGGTTTCCACGCGTCTGATCAGGTCATGAAAGGACAAACCCATCTTGCCGGACAGATCGCCTAATATATTTTTCAACCGGTCGATTTCTTCTTTCGTGTCTACCGCTTCGGTGCCGGCAATGGCGGTGGACAGGACATCGCTCAAAGCCGACAGGATTTCACTTAGCTTGCTTTGCGTGTCGATGCCTTTTTCCTTGAAGACATCCATGATGCCGGCCAGAGCCCTGTCTTTGGCTTCGTCGGAAATCGAAAAGATATTTTGATGGCCGATAATGATTCCCTGCGGGTTTTTTCCTTCACCGTAGAGTTTTTTCAGATCACTGTTGACGCTGGATTTCACGGAACTGAAACTCTTGCGTTTGGTCTTGAGAAGTTCCGCATCATCACCCGTTTCCCATATGATCTTGACCAGGGCTTCCGTGTTGATGGTCTCCGGCGGCTCGGCAGAGGCGTCATCGAGGTAGGATTGCCGAACCGCGTGCAGAAGCCTTGATTTGAGTGTTGTTTCGCTTTTGTAATTCAGATTGCCTATGACTTCGTCGATATCCTGAAGTGAAATGATAATGGGCACGGCAACGCCTCCCGGATCATGTCAATCTTGTGTCGATAAAAAGAAGGATTTCAACATTCATGACCACTGTTGCAGAATAATCAAAAAAGGATTAAAAAAATAGTCATTTTTTCGGTCATTGAGCCGATATAGAGTAAAGATGTGATTTGACGCCTGATCAAACAGAATCAAAATAGCGGAGAAAATAAATGGATGAAGCGGTAAAGCACCCTTTTGAACAAATTTTCATAAAGCATTATGAGCGGTTAACCAATTCGGCGCAGTCTGTCGGAGGCCTGCCTTTCACGATGGAGAATATTTCCTGCTTTATTTTGCTGGGCGGCCGCGAGCTGGATATTGAGGACATCTATGGCGATATCAGCGAACGCTACTCCATGGAGGAATTCTTAGCCGATGCGAAGGACGCAGGAATCGAGGCGGATGAGCATTTAAGAGGCGCGATTGCGGAGATGATCGCCAGGAAATTCCTTCACCGTCAACCGGACGGCAGGTTCTATTCCTATCAGGCCACGCGGGACACAGCGCGAATGCTCAACCGCATTTATCCGAAAATGGAGGGCCTGAATCTTCTGGCCTATATCGGTCAGACGATCCAGGAGGTTCAAAGCAGCCGGATGAGTCTGGAATCCGCGTTGTCCCGGTTTGATCAGACGCTTCAGCATCACGGAGTGCCCCTGCCAAAAATGAAAGTTCCCGTCATCACACCGCCGCCGAAGCCGGTTGTGTCCGCAAAAAAACCCGGGGAGACCAAGCCGACCAGCCGCAGGATCATCCGGGATTATGTCGTAACCGAACCCGCCGCGAAGAGCAAAGCGGATAAGGCGGAAACCGCGCCTGCAAGCGCTGCGTCAATGCCCCTGAAGCCGGAAGAAACCATACAGGAAAACAAAGTGCCGGTTCTGGTTTCGGAGGAATTTCCCGAACCGTCCGCCCATCCTGAAGATCTGCCGGAAGCTTTACCGGAGGTGCCCGCTTCGGATCTGGAAGAGCAAAAGGTTTTGACGGACAGGGAGGATCGTTTGCCTCAAATCCGTCCGGAAGATCATGTCGTGGATGATGAGGAAATCGCAGCGAAAGTGGCTGCGTTTGAAAAAGCGCTCGCGCTGGTTTGTCCGATCTGTAAGGAAAATGTTTTAACACAAAAGACAACCGCCGCCGGGAAGGTTTTTTATATATGCTCGTCGGAGGCCTGCGGTTTTATCAGCTGGGGGCGTCCGCATCATATTCAGTGCGCGCGCTGCAAAAATCCTTTCATGGTCGAAGTGGAGGACGCAAGCGGCCTGCTCATTTTGAAATGTCCCCGCGCGACCTGCCAGCACCGGCAGCCGCTGGCACCCGCGGGGACGCCTTCGGGCGTCGTCCGGAAAGTCGTACGCAAGCGGCTCGTGAGGCGCAAAGTGTAGAAGAGCGCCGTGAAGGTTTACGGTCGGATGAACAAAATCGTACGACCGGTTGCGATCTGTGCCGGCTGCAGATATCATAATGGTTCAATTACTGTATTGCATGCTCGTCCGGCAGACATTTTATGAGTGTTTCCGACTCAATGAGTGACCGCATCTTTGCCCGGTTGACTTCCACGACAAGGCCATCTTTGATAATCAGGACGCCCTGCGCGGAAAGTTCGGCAATCAGGGCTTTTATTTCATCCGGGGACTTTCCGGTCATGCGGGTGAGTTTCTGTATAGGGTCCTCAACCCTGGTTTCGGGCCGATCCAGAAAGTGCATGGTGATCACCAGGCGCGTCCACAGATCGGCGAATTCTTCAAGCGCAGCGTTGGAATTTTTCAGGCGCATGGAAAACTCCCGAAGCATGGCCAGTGCCGCTTCCCGGTTTTCACGGATCAAGCGGCCAAACATTTCCGCGTCGATAACGGCCAGATGGCTTTCTTCCGCTGCGCGGGCCGTCGCGGTGCGGGTTACGTCGATGAGCGCGGCTATTTCGCCGAAATACTGTCCCGGCCCCATTTTAGCCAGTGTTTTTTTCACTGAACAATCCACACGCTCCAGGTGCACGCGTCCGGAAAGAATGTAAAACATCTCACGCCCCGGATCGCCCTCCTCAAAGACGATTGCGCCTTTCGCATAGGTGCGGCCGAATTTCTTATACAAGCGTTCATTCACCTTAAGTCTTGAGTGGTGCGGTTTGAGCAGGGCGCGCTCAAGCAGCAGAACGTCGCGCCGAAGATACGACGACATCATTTCGGCGCAAAAAAGAAAAATCAGCGATACGTAGAATACCCAGATCACTAAAATGACCACCGCCTCCAGTGAACCGAAAATGACATCGTAGCGGGTATAGTGTGCCAGGTACCAGGTAAAAAACTGTTTCGCGATTTCCATCAGAAGCCCAAAGATGGCCGCACCGGCCAGTGCGACGGCCGGCCGGATTTCGGCGGTGGGGATGATCCGGTAGAGGAAACCGACAAAGAGCACGACCAGCAGGTAGGGAAGCAGATAGCGCAGAAGAACTTCGGAGAGGCCTCCAAGCGATATTTCCGCGACTCCGGGAAGGATCAGCGGCTGGCTGGCCAGAAGTGCGGCCACGTAGCTTAAGACAACACTGACAAAGCCGATGACCCAGCCCAGGGGAATCATCGAAATGGCCAGCGCTTTGGAGACCAGGTAGCTGCGCTTTGCAGTCGAAGAGAAAATATTGTTGAGTGCTGATTCAATGGAATTAAAAATCATTGCCGAAAACCACACCAGTGCCGCGAGGCCCAGCCAGCCCAGGATATTGCGCTTGCTTTCAATCGCGCCCAGCTGAACGAGGATGTCCTCGGAAAAATAAGGGTGGAAATGACGGATTACGTCGATAATCTCGCGCGAGGCATTCGGATGGGAGGTAAAAACGTATCCGGTGGCGATGATCGTCAGAATGAAAAGCGGAATGGCGGAAAGAATCGCGTAGAAGGCAAGGGCAGCCGCCTGGTTGCCGTTACTGTTGGCGCTGAAGTTTTTCACGGCGTCGGAAAGAATGTCCCAGAAGATCGCCGCCCTCATTAAGAAGGTTTCTTTGCGCTTCGCCTGTCGGGCGATTCTGTCCTTTTTTACTGGAGTCATCCGGATTTGCCTGATTCGCTCATATTTCCTGTAGCATCTTACAATGATAATCGAAACCGGTCAAAGTGAAATAAGAAAGAGATTATGACTTGACAGCCTTGAATAATTGAGTTAGGAAACTCGTTCAAATTAACAGAAGTTCAGGAGGATAGACCTTTGGCCAATCATAAATCAGCGGAAAAACGCAATCGACAGGGCATTGTACGCCGTGAGCGCAATGTTGCGGCCAAGTCCGCAATCAAAAGCAAGGTGAAATCGATTCTTTCCGCCGTCGACACAAAAAGCAAAGAAAGTTCCGTCAATGCACTCAACGCCGCAGTTCCCGCGCTGGCGAAAGCTGCATCCAAAGGCTTGATTCACAAGAAGAATGCTTCCCGGAAAATCTCCCGTCTGACAAAGAAAGTCAATGCCCTTCAGGGATAAATCATAGAGGCGCGGTTTGTCCGCAGGGCGGACCGGGCCTCTATAATTCCATACTCACCGGCAATCATTGTCGCATTTCATCCCCATCATCATTTTACTGTGCCGTCCTAAAAGCGGCTTTCATGCCATCGCGGTTGGTATTTCGCGCCGGGGCGACAATATTTTTGTTGTCCTGACAGGAAAAATCGACTAATCGGAATGAAAGGATGCGTCTGGTTGCCATGAACGATAAAACATCGGTGGAAAGGTGCACAAGATGAGCGATGCCGCCGGATCTTATGGCGAAACGGTGATTTCAGTCGGTTTGCTTTTTCTGGGTTCAGCCTATCGGCCGGCTTTGCTCGAAAAATCAGGGCGGGAAAGCCTCACGGTTGATCTTTCATCATTCGATTGCATGACGTATGTGGAGACGGTGCTGGCGCTGGCTGCCTGCGCTCATACGGGAAAGATTAACCGGTCTCTGTTTAGAAAAAAGCTGAAATACATCCGCTACCGGGGAGGGAAAATCGACGGCTATGCTTCCCGTCTGCACTATTTCACGGACTGGCTTTGCGATAATGGCAGGAAACAGGTTCTGAGGGATGATACCCGCCGGTTGGGCGGGAAAACGTATCGTAAAAAGATCAACTTCATGACCGCGCATCGGGATCTATATCCGGCCCTGAAAAAAGAATCTGAATTTCAGAAACTTTTGATCCTGGAGAAGGGCCTCACGCGCAAATCGTTTCATGTCATCCCCAGAGAAGATCTGGCTTGCCTTGTGGATCAGATCCGGCAAGGCGACGTGATAGCCTTTACGACAAATCAGGCGGGGCTGGACGTTGCCCATGCCGGTTTTGCCTTCCGGCAGGGCCGGAGGCTTTGTCTGCTTCACGCGTCTTCCAAAAAGGGAGCTGTGGTGATTTCAAGGCAGCCCCTTTCTGCATACCTGAAAGCCCATAAAAAATTTACCGGGGTGATCGTGGCCAGGCCCCTGTCGGAACGCAGTGAGTCTGTGTGATAAAAAAGAGAAGCCAAGGTGTTCCCGCGATAGCCATGCGACGCGGATTCCTTTCGTTGTGTCAAGGTTTCGTGATCACTGGGATTTCCGTGCCATCAGGCAGCCTGCAAAATTAAAACCCACAATCCTCGTTATTTTTTCCGACAAAACGTGCTATGGACCTTCTGGATGATTGACGAAACGCTCGCAGGCGTTATATTGAATACAAACGCCTGCTGGAGTTAAAATATTGAAGGAGTAAAGGGATGACGAATACTGAAAACCGACCCGCAAAGTTCGGAGGGGCATCACGTTATGTTCTGGATGAGGAACTGGCAAAAATTGTTAATATTTCCATGGCTCTCGAAATGCCGCTGTTGCTCAAAGGCGAGCCCGGCACCGGCAAAACGATGCTGGCTCATGCCATTGCGGAGAGCTTGCGTATGCCGCTGATTATTTTGAATGTCAAATCCAGCATGAAGCTGGTCGAAGCCCTGTACCAGTACGATACGCTAACAAGGCTCAACGACAGCCGGTTTGCCGATTCTGGCCGGGATGTCAGCAATATTGAAGACTACATCAAAATGGGGAAAATAGGGCAGGCGTTTGCCGCCGACAAAAAAGTCGTGCTGCTCATCGACGAAATCGACAAGGCCGACACGGATTTTCAAGATGATATGCTCGATATTCTCGATCAGATGCAGTTTGATATCATGGAAATTGACCGGACCGTCACAGCCAAAACCCGTCCCGTCATCATTATTACTTCCAATGCGAAAAAAGACCTCTCCGACCCGTTTTTAGGACGCTGCAATTTTCACCACATCGCTTTTCCCGACCGCGACATGATGCGTAAGATCATCAGCGTTCATTTTCCGGATTTGAACGAGGATCTGACCGCGGCGTGCATGGACACCTTTTACCGTCTGCGCGAAGTGCGCGGCGTCGAGAAAAAGCCGGCTACGCGTGAACTGATCAACTGGATGCGTGCGCTTCAGGCCGATCCCGATTTCAAGGTTAAAAATCTCAAAGCGCCCAATGTGCCGTTTCTAGGCGTACTTTTTAAGAAGAGCACCGACCTCTACCTGGCCGCTCATCAGTAAAGTGAAAAGATTATGTTTGTTCATTTTTTCTATACACTGCGCGATAAGGGAATTCCCGTAACACCCACGTCCTTCCTGCGCCTGCAAAAAGCCCTCGGGTTGGGGCTGATTGTGTCGCTGGAGGAATTTTACTGTGTCACGCGCGCTTTGCTGGTTAAAAGCGAGCGCTACTTCGACACATACGATCAGGCGTTCGCTGTGGCATTTCGCGGGATGACGGAAGTGGAGCCGACCGATGAAGAACTCTCCGACATCGTGCGGGCGATGCTCTCCGATTGGCTCAAAGACCCGGGTGGTATGGCTGACGCCCTGGGTCTTTCCGAAGACCAGATCAAACAGATGACACCCGAGGAGCTGGTCGCGCATTTTCTCAAACGCCTCAAGGAGCAGACCGAAGCCCATCATGGCGGCAATCACTGGATCGGCACGCACGGCACTTCGCCCACCGGACATTCCGGCACGCATCCGGGCGGCATGCGCGTGGGTGGTGAGTCGCGAAACAAATCAGCTATCAAAGTGGCCATGGAGCGCCGCTACCGGGATTATTCTCAGACCGGCCCCATCACTGCCTCGCAGATCGGCGAAGCGCTCAAAAGGCTCAAGCACCTTCAGCCTGCCGGACCCAAAGACATTGTGAATGTCGATGAAACGATCTATCAGACGATGCGCAACGCCGGCGAGATTGAAATCGTCTTTGACCGGAGGCTGGCTGACCGCCTGAAAGTCAAGCTGCTCATTGACAACGGCGGCTGGTCGATGGATCCTTACGTAGACATTGTGCAGGTGCTTTTTCACTACGCGCAGTTTCAGTTCAAGGAACTGGAGATTTACTACTTCCACAACACGATTTATTCCAAAGTCTGGCGCGATCCGCACCGCTACAAACATCCGGTGGCTGTCGATGAATTTGCGCGCATGGATCCGGAAACGCGGCTGATCATCGTCGGGGACGCGTCGATGGCGCCCTACGAGCTGGCCGACCCGCGAGGGGCGATCTATGTCGGACAAAATGAGTCGAGGCCGTCGGTGGATTACCTGACGTTTCTGTCCAAAACATTCCGGCATTGTGTCTGGTTAAATCCGCAGGGGAAAGACCAGTGGTTTTACAACTGGACAGTCAAGCAGATTGCAGGTATTTTCCCTATGTTCGAGCTTTCACTCGACGGACTGGAAAAAGCAGTGCACCATCTGGTGTCCCGAAATTAAAGGAGGATGTGAAAATGAAGAGAAAATCACTATTTCTGATTTCGATGATGTTTATTTTTGTGTTTTCCGCCTCGACGTCCATGGCCGGCGGGCCGCCGCAAGTCGGTAGCACCCTGCCTGATATAAAGCTGCAAAAGCCTGCGGACGCGGCCGAACTGAAATATCTGGGGCTTTCCGGCTCCGGCGAATTCACCGTCGCGCAGATAAAAGCACAGGCGGTCATTCTTCAGGTTTTCAGCATGTATTGTCCCTACTGCCAGAAAGACGCGCCGAATATGAACCGGCTTTTCGGCATGATTGAAAACAATCCGACTCTCAAGGGGAAAATCAAGATCCTGGGTATTGGCGCGGGGAATACTCCTTTTGAAGTGAACACGTTTAAGAAGAGGTACAAAGTTGTCTTCCCGCTTGTGCCGGACGCGGATTTTACGATCCACAAAATACTGGGTGAAGTCCGTACACCCTATTTCATTGTCGTCAGGATGGACGGTCCGAAAAAGCCGGAAGTCGTTTATTCAAAGCTGGGCGCGCATGAGGACATTGAAGCATTTCTTTCTGAGGTTGTTGCTCTGGCGGATATGAAATAGGAGGTGTTTATGAGAAGAATTTCTGTGGTGATTGTTTTAGCCGCGTGTTTTCTGGCTTCCAGTGCCTATGCTGTTTCCGAGGCCTACAAGGGCAATATTTACGATACCGGCCGACTCAAACCGGCGGATAGCGTTCTCAAGGTGAAAGTCGGCCAGAAGGCCCCTGATTTCAAGCTCAAAGCCATCAGCGGAAAAACCGTTTCTCTCAAAGACTACCGGGGCAAAAAGAATGTCGTTTTGTCCTTTATCCCTGCCGCCTGGACGCCTGTGTGTTCCGACCAGTGGCCGGGTTACAATATTGTTTCGGACCTGTTTGAGGAAAACGATGCAATTCTGCTGGGGATTTCCGTAGACAGTATTCCGACGCTTTATTCCTGGACCCGGCAGATGGGCGATCTTTGGTTTGAGGTGCTCTCCGACTTCTGGCCGCACGGCGCCGTGGCCTCCCGCTATGGAGTCTTGCGTTCCGACGGCACAGCGGAAAGAGCGATTATCATCATCGATAAAAAAGGGGTGATCCGCTATATCGATGTGCATGATATCAATGAACGGCCGTCGCTGGAGAGTATCATCCGGCCGCTTGAAAAGCTCCGCTAAAAGGACAGCCATTCCAGATTTGTTTTCTCAAAGTCTTCTTTGCTTTCAAAGAGGGTCGGATGGCGTTTTACTGGTTTTTAAAAAACATCCTTAATTTTCCTTGACAGGGGCATGAGATTGAGATACGCATTTATGACTGAAAGTCATGAAGAGCGCGCCGGAGATTGTTCCCCAGTTCTTACATCGGCTTGTAGATGTTAATCCCTCTGCCGGAGGGCAGCAGGGGTAGATGACGAAACAAAGCATCATCATTAAACAGTTTTTCATAAGGGTAAAAAATAAGTATTGATGTGCACCTTTGACGTGCTTTCATCTTATGGGTAGGAGTATTGGCCTTGAGTTCGGAAGAAAGAAGAAGAAAAGAAAAGGAAAACCGGAAGAATTCCATTTTGAAAGCGGCACGCAAGCTGTTTTTCGACCGCGGCTTCAAATCGGTCACCGTGGACCTCATCGCCGCGAAGGCGGAAGTCAGCAAAGGATCAATCTATTTGTATTTTGACAGCAAGGAGGAAATCTATACACAGATTCTGATTTCTGCCAATATCGAAAGGCACAAAGACATTGAAGACTTTGCGAAGAAAGAAGGAACGGCTTCCGAGCTTCTGATCGCCTTCGCGAAAAACTATGTCGATTTTTTCCTGGATAACAATGAACTGTTTCGCATCCTGATGACGTTTATGCTCAATTCGGAAAACATGAATCTGACCGAAGAGCAAAACACCCAGCTTATTCATACAACCAACGAAAACATTCGCGTACTGTCCAAAATTCTTCAGAAGGGGGTTGATTCCGGTGAATTCAGATCCGACGTTGACATTCGCCGGGAGCAATACGCGGTCTGGGGAATGATGAACGGTATCATATCCCTGTACATTTATACCGGCGCTCCCGAGAAGCGCACCGAACGCATCCACTCGATCATCAGGGAAAGTCTCTTGAATTTCTCCCGGGGCATCCGGGTGTAGACTTGCTTTACACCCTCTTTTTATTCAAGGGGTTTTCTTTTATTCCAGAAGCGACTGAAAGTCTTCATCTGCGGCCTGGAGCAATCTTTCCACGTCTTTTTCCAGTTTTTCAAAGCGTTTGATGATCGCGCGGGCCTGCGGTGTGAGCTGCATGGTTTTTTCCCGGACGCTCGACTCCACAAGGTGTATGCCCATCCGTTCTTCGGAGGCTTTCAATCGTCCCCACGCCGCGCGATAGGACATTTCGAGTTTTTTGGCCGCGGCATTCAGGCTTCGCTCCTCATCTACTGCCGTGAGAATGTCGTCTCGTCCCCTGCCGAAGATGACTTTGCCATCCTTTTCCAGCCATATCTTATATTTAATTTCCATCAGGCGCGTCCTTTCTCAATCTTTGAGTGATCTTGCTTATAGAGAGGATGAACGCCAAATGTCAATAAAATTCCTTACGAATTTCTTAACGCTATGTTTTATATAACATATTGACTTCCTGCTGAATTTCGGTCAATGTATGCCACGTATGACATAAACCAAAATTGACACAGGTATCGGAGGTTTTTTATGCAAATTACGAGAAGAGGTTTTTTAACTCTGTCCGGCGCTGTCGGAGGCGGGGTGGCCCTGTCGGGTTTGGGGCTCAACCTGAATCCTACCCGGGCACATGCGGACGAACTTGGCAAAATGAACCGCATCAAAGTGGCTAAGCAAGTCATTACGACGTGCTGCTATTGTTCCGTCGGCTGCGGTCTCATTTGCAGCGTGGACAAGGCGACAGGTAAAATTTTCAACATTGAGGGCGATGCGGATCATCCGATCAATGAAGGTTCGCTTTGCGCCAAGGGCGCAGGTCTCTTTGATCTGACCGAGGCCAACAAGCACCGCCTGACCAAAGTGCTTCACCGAAAGCCTTACGCAACGGAATGGGAAGCGGTAGACTGGGACTTCGCGCTTTCCCGGATTGCCCGTCTGGTCAAAGACACGCGGGACAATGGTTTTGTGAAGAGAAATGACAAGGGTGAAGTGGTTAATCGCTGCGAGACGATCGGCCATTACGGCAGTTCCAATATTGATAATGAAGAATGCTGGCTGGTGACCGCCAAATCGCGAGCCCTGGGGCTCGTCTATATGGACCATCAGGCCAGGGTCTGACACAGCCCGTCCGTATCGGCTCTGGCAGAGTCGTTTGGCCGCGGTTCGATGACAAACCATTACTGTGATTTAAAGAATGCCGATGTCATTCTGATTATGGGCAGCAATGCCGCTGAGCATCACCCCATCGCCTTTAAATGGATTTTGAGAGCAAAAGAACAAGGCGCAACCATTATTCACGTAGATCCCCGTTATACAAGAACATCCGCCCGCTGTGATTTCCATGTGCCGCTTCGATCAGGCACGGACATCGCTTTTCTGGGGGGGATGATCCATTACATTCTGGAAAACAAGAAAATCTTCAAGGATTATGTCGTCAATTATACGAACGCGTCCTTTATCGTGGACGGCGGTTATTCTTTCAAAGACGGTCTGTTCTCAGGTTACGACGCCAAGAAAAGAAAGTACGACAAAGCCACCTGGGTCTTCGACAAAGACGGCAAAGGCGCACCGCAGAGGGACATGAGCCTTTCTCATCCCCGATCCGTGTTCCAGATGCTCAAAAAGCATTATTCCCGATATACGCTGGACAAGGTTTCGAGCATCACCGGCGTCTCGAAAGAGAACCTGCTCAAGGTTTATGAAATTTATGCTGCTACCGGCGTGCCGGACAAGGCGGGAACGGAGTGTTACGCTCTGGGCTGGACACAGCATACGACCGGCGCCCAGATCATCCGCACGATGTCCATCATTCAGCTCCTGTTGGGCAATATGGGCATCGCGGGCGGCGGCATCAACGCCCTGCGCGGGGAACCGAATGTGCAGGGGTCAACCGATCATGCGATTCTGTACAATATTCTGCCCGGTTATATGAAAACGCCGGCAGCATCTTTGCAAACGATCGATCAGTATTTAAAGAAAAACACGCCGGAATCGAAAGATCCGCAGTCGGCGAACTTCTATTCAAATTATCCAAAATTCTTCGTCAGTTTCCTGAAATCCTACTGGGAGGACAAAGCCACGAAGGAAAATGATTTTGGATACTCCTGGCTGCCCAAATTGGAAGACGGGAAAGCCTATTCCACCATGCACATGTTCGACAGGATGTACGAGGGCAAAGTGAAGGGATTCTTCTGCATCGGCGCGGATCCCGCGGTCAGCACCCCCAATACCAACAAAGTCCGCAAGGCGATGGAAAATCTGGACTGGCTGGTCGGAGAAAATATCTTCGACAATGAGACCTATCAGTTCTGGAGAGGACCCGGCGTAGATCCAACCAAGGTCAAGACGGAATGTTTCCTTCTGCCCGCCTCCGCCTCCATGGAGAAGGAAGGCTCGCAGAGCAACTCCGGACGTTGGGTGCAATGGAAATACAAAGCCGCCGAAGCGCCCGGCGATGCGATTCCCGTAGGCGAAATCGAAATCAAGATTCTGGCCGCCGTCAAAAAGCTCTATGAAAAAGAAGGCGGTCCCAATGCTGAAGCCATTGTCAATTTCAAGTGGGATTACCTCGACGACAAGGGACGCATGGATGTCATGAAGGTTTCCAAACGGATCAACGGCGTTTTCCTGGAAGACACGGTGATCGAAGACAAGGCCAAAGGGACGAAAACAGAATACAAAAAAGGCCAGCTGGTGCCGGGATTCGGACTCCTGCAGGCTGACGGCAAGACGGCCTGCGGTAACTGGGTCATCTCCGGCAGCTACACGGCTGACGGCATTAACAAAATGCAGTCCCGCGGCAAGGAAGACCCGACCGGGCTGGGTATGTTCCCCAACTGGTCGTTTGCATGGCCGGTCAACCGCCGCATTCTCTATAACCGTGCCTCCTGCGACATCCATGGCAAGCCTTACAATCCCAAACGCAATATCCTGGAGTGGAAGGGCGATAAGTGGGTGGGCGATGTGCCCGACGGACCCTGGCCTCCGCAGGCGGATAAAGAGAAGGGGAAATATCCCTTCATCATGCACAAAGATGGATTGGGCGCTTTGTTTGGTCCCGGCATGGCTGAAGGTCCGTTCCCCGAGCATTATGAACCGCTGGAAGGACCGCTTGAGAAAAATCCTATGTCCTCGCAGCGGATCAATCCGGCCGCTGAAATCTTCAAAAGCGATATGGATCAGGTGGCCAATGCGAGCAAAGATTTCCCCTACGTATGTACGACCTACTCCTGCACCGAGCACTGGTGCTCGGGGGCACTTACGCGCTGGCAGGCCTGGCTGCTGGAGGCCATGCCGGAACTTTACGTGGAGATTGGCGATGAGCTGGCCCGGGAGCTCAAGATTAAAAACGGCGAGCGGATTAAAGTCACTTCGATACGCGGCGAAGCGCCCTGTGTCGCCATGGTGACGAAGCGCTTCAAGCCCTTCCAGGTGGAAGGCAAAACGGTTCATCAGGTCGGCCTGCCCTTCAACTACGGCTGGCTCTACCCGAAAGACGGCGGAGACAGTACGAATGTATTAACCCCAACCGTTGGCGATGCGAACACCTTCTGTCCCGAGTACAAGGCGTTCATGGTCAACGTGGCAAAGTTATAGGAGGGCATAAACCATGACGACACCACAACTCGTGAAATTGATTGATACCACCTTGTGCACCGCCTGCCGCGGTTGCCAGGTGGCCTGTAAGCAGTGGAATGAAATGCCGGGCTTGAAAACCAGGCAGTGGGGCAGCTACCAGAATCCGCCTGATTTGCAGTGGAATACCTGGACGCTGATCCGTTTTCAGGAATATGAAGCTCCGAACGGAGATTTCACATGGTTGTTTCGCAAAGACGGTTGCATGCACTGCACGGACGCAGCCTGTGTAAAAGTCTGCCCCAGCGCAGCACTGTATTATACCCCGATGAAAACCGTTGGTCTCCATAAAGACAAATGCATCGGCTGCAAGGAATGTGTGGCGGCCTGCCCGTTCCATATTCCCCAGTATGACGCGAAAACCGACAAGGTCTATAAATGCGACCTGTGCTATTCGCGGATTCGGGAGAGCCATGCCCCATCTTGCGTGAAGTCCTGTCCCACCGGAGCGCTGACCATTGGCGATAAGGATACCATGATCAAGAAAGCCTATGCCCGGGTGAAAGAACTGGGCGGTGATGCGAATGTCTATGGCGATAAATTTGTTGGCGGTACGCATGTGATTTACGTCCTGCAGTTCAAACCGGAGGTGTATGACGAATTGCCGGTGGATCCGAAAGTGCCACTGTCCGTAATCGTCTGGAAAGATATCTTAAAACCGCTCAGTCTGCTGGCTGCCGGCGGTGCATTAGGCGGCGCGTTCCTGCACTACATCCTGCACGGGCCGAAAGTGCCGGATGACAGCAATGGAACCGAAGAAACGAAGGGAGGGGAATAACCATGAAAAAGGGAATGATACTCGTCACGGACGGATATGAAAGACTCGTCCACTGGATTCTGGCCCTCTCCTGCATCGTTTTAATTGTTTCGGGACTGGGGATGATGTTTGAATCGTTTAACATTTTAGGTACCCTGGTCGGGGGATTGAAGAACC
>DDWS01000016.1 GCA_002347685.1 Syntrophaceae bacterium UBA2280
TACACCAACCTTTGAGACACTACCTTTTTGTTTGTCAGTTTAGAAAATGTAGTCCCCACGAAAATCTTATGTGCTTGCAGGACATGTGTGTAAACTCTCTTGGTGGTAAATTTGGGTTAAAATCACATTCCTTTGAGCAGCTAATCTGTTTCATTGGCTTGGTCTGTTTTCTGCCGCATATTCTGTTAGTTTATCTTGAGTTCAAGCTGATATCAAGCCGTTATTATCGGGTGAGCATGGCTTGATAAGGGCAGGATATTGGGGAGATGGCGAGATGGCCAGGTGGGGAGGTGGGGAGGTGGGGAGGTGGCCAGGTGGGGAGATGGGTTATAAATCGGAGAGGATTTCTTGAATGCTGCGCACACTGATGCTGTGCATGCATTTGAAGTGTCCCAACGGACATTTTGCCGCACCATGTAACGAGCAGGGCTGACAGTCCAGATCGGCACAAAGGATATGCGCATTGGGGTTTTGCGGGGCAAAACCGAGGCGCGGATGCGTGGCTCCGAAGATGGCGATTTGCGGCTTCTGTAAAGCAGCGGCAAGGTGCATGGGCCCGCTGTCGGAGCTAATTACCCAATCGCAAGTCTCCAACAAGGACATTAGTTGTGCAAAGCTAAGCCTGGCACAAAGGTTTATGGCTTCGGTATCAATGCTCAGGCTTTGGCAAAGCGCAGCCTCAGAGGGAGCACCTAATATTATATATTGATAGCTATTAGGGCTTCCCTTGATAAGTTCTTTATAATATTCAGCCGGATAACGCTTTGTGTTGTGCGTAGCTCCAGGAAATAGGGCTATCCTTTTCTCGGCTGACGGAAGAGCAGGAATATCGGGTTGAGAGGGCGGATACAGGCGGGGAGCTTCCAGTTTCACTCGCGGTTCGATTTTCTCCAGTGCGGTTTTATAAAGGTCCAGGGTGCTGCTGATCCTTAGGTGCCTGTCTCCCCCCACTATCCGTTTCCGGATGGAGCGGGCTTTATGATACCCGAAGCTTTGTTTACCCCTGGCGGCGATCCTAAGTAAGAATGTTGAGAGTTTGGCATGCAGATCGATAACGATATCGTATCGGGAGTTAAACAGCGCCAGATGCGCTTTAACACTCTTTTCGTAGATAATGGGATTGAGCCCGCAACCCATCAGGGTTACGAGCTCTTCAAACTGGGGTTTTACTACAAAGTCGATCTGAGCCTGGGGGTTACGAGCTCTCAACCAAGCCGCAATCGGCTGGGTGAGAACGATATCGCCCAATGAACTAAGGCGCAGGATCAGGATTTTCATAGCTGGCTTTTGATTATCTCCGGAACGCGCAGGATGAGCTGCGCCAGATCTCCGGGATCGTCACAACCGGCCTGAGCACTATCCGGGCGTCCGCCACCTTTACCGCCCAAGAGAGACGCAATGGCAGATACCAGTTTGCCGGCATTGAACTTGGGCAATAGAACTTTACCTACTACAACAAGTATGGCAAGCTTACCGCTTTTTTTGCAGAATATTACGGCGATTTCATCACTCAGTTTTTCCCGCAGACTATCCGAAAAGGCTTTCAGGTCGCTGCCCTCGGGGAGCTCTTGGATGAAAAGCTTAAAATCCTGATAATCGATCGCGGTAGTCAGCATATCCCCGATCATGGCAAGGCTGCGTTCTGCCAGCAATTGTTTGACCCGGTGCTCCAGGTCACTGATATGCTGTTTTTGCGCTTCAAGTTTTTGTTGCACCATGTTTACCGGGCAGGAAAGCAGTTCCGCGGCCGCGGCCAGGGAGCTCTGCAATTCGGCAACATAAGCCAGTGCGGCGCGTCCGGTGACCGCTTCGATTCTGCGGATACCGGCAGCAGTGGAGCCTTCTGAGCTGATCTTGAAGATACCCAGATCTCCGGTAGCAGAGGCATGAGTGCCACCACAGAGCTCTTTGGAGAACTTGTCGATAGAGATCACGCGCACTTCATCGCTGTACTTTTCACCAAACAGTGCGGTGGCGCCGGCGGCTTTGGCTTCATCGATGCTTTGGATGGCAGTAGTTACCTGCATGTTATCGCGAATAGCTTTGTTGACGATGGACTCCACGGTATCCCACTGCGAGCGGGAAAGGGCTTGGAAGTGGGTGAAATCGAAGCGCATATAGTCCGCATGCACCAGTGAGCCTTTCTGCTGCACGTGGTCGCCCAAAACAGAGCGCAATGCTTTATGCAGCAAGTGAGTAGCAGTGTGATTGCGGGCAATATCCCCACGGCGGGAGCTATCGATTTCAGCGGTCAGCATTTGGGACGAAACGGTTCCGCTGTTCAGCGTCGCATAGTGGATATAGGCATCATCGATTTTCTTGACATCGTGGACGATCAGTTCGCACTCGTCGTTATAAATTCTGCCGGTATCTGCCACCTGTCCCCCGCTTTCAGCATAGAAAGGGGTTTGGGAAAGCTGCAATGCCACCACCTGGTCGTCACTGATGCTGTAACGCTGGATATAAGCGCTATCCTGGTGTTTATCGTAGCCGGTGAAGAGGGTGGGTAACGCGGGACGGAATTCAATCCAGTCCTGATCCACGCCGCTACCGCCGAATTTTGAGGCTTTGCGGGCGCGCATGCGTTGGGCTTCCATCTCGTCTTCAAAGCCGCGATGATCTATCTTGAAGCCTTTTTCTTCTGCCAGCATCATGGTCAGATCCAGGGGGAAACCGTATGTATCATAGAGCATGAAGGCGTCTTTACCACCGATCAGATTGCCGTCCAGACGGGCGCAAATCTCATCGAACTTCGTCAGCCCCGTATCCAGGGTCTTGTTAAACCGATCTTCTTCAGCCTTGATCACCATCTTGATATAGGCTTCCTTGCCGGCGAGTTCCGAGAAATGGTGCCCCATAATACTGACCACAGTATCCACCAGGCTGAAAAGGAAAGGCTCGGCAAAGCCCAAAATGCGGCCATGACGAGCGGCGCGGCGCAGGATGCGGCGCAATACGTAACCCCGGCCTTCGTTTGAGGGGAATCCGCCATCCGCCAGAGCAAAACACAAACAGCGGATGTGGTCGGCAATCACCCGGTGACTCATGCCGCTTTCCTGAGTGTAAGGAACTTTGGAGAGCTCGGCAATGCGCTCGATGATGGGCATAAACAAGTCTGTTTCGTAGTTGCTGTCCTTATCCTGTAACACCTGAGCAATGCGTTCCAAGCCGGCACCGGTATCCACAAAGCGGTTTTTCAGGGGGCTGAGGGAGCGGTCTTCTTCACGGTTGTATTGGATAAATACCAGATTCCAGAGCTCGATGTAGCGGCTGCAGTCGCCATTCACGGCGCAAATGTGGCCTTCCACGCCCTGTTTCTCACAGTGGGCAGGACCGCGGTCGATATGTATCTCGGAGCAGGGACCGCAGGGGCCGGTATCCCCCATCTCCCAGAAATTGTCCTTATCGCCATGATAAGTGATGTGTTCGGGCTTGATATCCGTAAGCTGCTGCCAGAGCTGCATCGCTTCGTGGTCGCTATCGTGAACCGTGGCATGCAGCAAAGTTTTATCCAGCTTCCAGGTTTCTGTCAGCAGTTCCCAAGCCCAGGTGATGGCATCCCGCTTGTAGTAATCTCCAAAGCTCCAATTGCCCAGCATTTCGAAGAAAGTGTGATGATAGCCGTCCTTGCCCACTTCTTCCAGATCGTTGTGCTTGCCGCCGGCGCGAGCGCATTTCTGGCAGGAGACGGCCCGCGTGTAGCCGCGGTTTTCCAGGCCTAAAAAAGCGTTTTTAAACTGAACCATGCCCGCGTTGGTGAAAAGGAGTGTGGGGTCGTCTTTGGGAATGAGCGACGAGCTGGTCACCCGTGTGTGTCCCTTGCCTTCAAAAAACTTGATAAAACCTTCCCGTATCGCGTCACCCGTTTTCAACATCGAAATGATCCTCCGCTTTGCTTCCCAGTTGATTTAATATCAGGCCCGGCGGGAAACCCCGTCCCATCAGGCTTTGAAAGATTCTTTGTTTGTCCTTGATCTCAAAAGCGGCCTTGTTACTTTTGACCATCTTTTTTTTGATTAAAAGGGCAATGGCTTGTTCTTCCGGCATTTCCTGCCGCGCGGCCGCTATGGCGTCGTCGATCAACAGGGGGTGGATGCCTTTTTCCTGGAGGCTGATGGTAATTTTTCGATTGCCCCAAAGCTTGTTGATCGCCAGGTTGCGCGCCCATTGAATGGCAAAGGACACGTCGTTGAGATACTTCAAATCGTTGAGTTTTTCCAGCACTTCTTTGACGACCTCTGCGGGAAAATGTTTTTCCCGCAGCTTTCTTTCCAGCTCACGTTCCGAATGTGGTCGCATCGACAAAAGACGGTAGGCTTTTTGTTTGGCTGCCGCCAGGTCTAAAACTTTCACATTACTCTTCCAGGTCTTTGACCACGATGCCCAGTTTGGTTCGGACATCATTTTCAATGGCTGTCATGATGTCCGGGTTGTCTTTGAGGAAAACGCGGGAATTGTCGCGCCCCTGACCCAGCCGGTCTCCCTTGTAGGAATACCACGCGCCGCTTTTCTCAACAATGCCGTTTTCCGCGCCCAGATCCAGCACGTCGCCTTCGCGCGAGATGCCTTCACCGAAAATAATGTCGAACTCCGCTTCGCGGAATGGCGGGGCCATCTTGTTTTTGACGACTTTGACTTTCGTCCGAAAACCGATGACATCCTGACCGTTTTTGATCGAGGTCATCTTGCGGATGTCGAGGCGCTGAGAGGAGTAGAATTTCAAGGCGTTGCCGCCGGTGGTCGTCTCCGGATTGCCGAAGAAAACGCCGATTTTCATTCGCAGCTGGTTGATGAAGATCACGGTGGTTTTGGATTTGCTGATCGAGCCGGTCAGCTTGCGCAGCGCCTGCGACATCAACCGGGCCTGAAGGCCCATCTGGGCGTCGCCCATTTCGCCTTCGAGCTCCGCCTTGGGCACCAACGCCGCCACGGAATCCACCACCAGCACATCGAGGGCGCCGCTGCGCACAAGCGTTTCGGCGATTTCGAGGGCCTGCTCGCCCGTGTCCGGCTGAGAGATCAGAAGCTCGTCGGTATTGACGCCGATATTCTTGGCATAGGTGACATCCAGGGCGTGTTCCGCGTCGATGTAAGCCGCGATGCCGTTTTTCTTTTGCGCTTCGGAAACGATGTGCAGCGCCAGAGTGGTTTTTCCGCCGGATTCCGGTCCGTAGATCTCAATCACGCGGCCGCGGGGCACACCAAACGTTCCCAGCGCGATATCGAGGCTCAGCGAGCCTGTTGAGATGGCCGGTACATCCGCCACGCGCTCGGAGCTGCCCAGTTTCATAATCGATCCCTTACCGAACTGCCTTTCGATCTGCGTGATGGCCAAATCCACGGCTTTCGTTCTGTCCATATCTGCGCACATATACTCATAACCTCCTTCAATTTTTTTATACTATTAAATCAACCACAATGTCATGAACATCCTGCCAGCGGGAAAGCCGCCAACTTGCTGTACACCGCCCCCTGCGGACTCAGACGGCTCTGAAACAAAATCAGCTCCCGGACGACGAATTCTCCGGCTTGAAAGTGATTGTGCCTTCCCAGAACCGGGCTGATACCGCCGATTGCCTGCAGGGTCTTAATCCGCGCCAGCGTCAGATGCGGTTTATACGGCCGGTGATCGCGCGCAAAACCTATCGCCTCGAAATCCTCGTCGAGCGCGGCTTGCAGTGCTGTTATTTCCCCGATGTGGCCGGCAATGTTCGACCAAAGTACGCGGGGTTTGTGGCTGTCGGGAAACACACCCAGCTTTTCGACAGTCAGTGAAAAGGGAGTGAACCGCGTAGCGTGCTTTTCAACGACTAAACGGATGTTTTCCACGTCCGCCGCGCTGATATTGTCGAAAAATTTCAGTGTCAGATGCTGGCCGCCGGTTTTTGTCCAGCTGATCCGGCCCGCGATTTCCCGCTGGAGCTTCTCCTGCTCGCGCGCAATCGCCTGAAGCACTTGCCCGGAGGGCTCAATGGCCAGAAACGCGCGAATATCTTTTGATTCATTCGTCATGCTGTGTTTTTCCCTGTAAGTACTGATGGAGCATCATCAGGGCCGCTTCGGTGGAGACTTGTTTGTTTCTTATGCGGTCCCAGCGAAACGCAAAATGCCGGCAAATCGTGCGGTTTGTGTCGGCCAGCGCCACGTAAACCGTTCCGACCGGCTTTTCAGGGCTTCCGCCGGTGGGCCCCGCGATGCCGGTAGATGAAAGACCCAGATCGGTCCCCGCGAGTTTCCGCACGCCTTCAGCCATGCGCCTTGCCGTTTCCTTACTTACCGCGCCGTGTTTTTCGATGATGTCCGAAGGGACTCCCAGCAGTTGAATTTTGGATTCATTGCTGTAAGTCACCAGCCCCCGCTCAAAATAGACGGAGCTGCCGGAAATGTCGGTGAGGCGATTGGCAATCAGGCCGCCCGTGCAGGATTCCGCGACGGAAAGGGTCAGTTTTTTTTCAGCGAGTGACGCTCCTATCATTTCTTCAAGTCCGCTCTCGCCGTATGAGAAAATGCAATCCCCAAGGCGTGCGCTGACCTCATCTACGGCCTTTTGCAGATTTTTTTGAGCCTGCGCCGCATCCGGATCACTCGCGATCAGGACAACATGATTTTCAGGAAAGACAGGATAAAACCCCACGCTTACGCCGAGGGCGCCGAAATGGATGTCCGCCAGTCTTTCATCGACGGCCGCCTCCGAAAGGCCGAACGTCTTGATGGTCTGCTTTGTTGTGTGCGCCACGGCCTGCGGGAAGTACCGGTGCAAAACAGGCAAAACCCCTTCGGGCAGCATCCTGCGGGTTTCAGACGGAACTCCGGGAATAACAAAAACCAGTTTATTCTTCACTGGCAGCGCAAACCCGGCGGCGGAACCGACGGGATTGGCAATGACTTGTGCCCCCTGCGGAAACATTGCCTGCTTGGCGTTGTTATCCGTCCAGCGCAAATGATATCTGGCAAATTTTTCCTTCAGATCGGTTAAAACCGCGTCATTCATGAGGAGCGGCAGGCCGAAGGCTTTGGCCACGGCGGCCGTTGTGATGTCATCGGCTGTCGGCCCCAGGCCGCCGGTGCAGATCACCGCGTCGGTGAAGGTCAGAAGGTAGTGCAGCCGGGTTTTAATCGTGTCGAAATCGTCTCCGACGGACATCATGATTTCAACCGGCCAACCCCGGAGATTCATCTCGCGCGCGATAAATGAAGAATTCGTGTCGGCGATGCGCCCGTTGATTAATTCGTTGCCAATGGTCAAAATGCCGATTTTCATAATACACCTGTCAAGGTCAGTAATAGTAAAATTAATCCGGCATAAGCGCCTGCGCCGAGATCGTCGGCCACCACGCCCCAGCCGCCTTTCAGATTCTGGAGACGATTGACCGGAAAGGGTTTCCAGATATCAAACATCCTGAAAAGTACAAACGCAAACAACAGATGCAGACCGGTAACCGCCACCGGCAGCATCGCAACCTGAAAGCCCGCGATTTCGTCGATCACAATGCGCTGATCATCTTTTTTTCCGTAAATCGCTTCCGCCTGATGCGAAACATAAATGGAAGCCGCCGCTATCGCAAGCACAAAGGCCAGGCGAAGAATCCAGGGCAGGGGATAGGAAATCAGACAAACCAAAACCCCGACCAGTGTTCCTGCCGTTCCCGGTGCGACG
This sequence comes from Syntrophaceae bacterium UBA2280, assembly GCA_002347685.1. Classification (GTDB taxonomy): domain Bacteria; phylum Desulfobacterota; class Syntrophia; order Syntrophales; family Smithellaceae; genus UBA8904. The sequence continues at coordinate 7,658 of DDWS01000016.1, forward strand.
GGTGACAGACCGGCGCCAAAGCCCGTTGCCAGTATCTTGATCAGCTTGCCTTTTTGCGTGGCCGTCACACAGGATCCTTTAAACAATATGATTTATTATCAAGGAGTTAGATTTTAGAAAGCTAGCCTCTTTTATATCGCATGTCAAACACTTTGAAGGCATTTTCCAAAAATAATCATCCTTGCTTCACATAGAACGTTCGTTCTATATCATATCCCGCAGGGATGTCAAGCGATCTGTGAAGCCATGAATCTAAAAATTGGCATGAATTTCATTATATGTTATGAAAATAGAGAAAACAGAATAGCACAGGGAAAATATGACCATACCCATCATATCCATTGTCGGAAAATCCAACTCCGGTAAAACAACGCTCCTGGAAAAGCTTATCGGTGAGCTAACCGGTCGCGGTTGGCGGGTCGCCACCATCAAGCATAACAAGCACGGTTTCAACATCGACCACGAAGGCAAGGACAGTTACCGGCATAAAAAAGCGGGCGCGCAGATTACGGTGGTGTCGTCGCCGCATCAGATCGCGCTGGTTTCCGATGTGGATCACGACCATTCCTTTGATGAAATCCGCGACCGGTTCATCTCCGGCGTCGATATTATTTTGACGGAAGGATTCAAGGTGAATGACTACCCCAAGATTGAAGTTTACCGAGCCGAACTCAAAAGGGATCTGATCAGCAAAAAAGAAGACGGCCTGATCGCGGTGGCCGCCGACGTAAGACTCGATATGGATGTGCCCTGCTTTGATATAAATGATGCAGTCAGTATAACCGATTTTATTGAAAAAAATTTCCTTGATCAGTCTATTGCGTAAACGGTCTGACAGATGTCGCCTATTCCCTGATTTTCAAATGATTTTGAAGATAACTCTTAAAAGCCGCAAAGTTATTGCTCATGGGAATGGCGCTGCCTTCGCGCTGTGCCAGATCTTTCATGCTGTCGGGAAGGTCCGGCTCGATGCCCAGAAGGCTTTTTATTTCTTCCGGGAACTTGGCCGGATGCGCGGTCTCCAGGCAGATGGCCAGCTTATCGTCTCCTGTCTTTGCGAAATAGGCTTCCAGACCCGACCAGCCCACGGCGCCGTGCTGTTCGAGGATCACACGGTAGCGTTCGTAAACGCTCCGGATGGTTTGGCGGGTCTGTTCATCGGTGATGCTGACCGAAAAGATGCGTCGGCGCATCTCGTCGAGGTCGGGGTAGTGATGCACATTGCCCACACGATCCACGGTGCCGCCGTACAATTCAAAAAATCGCGCGAGATTGCTGGGATGGCCCACATTCATGGCGTTGGAAATGCAGGCGCGCGAAGGCGATGCTTTGGCATACTTGCCGGTTTCCAGAAAAACGGGAAATTCGTCATTTTCATTGGTCGGCATGATGAGCCTGGCTACAGGCAGCCCCATGCGCCGCGCGTATTCACAACCCAGCGCGTCGCCGAAATTGCCCGAAGGGACGGAAAAAACGACTTCTTCGCCCGCTCCTGCCAGTTGGGCGTATGCGTAAATGTAGTAGACCATCTGCGGCAGGATGCGCCCGAAGTTGATCGAATTGGCTGATGATAGATTAAACCGGGCAAGCCCGGCATCGGCAAAAGCCTCTTTGACCAGGTTCTGGCAGTCGTCGAATTTTCCCTCGACGCACAGTGCCTGCACGTTGCCGCCGATGGTGTCGAGCTGCTTTTTCTGCATGAGGCTGACTTCGCCTTCCGGATACAAAATAGTGACATCGATGCCCGAGACGCCCTTGAACGCATCGCCCACGGCGCTGCCGGTGTCGCCGGAAGTGGCCACGAGAATATTGAGCCGCTCGCCTTGCGGGCGGCAGTGGCTCATCAGTCTGGCCATCATGCGCGCGGCGAAGTCCTTAAAGGATGCAGTGGGCCCCTGATCCAGACGCAGCAAAAAAGCCCGCGGATAAACCGCTTCCAGCAAGACGGGATAGTTATAGGCGTCTTTCATAACCGCCTCTAAAACATCTGCGGGAAATTCATCAGACAAAAATGCGCTCGCTACCAGAAGCGCGGCCTGCCAGTAGGGTTGATTTCTCAGCGCGATGATATCCCCCATCGAAAGCGTCGGTATGGAATCCGGCACGAACAGGCCTTCGTCGGGGGCCTGGCCGGCCAGCAGGGCTTCCCTGAAAGAGACTTTGCCTGTAAAAGGCGTGACGCCGCGAATGTTTTTCAAAAGGCGATTGGTGCTGTAATAGCGAATAGGCATGATAAGTATCCTTGTTCCTGTAATGTTCCTCATTAAAGGTATTGCATAAATAAATCAACTAAAAACGATTCTCGAAACGGGTGGCTGTCCTCCCCCTGCGCCACCGACCAGTGCAAAACCAAACTGCGTTTGCCGAATTGAAGTTGGAAAATAGGCCCATTTATGCTAAAAATTGAAACGTTTCAAGGCAAACATCACCAATGACACGAAAAGGTTCAGGGGAAATGGAAGAAAAAAAGCCCATCCGTTTGACGGAAACAGTCCAGAGCGCGGGTTGAGCCTGTAAGATCGGTCCGGGGGACCTGTCCGACATTCTGCGCGATTTGCCGCTCATATCCGATCCGAATCTGCTGACCGGATATGAACATGCGGAAGACGCAGGCGTGTATAAACTGTCCGACGATACGGCGCTGGTGCAAACCCTGGATTTTTTCACGCCCACAGTGGATGATCCCTTCACGTTCGGACAAATCGCCGCGGTAAACGCGATCAATGATATTTACGCGATGGGCGGCAAGCCCCTGACCGCCATGAACATCGTATGTTTTCCGATTAAAACGATGGAAAAGTCCGTGTTACGAGAGGTCCTGCGCGGCGGGCTCGACAAAATGCGAGAGGCGGGCGTGCTTTTGGTGGGCGGTCACAGTGTCGAAGACAATGAAATCAAGTACGGTCTGTCCGTGACCGGTCTGATCCATCCGGGGAAAGTACTGTTTAACCGGGGCGCGAAACCCGGCGACAAACTGATTTTGACCAAACCGCTGGGTACCGGCATCATCAGCACGGCGCTCAAAGCCGGTGTGCTCGGTGATGTGCCGCTGCACAAGGCCATTGTCTGTATGACCGGCCTCAACAAAAAAGCCGCCGAGCTGATGATCGCGGCAGGCGACATTCATTCCTGCACGGATATCACCGGCTTCGGGTTTTTCGGCCATGCCTGCGAAACCATTGAAGGAAGCAATGTCGGCATCAATATTGACGCCGCTTCGATACCCGTTCTGGAAGGTGTGCGGGATCTTGCGGAAACAGGCTATATTCCCGGCGGTCTTTACCGAAACCGGGATTTTCGCATGCATCAAATTGTAAAAGCGCCGTCGTGTCCAGACTGGGTGTATGATGTCTGTTTCGATCCTCAGACGGCGGGCGGCCTGTTTTTCAGCCTTCCTGCCGACAAAGCACCACCGCTGGTGGCCTTGCTGCGGGCAGCGGGTGTCGCAGACGCCGCCGTGGTGGGTGACGTGGTGAGCGACCATCCCGGCAAAATCCACATCGCATGAACATATTCGAAGAGTGAAGAACGGCGATTAACGATGAAACTCGAATCCATTTCCGTCAGAAGTGAAACGCGGCAGAATTTGAAAAAACTCCTCGAGATGGCGCGTGCCGACGATGCGCTGCTTATGCTGATGTATGGCTCTCCGGATCCGGACGCGATTGCCTCGTCTATGGCGCTACGCGAAATTTTCAAACGTAAAAAGGGGATGACGCGGTTTACGTTTGCGGCGACCGAACCGATCCGCCGTCAGCAGAACAGGGAACTGGCCAGGGCCATGCGGCTCAGCATCCGTCTGCAAAGCCAGATTGATGCAGGCGCCTATCGGCTCGTTGCCGTTCTCGACGCGCAGCCGTCCTTTTTCGGTGATGCGCAGCCGGTAATTCAACCGAACATCGTCTTTGATCATCATCGCCGGCAGGGCGACTGGCAGGCCGAAATGGCCGATGTCCGTCCTCAGTATGGCGCTTTATCCACGGTCATGACGGAATACCTGCTGGCCGCGCGTGTGCGCATTCCCCGCAATCTGCATACCGCGCTTTTGTACGGGATCAAAACCGACACGGATAATTTCGACCGCGATACCAGCGCAGATGATATTGCCGCCTATACATACCACACGAAATACGCCAATATGCCGCTCATCCGCCGGATTGAACTGGATCAGACGCCCGCCAGTTTCCTGAAATATTTTGAAATGGCGCACCAGCGCGTCAAATATTACCGCGGACGCCGCGTCGGTTTTTTAGGCGTGGTGGAGAGTGCCGATGTCTGTGTGCAGATTGCCGATTTTTATTTGCGGATGATTGGGACGTACTATGTCATCGTGGCCGGCATCGTCAACGATAAGCTGATTATCATTTTTCGCGGCGACGGTTACCGTCAGGACTGCGGTTCGGTCGCGCAAAACGTCTGCGGGATGATCGGTCAGGGCGGCGGCCACCGCAGCGCCGCCCGTGTGGAAATTGCGCTCGACGCCCTTGGCGAACGCCTGAAGGGAGATTTGTCGCAGACGAGCCTTGATCTCTTTTTGCGGGAGTGCCTGAAAAAAGGCAGGGGAAGGACGGCGAACCCGCCTGCGGCAAAAACTCAAAAGGAGAAGGCATGAAAGACATCGGTTTGACAAAAGAGCTCACCACCGGGTGCTACCTCAATCCCTTTGACAATTTTCAGCCCAGGGAAATTGTCATCGAAGAACGTTACGACGAAACCACCGGTGTAGCCAGCCGCATTCTGCCCTACCGCCTGCGTCTTGGGCAAAAACCCGACACAGATGCGTATCTTGAAAAATCACCGGAATCTTTGTGCCCGTTTTGCCCCGGGCTTTTCGACAAGCTCACGCCGAAATTTACACCGGACGTTGTCGCGGAGGGGAAATTTAAAAAAGGGGAAGCGTATTTGTTTCCCAACGCCTTTCCTTATGACGCCACCAACACGGTGGCCGTCTTCTCATCGCGACACTTTATTCCTCTGGATCAATTGACGCCGGATGCCATGCGTGACGGTTTTGCCGTCTGCCGCGACTATTTTTACCGCATCGCGGAATTGCAGAGGGGCTATCAGTACTGTTCAATCAACTGGAATTACATGCCGCCTTCCGGCGGCGGCCTGGTTCATCCGCACCTCCAGACGATCGTGGGGCGGCGCCCGACCAGTTTTGTGCGCAGGCTTCTGGCAAGTGCTCAAAATTACGCGGCGGCATCCGAAGTGGGTAATCTGTGGCGCAATATCCTGGTTCTCGAACAGGAAGCCGGCGAAAGGTTTGTCGCGTCAACCGGTGTCATCCATTGGCTGACCGCATTTTCGCCCAAGGGGATGGCCGGGGAAATCGACTTTTATTTCAAGGAGAAGACGTCTTTCTTTGATCTGACCGACGCCAATTTTGCGGAGCTTCTCGAAGGTCTGTCCCGCGTTTTCCTTTACTTATATGTCAACAATTATATGAGTTTCAACCTGTCGCTTTACGCGACGATGACGCCGGAGAAGAATTTCTGGGTGCAGGGAAAAATCGTGCCGCGTTTTGAGCTAAACCCTCTGGGCACAAGCGATTTGAACTATTTTGAAAAGCTTCACGATGAAATCATCTGTCCGGTCGTTCCCGAACAGTTGTGCAAAGAGCTGCAGGCATATTTTCAGATATAAAAAAAAGCGGAATCGACAGATTCCGCTTTTTTATATCGGGCAGCCATCTCTAATCTTCCTTGGAAGCGGCGGTTGTTGCGGATTCCGTGGATGACGCGGTGCTGTCGGCGGATGCAGATTCCTTTTTTTCAGTCCTGGCCGGGCTCGAGGTTTTCTTCCCCGCGTAGTCGGTCGCGTACCAGCCGCTGCCCTTCAGGCTGAAAGACGAAAGCGACATCATTTTATGGACTTTCCCCTTGCAGAATTTGCACGATTTCAGATCCGGCTCTGTGATGCCCTGAAACGCCTCAAATTGTTTTCCGCACTTGTTACATTTGTATTCGTAGATAGGCATAGTCAAACCTCCTTAAAAATAAATATTATCAGTCTCCGATCGTAAACTGACCGCTAAAGCAGTCCAATACGATGTCCATATGCTCGTGGTTCACCGGCTGCAGGGCCTGTCGCGTCAGGTTGTGCACAATGACTTCCTCTTGCGCTTTTTTGTCCGCCGGGGCGTGAAAGTCCATATCGCCGTTTTGAAAGCGCAGGACGTGAATCAGCTCATGCACCGCGATGTAAAGAAGCAAAGGGCTCAACTTTATGAAGGAATTGGCCCGGTCCACCGCATCCAGAATGATGTTGTCCTGCAGGCAAACCCGGTAGAACTCAATTTCCTCCTTGCCGTCCTGCCCCTGGGCCGACGGTGTTTCATAAGCGTACTTGCATAAATGTGCAAACGCGCCGTCTTTTACTTCATGCTCTTCCAAAAAAGCAAGTGTTTTTACATCATACCTGCTTTTGCGCAAATCGTCCTGCCCCATGCGGAACTGACGTAAAACCAGTTTTTCCGCATCGTTAAAAGCCTTTGCGGCGGCAGGTATCTGAGCTGAATTGAAATAACGAAACATGATCCTCACCACAACTCTTTTATAGCCGGAATTTAGTGACGAAGAGCTTTTGTGTCAATAGGAAAAAGAATATTATAATCGACTGGATAGATTGGCGAGGCAGGGTGTCTGTGCCGAGGGTTCCGCACAGGTATTTCCGCACAGGAAGTTCTTGTCAAATATCCATGCCAATGCTAGTATCTTATCCATCCTTATTTTTAAACCATCATGAGGGACAACGATTCATGGCGTTTACCGCAAATCTTCAAAATAAGAAGGAAAATCAAGCAATCAAGGGTTGGGGCGAACTTTTATCCGGGCCTTTTGCCCTCTTGGGCCGGACGGTGATTGACTGGGTCAATCATCTCGGCGCCGCGTCTATTTTTCTGTTTTTCGCCCTTCTGCAAATTTTTCGCCGCAAGCAGTTTTATAAAATCATAGAGCAGATCTATTTTGTCGGCGCCAGGTCGCTGAGCATCATCATGCTGGTGAGTCTGTTCACCGGCATGGTTCTTGGATTGCAATCTCATCATGCGCTGGTGCAGTTCGGCGCGGAAGGCGCAGTCGGCTCGCTGGTTTCCCTCTCCCTGATTATGGAACTGGGTCCGGTGCTTACCGCCATCATGATTACCGCCCGGGCGGGTTCCGCCATCACCGCCGAAGTCGGCATTTTACGCATCAGCGAACAGATCGACGCCCTGCAGACCATGCGGATCAATCCGATGCGTTATCTGATCAGCCCGAGAATCACAGCGGCAATCATCAGTTTCCCGCTTCTTACGGCCGTTTTTGATCTGGTGGGCATCTTCGGAGGATATGTTTCCGCCGTGCTGCTTTTAGGCCTTAACTCCGGTGCCTATTGGCACAGCATTCAAGTGTATGTGACGATAGGCGACATCGTCGACGGCTTTATCAAGGCAGGTGTGTTTGCGGTGATCGTCGCGACGGTTTGCTGTTATCAGGGATATTTCGCGCACATGCGCAAAGACAGCCACGGCGCGCAGGCGGTGGGGCTCGCCACGACATCGGCGGTTGTGCTTTCCTGCATACTGATTCTGGTTTCAGATTATGTTGTAACATCGCTTCTAATTTAGAGAGACTTTATGGATACACCGCTGATTGAATTTCAGAATGTCACCAAACGCTTCGGCAGTAACACTGTGCTGGAGGGTGTGAATCTGATGATTTTTGAAGGCCAGGTGACAACCATCATCGGGCTTTCCGGTTCGGGGAAAAGCGTACTGCTCAAACACATTATCGGGCTGATGGAGCCGGACGAGGGTGTGATCCTCTTTCGCGGGGAACCGATTACGGGCATCAAAAAGTCCGAAATGGCCGAATCGTTTGCCGGGATCAGCTATATGTTTCAAGGCAACGCGCTTTTTGATTCGTTGACGGTCTACGACAATGTCGCTTTGCCGCTTCGTGAAACCACCCGCCTGAAGAAAGCGGAGATCCACAAGAGGGTGATGGCCAGAATTGAGCAGACGGAATTGACCGAGGCCGTTTACCAATACCCGTCACAACTTTCCGGCGGCATGCAAAAAAGAGTGGCGCTGGCCCGTGCGCTCATCACCGATCCGCAGATCGTGCTCTTTGACGAACCGACAACCGGGCAGGACCCTGTCCGGAAAAATGCCATTTTAAGCATGATCGCGCAGTACCAGCGCAAATTAAACTTCACGGCGATACTCGTCAGTCATGAAATACCGGATGTCTATTTCATCTCCAACCGTATCCTGGCCCTGTACGATCGCCGGATTGTTTTTCAGGGAACGCCGGAAGATTTGGAAAGTTTTGATCATCCGTTTATGGATGAAGTCATCAACAGCCTGGAGATCCTGCAGAAGGAATTGACGGGACTGCATTCTCAACGCCAGTTCAAAATGCTCAATTATGCCCGGATGAATCGTCAGGCGACCGGAGAATATTGTGTGTTGTTCTTCAGCCTGGGCGAGATGAACACTATCATATCGAGAATCGGGCACGACGCGGCTCAAAGGGCTCTGAGGAATCTGGAACAGGCGATCGAAAAGCATTTCGGAATGATCGGCGGTTTTTCCACGCGCCGGCAGACCAATGAATTTGTTACCATGCTGCCCTTCGCGAATCTGGCCGAAACCGAGGAAATCCTGAAGCGCTTTGTCCGGGATTTCAAAGAGCAGACCTTGGGCATGATGAAGGACCAGGCCTGCAGTCTGGCATCGGATGAAAGCTTTCAGATGACCATCACCGCCGGTGTTGCCGAGGGACAAGGAGACAGCGACCTCAACGCGGTGGTCGCTTTGGCGAAATCAAACCAAAAGGAAATCGCGCGGCTGAGTTGCGCCGCCGGGGAGTGAACACATGAAAAAGTATACGATGGAAACGGTTGTCGGCATCTTTGTTGTCCTGGGATTGCTCTGTGTCGGGTATATGACGGTGAAGCTCGGCAAGATCAATATCTTTGGGGACGACACTTACTCGTTGACTGCCAAGTTCACAACCGTTGCGGGTCTGCGTACGGGCAATCCGGTCAGTATCCTGGGTATTCAAGTCGGGCGGGTACAGCGCATTACCATGGATCAGGATAATCTTCGGGCCGTGGTGGAGATGAGGGTGAAAAAAGGTATCAACGTATACGATGATGCCATCGCCTCCATTAAAACAGAGGGCCTGATCGGTGACAAATACCTCAACATCGATCCGGGCGGTGGCGGGGATCTGCTTGCGCCGGGTGGTATGATCATCGATACGCAGGCGGCGGTGGATTTCGAAGAAATCATCAGCAAGTACGCCTTCGGTGAAGTGAAAAAGGAAACGAAATAGATGACAACAGGAGTTTGCGATGAAAAAATGGTTTACGATAGGGAGCGTCCTGATATTTTTTGTTTTGGCTTTTTCATGTCACGCGGCAGGGCCCCTGGCGACGGCAGAGACCGCTGTCGGAAAAGTGATCGACGTTCTGCGCGATCCTCAGCTTAAAAGCCCGGCGTCCAAGGAAGCCAAAAAAGACAAGCTCCGGATCATCTATAAGGACATGTTCGACGAGATCGAATTTTCCCGAAGGACGCTTACGCGCAACTGGAACAAATTCACTCCCGATCAGCGCCGCGAATTCGTGGATCTCTTTGAGCAGGTTTTGGAGAAGGCCTATCTGGATAAGATTTTTGACTACTCGGATGAAAAAATCGAGTTTTACAAAGAAAATATGGTTTCCGATAAGCAGGCGGAGATTCTTTCGAAAATCGTCACCTCCTCGAAAGAAATTCCGATATTTTACCGGATGATTCTCAAAGACGGCAAATGGAAGGTCTATGATGTGGTCGTGGAAAATGTGAGCCTGGTTCAAAATTACCGGACCCAGTTCAACGATATTCTCGCTTCCAGCACGCCTGAACAGCTTTTGGAAATATTGCGTAAAAGGGTGAAGGAACATTGAGCAAGTCTGATGCCGGCATCCTATGGATCCTGTTGCTTATCTTCATTATTGCCGGGTGTGCGCACAGCCCCCGCGGTGAATCTTCGCCGCCCGTTCAGGGGCAGGCTTTGACTGACGCGCCGGGGAAAACAGCCTTTATGACCGTTATGCCGGTTTCCGATGCCGCTGTGACTCCTCAAGAACCGTCCGCGCAAAAAGATGACCCTTTTCATGATGAATATGTCGATGACGAGGACGACGCGCGCGATCTTCATAAGGATGAAAAGGTTTCCATTGCCGATCCGATCGAACCCTTCAACAGGGCCATGTTTCTTTTCAACGATAAAATGTATTTCTGGGTGCTCAAGCCGGCGGCCACCGGATACAATGCCGTTGTTCCCGAACCCGGCCGGATCGGTGTTAAACATTTCTTTGATCATCTGGGCTATCCGGCCCGTGTTTTAAGTTGTCTGTTCCAGGCCGATGTCAAGGGGGCCGCCGAGGAAACGGGTCGGTTCGTGATCAATACCCTATGGGGATTAGGCGGATTTCTGGATCCCGCCGCCGGAGAAAGCCTGAATTTGCAAAAGCAGGATACGGATCTGGGTCAGACCCTTGGCGTTTACGGCGTCGGGCACGGGTTTTTTATCATGTGGCCGGTTTACGGGCCGTCCAGTCCAAGGGATTCGTTGACCATTGTCGGTGATCATTTCTTATATGCTCCCTCGTATATTGATCCCTGGTATGCCCGGTTTGGCGTCTGGTCATACGAGAAAATCAATTCCGCCTCATTGAGGATCGGGGATTATGAATCGCTCAAAGCCGCGGCCATCGATCCCTATATCGCCATGCGCGACGCTTATATCCAGTACCGCATGCAGGCCGTGAAAGCGCGCAAGGAGAAGTCTTTGTTATTCAAATATTCAGCGGGGGCAGGACAGAAAGAATAGAACATGCTCAAAAAGAATCTTCCCATGAAACATATTGTTGCCATCGTGATTGCATCCTTCATCGTTTTGCAGATGAGCGTGCCGGTATTTGCGGGCGGCATGTTCGGTCCGCCGCAGACGCTTTCAAAAAAGGAAGGTGGCCTCAATACCGCGATTGGCTATCAGTATGTTCAGGACACATTGAAAAATGATTCAGAGTATGTTTTCAGGCAACACCAGGTTTATTCGCATGCGGCCTGGGGTGCATCAAAACTCTGGGAGGTCTATGGCCGTGTGGGGTTGGCGGATCTGAAAATATCGGACGCATTTGCGTCTTCGGATGTTGTAAACACTGTGTCGCGAAATGACTTTGAAGAAAACTGGAAACTTTTCGGCACATTGGGCGCAAAGTTGTTTTATCCGGTAAATGACCTCCTGGGCGTGGGCGCCTTTATCCAGGGGACGGTTCATTTCAGCAATTACACGGACGATGTTGTCGGCGTCTATCACGCGACGCCTTTTGCGGCGGATCTGAAAATTAAGAATCTATGGGATGTTAAGGCGGGTCTCGCCCTGCAGGCCGCCATTAACTGGAATATAAAAATCTACGGAGGGCCCTTTGTTGCCTACACGCAGGCCGACGCCCGCCTTCCTGCGCCCATCCCCGGCCTTCTCATGGGCGGCCGGGACGATGTGTTGCGAAATACATCCAAAGTCGGCGGTTTTCTGGGCGTCGATATGCCGCTTTTGCGGGGATTCCGGCTGAATATTGAAAGCCGGTACACGGATCAGTTTTCGATAGGATCCGCTGTGACCTATACCTATTGATGAGGACCTGAAGATGCCAGGTGTTAAAAGACCGGGGGAAAAGAGGAAATTGAAAATCGGCGTGCTCTATGGTGGGCGCTCCGGCGAACATGACGTTTCGCTTTGCTCGGCGGCCTCCGTCATCACGGCGCTGGATAAAACGAAATACGACATCGTCGCCATCGGCATCGACCGCGACGGACGCTGGTTCGTTCAGGACAAACCGGAAATCATCACCGACAGGCATTTCGGCAGAATCATGTCCCTCAAAAAGACGGGGCTATGGCTCGTCAATCATTTCGAGGAACAAAACCGGCTCCATCTTTATAATCTTGTTGACAGCAAAGAACAAATGGCCATTGATCTGATTTTCCCCGTTTTGCACGGCACGTTCGGTGAGGACGGAACATTGCAGGGCCTTTTGGAACTGGCGATGGTCCCGTATGTCGGCGTGGACGTGGCGGGGGCGGCGATCGGCATGGACAAGGACATTGCCAAGCGCCTGCTCATGGAAGCGGGCATTCCCGTGGTTCCCTGGATTACGTTGGGACGCAGGCAGTGGGAAGGGCAATCCAAAAAGATTCTGCGTGAAACACTGGCGCATCTGGGCCTGCCTCTCTTTGTAAAGCCCTTGTGCACCGGCTCGTCGGTCGGCGTGGTCAAGGTCAAAAAAGGAAATGAACTTTGTGCCGCTGTGGACTATGCCTTCCAATATGATACCCGGGTCATGATCGAAAAAGGCATTGACTGCCGCGAGATTGAATGCGCCGTATTGGGAAACGATGTGCCCGAGGCATCCGTTCTGGGTGAGATCCTTCCGAATCATGATTTCTATTCCTATGAAGCCAAGTATCTCGACCCCGAAGGCGCGAAAATGAGCATTCCCGCGAAGCTTCCCGCGAAGCTTGCGACGTCGATTCGCAGATGCGCCTTGGCAGGGTATGCCGCACTCAACTGCAATTCCATGGCGCGCGTGGATTTCTTTTTGGACAGGAAAACGAACGATTTTTATCTCAATGAAATAAACACACTGCCGGGTTTCACTTCCATCAGCATGTATCCGAAGCTGTGGGAAGCCACGGGGCTGCCTTACGGAAAGTTGTTAGATTTGTTGATCAAGCTGGCATTGGAGCGCCACTTGCGGAAAAAGTCTGTTCAGACAAAAGGTATTTAGCTTCGCGGCAACAGATCATGGATTTCGTGAATGTAAAAGAAAACGGAAATGAATGATTATGACCCAGAATATCGTATTCTCCGGAAGTCTGCTCTTCTTATCTCTTGCGGATATTTTTCAGCTGCTTGGAGGAAATAATTGTAATGGAATGCTGATCCTGCGGAGTCCTTATTCAGCGGCTACGGGTATCGTATATTTTAAGGAAGGGAATCCGGTAAATGCCTCCTGGGGCAAACTCAAGGGGCTTGACGCCGTCTATGCCCTGTTTGGATGGACGGACGGGACCTATGAATTTTCCGAACAGGCATTAACCGCGATGGTTCCTGTCATTGAGCGGGGCATGATGGAGATTCTCCTAGATGCCTTAAGATTGCTGGATGACGGAGCGATCGCCAGGGTAGGACCGGATCCCTTTTACCGGGCAGGTATTGATAATACAGGCCCGGACAGCATCAACATGACCTATCTGCATCCAACCAAAGGGCCACTGGTTGATTATCATTATGCCACCATAGAAAACAGCTATCCTGACGGAGCGGTTATTGTGAAGGAAGGAAAGTCCGGCAGGTGGTTGTGGATCATCTGTGAAGGTACCGTAAGGATCATCAAGGAGACCAGCAGAGGGCCCTTAACCCTTGCCAGACTGGGAGAGGGCTGTTTTATCGGAACTGTCGGCTCGTTTGTGTACGGTGAATACGAACGCAGCGCAACAGTGATCGCCGAGGGAAATGTCCAGTTGTGCATACTGGACATAGAGATTCTTCATCGGGAATATTCTGCATTGTCCGGGGACTTTAAAAAAATTCTTCACAGCCTTGACAACAGATTGAGGGCGATCAATGAAAATGCCGTTGCGGCCTTTACGGGGGTTTATACAAAAGAATTACCGACCGACAAGGTATTTGACGACCGATTTCAACATAGTACGGATCTGTATATCGTCAGGGAAGGGACGGCCGATATCATCGGCAAGGGCCCGGAAGGAGAGGTGAATCTCCTGTCTTTGAGCAGTGGCGATGTCTTTGGAAAAATCCCGTTTATGGCTTTCGGCCATGAACCGTTATCCGCATCCGTCATGGTCTCGGAAACCTTTCAGGCGGATGTAATGGACAGCCGGGCCCTTCAGAAGGAATATAACCGTCTTTCTGATACGTTCAGGAATTTTGTTTTCAGTGTTTCCACGAATGTATCCATGACGACGAAGCTTTTTTATCAATTGCTGCACAACGCTTAACCAAGCGCTGCGCAGTGGGCATTCAGAAAAAAATCAGCAGGTCCATCAGGCCCGGAGAGGACGAGTTATGACTTCCACGCAGCAGCTGTTACAACGTATCGACGAGATCCTGCATCCCCGTTCCGTGGCCATAGTCGGGGTCCCGCGGGGGATGAAAACGGGCAAGCTCTTTTTCATGGCGCTGCTGGATCAGGGATTTTCCGGCAGCATCTACCCCGTGTCAACTCAGGCCGACGAGATCGACGGCTTTAAGGCGTATCCCAGTGTCACGGCCATCCCCGGAGAGGTCGATCTGGCCATCATTTTGGTGCCGTCACACCTCACCCTTTCCGCCGTCAGGGAATGTGCCGCCAAGGGGGTTAAGGGCGCCGTCCTGTTCACGGCGGGCTATAAGGAAATGGGCACCGAAGAGGGGTGCGCCCAGGAGGAAGAACTGGTCCAAGTGGCCCGCGCTTCAGGGATGAGGCTGATCGGGCCGAATTGCATGGGCATCTATGCGCCCCGTTCCGGCCTTTCCTTCTTCCCGCAGTTGACAAGAGAGCCGGGTCCCGTAGGACTCGTGTCACACAGCGGATCTCTGGCGAACATCCTTTGTAACACCGCCCCGCAAAGAGGAATCCGCTTCAGCAAGGCCATCAGTCTGGGGAACGAGTGCGATCTGACAAGTGCCGATTTTCTGCTTTACCTGGGAAGTGATTCCGAAACACGCCTGATCGGGGCTTACATCGAAGGGATAAAGGACGGCCCCCGATTCTTTACCGCCCTGCGTACGGCATCAAGGAAGAAACCCGTCATCCTCTGGAAAGTGGGCTTGACTTCCGCAGGCGCCCAGGCGGCAGCCTCGCACACGGGTGCCCTGGCCGGCGCCAGGGATGTCTGGGAGGGGGTTGTCAGGCAAACCGGGGCTGTGCCCGTGGCAGGCTTTGAAGACTGGTCCGATGCTCTCATGGGATTTGCCATGCTGCCGGAGGATCTTGGCGACCGGATGGCCATTGTCTCGGGACCGGGCGGGTTGGCGGTTTCAGCAGCCGAGGCGTGCGCGGAAAACGGTCTTCGCCTGGCGCAGCTTTCGCCGGAAACCCGTGAGTCCCTGGCCTGTGTGGTCCCGGCAACGGGGACGAGCCTGCGCAACCCCATTGACGTCGGTCTTACCGCTTCGCTGGAGATTGGCATTTACATTCAGAGCATCCAAACCGTCGTTGCCGATCCTGCTGTAGACGCTTTGGTGATCATCGGGGCGGGATTGAGCCCGGAGACAAACAGGCTTTACACCGATGCGATCGTCGAAACGCGCCGGCAGTCCGGAAAGGCCATTCTGATGGTCAACATTCCCGGCTTCGACCCTTCCTATATTCCTCAATTCTGTAACGCCGGCATCCCCTACTTCGAATCATCCGAACGAGCCATGAAAACCTATGCCCGTGTCCTTCGTTATCAGCAATGGCGAAAGGAACGACGATGAACACAAATCCTGAAAGATTCCCCTTTCCGCCACAGAGGATGACCGTCATGATATAGCTTGACTTTGTCGGGATAGAACATATTATGTAAATAACATACTGATTGACTTTAATAATTGTCCTTTCCCTCTACGGAAGCGAAAATAACCTTTAAGCCCTGTCTCTTATCATGTGACGGGGTTTTTTAATTCAAGAGACAAGGACATTGAATTGCCGCAATCTTCATAATACCGATCTTATGGATTATCGAAACAAGAGTAGACAAGAAGGATTTAAGAAACATGCACCATTACGCAGAAAGGATGAATCGATGAAAGATGAAACGAAGGCAAAACTGAAATTTGGAGGTTGGGGAGTTGTCGTTGGGGCGGTCATCGCAATGATCATTGGCTTTAGTTGGGGTGGATGGACAACTTCCTCCACGGCTGACCAGATGAGCGGGGATGCGGTTTTAGCGAATGAGGCGGTCATTTGTGTTGCCCAATTTATCAAGGATCCGGACAGTAAAAAGAAGATCGAAGAGTTTGAGGCTCTCGATGACCATTATAAACAGTCACAGTTCGTTGAACAGGGCGGATGGAGCAAAATGCCGGGCCAGAAAGAAGCCAGTTCCGAAGTAACCAGAGCATGTGTTGCAGGAATCAGGACTTACATTCAAAAATAGAATGAATTCAGAACGATAGTTAACTTGTGTCGAGCTGAAAGGCACTCCATCAGATAAACATTCCGGAGTGCCTTTCAGCCTGATTACCTTCTCGTCAGCTGTCGGTATTTTATTCTATGCGGCTGGCTGGCGGCGGCGCCGAGGCGGCTTTTGCGGTCTTCTTCGTATTCGGAATAGTTGCCGTCGAAGAACAGCACCTTGCTTTCCCCTTCAAAGGCCAGAATGTGCGTGCAGATACGATCCAGAAACCACCGGTCGTGGCTGATCACGACGACGCATCCGGCGAAGCTCTCCAGAGAATCCTCAAGCGCGCGCAGGGTGTTCACATCCAGATCGTTGGTGGGTTCGTCGAGCAGCAGCACATTGCCGCCTTCCTTGAGCATACGCGCCAGGTGAACGCGGTTGCGTTCACCGCCGGAGAGCGTTCCGACTTTCTTTTGCTGATCGGTACCGGAGAAATTGAACCGCGATACATAGGCGCGTGAATTGATCTGACGGTTGCCGACGTTGATGATGTCCTGGCCGTCGGAAATCATTTCCCAAATATTCTTGTTCGGATCGAGGGCATCGCGGCTCTGATCGACATATGCAAGCTTTACTGTTTCGCCGATGCGGATGGTGCCGGAATCCGGTGTCTCCTGAGCGGTGATCATGCGAAACAGCGTGGTTTTACCCGCGCCGTTGGGACCGATCACGCCGATAATACCGCCGGGCGGCAGCGAAAAGGTCATGCCTTCCACCAGCAGTTTTTCCCCGTATCCTTTGTTCACATCTGTCGCTTCAATGACCAGATCCCCCAGCCGCGGCCCCGGTGCGATGAAAAGTTCCCGCGTGCCGGATTCCTTATCCGTGTTTCTGTCCAGCAGTTCCTCATAAGCCTTGATGCGAGCCTTGGATTTGGCATGACGGCCTTTGGGCGACATGCGGATCCATTCCAGTTCGCGCTCGAGGGTTTTGATTCTCTCTCCTTCTGATTTTTCTTCCGTTTTTAATCGCGCCTGCTTCTGTTCCAGCCACGAAGAATAGTTGCCCTGCCAGGGAATGCCCTGGCCACGGTCCAGCTCCAGAATCCAACCTGCGACATTATCCAGAAAATAGCGGTCATGGGTGACGGCAATGATTGTGCCTTCGTACTTCTGCAGATGATGCTCCAGCCAGGCCACGGATTCGGCATCCAGATGATTGGTCGGCTCATCCAGAAGCAGAATGTCCGGCTTCTGGAGCAAAAGACGGCATAAAGCGACACGGCGCTTTTCGCCGCCGGAGAGCACTTTGATCAGCGTATCGCCGGGCGGGCAGCGCAAGGCGTCCATGGCCATCTCGAGGCGCGAGTCCATGTCCCAGGCGTCGAGAGCGTCCATCTTTTCCTGCAAGACAGCCTGACGGTCGCACAGTTTGGTCATCTCGTCGTCCGACATTTCCTCGGCGAATTTTTCGTTGACGGCGTTGTATTCGTTGATCACGTCCATCGTTGACTGTACGCCCTGCTCGACGATCTGGCGCACGGTCTTTTCATCGTCGAGACGGGGCTCCTGTTCCAGATAGCCTATGGTATAGCCTGCCGAAAGAATGGTCTTGCCCAGATACTCCTGATCCACACCGGCGAGAATCTTTAAAAGCGAGCTTTTCCCCGACCCGTTCAAACCGAGTACGCCGATTTTTGCACCGTAAAAATAAGACAGGTAGATGTCTTTGAGCACGGGCTTTTTTTCGTAAATTTTACTGACTCCGATCATGGAGTAGATGACTTTGTTTCCTTCATTGGCCATATAATGCTGTTCCTCCCGGGTGCTTTTGGTCCTAAATATAGGGGAAAATGTTTTGAATGATAATATTGAAGTTATCCTGAATCTGGTCGGCCCCTTCGATGATACCCATATGACCGGGGAAGATCACGTCAATGTCCAGATCGGACAGCGTTACGATGCTCTTTTTGAGATGATTGCCGTTGCCGCCCGGAAAATCCGTGCGTCCCACGTTCTGCTGGAAAACGACGTCGCCGCAGAACGCACATTTTTTTGACGGCCAGTATAGTGCGATGGATCCGGGGGTGTGGCCGGGAATGCTGATGATCCGAAACACCTGATCGCCCATCTCGAGTCTACCGTCTTCCAGCTGCAAGTTGATCTGCATTTGCGGAACGGTCATGCCGAAAAGGCCGTAGAGCTCGCCGCCGATGCCCTTGAGAAAATCCATCTCCTTACGGTGCAGGGCGATCTTCACCGTCTCCTGATCAAAGAGCTCCGATCCCTGAAAGTGATCAGGATGTGAATGCGTGTTGATCACGTAACGGATATCTTCCTTTTTAATGCCGTCGTTGCTCATTTGATTGAGCAAATCCGGCAGATAGCGGGTCAGACCCGGATCGATGAGCGCCTGCACACTGCCCCCGACGTAGTAGCTGTTGCAGTTGTTGTCAAAATAGTTGGTCCACTCGTAAACGTAAATGTCTTCTCGATACTTCATTTTCTGCCCTTTCTCGTGTGGAATCGTTCCTTTCCGGAAGCTTGTTGCTTTTACCCTTTATGCTTAACCTTATTATTCAGCCACTTTGCGATGTCCGCGGCCGACGTTTCCCAGCCGTCTTCCAGCATGGGCAGATGCGCAAACTGTTCGTAGGCTATGTAGTCCGCCCCTAAAAACCCCGCGATATTCTGCTGCATGACCGCCGGCGAAAGACAATCTTTGACGCAGCCGATTACCAGTTTCGCGCATTGAATGTTGCGCGGATTGACCGGATAACCCTGAGCAACCTGGTATCCGACCACGAGCGATTCGGCGGTAAACATGTCAAAAACCGCCTTGCGTTTCTTCGGGTCGATGTTGTTGAGAACGGTTCTTTCCGCCATCATGAATGTCGGCTTTACCGGTTTCATATTCATCAGGCCCCACATGGTCCGAATGATCGCCCCGGAATAAGGCAGATCATTGCTCACCTCGAGGGCAACGCCAAAAGGCGGTGCGCTGGCAATCGTCACCAGAGCCGAAATCGACTGGATTTTTTCTGCCGTTTTCTGGGCAATCAGGCCGCCCAGTGAATGCCCGATAAGCGCGCAATGGCCGATATCCAGATGCCGGATCACTTTTGTCACATCGTCGAGATAATCTTCCAGCGTCACCTGTGCCAGGGTTTCTTCCCGGTCGGACGGATGATGGCCGCGCAGGTTGATTGCGTAAACCTCCCAGCCCCGCGCTGCAAAATAGGGCAGATAATTCTTCCAGTAACGGCTGGTGCCCCCGGCACCGTGTATAAAGAGCAAGGGATAGGAATGCCCGACAGGGTCGGGCCGGATTTTTTCCAACGCCAGATTTTCAATTTTAATCATTAACAAAAAGCATTTGCCTCGTTATTATTCTGTCCGATCCGCCGGTCATCCCGGATCAATGGTCATGCGCCTTGCGCGGCACAAAAATCCATAGCAATATGTAAATCAGCAGACCCGTTCCAAAAAAAATAATCATCAGTACAAATAGCAGACGCCACGACCAGGACGGAACCGGCGTATGCTCGCCCAGTCCCCCGCAAACGCCGCCGATCCAGCGATCCTTTTTGGACAAAGTCAATCGATGCAGCCAGTTTTGCTGTTCCATGAAACCATCCTTTCACACGCCTGATTGCAGACGGCCCCAAGAGAGGTCAGTCCGCCGACGTGTCGGTTAAATTGCCAGAATGTTGTCGGGGCCAATTCTTCTTCGGAAACGATAAGCCCTGTCGGCAAAAACACCACATTCCATAATCATCGGGGCCGCCCGCTTTTCGTGCACTATTGCCGACCTGAAAACAGAGAATCCAGTGGCATGTCCGACGAATTGTGGGTGATCTTGGCAATCACGCCGTCGGGGCCGACCAGCACCATCATGGGAACGCCGATCACGTTATACAGGGTGCCTACGGAACCATCTTCATCGAGTAAAACCCGATAGTTGATTGAATTCGCTTTGGCAAAACGAGAAACTTTGGAGGCCGGTTCCATGATATTGATATAGATCACTACGAGACCTTTGGGTGAATAGGTTTCCTGAATTTTTCTGTATCTCGGAATCTCCGTCCGACAGGCCGGGCACCAGGTGGTGCCGAAAAAAATTAAAACGGGTTTGCCTCTCTGTGCGCTCATCCGGAAGGTCTTTCCGTCGAGGTCCTTCAGAGTGAAATCGGGTGCGGACGGCGTTTGCGGTTTAAACGGTGCGTTGGGACGGAATTGCCCGAATGCGCCGGAAGCCGAAATCAACAAAATCAGTACGGCAATCATGAATGTTTTCGAATCCTTATGCATAGAACTCCTCAATTAATAAGATAATGTGCCTGCAATATACAGGAAATACTGAGCGGCGCCAATCAATATCACACCAAAAATCCGCGTGACAACGGTCATCCATTTGCCTGATCGCGGCAGCGCTGAAAGCAGGCCGGCAAAAGTCCCGAGAATAATCAGCAGCGTTCCCATCCCGAAGGCAAAAACAAACAGCAGTGCCACGCCCATCATCAGATTGGTCTGCAAAGCCACATATCCGAGCAGCACCGCCAGCACCGGAGCGGTGCAGGGTCCGATCACAAAACCGGAAGCCGCGCCGAGAAGAAAACTGCTGAAAAATCCCTTTTTCCCGCCGCCGGAATACTTCGCGAGGCGTTGTGGAACCGGAAGCGAAATTTTAAAAACGTCCAGCATGGCTAGGCCCATGATTAAACAGAGATTGGCCATCAAAATATAGACCCAGGGTGTGGTCTGCATCTGTCCGAATAGTTTTCCCGACAAGGCTGCTACCGCCCCCAGCGCCGCGTACGTAGCCGCCAGCCCCGCGACGTAGAAAAGCGAAAGCAAAAACCCGCGCAACTTTGAACCCGCGCCGCGTGCGCCGATGAAGCCGACAGTTACCGGAATCAATGGATACGTACAGGGGGTAAAACTGATCACTACGCCTCCCAGATAGGCCGCCGTGAAGGCCAAAAGGGTAGAACCCTGTAAATGAAACGATAAATTATTGATCAGATTTTCGATCACCCGATTAGGCCCTTTTACCCTTCTGTTCTTTGAAGATAGGGAAAATATAACGCAGCGTCAAGTAAAAAAGTGACGGTGTACGCGCCGATGCGTCTTGTGGACAACCCGTTCACTCGAAAGAAATATTTGAATTTTTACGAACCGGTATAGACGGATCTTAAAAACTGTTCGCGTGGATTGCCTCTTGCAAAACGGGGGAGCAATGAAGTTCTATTCATAACTCCCCCGTTTTGAATTTTTCATGGTTGCCTTTGCGGGCGTTCCTTCCGGATCAGAGTGCTCCCGCTTCGTTGAGTTTCTGTAAATCCTCCCGAAGCTTTTCTACTTCTTCGCCGTACCTGGCCCAATTGCCTTCGCGCAGGAAACGCTGGGCGTTTTCATAACGGGTAAGCGCGCGCCGCGCCAGTTCCTGAGTTGAGACAGCTTTCACGTCAGGTTGCGCGCGGACGGCGGTTTTTGCCGGCGTGACACCCGTCGGACGGCCTCCCAACAGGCTTTCCAGCGCCTGTTCCAGTCCCGCTTCCATGACCACCCGGTTGCCGTCGGAGGCCAGAACACGGCGCAACTCGGGCAGACGCCCTTCCACGGCGCGCAGGAAAAGCGGTTTGATATACAGTACGGAATTTTCAATGGGAATCACCAGCTGGCTGCCGCGTAAAACACGGGTTCCGGCCTGATCCCACAGGGCCAGCTGCTGGGCGATTTCGGCGGTCTGGTCGATACGCGCCTCGATCTGCATGGGTCCGAAGACAAGCTCGCCTCTCGGGAACCTGAACAGCAGCAGGCGGCCATAGTTATCGCCGTCCGAACGCCCGGACAGCCAGGCGATCATATTGTCGCGTTTCGACGGTGTGAAAGGCATCAACAAGATGAATTCTTCCGTTTTCTCATCCGGGAAACGCAAGATGGTGTAATAGCTTTCCATGGTCTGGGATGATCCGAAAACGCGTTCGCTTGGAAATTCCCAGACGTCCTCTCGGTTGTAAAACATGACCGGGTCGCGCATGTGGTAGGTCCGGAACATGGAGGCCTGGACATCGAAAAGATCCTGGGGATATCGGATTTGATCCCGAAGTCCCTGGGGCATTTGAGCAATTGGCAAAAACAGATCCGGGAAAACCCTTTGATAGGCGCGAATCAGCGGATCGTGTTCCTCGCCGATGGTGTAGAATTTGGTTGCGCCGTTGTAGGCGTCGATGACAACTTTGACGGAGTTGCGGATATAGTTGAACTTTCCGTCATAGGGACGGGAATACGGATAGCGTTTAGTGGTGGTGTAGGCGTCGTAGATCCAGTAAAGGCGGCCGTCCACGATGGTAATATAGGGATCGCGGTCATAAGACAGAAATGGTGCGAGTTTTCTGACCCGCTGGTGGATATTGCGGTTATAGACAATCTGACTTTCCGGCAGCACATAGTCCGTGATCAGGTAGTTGATGGTGCCGAAATAGATCGAAAAGATCGCCCGGCGAAACAAAGAGCCGATGTTGACCCCGGTCTCTTCCAGGTAAGTGGTAAAGACGTTCGTTTCGCCGAATGGATAGTCGAATTCTTCCGTCCCGGCCCGCACAACAATCGTTTCATTTGTCCTCTCGCCAAAGTAGATTTCCGGACGATCCAGTTTCAGCGGGACAGACAGACGCGGCGGGATGTCGCGGATAAAGAGTTCCGGCAGTCCCTCCTCCGTAAAAACATTCACGGGGCTTGCCACCACGCCATAGCCGTGCGTATAAACAAAAGTTTTGTTCACCCAGGTTTGCGAATCGGCAGGGAGCCTTTTTTGATCGAGTTCGCGCGGTGCGAGCATGATCTGGCGGTAGTTGCCGTCAAAATTGTAGCGAGCGATGTCAATATCATTGAAATCATAGTATGGGCGAATTGCCTGAATCTGTGTGTAGGTTTCCAGCAGGGGCCGATAATCCCACAGGGGGATGTTTTCGATCGTCAGACGGTTGTTTTTCAGATCTTTCATGGTGAGCGCGTGATCCACCGGGTAGGGTTTTTCTACGATATCTTCGAGGCCGTAGGCCGCGCGGGTTGATTGAATATGGTGTCCCAGATACGCCCTTTCTCTTTCCAGCTGAGTCGGATCGACGACGAATCGCTGGACGAAATTCGGCAGCAATACCGAAAAGATCACAGCCGACAGCATCAGCAGGGCCAGCCCCGCGATCGGCTGCTTGAAGGATTTCTTCACAAAACCCACCGCTGCCAGGGCGACACCCGCAATACAAACCACCATCAAACCATTGTACACGGGGACACGGACTTTTTCATCGACATAGGTCATGCCGTAAATCAGCCCTTCCGGAGAGAACAGCAGATCAAATCGGTTCAGCCAGAAGCTGAAAATCTGGATGACAAAAAAGATGCCCAGATAGAACGCCGCGTGCGAACGGACGGCCGGGATGACAGAGATTTTCTGCGGTTCCAGGACAATCCCGCCCCCGATGAAATAAGCGGTTGCCGTTGCCGCAGCGGTGACGAACAAAACGGCCATCAGATAATTGCGCAGAAGTTCGAATACCGGCAGGGAAAACAGATAGAATGAAATGTCCCTTTGGAAAACCGGGTCCACCGATCCGAAGGACGAGCGCTGAATATACATCAAGATATCCAGCCAGTGAGATGCCGGATAGCTGCTGATGAGCCACGCGATGATCACAAGGAAGATGCCAAGGGACCACTGAACCGCTTTGAAAGGCATGGCAATCTGGCCCATGTCCACCAGCCGGGGCCGCCTGGGAGTTACACGGTACGCAGCGAACATGTTGGCGCCGGCAAAGAGGATAAACAGCAGGAAGAAAACAAAATGAGCGACATACTCCGTTGTGAGGTAGGTCCAGAAGATTGTTTTAAAGCCCAGTGAATCGAAAAAATAGAAATTCACGAAAGCTTTGATGAAGGTATCGAAGAAAGCGGACGCCAGGATCAGCGCCAGGACACCGAAAGCGGCATATTTCATTGTTTTTGGCATGGACATGTCACCTCAAGGGTTGTGTGGCATGGGCACACGGTTAAAGTTTACGGACAAAAACGATTGACGATGAAAGAGAACGGCGATCTCTGTCTTTGTGGTCCGGTCTGCGAGATACCCCATTCAATAAAGCGGCTGAAAAATAACATACCTTTTCCCATACGTCAACCCTCCGGGGGGCGAATCTGGGGTGAATCGGACCCGGGTATCTTGTCGTCATACTTCGCCGCTATGTCATTTTATTTTTCACAACGAGGCTGCAAAACACAATGTTTGAATTTCATCGTTTTGGAAACCCGAAGCCAGACGATCATCTTTAGATAGGTATGATTGGAATGTATACGGAATATATGTATAAAAAAATGGTGCCGAAGCCGAGATTTGAACTCGGACAAGCGTTCGCTCACTAGACCCTGAACCTAGCGCGTCTACCAATTCCGCCACTTCGGCACGCGAAAGTGCACTATACCGAACCGCCGGGTCTTGTCAAGATAAAATCCACTTGAATTTAACAGCCAAAATGTTATGTTCTCACGCTAAATCTTTTTTTGAGACGGGAAATATTTGATGATCATTTTTGAAGGCTTCAAAAAAATAAGCGATGATTTTCGCGGTGCCTTTATCACCATCGGAAATTTTGACGGCGTCCATCTGAGCCATCAGCATATCTGCCGCAAAATGGCGGCCGAAGCCGCAAGCGCGGGGAAAAAGTCGCTGGTCATCACGTTTGATCCGCATCCGAAAATGATTCTGCACCCGAATATCCAACCGTTTTATCTGATTACCACTCGTCAGGAAAAAATGGACCTGCTTGCGGCCTGTGGTGTGGACGCCGCGGTCGTTATCCCTTTTGACATGGCTTACTCAAAAACGACCGCCGAGCAGTTCGTTTACGATTTTTTGTGGAAAAAGCTGGCCGTCAGCAAGGTTGTCATCGGTCATGATTATGTGTTCGGTCAGGCCCGGCAGGGCAACGACGCCTATCTGACGGCGCAGGGTCAAAAGCTGGGCTTTGCCGTGGAGGTGATTGAGGCTTTTAAGGTGAATGATAGCATTGTCAGCAGTACGCTGATCCGCAACTGCATTTTGGAAGGCGATATCCCTGCCGCGACCCGCCTGCTGGGACGTTATTATCATGTTGCCGGACCGGTCGTCACCGGTGCCGGCCGGGGTGCCGGCCTGGGCTATCCCACCGCCAACATCGAGCCGGAAAAAGTATTATTGCCCCCGCCGGGTATTTACGCGGTATTTGTCATTGTCGATCAAAGCAGGTATATGGGCGCACTCAACATCGGAGCGAAGCCGACGTTTGAAGATTACACGTCCACGGTGGAAGCGTTCCTGCTGGACTATGCAGGCGACCTGCGCGGTAAAACAATCAATGTGCTTTTTGTGGAGAAGCTGCGGGACATTGTCAAATTCGACGGTCCCGAAAGCTTGAAGCGTCAGATTGCCGAGGACGTGGAAAAAACGAAGAAAATATTAAAGGACAAATAATTCTGGAGGATCATATATGTTAAAAATTGCCATTGTGGGCGCTACCGGCATTGTCGGTCAGCAGGCGATCGTCAGTCTTTTGGGACATCCCTGGTTTAAAATCACCAAACTGGTCGCCTCGGAGCGCTCGGCGGATAAAAAGTATATTGATGCGCTCAAAGACGCAAACGGTTCGATCCGCTGGTGGTGCCCCGAAGAACTGCCCGCTGACATCGCCAATATGGTTGTCGAAGAAGCGGCAATCTTCGATCCGACATCCGTGGATCTGATTTTTTCGACCATGGACACGGGCCCCGCCAGGGAACTCGAACCTAAATACGCGAAAACCACACCCGTCATCAGCACCGCTTCGGCATTCCGTTATGAAACCGACACCCCCATTCTGGTGGGCGGCGTCAACATGGATCACGCGGCGCTGCTGGCCGTGCAGCAGAAGAATCGAGGATGGAAGGGTTTTATTTCGCCTAAGTCCAACTGTACGATTGCCGGACTGGTCGTTTCTTTAAAGCCGATCATGGACAGCTTCGGCGTCAAACAGGTCGTTGCGACTTCGCTGCAGGCCATGTCGGGCGCGGGCCGCACGCCGGGACTCTCCGCGATGGACATGATGGAAAATGTCGTGCCCTATATTGCCGGCGAAGAGCCGAAGGTTGAAACTGAACCGCAAAAAATTCTGGGGAAGTTGGCCGGGGATAAAATTACCCACGCGCCTTTCGGCATCACCGCCACCTGTACCCGCGTGCCGGTCATCGACGGGCACCTGGTGTGCGCCTTTGTGCAAACTGAAAAACCCTGCACACCGGAAGATGTCAAGAAGGTTATGGTGGAGTACGGGAAGGATTTTGGCGAGCTGCACCTGCCGAGTTCCCCCGCGCATTTAATCGACGTCACAGACGATCCGTTCCGCCCGCAGCCGCGTATGGACCGCGACAAAGGAGGAGGGATGACCGTTACCGTCGGTCGCATCCGCAAGGATCCGATTCTTGAAAACGGCATCAAGTATGTCTGCCTGGCGCACAACACCAAACTGGGCGCGGCCAAAGGCGCGCTGCAAACGGCAGAGTACCTGGTAAAAAATTTCCTGAAGCTTGTCTAAACAGTTCGAAAGCCCGGCGCGACCGATCATTTGTCGTGCCGGGCTTCTTCATTTCGGCGCTGTGCGCCCATTGATTTTAGTGATTCAGGAAAACAGCCGATATCCTTTGGAGAAATACAAGGAACAGGGAACGGGCTATGGCGATCGCGCCCATCGGCAATGCCGGATATCATTACGATCCTGCGTCTGCAGGGAGCCCGGCGGGAAGGATTTCTGCCGCCGCGCCGCCGGATAAACCCGAGATATATCCCCAGGAATGCAAAACCTGCTCAAGCAGAAGATATGTCGACCAGTCAACGGATTCCTCCGTTTCGTTTCAGACCCCCACCAAGTTGTCCGCAGGCGAGGCGGCGCTGGCTGTCGCCGCGCATGAATACGAGCATGTCGTCAACAACCGCGAACAGGCACAGCAAAAGGGCATGACTGCTCATTCCACAGTGACGATTTCCTACGGCGTGTGCCCGGAATGCGGACGGATCTATGTGGCAGGCGGCAAAACCGAAACCGTTTTCACTCCCCAACAACAAGACGATGACGTCGATCTGGGAAAAAACATCAATACCTTTGCCTGAGTGCTACTCAACGTCCATTTTATTCACAAGTGCATGCGGCAGCGACGTGGTCCGACCCTTATCCGACGCGTAATTGCAACTTGTCATCCCTCCTGAAATTTGATAGTTCTTCGGTGGGATCATGCAAATGAAAGATATTCTGACGGTTTCACAATTAAACGATCACATCAAGGCGCTTCTGGAAGAGGCTTTTACCTCCCTGTGGGTGGAGGGCGAAATCTCCAATCTGCGACGTCCCGGTTCGGGTCATATTTATTTCAGTCTCAAGGACGATAAAAGCCAGATCCGTGCGGTCTATTTCCGTCCCTACGGGTACAATCGCGCCCGGTCAACCGCTTTTGATCTGGAAGACGGCGCGAAAATACTGTGCCGGGCGCGATTGAGCGCCTATCAGCCCCGCGGTGAATATCAGCTTATTGTCGAATCGGTCGAACCCCTGGGCATAGGCGCGTTGCAAAAAGCGTTCGAACAGCTCAAGGCCAGACTGGCGTCTGAAGGACTCTTCGACGACATTCACAAAAAAGCACTGCCGTTTATGCCGGCGAGAATCGGCGTGATCACATCGCCTTCCGGGGCGGTGATCCGGGATATTCTCCACGTCACCCGCAGGCGATTTCCCTCCGTCAACATCCTGATCGCACCTGCCAGGGTGCAGGGTACCGAAGCGGCGGGCGAAATTCTCCAGGCGCTTCGACACCTCCAGAAATCCGGCCTGGTCGATGTGATCATCATCGCTCGCGGCGGCGGTTCGCTCGAAGATCTGGCCCCGTTTAATGACGAGGTGTTGGCCCGTGAAATCTTTCGTTGTTCCATTCCCGTCATTTCGGCAGTCGGTCACGAAACCGATTTCACGATCTGCGACTTCGTGTCGGATCTGCGCGCTCCGACTCCCTCGGCGGCGGCGGAACTGGCCGTGCCGCAGCGATCTCAACTGCTGGCGGATGTAAACGATCTGCAGCAAAGACTGACTGCCGCCAAGCGCCGTTATCTCGACGAACAAAGGATGCGTCTGACATCCCTGCAGGCGCGGTTCAAGGATCCGCGGCGTTTTTTAATCGATTTCCAGCTCCATCTCGATGATTTGCGTGAGCGGCTGGAGCGGGCGATGAATTCCGCCGGCCGATTCCGGCATGACCAGCTCCACAAGCTTAAGATGGGGCTGCGGCACGCAAGCCCCGAGCGACGGGTCAGGGAAAAACAGATTTTGCTTGCCCATCTGGAAAAAAGTCTGCATAACTTCTGGCAAAGCGACACGGCGGCTCGCCGAGAGCGACTGATCAGAAACACCGCGCTGATCGAGTCCCTCAGCCCTCTGGCGGTGTTGCAGCGGGGCTACAGCATCACGAGGCATCTTCCGTCGTATGACGTGATCAAACACACAGGTGGGCTGAAGCCAGACGACCGCCTCAGCATCACACTGGCCCGCGGTCATATCGAAGCCAGGGTTGAGAAAATATCCGGAGAATAGGACTCATGGCAAAAGAAAAATTTGAAGACGCGATGGATAAACTCGAAGCCATTGTCAGGGAAATGGAAGCAGGACAGATGCCGCTCGATTCGGCGTTGAAATCCTTCGAAGAAGGCATCAAGCTGATCCGCTATTGTTCAACCAGACTCAAGGACACAGAGCGTCGCGTGGAGCAGCTGCTCGCCTCCGATGACACCCTGACGACAAGGCCTTTTGCGAACGAAGGTGATGATGAACCCTGACGATTTTCTCGATGCGTATCTGAAAGACCGGCAGAAGATTATAGAAGAAGCGCTCCAGCGCTATCTGCCGGATGAAGATGCGATTCCGCAGGAGCTGCACACGGCAACCCACTACAGCGTCTTCGCGGGCGGCAAGCGAATCCGTCCCATTTTGTGTCTGGCTGCTCATGAAGCCTGCGGAGGCGATCTGGCGGCGGCCATGCCGACGGCCTGCGCACTCGAGCTGATTCATACCTATTCGCTGATCCATGACGATTTACCGGTGATGGACAATGACGATCTGCGGCGCGGCAAACCCACCTGCCATAAGGTTTTCGGTGATGCCATGGCCATTCTTGCGGGTGATGCGCTGCTCACCGAGGCTTTCGTTTTGCTTGCGCATTCGGAAAAGGTACGGCTGGCCGCAGATCGCCGTCTGGCCGTTATTGAGGAAATCGCCACGGCCGCGGGAATCGCGGGCATGGTCGGAGGCCAGGCGCTCGACATTCTGGCGGAAAAAAACAAGCCGGATTTTAAGGGCCTCGAAGCCATCCACCGGCGTAAAACAGGCGCACTGATTATCGCAGCGGTCAAAACGGGCGCGATCCTGGCGAGCGCCAGCGAACAGAAAATTACGGCGCTGGCCGCCTACGGATTCCATATCGGCATGGCCTTTCAGATTGCCGATGATATCCTCAATGTCGAAGGAAATCGAGAGGAGATGGGCAAGAGCACGAGAAGCGACGAGCAGCATGGCAAAGTTACCTACCCGTCTTTGCTGGGCATGGACGCGGCAAAGAAAAAGCTGGCCGAACATGTGGATGCGGCGCAAGACAGCATCGAAAATTTCGATTCGCGCGCTTTGCCACTCAGAGTCATCGCGCGCTATATTATGGAAAGAAAATCATGAAGCCTCTGGAAATCGCAGATTATGCCGTTTTGCCGAACGTAGAGTACCCCGAAGACATCCGGAAGCTCAATCTGGCCGAACTCAATCGCCTGGCCCGGGATATCCGTGAGTTCATCATACAAGCAGTTGCCGCCTCGGGCGGACATCTGGCCTCGTCGCTGGGTACCGTGGAATTGACGCTCGCGCTGCATTATGTTTTCAACACGCCTGAAGACAGGCTCATCTGGGATGTCGGCCATCAGTCCTACGCGCACAAGATCGTCACCGGACGCAAAAACCAGTTCGCTTCGCTTCGTAAAAAAGGGGGCTTGAGCGGATTTCCCAAGCGCGAGGAAAGCGTCTATGACACTTTCAATGTCGGACACAGCGGCACATCGATTGCCGCCGCCGCGGGATTTGCGGAGGCTCATTGCCTCAAAGGCGAAAAGCAGAAAACCATTGCCGTAATCGGTGACGGTTCGATGACCACCGGCATGGCCTTCGAGGGGCTCAACTGGTCCGGTGACCGCAAAAAAAATCTGATCATCGTGCTCAACGACAACGAAATGTCCATCTCGCCAAATGTCGGCGCGCTATCCGCGCATCTGAACCAACTGATGACCGGACATACCGTCACCAAGCTTAAATCCGATCTCAAAGGATTTCTGAAAAGCATTCCCGGTATCGGCGAACAGGTCTTCAAGATGTCGCGCCAGCTGGAGGAATCTCTCAAAACCATGGTTGTCCCGGGAACGCTCTTCGAGTATCTGGGTTTCACATACGTGGGGCCGCTGGAGGGACACAGGCTGGATTATCTGATCAAAAACCTGGAAAATGTCCGGGATCTGCCGGGCCCCGTGCTGGTGCATGTCATCACGCAGAAAGGCCGGGGCTACAAATTCGCGGAGGACAATTCACCGACCTATCACGGCGTTGCGCCTTTCGATGTGGAGACCGGTCAAGCGCTGGCAAAATCGGTGATCTCCTCCTACACGGAAATCTTCGGTAAAACACTCATTGAGCTGGCCCGCAGCGACGAGCGTATTGTCGCCATTACGGCTGCGATGTGTGAGGGAACGGGTCTGGACGCCTTCGCGCAGGAATTTCCCAAGCGAATGTATGATGTGGGCATCGCCGAGCAGCTTGCCGTGACTTACGCAGCCGGCCTGTCCATCGAAGGATGTCTGCCGGTTGTAGCGATTTATTCCACTTTTTTACAGCGAGCCTACGACCAGATATCGCATGACGTCTGCCTGCAGAAACTGCCTGTGATTTTCGCGGTTGACCGAGCAGGTTTTGTCGGCGAAGACGGGGCGACACATCAGGGCATTTTTGATCTCGCCTATCTGCGTTCGATCCCTAACATAATCGTCATGGCCCCCAAAGATGAAAACGAAATGCGTCACATGCTGAAAACGGCGATTGGCTGCGGATTGCCTGTCGCCATCCGGTATCCGCGAGGCAGGGGAATCGGTGTGCCGCTGGATGACGAACTCCATACGCTTGCGATCGGCAGGGGCGAGGTGCTGAGCGAGGGAACGGATCTGGCAATTCTGGCCATCGGCGCGACGGTGTATCCGGCGCTGGCGGCAGCCCGGCGGCTGGCTTTGGAGAATGTGTCTGTCCGGGTTGTCAATACGCGGTTTGTCAAGCCGCTGGACACCGAACTGATTGTAGAGACGGCAAACCGTGTCGGACAAATCCTGACGGTGGAAGAAAACGTCCTTCAGGGTGGTTTCGGAAGTGCCGTGCTGGAGCTGCTTTCCGAACAGGGCATTACCGGTGTCCGCTTACGGCGCCTGGGCATTCCCGATGAATACGTTGAGCACGCTACACAAGCCGAGCTGCGCGCGAAATACGGCCTGGACGAAGAAGGCATTTTCGCCGCCGCGAAATCCCTTCTTGCCGGTAAGACTCTGTGACCAAGCCAAAAACATTACAATCAGGTTGACATGGTTAAAGAACCCTTTGATGTCAGTCTCGGCGACATGATTGACGGGTTTGTTCTCCACGTTGTCGCACCAGGTTTATCTGCGTACTGTCCCACATTTCAAAAGATAGATGTTTCCATCAGCCCTCCAACGAATTACTACCCGTTGGCTGGCCAACTTTTCGGGACGGTGGCAATTGAAACGATTCAGAAATCCCCGGCATGAAATATCAGAAGCATTTTCTTTCAGTAGTCAGAATAATTAAGTGTTATGTCCCCCGAATAACCCCAAGGTCGTTGTTAATATTTTTATTGACTTCAGGATTTAGCTATATTAATTTAACATCGTTAATTTAACGCACATCAGTTTTTTGCAAAAAGCAATTTATTATTATAGCAGAAAAAATTGGGGGGCGATCTAATGGAGCAGGCAAATTTTAAAGTTTACGGCTACAGATGGATAGTACTTCTGGTCTATTTTCTTCTTAATGCATTAATGCAGGTGCAGTGGATCACTTTCGCGCCCATTACCAGTGAGGCCGTCACATTTTATCATGTGTCTGCTTTGCAAATCGACCTTCTTTCTCTGATATTTATGATTGTCTATCTCTTCGTATCCTTCCCGGCATCCTACGTCATAGACACATGGGGCATCCGGATCGGTATCGGTATCGGTGCCGTGCTTATGGGTGTTTTCGGATTCATGAAAGGATTTTACGGCGGCAGCTACAATATGATCGTCATCGCTCAAATTGGGATTGCCATCGGACAGCCATTCGTTCTGAACGCTGTCACCAAGGTTGGAGTCCGGTGGTTTCCCCTGCATGAACGGGCGACCCAGGCGGGCATTAGTGTCCTGGCGCAGTTTGTCGGAATTATTGTTGCAATGGCGCTTACGCCGGTTCTCTTCAAAATATATGGTATGGAAAAAATGTTGATGTTCTATGGCATTGCGACGCTGGCCGGCGCCATTATCTTTTTAATATTTATCAAAGAGAATCCGCCTACTCCACCCTGTCCTGACGGCCATGACGAACGTATGCCGATCTTCGCCGGCCTGAAACACATCTTCAAGCAAAAAGATATGATTTATCTCATCATCTTCTTCTTTGTAGCACTGGGTATTTTTAACGCAGTCACAACCTGGATCGAGCAGATTATCAGTCCACGCGGGTTTAGCATTACGGAAGCCGGAATAGCGGGGGCACTGATGATGATCGGCGGCATCGTCGGCGCTTCCACCCTGCCGGTCCTTTCCGATAAAATGCGTAAAAGAAGGGTTTTTATAATTGTCGCGTCTATTGGGGCTATCCCCGGGCTGGTAGGAATGACTTTTGCCGGTAATTACGGACTGCTGCTTGCATCATGCATCGTATTCGGTTTCTTCCTTATGGCGGGCGGTCCAATCTGCTACCAGTACTGCGCCGAGATAAGCTATCCGGCGCCTGAAGCCACTTCGCAGGGATTGCTGATGCTCGCAGGGCAGGTTTCAGGTATCATCTTTATTTTCGGTATGGATATCCTGACAGCGGCCGGCGCTTCAAAAACGCCCGCTATGCTCATTTTCATAGCGCTCATGATGATCAATGTATTTCTCATTTTGAAGATCAAGGAATCGAAACTCGTCAGGACTGATGATATTTAGAGAAAAAACATTGACATTGAAACTTAATTATATTAAATTAACACCATTAAATTAATGAAAAGGACGGATGTTTTATTATGCCCAAAATAACCAGAAGTGTGGAAGCCGTGGATGCGGTTCGCGAGCAAATCCTTGATATTGCATTTAAAATCATTGAAAAGAATGGATATGAAGCCCTGTCTATGGCCAAGATCGGTTTGAAAATGAAGATGACTGCAGCAAATCTCTATAATTACTATGGCAACAAAGATGAGCTCCTGATTGCTATCCACAAGAAGGCTTACGCCATGATGTATGACAAGCTCAGCTATGCTGTTTCAATAGCGGATACACCCCTGGAGAAGTATCAGGGCTTGACCCATGCGTTTGTGGAGTTCGGTACACATAATATAAACATTTATGATGTTATGTTTAACAGACCCATTCGGCAGTATAGCGACTATATCGGAACGCCCCAGGAAGAACTGTCTTTCGATGAATTCCGTAACTCTCTGAAGGCGTTTTTTTTGACCATTAAAGTTATTCGGGACTATCAGGATTCAAGGCCGGATATACAGCATGGTGATCCTAAATTGTTAGCGATTCAATGCACCAGCGTGTTGCATGGCGCCATTTCGTTGCATAACAGCGGAGTTCTTTATCAAATCAGCGATGATCCTGACATCGCCATGCAGACGATTATTGATAGCGCGATACGTTTGACTACCGGATGATCAACGGATGAAGCTAACCGGGGGTTTTGAATCAATTTATAATTTGCAAGAATAATTGAAAATTTTAAATTGTTCCAGGGATGGGTGAAATCATGAAACGTGTTGACAAGTACGTTTTGGCAATTGACCTGGGAACATCCGGCCCTAAGACCGCTTTAATTTCAGTTTATGGGGAGTTGATTGACAGTGAATTTAAAGATACTCCCATTAAACTGCTTTCCGATGGCGGTGCAGAACAGGACCCCCAGGGCTGGTGGGATGCCATTATGTCCACCGCCAAAAAAGTCATCAGTAAAAACCTTGTATCACCTGATGATATTGTTGCTGTGAGCGTGACCTCCCAGTGGTCGGGAACTGTTGCTGTGGATCAGTCAGGTCAGCATTTGATGAATGGCATCATCTGGATGGACTGTCGTGGTTCCGAGTCCATAAAAGATATATTGAAAGGCCCCATTAAAATAGCGGGCTACCCTTTGTTTAAGCTTTTGGCCTGGCAGAAGTTGACCGGAGGCGCTCCTTCTCACTCGGGCAAAGACCCGATCTGCCATATTCTCTGGATCAAACAGAATCGCCCGGACATCTATCGCAAGACCCATAAATTTCTGGACCCGAAGGATTATATCAATCTACGTTTAACAGGTAAATTTGCAGCCACCTACGATTCAATTCTATTACACTGGGTGACAGACAACCGCGATCCGTCGCATGTTGTCTATTCCGACAAACTTCTCAAAATGTCCGGTATTGAGCGTTCCAAGCTGCCTGATTTGATTCAGGCCATGGATATCCTGGGCCCCGTTAAAAATGATGTAGCCGCGGAACTGGGCTTGAAACCGGGAACGCCTGTGATCGGAGGCACGCCCGATGTTCAGTCCGCAGGTGTGGGTTCCGGTGCTGTTCGAGATTATGAAGGCCATATTTACATCGGGACCTCATCGTGGATTTCAGCTCATGTGCCCTTCAAGAAGACTGACATTCCCCACAATTTCGGATCGTTTCCCAGCCCGATCCCCGGACGATATATTATTCTCTCCGAGCAGGAATGCGCCGGTAAATGTCTGACCTGGCTGAGGGATAATATCCTGTATCATAAAGACGAGCTGTTGATGGAGGAATGCGTCCCCAATATTTACAAAGTACTGGATAAAATTGTCGAGCGTGTTCCGGCCGGCGCCAATAGGGTGATTTTTACACCCTGGCTTTACGGAGAACGGTCTCCTGTGGACGACTGCAACATCCGGGCTTCCATATTCAACTTGTCATTGGAAAATACTCGCGAGGACATTGCCCGTGCCGTTTATGAAGGTGTGGCGTTCAACTCGAAATGGTTGCTGATACCTGTAGAAAAATTTATGGGCAGACCGTTTGCGTATCTCAATTTCATTGGCGGTGGCGCCAATTCCAACATCTGGTCGCAGATATTTGCAGATATATTCGACAGGAAAATCCGTCAGGTCAAGGATCCGATCTATTCCAATGCGCGCGGCGCGGCATTTCTCGCTTCCATGGCTTTGAAATACATTACCCTGGAGGACATTCCCAAGTATATTCAAATAAAATCTGAGTATATACCCAACCCGGACAACAGAAAATTATACGACGCATTGTTTGATGAATATATCCACTATTACAAATCACAAAAAAAAGCATGTGCGCGAATGAATATTAGCGCAGAGGGCGTGTGTTCTTTGCCGCAATAGTCACAATAAAGAAAGAGAGGAGGACGTGATTCTATGGAATATGCGGAGATTATGAAAAGAAAAGATGCGATTTTGGAAAGACCGGTGCAGCCGATCCCCAAGGACAAACTGGCTTCCGAACATAAGCGTTATGCCGAGCGGTGCAAGCGCTCCATTGAAATCTTTGAGAAAGCCAAAGAAATGATTCCCGGAGGTGTTGAACACAATCTAAGCCAGAACAAACCTTTCCCCCTGGCGATGGATCGGGCCAAAGGCTATAAGATCTGGGATGTGGACGGCAATGAGTATCTTGATTATCTCATGTGCGGCGCGCCGATCATGCTGGGTCATTGTTATGAACCGCTCGATGAAAAGATTATCGAAATCATCCGGCAAAAAGGGCCGGCGACCGGCTTGACCTCCGAGTATGAGCTTCTGGCGGCTGCGGAAATTATCAAACATATGCCCGGGGTGGAAATGGTCCGTTTTCTTCAATCCGGCACAGAAGCGGATATGGCGGCTTTGCGCATAGCAAGGGCCTATACCGGTAAGCTCAAGATTATCAAGATCGGCGGCAGTTATCATGGCTGGTCTGACCAGATGATCTATTCAGTACATATTCCCCGGACCGGTAATTTCGAATCCAAAGGTATCCCCGCGGAATGCTTTGCCCATATCGTTGATGTTCCGCCAAATGATTTTGAAGCCCTGGAAACGGCTTTTAAAGATAGTCAGGATAAAGGCGGAGTGGCCGGCGTGATGGTGGAACCCATCGGCGGAGAATCAGGCGCTCATCCGGTTCATCCGGACTGGAATCAGACAATCCGTAAATTATGCGATCAGTATGGTTCGCTGCTGATATTCGACGAAGTCGTAACGGGATTCCGTCTGGATATGGGCGGCGCTCAAAAGTTGTACAACATCATTCCGGATATAACGGTGCTGGGCAAGATCATTACGCACGGTTATCCTTCATCAGGAGCCGTAGCAGGCCGTAAAGATGTCATGAAAGTCTGTGCCGGCAGCATGGGCGAAAAGATCTTTGTGGGAGGCACACTAGCCGCTAATCCTATTTCCATGGCGGCCTGTTATTATGCGCTGAAGTACATGGCCGAGCATGACGCGGTGGCTAAGGCGACCGCATACGCCAACAAGCTCACTCAGGCTTTAAATGATCTGTATGAGACACGTCCTGATCTGGGATTCTTTGTTTATAATTTCGGCGCCATCATGCATTACATGACAACTGCGTTCTTCTCCATAGACCTGAATTCGCCGGACGCGCTCACCCAGATATTTAACCGGAAGCAGGTTGCGGATGACTACCAGGTGGTGACCATGGCTCAGGGATTGTGTACACTGGCAGGAACCCGTATGTACACCTGCATGCAGCATGATGATGAAGCGTTGAAGAAAACGTTGGAGATATGGGAATATGTGCTTTCGCTGATTCCCAGAAGTTAAACAATTAAATAATCATTCGTAAAGGAGCATTGCATTTATGAAAAAAAAGAAAAATATTGAAGTTTTAAAAAAGCAGATAGGGCCGTACGCGGACAAACCCATTGCCTTGCCTGAAGGCATCGATATGGAAGATCATGTCATTGCCACGTATTGGATTCAGGCGGATAAAGCCTGGGATATGGCGGTTCTGGGGCAGGTGCTTGCCATTGAGCAGACCACCGGCACCTGGGTGCCTGTGCCGGGAGAAACACCGGAAGTCCGGGCCGGTCATGTGGCTAAAGTTATCGGGGTCTATGAAGCTCCTTACTACGAATATGCGGTGCCGGCGGAGGTCACCAGCCGTCAGTATATTTTGCAGATTGCCTTTCCGGCAGCCAATGTCGAAGATCAACTGCCCATGATGTTGACCGCTGTCATCGGCAACATTTCCATGGTACCCAATTTCAAACTTCTGGATATCAGGTTTCCCAAAGCCACACTGGATCAGTATAACGGACCGAAATTCGGGACGGACGGCTGGTGGAAAGTGCTTGGCATTAAAAAAGGTCGTCCACTGCTCAATAACATGATCAAACCGTGCAGCGGTTATCCTTTGGAAGTTGGTGCTGAGCTTTTTCGACAGGCGGCGCTGGGCGGCTGCGATGTGATCAAGGATGATGAACTGATCGCCAACATGCGTTATAACGACGCCGTCAAACGGGTCAAAACCTACATGAAAATCGAAAAGGAGGTTTTTGAAGAAACCGGCGAGCATACGATCTACACTGTCAATGTTACCGATCGCCTGCCGCGGATGTTCGATCTGGCCAGGCGTTGCGTCGATGCCGGCGTTAACGGCATGATGGTGAACTATCTGGCTGTCGGTCCGGAAGCCATGCGCGCGCTGGCTGAAGATCCGGCCATTAATGTGCCGATCCTGGCCCACATGGACATGGCCGGCGCCTTTTACATGTCGCCCTACCAGGGGATATCCTCACCACTCATTTTAGGTAAGTTTGCCCGTGTGTGCGGAGCGGATTCCATCGTTTTGCCCTTCTCGATGGGCGGGAAGGCCATGTACATGCATGATCGTTTCATGAACACCGTGCGCAATTTGACTTATCCGATGGGCAACTTGAAACCCACCATGCCGATGCCGTCCGGCGGCATCACACCGGCCAACGTGGCCGATATTGTTAACGCTGTAGGCAAGGACATCATGATCGGTTCCGGCGGAGGCATTCATGCCCATCCCCAGGGGCCGAAAGCCGGTGCCCGCGCGCTGCGGCAGGCAATTGATGCCGCGGTCAAGGGCGTTAAGCTGGAAGAATATGCCAAAGAACACGAAGAGCTGGGTGTCGCGCTGGGTGTCTGGGGCAAGAAAACCGATTTCAAAATTCAGTAGATGATTTAATCGTGCAGGGAACGGTCAAGACCGTTCCCTGCTTCTCTCAGGAAGTCTAATTTTGAATTATTCTCTCCACAACGACCCGAATCTGCCTTTAGCCTGGGGGCCATGGTTTTCGCATGAGTACATCACCTACTTTGCCGCCCAGGCTCTGGAACGCTTGATGTCATTGCCAAACGTGCCTGTTTTACCCAATCCCCGATACGGAGACAAGCTCTGGTCGACAGGTCCAAAGCATATCGATGTTTACAAAGAAAATTATCACGCACACCGGCAATTGGATCCACTGTGGTCTTTTGATTATAGAAAAAGAAACGGCGATTTTGCCTCTGAACCGCCTCTAGGAAAAACGATTGAGCCCTGGAAGGTGCTGGTGATTTACAGTACGGAACCTGATCTATATCTGGACTGCGATCTGAATCTCCATAAAAATCAGAAAATCACCGGCGGGTCTCACGGCTGGCGGCACATGCAATTCAAACTTCCGGGAATGACCTTTGGCATTGCGCCGCAATCCTTCCGCGTTCACAAAGATATGGCAAAGCTTGCTTTTGAAAACGGTAACGATTATTGGGGCTGGCGTAATCTTTCTCGATCTGCTCACTACCTGGCGGATTTGGGACATCCCTTTCATGTTAAGGCGTTACCCGGCGCTTTTCTGATGAAGAAAATATTTTCCAGACAGGATCTGTTCAAGATTGTTTCCGCCATGCACCAGAGTTATGAAATCTATACTGAACGCCGCTTTCGAGAGGGGTTTGAGCCTTTCAAGCAAGCCTTGTTGCGGGGCGCTCATGAAGGGCAGGCCGCAGCAAGGGATGTGCAGGATCATTTGCAGGCCTATATTAAACGGGCGGAAAAAAAACATAACCCGATTTTTTATTATTTCCTGGATCAGTTCGGTCAGGATCTGCTGGATGCTTTTGGTCAGATGGACCCAAACAGTCAACTGGACGCGGCAACGCAAACCAATCGCTGTTCCGCGGATGCAGCCCGGGCAATTTTTAAAGAGGCCAACCTTTCCAAGTTTGCTTTCCTCGACAAGATCACCGTTGAGATTCTTACTGATGTCGGTAGAATGCTGGGAGCATTGTTTAGTGGCTTTAGTTCTCTGAGAAAATAATACTAATTCTCAATTACCACTTTTCTTCATGGCCTCCTCAACTTCCGATTTCCTTACTGCCGCAACAAAATCGGTGATAGATGCGGGCAGTGTCGTTATCGGTTTGCCGGTGGAGAGTGCCAGGCAGTATATATGAGCGACCTTCTCCAAAAGTTCCGCATGGAGAAGGGCCTTATCGAGATTTTTACCCAGTGCCAGAATGCCGTGATTCTGAATGAGATAGGCATTGGCGTTGTTGGATAGCTTTCCTTCCACATTGGTGGCAAGCTCCGCGCTTCCTGAAAGGGCATAAGGGATGATCTCAATCATCTGTCCCAGAGAAAAAGACACCTCATCAAAAAGAGCAGGTATGGGTGTGTTCATCAAAGCAAAGACACTGCCGAAGATTTGATGGGTATGGACAACAGCGTTTACATCCGGCCGCTTCTGATAAACGATACCATGAAGTCCGGCTTCCACGGACGGTTTGAGTCCATTTTTTACCTCAATAGTTGAGCTGTCAAAACCGACCACACAAATATCGTCTGTGGAAAGATCCTGGTATTTCACCGATGAGGGAGTGATGGCCATGGCATGATCGTTGAGCCGCACCGAAACGTTTCCTCCTGAGCCCCGCTGTGAACCAAAATAGCCTTGATCGGAAAGCCAGAGACTGGCCTCCAGTAAATTCTTTTTATCGTTTTCGTAATGAGACATGGACAACATACGACCTCCTCTCGCAGGGTTATTTTATGTCTGATAATCGTAATTGCACTATGAAAACTCTCCATCCTAAAAAGGATTTTCATAAAATGCAAAACAGCCAAATTTTTGTGGACTTCATAATTTAACAGCATTAATTTAATATCATTAAATTAATGTCTGCACAAGTATTTTAATCATATTTTAATCATATTAACGGTTGAGCAGGCAAAGGGGTCACCCATTAAAAGGCTTCACGCTTATTGTTATGTTTTGAGGCTGGCGGGTTGACCCAACCTCAATCTTCGGCAAAGGTCAAAAAGAAGTGGCGCGCCTCCGACGAGCCAGATTTAATGGTCCATTCTCGGCGCGAACATCGCACAGTGGGACTTCGGGTAAATACCATGAGCCGGATCAAACCGAATGGCCTATGGCATTTATGACCTGATACTGTAAATGGATGTCTGGTCGCCTGATCATAGGCTGCGTTGGAAAGAATGAAAAAGATTGGACGGGAAAAAGGAGTTCAATTTAAACACCGGCGGGATCCGGGAAGGTCAAGGAAATCTCCGTTTTTTCCTTGGCATTTCTTATCATGGATGTCCCCCAAATTGCCACAGGGTTCTACTTCCTAACTGTTGAGTGCCAGGACCTCGTGGA
>DDWS01000050.1:0-22972 GCA_002347685.1 Syntrophaceae bacterium UBA2280
TGCTCGGCAATTTTTCCTTTGGCGATTATTTCAAGGAAGACGCCATCGCCTGGGCCTGGGAATACCTGATTGACGTCGTAAAACTCCCCAAGGATAAACTCTGGGTGACGATTTTCGAGGACGACGACGAAGCGTTTAAAATCTGGCATGACAAAATGAAAGTTCCGGCGGACCGTATCGTTCGCATGGGCGAGAAAAGCAACTTCTGGATGATGGGAGAAACCGGCCCCTGCGGCCCCTGCTCGGAGATCCTTTACGACCAGGGCAAAGGCACGGGCTGCGGACGACCGGAATGCGATGTCTATTGCGACTGCGACCGCCACCTGGAAATCTGGAACAACGTTTTCACGCAATTTGACCGCGATGAAACCGGCAAGCTCACGCCTCTTGCCAAGCCCAGCATCGATACCGGCATGGGGCTGGAGCGCCTCGCTGCCGTCGTGCAGGGTGTCACAAGCAATTACGACACGGATCTTTTCTCGCCGCTCATCCGCTTTGTGGAAAAAATATCAGGAAAAACCTACGGCAAAAACGCCGAAAGCGATGTGTCCGTTCGCGTGATTGCCGATCACAGCAGGGCCGTCACATTCCTGATCGGCGACGGGATCATGCCGTCCAATGAAGGCCGGGGGTATGTGCTCAGGCGCATCCTGCGCCGCGCCGCGCGCCACGGTAAAATGCTCGCCATCGACAAACCGTTTTTGAACGAGGCCGCGCGGGTGGTCATCGACATGATGAAAGACACGTATCCGGATCTCGCAGACAAGGCCTCATACATCACAAAGGTCATTCTCAATGAAGAACAGCGTTTCATGGAAACGCTCGACGCGGGCCTGCGCATCTTACAGGAGGAAACGACGGCGCTGAAAAATGAGGGGAAGTCCGTTTTGCCCGGTGCGGTGATTTTCAAGCTCTATGACACGTTTGGCTTTCCTGTCGATCTGACGGCGGACATCGTTAAAAAGGATAAAATCACGCTCGATACGGAAGGCTTTGAAGCCGAGATGGAGCGTCAGCGTCAGCGCGCCCGCGGTGCCTGGAAAGGCAGCGGCGAAGAAGCCGTGGCGGAATGCTACCTCAAGGCGTCAAGCTCCGGCGTGATCAGCGCATTTTGCGGCTATGACGCGATGGATAAAGACGAAGCGAAAGTCACGGCCATTTTTGTGGACGGCAAACCCGCCGATGCGGCAAGCGCGGGGCAAAAGGCGGAGATTGTCCTGGACAGCACGCCTTTTTACGGAGAGTCCGGCGGACAGATGGGCGACACAGGCTATCTTGAAGGCGCGGGATTTAACTTCCTTGTCGAAGACACGAAAAAGCCCGTCGAAAACTTTATCGTCCATAAAGGCGTGATCCGAACGGGCGAGATCAAAATCGGCGCAAAAGCCAGGCTGGTCGTCGATCTGGAAAGACGGCGTGCCATTGCCGCCAACCATTCCGGCACGCATTTGTTGCAGGCCGCGCTCAAAGCCGTGCTGGGCGATCATATCAAGCAATCCGGATCGCAGGTGACAGCCGAGCGGCTGCGTTTTGACTTTTCGCATTTCTCCAAAATCAGCGACGAAGAACTTACGCGTGTGGAAACCATCGTCAACGACATGATCCGTAAGAACCTGCCGGTTCAGACGGATGTCTGTTCACTCGAAGACGCGCTCAAAACGGGTGCCACGGCGGTATTTGACGAAAAATACGGCGCAACCGTGCGCATCGTCAAGATGGGCGAAATGAGCAGCGAGCTTTGCGGCGGCACGCATGTGGAACGCACCGGCGAAATCGGCCTTTTAAAAATCGTCCACGAATCCGCCATTGCCGCGGGTGTGCGGCGGCTGGAGGCCGTCACCGGCCGCGATGCCCTGATCCATGTGCAAAAAGCCGAAAACGAGCTCAAACGTACGGCGGGCCTGTTCAAAGCCGGGCACTTTGAAGTGTATGACCGCGCCGATAAGCTTTTAAAGCAGACCCGTGAGCTGGAAAGAGAAATTGAAGCACTCAAGAGCAAGCTGGCCGCGAAAGATTCCGGCGATCTCATGAGCCGGGTGAAAGAAATAGGCGGCGTCAAGGTGCTGGCCGTTGAAGTGAGCATTGCCGACGCGAAAACCCTGCGCGATCTAGGCGACAAGCTGCGCGATAAGCTTGGTTCCGGCGTGATTCTGCTCGGCGGCAAGGCCGACGATAAAGCCATGCTCTTGTGCATGGTCACCAAAGACCTTGCCGATCGGTTCCATGCCGGCAACATCATCAAGGAAATCGCCCCGATTGTCGGCGGCAAAGGCGGGGGACGCCCCGACATGGCCCAGGCCGGAGGCACCCAGCCGGAAAATCTGGCGAAAGCAATCGCGGCTCTTGAGAACTTGCTTACGAAATAAGGTCCATGATCATCAGTTGCAGCCGACGGACGGATATTCCCGCTTTTTACAGCGACTGGTTTTTTAACCGGCTGCTTATGGGGGATGTGCTGGTGCGCAATCCGGTGAACCCAAAGCAGGTCAAGCGGGTATCGCTTGCGTCTGAGGATGTGGACTGCATCGTTTTCTGGACGAAAGACCCCGCGCCTATGCTGGATCGCCTGGCGCTCTTGAAAAAACATCCTTATTATTTTCAGTTCACACTCACCCCCTACGACCCGGACATTGAACCGAACCTGTCGCCCAAAGCTAAAATCATCGATACGTTTCTGAGGCTATCCGATAAAATCGGCGCTAAAAAAGTGATCTGGCGTTTGGATCCGATTTTGCTGTCAAGAAAGATCAGCATCGATTTCCATATCGAGCGTTTTTATGAAATGGCGTTGCGCCTGGACGGGTACACACAACAATGTGTGATCAGCTTCATCGACATGTACCGGCACATTCAAAAAAGGACCGGGGACCTCTGCGTTCGGCCGCCTGCT
Source organism: Syntrophaceae bacterium UBA2280 (assembly GCA_002347685.1). GTDB lineage: Bacteria > Desulfobacterota > Syntrophia > Syntrophales > Smithellaceae > UBA8904. The sequence goes on from DDWS01000050.1 coordinate 2,891, forward strand.
GAAGCTGAAATGCGGCAACTGGCCGGACAGCTTGTGCGGATTGCGACGGATGCGAACATGAAGATGAAGACCTGTGCGGAAAAAATTGACCTGGCCGATCTGGGGATAGAACACGGCCAATGCATTGACGCTGGTCTGATTTCGGAATTAACCGGCAGGGCATATAGCATCGTCAAAGATCCATACCAACGCAAGCTTTGCGGGTGTGCAGCCAGCGTCGATATCGGCGCATACAACACCTGCGGCCACCAGTGCACATACTGTTACGCCAATGTCAGCCCGAAGCAGATTGAGCAGAACCGATCCCGATACAACGACCAATCCCCCTTGCTGGTCGGGGAGATCGGTGGTAGATAGGATCGCATGGAAAGCGCCGGAGCCTGCCTTGCCGGCAGGCCGCTTAGGATCCATTTCCATCACGACGCGAAATCTTTCCCGGCGGAAGACAAGAATAAGGAAGATTGCCATGCAGATATCCATCATCCTCGCGCATCCCGACTCGAAAAGCTTCAACCACGCCATCGCGCAGGCGGCCTGTGACGCCATCAAGGCCAACGGACATAGCGTCTTTTTTCATGACCTGTACGAGGAACGATTCGATCCGCTTTTGCCGGTTGCCGAAATCGCCCGGGATGCCAATCTGCCGGATGTCATCAAAGCACATTGCGAAGAAATTGCCGCGGTGGATGGTCTTGTGATGGTGCACCCCAACTGGTGGGGGCAGCCGCCGGCCATCCTGAAAGGCTGGGTCGATCGCGTGATCCGCCCCGGTGTCGCCTACGAATTTCTGGAAGGCGATTCGGGGGAGGGCGTGCCGAAGGGTTTGCTCAAAGCCAAAGCCGCACTGGTTTACAATACGTCGAATACCGAATCCGAACGCGAGAAAAACGTTTTTGGCGATCCGCTGGAAACGATCTGGAAAAATGCCATTTTCGGCCTGTGCGGCATTCCCGCTTTTCACCGCCGGATGTTTAATGTAGTGGTGACCAGTACGAATGATCAGCGCAGTCTTTGGCTTGCGATAGTCCGCAAGGATATGGATCAGTTTTTTCCCAAACAGGGATAGCAGCGAATCACACCAGGAGATACATTAATGGAAGCAAAATTCGATATTACTTTTCCAGGCAACCTCAAAGTGGACGCGCATTTTCGCGGTTTCACAATCACCTCCGATCAGCCGGTTCAAGACGGCGGCGACAACACGGCGCCCGCGCCGTTCGAGCTTTTCCTGGCGTCTATCGGCATGTGTGCGGGGTTTTACATCATTTCATTTTGTCAGGCGCGCGCCATTGCAGCCGATCTTTTAAAAATGACACAGACAGTGATCCGAAGCGACAAAACACATCGGGTTGAAAAAATCATCATCGACATTCACCTGCCGCCGGATTTTCCGAAGAAATACGAAGCAGCTTTGATAAAAACCGCCGAGACCTGTTCAGTTAAAAAGTTTCTCGACGCGCCGCCGGATATTGAGTTCAAAGTCAAATGACCCCGCTTTTCGATACCCTGGCGGCATTGCGCGGCGATAGCGGCGGACGCAGATCATAGCGACATTACCGAGTCTTGACAAAAACATGCCTTGGTAGTACGAGGTGCATCATCTACCGCTAAAAAAATCCAGATAGAAGGAAAGGGAATCTATGCATAAATTCATTATAGTATGTTTTGTTGTTTTTTGGGCTGTTACAGCACAGGCCGCCCATCCGCAGACGGAAGATCAAAAAACCCTCTATGCGCTGGGGGTGCATCTCACCCGGCAGCTGTCAGTCTTTGAACTGTCCGCCGACGAATATGAGTTTGTGAAGCAGGGTCTGGCCGATGCCGTCGCCGGCAAAAATCTGGCCGCCGAGCCGGAAGCCTATACTCAGAATATCAACCAACTGGCGCAATCCCGTATGCAGGCAACCTCCCAAAAACAAAAAGAACTCGCTTTGGGGTTTATGGAAAAAGCGGCGGCGGAAAAAGGCGCCAGAAAAACCGCTTCCGGCCTTATTTATCAGGAAACGAAAGCCGGGTCCGGGGCAAAGCCCGGAGCATCCGATACGGTAAAAGTGCATTACACCGGCAGCTTGATCGACGGCAAGGTTTTCGACAGCTCCGTTAAGCGCGGCGAGCCTGTGGAATTTCCGCTGGACCAGGTCATTCCCTGCTGGACGGAAGGCGTCGCCTTGATGAAAACCGGAGGCAAGGCAAAACTGGTATGTCCTTCCGATCTCGCTTACGGGGATGAGGGACGTCCGCCTGTCATCCCCGGCGGCGCAACCCTTGTTTTTGAAGTGGAACTGCTGGAAGTGAAATCCGAGGCCTCTTCCGCCCCTAAAGTGCCCGCGGCTGCCAAGCCTAAAAGCGCGAAGTAAGGTCAGAATCATTAGGGGTGCGGAAATTTATGGGACGGGAAGCCTGTCGGCGAATCGTTTTGCCTGTCGGCTTGAAAAAGATCCGTCCTTTCGAAAACGAGAATTTGATTGACAAGTTTCACGATCCGGTTCATGAAAGGTCGCACAGGCCTGATCCGGACGGATATCTCGATCATGCGTGGCCGTATTTTCAGGAAACGGGTGATTTTTTCGTTTAGAACAAAATTTAAAAAAATTGATGATTCAAGAAAGGATTTATTATGCGTAAATGGATGATTATCGTTGTAGTGGCTTTATTTGCTTTTCCCGCCTGTTCTTCTCAGCCGAAAACGGAAGATGATCAAGCGCTCTACGCTCTGGGCGTTCAGATTCAAAAACAGCTTGCCGTTTTCGATCTGTCCGCCGAGGAGTTAAAGTTGGTTCAGCAGGGAATGAAAGATTCCGCGACAGGCAAAAAACTGGAAGCGGATCCGGAAATCCAGATGCAGAATATTGCCGCATTGGCGGAGAGCCGGATGGCCAAGGCCACGGAAAAGCAAAAAGTGCTGTCCAAAGCTTTTATCGAAAAGGCCGCAGCGGAACCGGGAGCCGTGAAAGCACCATCCGGCATGATCTATCAGGAAATCTCGGCCGGTACGGGCGTTCAACCGACGGCCGCAAACATTGTGACCGTGCACTATACCGGCACGCTGGTTGACGGGAAGGAATTCGACAGTTCCGTCAAACGAGGCGAGCCTGCGGAATTTCCGCTGGGCCAGGTCATTCCCTGCTGGACGGAAGGCGTCGGCATGATGAAGGTGGGCGGCAAGGCCAAACTGGTGTGTCCTTCGGAAACCGCTTACGGAGATCGTGGCAGACCGCCCGTGATTCCAGGCGGTGCAACGCTGATTTTTGAGGTGGAACTCCTCGACGTTCAGGATATGAATGCACCAAAACCCAAAGCAAAAAAATAACAGTACAAAAAGCATTCTTCATTATGCGGGGGCGGGCCATATCGCCCGCCCCCTTTCTACACAACCGGCATACCAGATACAGGCCTTCGGACTTCCAGGCAATCCGGGGGGGGGCAACATGGCTAGCGTTCGGAAACGAGCCCATACAAATCCGCTACATTGATCATCTGTAGGGCCGGCATACAGATAAACACCCCGGACAATATTCGACACGCTTCCTGAAACCCTAATTTTATTGATTTTATTTCACATTCTTCCCGTTGATCGATCTTTCATTCTCTCCTTTTTCGCTTTTCATGTCAGGACAGCCGGCAACCGCAAGAGGCCGAAACGGCGATCTCTTATACTATGATTATTTACGTAAAATAATAGTCAGGCTATGGAATCAAATAATACTTGACAGTATGACTATGGTGATATAGCTTATACCGAACTTACAAAAAGGGGCGTTATGGCGGACCATGTCAAAGCAAAAAGCAGAAAAGACCGCATTATGGATGCGGCTTTGCGCATTTTTGCCGAGAAGACCTTCCAGGACGCGACCATCTCCGAAATCAGCAAGGAGTCCGGGGTTTCGGAAGCAACAATCTATGAATATTTCGGCACGAAAGAAGACCTTCTTTTCGCAATTCCCGAGAAAATATCCAACGACACCTTAAAAGAGTCACAGATGGTTTTGCCTTTCATCAAGGATGTTGAAGGAAGGATGCGGGCCATCTTGTTGAGCTATATCCTTCTATATCAGAACAACCCTCATTATTCAGCGCTGGTTTTGCTTCAGTTAATGTCCAATAAGCGATTCCGGCAGACAGCCGCTCATGAGGCCATACGCCGTTCCGCCCACGGCCTGCTGGACTGCATCCGCGACGGCATCGCTGACGGCACTTTTCGCAAGGATGCGGATGCCTATTTGATCCGATCGATGCTGATGGGAACCATCGAACATTTATTTATCCACTGGCACATGCAGGGAATGCCAAAAAAAGAAAAAGACATCATGAGCATGTTTGATCCTTTTCTGGAGATCGTCATGAACGGCATTCGGGCAAGAAAAGATGAGACAGCTTTAACGCTGCATTTGATTGTGGAAGACGTCAATGCTCTGGAGAAAATTTCCCAGAACAAAGAAATATCAGCGGAATATGTAAAACAGAAAAGAAACGTTAAGACCAAACCCAACAAACAAGAAGTCACATGAAAGAAAGGAGCACCACCCATGAGAACAAAGCAGGACTACATTAAAGGATTAGCAAAAATGAAGCGCAATCTCTACTATGACGGCCAGTTGCTTGACCGGACCGACGAATTGCAGATGGATTGCATCAATACCATCGGGACCACTTACGACGAGGCGGAAAAACCGGAAAACGCGGAGCTGATGACGGCGACTTCCCACCTCACAGGAGAGCGGATCAATCGTTTTAATCACATTCATCAGAACAAGGAAGACCTCCACAAGAAACAGGACATGACCCGTATGCTCTGCCAGAAGGTCGGCGGCTGCATTCAGCGCTGCATGGGCATCGACGGCACCAACGCCATCTACAACGTCTCCTATGAGGCGGACAAGTTAAACAACGGCTCCACCCAGTACCATGAGAACTTCAAGAAGTGGCTGACCCGCTTTCAGACGGAAGACCTCATCGGCTGCTGCGCGCAGACGGATACGAAGGGTGACCGGATGCTCCGCCCCGCTGACCAGCCCACCCCCGGTTCCTATGTTCGGATCAAAGAGCGGCTCAAGGACGGCATCATCGTTGAGGGCTGCAAGGTGCATATCTCCGAAGCTTCCGTGGCCGATGAAGTATTGGTTCTCCCCACACGGGCCCTTCGTCCCCAAGACAAGGACTATGCAGTGGCTTTCGCCGTACCGGGCGACTGGGATGGGTTGAAACAGGTGGTGACAATCCACAACCTCCGGCCGCGGGAACACTACAAAAGAGGATTTGTTCCGGGATCCACGGATTCCTATATGATCTTTGATAACTGCTTTGTGCCGTGGGACCGGGTCTTTCTGGCCGGTGAACATCAACACGGCGGTGTTTTGGCATTGCTTTTCGCCTTGTTCCACCGTCATTCCTATTCCGGATGCAAACCCGCCATCGGCGACATGATTCTGGGTACGGCAGCCCTTGCCGCCGAGGTCAATAACATCCACAAAACCGAGCATGTCCGCGAGAAGCTCGCCGAGATCATCATGACCATTGAACTGGGTTATGCCGCAGGCTATACGGCATCAGATCTGGGCAAGCCGGAAGTGTACATCCCCGGCATCGGCTTTGTGCCTTACGGGCCGGGATCGTTCATCCCCCATTCCATTTACTGCAACGTCGGCCGCTGCCTGTCGGGCGAGGCGGTCTTCCGCGAGGCGGAGATTCTGTGCGACATCTCAGGCGGCGTCACGGCCACCTTCCCCCATGAGAAGGACTTTGCCAATCCGGAAACGGGAGAGGCGCTCCTGAAATACACGAAGCGCAATCCCAACATGCCGGTCGAGGATCAGGCCAACTTCTGGCGTTATCTGGGTGACATGATTTGTTCGGCCACGGGCGGCATCATGAACGTGGGCAACTATCACGGCGGCGGATCGCCGATCATGGAGCAGATCGCGATCACGACCCAGTACGACATCGAATCACGCAAGAAGCTGGTGAAGTATATCGCCGGCATGAGCGGCGGTGACCGTGAAGCCTTGAGCCCCATGGCGAAAAAAGCGAAGAACTAGAGCACCCCACCGTATTACCTCAAAAACTCTCCCCTCCCTGCGATCCTTACGGAAGACAGGGAGGGAAGGGTTTACCTCACAATGAAAGGCATCATTTATGTTTGATCTGTCAAAATTTTCTTTGAAAGATAAAGTCGCCATTGTCACCGGCGGAAGCCGCGGCATCGGCCAGGCCATTGCATTCGGATTTGCCAAAGCCGGTGCCAAAGTGGTCGTCACCAGCCGCAAAGCCCAGGATCTGGAAGCGACGGCTTCAGAAATTAAAGCATTTGGCGGTGAGGCGCTGGTCATTCCCGCGCACTTAGGCAAAATGGAAGAAATCCAAAGGGTTGTCGACGCGGTGATGGCAAAATTCGGAAGAATTGACATCCTGGTCAACAACGCCGGGGCCAGTCCCGCCATGGGCACTGTTCTGGACTCCGACGAGCGCCTCTGGGATACCATTATGAACCTCAATATGAAGGGGCTATATTTCTTAAGCCAGGCATGCGCCAAAATCATGAAGAATCAGGGTGGCGGGAAAATCATCAACGTGGCCTCCATCGACGGTTTCAAGCCGGAACCCTTCGTCAGCGTCTATTCCGTATCCAAGGCCGGTGTGCGTATGATCACCAAGGCGTTTGCCATGGAGCTCGCGCCCTATAATATTCAGGTCAACACCATCGCCCCCGGCCCGATCAGCACGAAGATGATGGATTCTCACTGGTGGAACCTCACGCCTGAAGAGGTCAAGAAAGCAAAGGAGGCACTGGAAAAGGTTCTGCCCATGCATCGTATCGGTCATCCTGACGATATCGCCGGGGCAGCCGTCTATCTGGCCTCCGAAGCCTCAAGCTATACGACCGGCACGGAAATCATCATTGACGGCGGCGTACTGCTGTCCACAACCAGCATTGTGGAAGAACACTAGTCGCATTTAAGATGAAACAGGATTGATCAAGTGACGGGCAACCGCCTTGGCCCTCAGGCCCAGGCCGGACCCGTGATATCAGGACATCGGAAAGCAAAAGCATTTTTTTAACCGGTGCAACAGACCATAAAACTCAATAGTGAGAGGAATCATGAAGACATTAGAGCATTTGTTAGCGCCCATCCGGGTCAGATCCCTGGAAATACCCAATCGGGTGGTGATGCCGCCCATGGGAACTGCCCTTGGCAATGATGACAGCACCGTGAGCGAAGCGAACCTGGCCTATATTAAGCGGCGGGCTCAAAGCGGAGCCGGGCTCATCATCACCGAAATCACGGAAGTCCACCCCCTGGGCTCGGCCGGCCCCCGATGCATCGCCGTTTGGGACGATAAATTCATTCCGGGCCTTGCCAAACTTGCAGATGTCGTTCATGCCCAGGGAAGTAAAATCGCCATGCAGCTGCACCACACGGGCCGCGAGAATTACCTGCTTCAGCGGAAAAAGAAGGCCATTGGACCTTCGGCAATCCCCAGCTATATTTTCGGATTCCTGGGAGAGCCGCGCGAGATGACACTGGAAGATATCGAAGAGACCATTGCCGCATTCGGGAGCGCGGCGCTTCGTGCCCAGAAGGCCGGGTTTGATGCCGTGGAACTTCACGGGGCACACGGCTATCTCCTGATGCAGTTTCTTTCTGCCAACAGCAATCAGCGTACGGATCAATATGGGGGCGATTTCCGCGGACGGTCCCGCTTCATGATCGAATGCCTCCGGGCGGCGCGCAAACAGGTGGGTGACGATTTCCCGATCTCCGTCAGGGTTTCCGGCGAGGAGTGTATTAAAAACGGGTATACCATCACCGACATGCAGACCATCATCCCCGATCTGGTGAGCGCCGGAGCAGACATCATCAATGTATCTTTCGGCACACATGGCAGCCCCGCTGTCAACACTGACACCCCGAACCCGAGCGCACCCGTTGAATATGCCCCGGGCTTCAAGGCGCATCTGGCCCGCAAGATCAAAGACGTCACGAACGTTCCCGTCATCTCCGTCGGACGCTATGTCGATCCCTACGTCATGGATGAAGTGATTGCCCGTGGAGACGCGGATTTCGTTGCTGTGGCAAGGCAGCACCTGGCCGACCCCGATTTTCTCAAAAACGCAATCGAGGGGCATCCCGAAGACACCCTGGAATGTCTTGCCTGTAACCAGGGATGTATCGAGCGGCTTTCGCTGGAGGTGCTCCCGATTCGTTGCGCCATTAATCCCCAGACCGGCCAGGAATTGATCTACCCGGAAGGACCGGCGGAGGTCAGCCGCAACGTATGGGTCGTTGGCGGCGGACCTGGCGGACTTACGGCGGCTTTTGAAGCCAAACGACTCGGACATCAGGTTACACTGTTTGAGCGTGAAAAAGAAACGGGCGGCAATGTTCGCTATGCGGCGAAGGCGCCCCACAAGGAGGTCTACGGCAGGTTTATCAAAACCCTCACGGCAAAATGCAAAAAAATCGGCGTGGATATCAAACTCAACACGGATGTTACCGAAGCCATGGTCGAAGCGGGCAAGCCTGACGCGGTGATCCTCGCCATCGGCGCTGATAAATCCACCTGCCCGGTTGAGGGCATCGGCTCATCCGTCGTTTGCGACGCCTGGCAGATCCTGGATGGCGAAGTCAAACCTCAAGATCACGTCGTTGTCATCGGCGGTGGTCTTGTGGGTATGGAAACAGCGGATTATCTGCGTGAGAAAGGCATTAAGGACATTACACTGGTTGAAATGCTGGCGACATCTCCCGTTTTACCCCTGGCCGCGCACGGCTACATGCTGCATAAACGTCTTCGGGCAGCCGGAATCAAGCTGATGTTCAGCACAACGGTGAAACAGATTGAGAAAGGTTTCATCATCGTGACGAAAAACGGCGAAGATCAGAAAATTGAACCGGTCAACCAGGTCATCGTAGCTGTCGGAGTGACGCCTAGAAATACCCTCAAAGATATGCTTTCGAAAAAAGGCATTCGTCATTTCATTGTCGGCGATGCTTTGGCCCCGCGGCGAATTATTGAAGCGACTACGGATGGGGCGAAAGCGGCGTGGGAGATTTGAAACCGTTTTCTGACCGTAGGCTTTAGAATGAAGAATGAGGTGAATGATGGACTTACGTGAACGATTTATCGACACCAACGGTGTTAAACTCCATGTGATGGAAGCGGGACCCAAAGACGGTCCCATGATCATGTTTCTGCACGGCTTTCCTGAATTCTGGTATGCCTGGCGCAAACAGATCGAGTATTTTGCCCAAAGAGGTTACCTCGTCGTGGTTCCGGACCAGCGCGGCTATAATCTCAGTGATAAGCCCAAAGGGATTGCGTCCTACAAAGTAGATGAACTGGCCAGGGACGCCGTGGGACTCATCGACGCGTACGGACGCGATAAGATCTATCTGGTTGGTCATGACTGGGGCGCAGCTGTGTCCTGGTGGACAGCGCTCAAATACCCCGACAGGATCGAACGGCTGGTGATTATGAATGTGCCCCACCCCGTCGTGATGGGGAAAACCCTCTTTTCCAATCAGAAGCAGATGGAAAAAAGCTGGTATGTGTTTTATTTCCAGATTCCCGGCGCTGTCGAGCAGTTTGCCTCGGCCAACAATTACCAGTGGCCGGTCAATCTCCTCGTGGAGACCAGCCGCCCGGGTGCTTTTTCGCCTGAGGACCTGGAAAAATACAGGGCTGCCTTCATGCAGCCTTACGCTTTCACTTCCATGGTCAACTGGTATCGGGCGTCCCTGCAGACGCCGTCGGAAAAACCTGCCAGTTTCAGAATCACCATGCCGGTACTGGTATTATGGGGTGTCAACGATGTCGCCATCATCCCCGAGCAGGCGGAGGAAAGCATGGCCTTCTGCGATCAGGGGCGACTGGTCAAATTTGAGGATGCCTCCCACTGGGTGCAGCACGAAGAAGCCGATAAAGTCAACACGCTGGTAGAAGAATTTATCGGCAGTCAGAAATAGCAGAAATTGCAAGCTGCGCTTGCGGCCTTCCGGTTTTTGCTTTTCATAACCTGAAGGTTGCAAGCGCCGGCCTGCAAAAGCCTGAAAAATCCCCGGAAAAAAACGACCATGAATGCTCCTTCGTTTTTTACAAAAACAAAAGGAAATCCAGGGCCGCCACGATTCATTATCCCCCATTGACATATCTTTAGACTGAGCGTAAATTAAAAGTCGTTTGGGCCTATCGTGCCATAAACAATTGTTTTTTCATCCACGACCTACACCCTTTTCGAGGAAGCGCTCGATGAAAAAATCCCCCGGGACAGAGTCAGAGCTCATCGAAGAGATATCTTCCCTGAAAAAGAAAATCAAAAAACTGGAAAAAGCGCAAAAGTCATACAGGCAAGTCCAAGAAGCGCTCACAAAGAGTGAAGCAGCGCTTCGCAAGGAACAGAAATTCAACACCCTCCTTTTCGATACTTCCCCGGCATTGATCGTAGCGATTGGTTCGGACGGAAAAACCCTGATGATGAACAGGGCTTTGCTGGAGACCCTTGAATATACCGCAGAGGAGGTCAAGGACACAGACTATCTGACAACGTTTGTTCCCGAAGAAGACCGCGACGCACTTGCCGGGCTTTTTCGAAAAATCATTGAAAGAGGGGATTCAACAGTCAATGAAAACCGGATCATCAGCAAATCAGGCAGGACATATCTTGTTGAGTGGCATGGCAAAACGGTAAGCCGTGGGGAAGGGGACACCGGCTTTTTCGTGGGAGTCGGCATTGACATTACGGAACGCAAGAAGGCGGAGGAGGCGCTGCGGAAAAGCGAAATCAAATATCGGCGTATTTTTGAGTCCTTCGAAGATCTCTACTATCAGACAGACGTAAATGGCATCATCCGGGTATTGTCTCCATCCGTATATCGCCTGACAGGCTGGTCCTCTGATGAACTGATCGGAAAACCGGTTTCGAAGGTCTATGTCAACCCCGACGAACGGGAAAGCCTTTTGGAAACGATATCCAGAAATGGATTCACCAGGGATCATGAAATCCTTTTGAAGAAGAAGGACGGCACACAGGCTTGTGCATCCCTTGCGGCAAACATGCTCATCGATCCAGATGGAACACCACGGGGGATAGCAGGAACCCTGCGCGATATCAGCGACCGCAAACAGGCCGAAGAGGAAAGAATCAAACTCGAAGGCCAGCTCCAGCAGGCCCAGAAAATCGAATCGGTCGGCCGATTGGCAGGTGGCGTGGCGCACGACTTCAATAACATGCTGGGGGTTATCCTCGGTCACACGGAACTGGCGCTTATGAAATCGGACCCGGCAGAGCCGATCCATATCCATCTGATACAAATCCGCAAGGCGGCCGAACACTCCGCTGATCTCACAAGGCAGCTGCTGGCCTTCGCCCGCAGGCAGACCATCGCGCCCAGAGTGCTGGATCTCAATGACACCGTGGAAGGAATGCTCAAGATGCTACGGCGTCTCATCGGTGAGGATATCGATCTTGCCTGGAGACCGCAGGCGAATCTTTGGCCAGTCATAATAGATCCGTCCCAGATCGACCAGATCCTGGCTAACCTGTGCGTCAATGCGCGGGATGCGATCACAGGCATCGGCAAAATCACCATCGAAACGGGAAACAGTACATTAGGAGAGGAATACTGCGCCGCACATGCGGGCGCTGTCCCCGGCGAGTATGCGCGCATCACGGTGAGTGACAACGGCTGCGGCATGGATAAGGAAACGATGGCCTACATCTTTGAGCCGTTCTTTTCGACCAAAGGCGTCGGTGAGGGCACTGGCCTGGGACTGGCCACGGTGTACGGCGCCGTCAAGCAAAACAATGGATTCATCAATGCCTTGAGCGAACCACAACAGGGCACCAGTTTCACCATCTACCTGCCCCGATACGCAGGTAAGGTTGAGCAGCTCCGGGCAGCAGGCCCGGCGGAAGCGGCCAACCACGGCAGGGAGACCGTCTTGCTGGTGGAGGACGAACCGACGATTCTGCAAGTGACCACGACGATGCTGGAGATGCAGGGCTACACGGTGATTCCTGCCGGCACCCCGGGTGAAGCCATTCGCCTGGCCCGGGAGTACACAGGCGAAATCCATCTGCTGATGACCGACGTGGTCATGCCGGAAATGAACGGCAGAGATCTGGCCAATAACCTGTTGTCCCTGTGTCCGCAGCTTAAGCGCCTTTTCATGTCAGGCTATACAGCCAACGTCATTGCGCATCACGGCGTGTTGGATGAAGGGACGCATTTCCTTCAGAAGCCCTTCTCTATAAAAGAAATGGCCGCAAAGGTCCGGGAAGCACTGGATTATAAATAGGCGGGAAAATACGAATGGTCCGGCCTGCCTGTGGCCTTTGGCAGGTCGCTAGGGTATCTTGATTTTTCTCATTTCCGGTTTTGCGTGCTGGCGATACAGGATGGCGATATTGCCGATCAGGCCGACAAGTTCGCTTTTGGTGGCTTCAGCGATTTCCATGGAAATTTCTTTTCTGGCTTCCTTAAATTCACCAAATTTGACTTTGATGAGCTCGTGGTCTTTCAGCGCCAGATCAACGGAGGCAATCAGTTGTTGAGTCACGCCTTTGGCGCCGATGATAACGAGCGGATGCAATTGGTGCGCCTGGGCGCGAAGATATTTTCTTTGTGATCCTTTGAGGGGTTCCATGATTCTTCCTTTTTGTTCGAGTCCCTATTTCATATAGCATAGACAGGTTTAATTGCGAAACGTTATTATACGGCGGGCGGGGTGTCCGTTTGGATCAACGACATCTTTCGTTTTGTGGATTCATGCCGGACGGCAGCGGCGATAAATTCAGTAGAAATGTTGCCTGAATCATGTCATGATTTTCTCACCAAAACGAAAGGGAGACTTTTCAGCATGATAAAAAAGATTTCTTCTTCGAATACAACATCCCGTATCAAACTTGATGCTGATTTCGGCTCGGCGACGCAGGCGGTGAAAGCCATCAAAGCAGGCGTCATTTCTTCTCGGGAACTGGTGAAGCATGTGTTTGGACGCATTCAAAAACACAATGGAAAAATCAACGCTTTTGTCACGCTCAATGAAGCACAGGCGATAAAGCGTGCCCGCAAAGCGGATGATGCCCTGGCCGCGGGAAAATCATGGGGGCCTCTGCACGGGCTTCCGATTCTCATCAAGGATCAGTTTCCCACAGCCGGCCTGCGCACAACCTGCGGCTTTCCGGAGCTGTCCGATTATATCCCCGCTCAAAACGCTGTCGCGGTGGACCGGCTGCTGAACGCAGGCGCGATCATTATCGGCAAGACCAACACACCGATCGGTGCAAGCGATATTCAAACCTACAACAAGGTCGCGGGCACGACGAACAACCCCTGGGATATCGCCAAAACATCGGGCGGCTCCACGGGTGGCGGGGCGGCGGCATTGGCCGCCGGATTGGGCTTCCTTGAACTGGGAGCGGATCTTGCAGGATCCATCCGCACCCCGAGCAACTTCTGCGGTATCTGCGGCCACAAGCCGTCGCTGAATACCGTCTCTTTTCAAGGCGCCATTCCGCCACTGCCCTCTTTGGTTTCGCCCTCCATCAACCTTGCGGCGTTAAATGATCTGGCCGTTGTCGGGCCGCTTGCTCGTTGTGTGCGCGATTTGAAACTGGAGCTGGAAATCATCGCGGGAATGGCGCCGGACGAGGATAAAGCTTTACGCTGGTCTTTACTCAAGCCCCGCAAAGCTAAACTCAAAGAGTATAAAATCGGTTATGTTACCGATGACCCCTTTTGTCCGGTAAATCCCGAAATCGCGGCCATCATGTCCGACACCGTTTTAACCCTTCGCAGGGAAGGCGTCAAAATGAAAGAGGGTTGGCCCGACGCAATTGCGCCCGCAGAAGTTTTCGATATTTATTTCAAGCTGATGGCAGCCTTTGTCTCTCAGTCACCGGCTTTTACAGACACCGTCATTGATATAATGAAAACCCGGTTTCACATGCCTTATGGAGATATTCAGAAGAATTTCGTGGAAGGACTGACTCTGTCTCATAAGGGCTGGTATGCTTTGAGCTTGCGCAGGCTTTTGTCCCGTCTCGCCTGGCAGGAGTATTTCAAGACGTATGACGCCTTTTTGATGCCGGCAAATTGTGTGGCGGCCTTTCCTCATAATCACGACCGCGATATGTGGGGACGCATGATCGAAGCGCCGGACCAACCGCGTTACTACGCCGAGGCATTTAAATGGATATCCATTGCGACCCTTTCCGGCTGCCCGGCAACGGTTATTCCCGTAGGAAAAACAAAGGCCAATCTGCCGGTGGGCATGCAAATTATGGGACCGTATATGGAAGACGGCACCCCGCTCGATCTGGCCATGAGAATGGAAAACCTTTTAGGCGGTTTTACACCGCCCCCGGGCTATGAGTAATCAGCAGGATGTCAGGCTTAAGCGTGCCTTGGAAAGGATCAAGCCGGATATCGAAAACGAGGCATCGCTTCGCGCCATTCACGGCCTGAGGAGCCATCAACAACGGTTTGTTCTAAGAGGAGCCATCATGTTTTGCCCAAAATGCGGCGCCGAATATCGTGAAGGGTTTGTAAAATGCGCCGATTGCGGCGTTGCTCTCGTGAAGGAACCGCCTCCACAGGAAGATGACGTGCAGTACATCGAAATGGTTGAAGTATTTTCAACATACAACTCCGGTGACATTGCTGTGATCAAGTCCGTCCTCGACGGTGATGGCATCCACTACAATTTTTCGGGTGAAAGTACCCTCATGATGGTTGCGGCAGGCGCATATGCCCGCCTGCTGGTTCAAGCCGATCAGGCCGGGCGTGTCAGAGACATTCTTCAGGAAATGGAATTTTTGGAAAAAAAGTAGGGAACGGTCTCGACCACCCCTGCGGGTGGCAAGATCGTTCCCTGCATTGTCTTCCCCAATAGTCTAACAGCCTACAGTCTATCTACCTATTTAATCTCCGCATGGTAGCTCTGCAGCGATTTGGCACGGCCATGACCGAGCCTGCAGGCGGCAATCCCTTTGACGGCGGCCACCGCGGCGGCTACCGTCGTAATATACGGAATCTTGTATTTAATGGCCGCTTTACGGATGTACGAATCGTCGTACTTGGACAACCTTCCTGTCGGCGTGTTGATCACCAGTTGAATCTCGCCGTTCTTGATGGCGTCCACGATGTTCGGCCTGCCCTCATGCATTTTCAAAATGCGGTCGGAGGCAATGCCGTGATCGGCAAAATATTGATAGGTGCCTTCGGAAGCTTTAATCTTGAAACCGATGCCGACAAAAGCGCGCGCAACTTCCAGCATGCCGCCCTTGTCCTTCTCCTCCACGGTGATGAGCACCGTGCCTTCGGAAGGCAGGCTCTGGCCCGTTGCCTCCTGTGCCTTGTAGTAGGCCAGGCCGAAAGAATCCGCCAGCCCCAGCACTTCGCCGGTGGAGCGCATTTCCGGCCCCAGAACCGGATCGACTTCCTGATACATGTTAAACGGGAAAACAGCTTCCTTCACGCCGAAATGCCGGAAACCCTTGTGCTTCAGATTCAAGTCTTTGAGTTTTTTACCCAGCATGATCTGCGTGGCAATCCGCGCCATGGAAATGTTGCAGACCTTGGAAACCAGCGGCACGGTGCGTGACGCACGGGGATTGGCTTCCAGAATGTAGACGACATCATTGGCGATCGCATATTGAATGTTCATCAGACCGATAACACCGAACTCCACGGCAATTTTTCTGGTGTATTCATTGATCGTATCGATGTGGCGCGCGGGGATGCTGATGGGGGGAATCACACAGGCCGAATCGCCGGAATGGATGCCGGCCAGTTCGATGTGCTCCATCACGGCGGGGACAAAGGCGTCTGTTCCGTCGGAAATCGCGTCGGCTTCAGCCTCGATGGCGTTTTCCAGAAATTTATCGATCAGAATCGGCCGGTCCGGTGTCACGTCAACCGCGGTAATAACGTAGCGGCGGAGCATGTCTTCGTCATGAACAACCTGCATGCCGCGTCCGCCCAGAACGTAGGAGGGGCGGACCATCAGCGGGTATCCGATTTCGCCTGCGACTTTGAGCGCTTCATCCAGATTGATGGCCATGCCTGATTTGGGCATGGGAATACCGAGTTTTTCCATCATCACGCGGAACCGGTCACGGTCTTCCGCGAGATCGATCGTCTCAGGCGAGGTTCCGATGATGTTCACCCCTGCCTGGGCCAGTTCGGCCGCAATGTTGAGAGGCGTCTGGCCGCCGAACTGGACGATCACGCCTTCGGGCTTTTCTTTTTCATAAATACTTAAGACATCTTCCACCGTCAGCGGCTCGAAATACAATTTATCGGATGTATCATAATCCGTGGAAACGGTTTCCGGGTTGCAGTTGATCATGATGGATTCGATCCCTTCATCGCGCAGGGCAAACGCCGCGTGTACGCAGCAGTAATCAAATTCGATCCCCTGGCCGATGCGGTTGGGCCCGCCGCCCAGCACCATGATCTTGCGGTTTTTACTGACAGAGACCTTGTCCGGTCCATTGTAGGTCGAATAAAAATACGCCGCGTTCTCCACGCCGCTGACCGGCACGGCATCCCAGGCCTCGCAAAGCCCCGCAGCCAGACGCTGCTTGCGGATGTCTTCTTCTTTCTGGCCCAGAATCTGCGCCAGGTAACGGTCGGCAAAGCCGTCTTTCTTGGCCTGGATCAGCAGTGCATCGGGCAATGCCTTCCCCCTGAAGGCAATGATCTTTTCTTCGAGGACCACGAGTTCCTTCATCTGTTCGATGAACCACTTCTTGATGAAGGTCTTGTCGTGCAGAGCATCCACCGTGGCGCCTTTGCGCAGGGCTTCATACATGATGAACTGCCGCTCGCTTGTCGGTTCGCTCAGGCACTCCATTAAATCATCGAGGGTTCTGGCATGGAAGTCTTTGGCAAACCCCAGGCCGTAGCGCTTTTTCTCCAGTGAACGGATGGCCTTTTGCAGGGCTTCCTTGTAGTTCTTGCCGATGCTCATCACTTCGCCGACGGCGCGCATCTGTGTGCCGAGTTTATCCACCGCGCCGGGGAATTTTTCGAGATCCCAGCGGGCGAACTTGACCACCACATAATCCCCGGACGGTGTGTATTTTTCCAGCGAGCCATCCCGCCAGTAAGGAATTTCATCCAGGGTAATCCCTGAGGCCAGAATCGACGAAATCAAGGCAATCGGGAATCCGGTCGCCTTGGAAGCCAGCGCCGATGAGCGCGACGTGCGGGGATTGATCTCAATGACGACGATGCGGTCTGTTTGGGGATCATGTGCGAACTGCACATTGGTGCCGCCGATGACTTCAATAGCCTCGACAATGTCGTAGGAATGTTTCTGCAGGCGTTTTTGCAGGTCTTCGGAAATCGTCAGCATCGGCGCGGTACAGAAGGAATCTCCCGTGTGTACGCCCATCGGGTCCACATTTTCGATAAAGCAGACCGTGATCATGTTGTTGTCGGCGTCGCGGACGACTTCCAGTTCTAGCTCTTCCCATCCGATGACGGATTCCTCAATCAGAATCTGCCCGATGAGGCTTGCCGAAATACCCCGGCTGGAAATGAGCCTCAGTTCTTCGAGGTTATAGACGATGCCGCCGCCCGTGCCGCCCATGGTGTAGGCCGGACGGATAACCACCGGATATCCCATTTCGCCTGCGATTTTCTCGGCTTCTTCCACCGAAGTGGCAGGCGTGCTTTTGGGCATGTCAATGCCGAGTTTGTTCATGGCGGCCTTGAAGGCGATCCGGTCTTCACCGCGCTCGATGGCATCCACCTGCACGCCGATCACTTTCACATTGTGCTTTTGCAAAACACCCAGTTTATAGAGCTCCGAAGTCAGATTCAGTCCGGTCTGACCGCCGAGGTTGGGCAAAATGGCGTCCGGCTTTTCATTTTCAATGATTTCCGTCAGCGCCTGGGCATTGAGCGGCTCAATATAGGTGACATCGGCCATGCCGGGGTCCGTCATGATCGTGGCCGGGTTGGAATTGACCAGCACAATCTGATAGCCCAGCTTGCGCAGGGCCTTGCAGGCCTGTGTCCCGGAATAATCGAATTCGCAGGCCTGGCCGATGACAATCGGACCGGATCCGATAATCAATACTTTTTTGATGTCTTCACGTTTTGGCATTGCATATCCTCTCAGTTTTACTTCGTATGGTTGTTCTGATATTCCGCGTCCACGGTAATGCCGATGCCCCCGCGCACAGCGAATCGGGCGGTCACTTTGCACCAGCGGGGTGCGAGGGCGGCTACCAAATCATCACAGATAAGATTGGTGACATGTTCGTGAAAGACGCCTTCGTTACGGAATGACCACAAATACAGCTTCAACGACTTCGACTCGACAATTTTTTTGTCGGGAATGTACTGGATAACGATTTTGGCAAAATCCGGCTGACCGGTCATGGGGCACACACACGTGAATTCATCGCTAGACAACGTCACCGTGTAGTCACGTTTGGCATGATTGGGAAAAGTTTCGAGTTTGCGGACCGGTTTTGCGGCTTTACCCGAGCCCAGGAGGGTGAGATCCGCCAGATCATTGGTTTTCTTGCTTTTTGCCACGGTGTTCCCCTGAATCAAAAGAGTGCATTTCTTTACCGGAAGTTGTCATATATTTCAAGTCAATTCGTCAGATAATAATGGTCGCTTTCGACATGACTTTTATGGTAAAAATACACATCATTTCAGAAGGAGTGAAAATATGGCGGAAAGCAAGGTAAATCTCCCGGAAAATACATGGAAGTGCAGCAACTGCGGCAATACCGTCGTCCAGATGGCCCCCCCGCAAACCTGCCCGGTCTGCCAGCAGAAGTGTGAATTTCTCAATGTCACCTGCTACCAGCCGGACTGCGGCTTTACGAGCATGGACAACCGCCTGAAACCTTCAAAATAAATGAAAATAAGACTTGACAAAACGGCCTGCTCTCCATTAGTTCATACAAGCAGCGCTCGTTGTATAAATCCGTTTATCAAAGGCGCGAAAAATTGAAAAAAAGAGGAGATGTTTTATGATTAAATCAAGACTGTGTGAGAAGCTCGGGATCCGATATCCTATTGTCCAGGCGGGTATGGGGCCTTTCAGCAACAATAACCTTTGTGTGGCGGCCGCCAACGCGGGCGTGCTGGGCCTCCTTTCCACCAGCGGACTTTTTAATAAGGACGATCAACCGTGGATTTACAACGCCTTTGTTGAAAGCGGTGAGGCGAATCGCGACGATGACATGGCCACCGCGCTGGAGAAGGTTTTGAAAAGAACCTATCGCCTGGTCAAGGACAAGGGCGGTGTTTTCGGCATCAACGTCATGGTCTCGGCGGAACTCGTTGAGTACTCGAAAATCATGATCGATACCGCCATCAAAGTCCGCGAAGAGAACCCCGACATGAAAAATCACTTCAAAGTGATTTTCACCTCCGCCGGTGACCCGGTCGGATGGAAAGACAAGATCAAAGGTGCAGGTTTCACCTGGATGCACGTGGTTCCTTCCGTCAAGGGTGCCCTGCGTTGCAAGAAGGCAGGCGTGGATGTGATCGTTGCGTCCGGTCACGAAGGCGGCTTCCATACCTCCTGGGAACCGGTTCACTCGATGATCCTGCTGCCTGCCGTGGTTGAAGCCGTGTCCGACGAAAATACGCTTGTGGTAGGGGCCGGCGGATATTGCGACGGCAAAACCCTTGCGGCAGCACTGGTTTTAGGCGCCGACGGCGCGCAAATGGGAACACGATTTCTGGCAACCCAGGAAAGTGATTTCCATCAGATCTGGAAAGAGGGCGTTGTGGCGGCAGGAGACCGGGGAACCCTTGTGGCTCGTGGTTTTGTGGGCCCGGCCCGCTGGTTGAAGACACCCCGCAGTGATGAGCATGCTAAAAACACCCTGCAGAAATCACCTGGTGTTTTCCTCGGAACCCCCGATGACTTTTCCACAATTGACATGTCCCTGATCCAGTTCGAGGTTGAATCCATCAAGGCGGTTTACGATGGCGACAAGGAACATGCCCTCATGGCCGCGGGAGAAGCTGCACAGCGGATCAAAGACATGCCCAAGGTCAACGATATGGTGCAGGTCATGGTCAAGGAAGCGGAAGATAT
>DDWS01000050.1:22980-41033 GCA_002347685.1 Syntrophaceae bacterium UBA2280
AAAAAAGAAGCCGGAGCGGTGTATCTGCTCCGGCTTCTTTTCGTTGATCCATGCCCGGCCGCGTCGCGGCAGGCGGTCATCAGCATATGACTGCCTTCATGACATGCTTTTCGAGCAGGTTGATCAGTTCTTCTTTCGAATATTTTTTCAAATTCCAGCCACGCAGGGGATGCAGTGATAATTCGTAAGCAATCATGTTGGCCGTAAAAGAGGCATCTTCAAAATCAAACACCTTCCGCTCCAGACCTTTTTTCAGAATATCTTCGATCTGGGTGACAAATTGACTCTCCCTGCCTAAAATGATCTTGCGCATACTCTTCGGGAGAACCTTCGATTCCCGGTACAAAAGCAGGATTTCTTCGCCATAATTATAGCCGAAATCCAGCAATTCGCGAATAACGGTTCTTAATTGCTCTATGGGATCCTCCATGCTCATGATCCCCTGTTTCTCGAAAAGATCGATTTCCGTACTGTGAATCATTTCAAAAACGCGAAAGAGAATCTCCTCCTTGTTTTTAATAAAATAATAAAGGTTGCTGATATCGATTCCCGTAGCCTTGGAAATTTCGCGCATGGACGTCTGCGCATAGCCTTTCTTCATGAAGAGCTTTGTGGCTTTTTTGATGATCTGCATTTGTCTTTTTTGAAACAGATCGTTACTTCTCTTTGACTTGGACTCAGGGTCCGGGCTTGACTTTTTTCTCATGGATTTCATGGCAATCCTTTCAAAACTGCTGATTTTTCTATAACACAACGAAGCAGTCTGTCAATCCGAATTCTAAATAAGACTTGACAAAATGACCCCGGCAAAATAATTAACATATCCAACGCTCGTTGTACAATGCTATGCTTTGGAATCAGTCATTTTTGTGACTAAAACAGTAAACAATAAAAGAAAGTGAGGAAGAAACATGAAGATTGAAGATGTAAAAAATGTATGTGTCGTTGGCGCCGGGAATATGGGGCATCAGATCGCGCTTCAGTGCGCGCTTTCCGGTTTTAAGACCACCTGCACGGATGTCGTGCCGGCCGTTTTGGAGAAAGCCGAGAAGTTTGTCGATGGTTACCTGCCGGGCCGTGTGCAGAAGGGAAAGATGACGGAAGATCAAGCCAAAAAAGTCAGAGGCCTGATCTCGTTTACCGGCGATCTGAAGGAAGCCGCAAAAGACGCGGATGTAGTCATCGAAGCAGTACTGGAAAGAATCGACCTCAAACGCAAGATTTTTGCCGATCTGGACAAGTATGCTCCGGCCAATGCCATTCTGGCGACCAACAGCTCCTTTATCGTGAGCTCCAGAATTGCCGATGCCACCAAAAGACCCGCCCAGGTATGCAACCTCCACTTTTTCAACCCCGCCCTTGTCATGAAGCTCGTTGAAGTGGTTCAGGGTCCCCACGTTTCAGACGAAACGGCACAGTGCATGATGGACTTCTGCCTGAAAATTGACAAAGTACCGATTTTAATCAAGAAGGAAGTGGACGGCTTCGTCCTGAACCGTATTTTTGCCGTCCTTCAGAAAGAAGCCCTCTGGATGCTCGAAATGGGCGTGGCTACCTTCGAGGACATCGATAAAGCCTGTGTCTATGGCGCCGGCCATCCCATGGGTCCCTTCCGCTTAAACGACCTGACGGGAATTGATCTGACCTACGACGTTTGCATGGGACACTTCCTGGAAAGCGGCGATCCGGCGGACCTGCCGTCACCGAGCGTTGTCAAGCGTTACACCGAAGGCAAGTTCGGCCAGAAGACCGGCGAAGGCTGGTACAGCTACAAGAAATAAGTTTTCCTGCCGCAGGCATGAAAGCCATCTTGAATGAGACTGAATAATGCCTGCCGCAGCTCGCATTGTAAAACGGGCGCGGCAGGCATTGTTTTGCCTGCAGACGAAGGATTTACGTAAACCCCCGACGATATGAATAAAACATGTGTGTCTTCATTTACAAAGTCTCAGTATTTGATGGTCGTCCAGATTGAGGATTACCAATCAAAAGAGAGTAAAATACAAAATAAATAAATTTGATAATCGGGATAAATTTAGAACTTCTGTTTTTAAAATAAATTCAATTTTCCCACAGACCCCCTTAATTTTAATGATGAAGCGCCGAACCAAATTTAGATAGCGTAGTCCGAAGCTTCAGGTTAGCTTGTTTATGGTACAGGCAGCGTAATGATATTGGTATCCAGGGTAACTGCGCCGTTCCTTGCTAATGCTCTACCATCAATTGTCGCAGCGGTATTCAACGTGATAGATGTCAAGGCCACGATATTCCCCTTGAAATTGGTGACCGTTCCAAGCGTTGCGGAACTGCCGACTTGCCAAAAAACATTGTCGGACCAAGCGCCGTTAATCAATGTCACGCTACTTGCCGATGCTGTGGTAAGCGTGGAGGAAATCTGGAAGACAAAAAGAGCGTTGGGATTGCCTAGAGCGTCGAGTATCAAATCCCCCGTTAACTGAGCCGATGGGTCGAAACAATAGACGCCGGGAGTGAGGGTCATTCCGCCCAGGTCCTGACCGGTCAAATTCGTATCACACGCCATGCCGGCTAAATCGTTATAGGCTGTAGTCAAGTCGCTTTGAGCCTGTTGCGCCACTGCATCACCCCAGTGGATTGTTCCCGAGACCACATCACCCGGAGGAAAACCAGTAATTGCAAGACCGGGCCATACCCCAAGATTTCCGGTAACAACCGTAGGACCAGTATTGGTAACTGTCGAACCAGCCAGAACCGCAAAACTGGCGGCTGTTCCCAGAATAGAAGTGTTTTCCGTCCATTTCGCATACAGGATCACATCGGTTGAACCCATTGCAAAAGTAGATGATGGGGCTCTGTCTGTTCCGTTTCCGTCTGCCTGCGTGTTCCAACCCGCAAAAGCATACCCTGTCTTTGAAAGAGTTCCCTTGTCCTTTACTACAACCTCAAACGTTGAGGCATAAGTCTCTATATCAATCGGAGGATCTCCACCATCATTAGTATTGCCGTCATATGAAACTGTATATTTTTTGTAGGCTGTATTTGAATCACTACTTGAGCATCCGGCCATTAAACCTGCTATAAATAGTACTATAAACAATGATGTAAATGCCTTTTTCATAATTTTAATCTCCTACTGATACTGACTGATAAGAACTTATTTTAGTTGATGGGAGTATAAGGAAGAATGTCTCGTGAGTCAAGAATATTCACCACAACGAAAATGATGAAAATCTAATCATTACCATTCGAAAACAGTTATTTTTTCGGCAAGTACCCTTACTGTGGATTTCAGGAAGGAGTTCTCGTAGACAACACCTTCAAGTTCTCAGTAGAGGAATCTGGAAGGGTAACTCCAAGCGGTAGGCAGGGGCTGCGCCAGGGTATTCCTTTGCTCCGCCCCGACCGCCGCCTGGGTTTCAGGATATTAGTAGCTTTACACCCTTCCTTGGAATTCCGTAGATTGACGGAATAGTCCGTGATATACTGACCCACGCAAATGATCGCTGGATATCTAACATCCTTAAACAGCAACAAAGGAAATTTTTATTGATCGATCCGAAGCAACAGAAGAGTTTATCATTGCGCCAGGAATGTTCGCCAGCGTCCGCGACCGAGGGCGACGCCTATCGGGGTCCGACGTGGCTGGTGAGGCGCGCTGGATATTTCCGGTTGAGATGGTCTGGCAAGGTACCTCTCGCCAAGGTCTTCTGGAACGACATGGTTTTGGTTGGCACCATCGTCAACGTCATCACGACGCTCCTCGCTATGGTTTTATTTATCGCAGATGCGCTGATTATACTGGTCGTGATGACATTCTTTTCTCCGATTCCGTTCAACATTTTCTTGTTCGTCTCTGTCTGGCGAAGCGCCGATTCCGCCACGGGAACCAACGCATGCGTCGCAAGAATTGCTGCCCTTGCGTGGTTTTTCGCCGTAACTGCACTATAATTACCGACTTGAAGGTCTTGAACCGGTAGGTGAGCGAATTAGCCGATCCTTTCGAGTTGGATGGGTTAGATCCGTCTGTAAGATTTTAAGTTGTTGTGCTGCCTCTGGGAGGGCCTTCAGGGGTAGGATGGGGCGAAGTGAAAGGCGATCCACATGCTGCCTGAAGTCAAAAAGGGACTTCCGGGTTTGTTGTGCATAGATCTCCAGACATGTCATAATGCCCGAGCCGAGAGAAAGCAGCATGATCTTGCTCGATGAACGGAGGCGCAACCGTGATTGATAATTGATAAGAACTTCCTTTTAGTGGTAGGTAGTATAAAAAACGTTCTCTTCTGTGCCAAGATGATTTTGACCACAAAATATGGGGCACGATAAAAATGACCGTGTTGAAGGTACATAGCGACATCCGTTCTCATGATAAATCTGCTCACCTTTCAGCCTGACCACCTGCCAAAAAGGTATTTTGGACAGAATTCAGACAGACCTCTCCGGCACGCCTCTTTTCATAATGCGTTATGCTTCGATGTA
The DNA here is from genome assembly GCA_002347685.1 of Syntrophaceae bacterium UBA2280. Classification (GTDB taxonomy): domain Bacteria; phylum Desulfobacterota; class Syntrophia; order Syntrophales; family Smithellaceae; genus UBA8904. Next base: position 27,436 of record DDWS01000050.1, read on the forward strand.
ATCGTCCCATGAGTATTGAGGGACCCCATAGACGTGATAGTCATTCATTTCGGATTGAACATTTGGATACCCGTAAAAATTACCGGAGGCGTGACTTCAGGAAGCACATCGCAAATAAATCCATCAACGATATTTAATTTTCAGAAGAAGCCCCTTCCTGTATCATCCATCTACTACTGTGCAATTTTTGTGATGAGATTGTCCTGATGATTACGCCTTGAATTGCACAAAAAAAGGCAGGGGAATTTGATCCTGCCTTTCGATTTACTTCAATACCCGGATTACTCTAATTCAACTTTCTCCTGGCTCCTGCCAACCCAATCAGACCAAGGCCAAGAAGCAACATGGTGGCGGGTTCGGGGACAGCTGGAGGAGCCACTTCTTCGACGTTAATCACAAAATTGTTTGTGGAATGAATTCCTGAGATTAAATGTAAATGAGAAGGATCATCTGTAGCATAATAATTCAACCCCCAATCAAAAGGAGCAGCTAAATTTATCGAATATCTGCCAGCACCGAGCAGATGCACCACCATATGGATGAAGATAAAATCCATCAGGAATATAAGTTGGTTCTTCATAAACACCCCAGTACCCACCCATATTGAATGCTAACCGCCAACCACTTGAAGCACCTCCAACGTAAATTACTTCTGGTCCACCGAAGCCGGCTACATACTCGCCGTCTGCAACCAGAGCAAATGGTAACCAGACCCAATCTGTTCCGGAATCATAGCTGGCGGTATAGTTAACACTCGGATCCGTTCCCCAATACCATTGAAAATCAGACACAGGACGTGTCCAGAGCAATAACACGAGAATCATCAGACCTGAAGCGAGATTTATTTTTTTCATTTACTGCTTGCGGACGTCAGGAAGTACGCAAGAAGCGGATGAACCTTAATAACTTTATTTCGTTTTCACAAGGATATCAACCCGGACTGCGGGGGGTTTACCTTCCACGAAAGCAACGCCCGAAGTTGATGTCACCCGTTTTTCCATTGTCACAGACGACGACACCGCGCTCAAATCTATCGCCTCGGTCTCCAGTTGAATTTTCCCCGGTTCCATCCGTGAATCCAGCATGACAGCCAATTTGGCGGGATACACCGTCAGCCCTTGCAGTTTCAGATGATTGGGCAGGCTGTTGGACGTCACGACGGACACTTTCAGCACTGCTGGCACCTGCTGGAAAGCATAGAGCCGGGTCTTCGATGGGATAATGTCGGTGACGGAAATATTTGAAGGCGCATTGACCATGTTTCTCGTCAGGGGGAATTCCCGCTTCTTTCGGGCGATTTCACTGAGGTCCACGGACAGTTTGAGTGAACGTTCATCCATCAGTTGAAACGCCTGCTCGGGCCCCTGGAAGATCACTTTCGCTTCCGTAACCTGCGGATCGTCGATGCGCCACATTTCCGGTATGTTTTTGTATTCAATGGGCACGGTGAAATCGCGGCGCACGATGTCGCGCTGATATCCGAACGCTACCCACAAAACAAAGGCCAGCGCAATCGCCATGGCCTTTTCCCTGCTGTTTTGAGTAAGCCAGCCCAATACCGGACGCTGTTTTGGAGCTGGCTGCTTACTGATATAAAATTTTTCCAGCGCATCGTTGAGCGCCGCCGCGCCGGCAATCACCGTGAGCGTATCCGACCGGGCGAGTGTAATGGATCCGCGTTCTTCGGAAACGACAATGCAAAGGGCGTCGGATCTTTCGGCAAGCCCGAGCGCCGCCGTGTGACGCAGACCGATGTTGTCATAGCGAGAAATGTTGGCTGCGAGCGGCAAGTGGCACGCAAATCGGGTAACCGTATCGCCTTTGACGATGACCGCCCCGTCATGACCGGGTGAATGCGGATCGAAAATGCTCTCCATGAGCGGAGCGCTGATTTTCCCTTGAAGTTCGATGCAGCCGGTTATATGCCTGTCGAGCGGGTCATCGCCCTGCAGGACAATGAGCGCGCCGACGCGCTTCTTTGCCAGATTCATGACAGTCTCGGAAATAACGAATGCCGCTTTCTCCAGTTCCGACAAAGGCCGGGGCCGCTTTCGAAGTGTACCCAGCATGGCCAGCCGCTCAAAAAACGCGCGCAGATCCTCCTGGAAGATGACGACCAGCACGAACAGCAGGATGGCGAAAAATCCCTGTAAAACGATAACCGTCAGATACAATTGAAAAAAACGCGCCAGAATATAAACGCCGCCCAAAAGCAGAATGCCGCCCAGAACATAACGGGACGCCCGGGTTTTAAACCAGATCAAAAGCGCGAAGATCATCGCGGCGATAATCGCCATATCCAGAATATCCTGGATTCTGACACTTTTGATCAACACGACGGCGGAATCAATATGATTCATAGGCAACTATTCACAATCTGATACGACAAAGATATTTAATGCTATAGCGAATGCCGCCCCGCGCTGTCAAGCTGCATTCCGGCGGATCATACTTTTTTATGGTAGTTGAAAACAGATCAGCGCGAAGAAAACGCTTTAATCAAGAATGTGTGTAAAAAACGTGTTGACAGTTCAACCGCGACTGACTAATATACCCCCTAGAGGTATATGGGATGAACGAGGAAAGAAAAAAAATTATCGACCGCCTGCGACGCATTGAGGGACAGATTCGCGGCGTTCAGCGCATGATTGAACAGGAGGCACATTGCGTGGATGTGCTGACACAGGTGGCGGCCGTAACCTCGGCGATGAAAAAAACGGGAGCCGCGATTGTGTCGGCTCACATGAAAAAGTGCTTTGATGAATCGACCGGACAGCCGCTGGAAAAACCAGAGGAGTTGTACGCAGTTTTAACCCGGTTTATCAATGTATCCTGACGGGAAATCCGGAGGCAAAGTATGAGAGAACATCGGTCCAAAATGAGCAGGCGGTCTTTTTTGAAGATCAGTGCCGGCACGGTGGCGTTAACGGGTGTGGGTCTACCGAAAAGGGCGGCAGCCCGAGAAAAAGGACAGCTGGCCACACTCATTGATCTGAGTTTGTGCGACGGCTGTGCAGCACTCGAAACCCCTGCCTGTGTCTTCGCATGCAAGACAATCAACCAAGACAAGATTCCCGAACCGGTTGACCCCATTCCGGAGCCCTGGCCGCGGAAAACTATTGAAGACTGGTCGAAAAAGCAGCATGTTTCCGACCGGCTCACGCCCTACAATTTCATTTATGTTCACAAGGCTCTCGTTGTGGATTCGGGCCGGGAAAGGATTGTGTATGTTCCCCGGCGTTGCATGCACTGCGACAATCCGGCCTGTGCTACAATCTGCCCGTTTTCCGCCAACAATAAACGGCCCAACGGCGCTGTTGTTATTGATCAGGGCCTTTGCTTCGGCGGCGCGAAATGCAAGGACGTCTGTCCCTGGGAGATTCCCCAGCGGCAGTCCGGCGTCGGCATTTACCTGCACGTACTTCCGGGCTTCATGGGAAACGGGGTGATGTATAAATGTGATCTTTGTGTCGATCGTCTGAAAGAGGGAAAAACACCCGGCTGCATCGAAGCCTGTCCGCGCCAGGCCATGCTGATCGGACCGCGCCGCGAGATTGAAAAAATTGCCGAAGAACGCGCCCGCGCGATGAACGGTTTTATATACGGGAAAAACGAGAATGGCGGCACTTCCACCTTCTATGTGTCTCCGGTTTCCTTTGAACTCATCAATGAAACGATTCAGAAAAAACCGGGGCAGCCGGATATGAAAACGGATGTGCCAAGACGGATGGCCAAGACGGATAAATTCGGAGATGCGGTTCTTGCCGCGCCTGTACTGGGGATTGCCGCCGCCGGCGCTCTGGGCTGGTACGCCCGCCGAAAGGAGCAGGCAAAGAAGGAGGAAAAAGACAATGACTGAAAAAATTCTTGCCGATGAAAACCGGGTTGTCCGCCATAGCGGCCTTGAACTTGCCGAACATTGGGCCATTGCCGTCTCCGGAATCATTTTGCTTTTAACCGGCATTTTTGAACTGCCGGTGGCCAAACGCTACTATATCGTCACGATTCCGGGTCTGGGGTGGACGGCTGACTTCATTACCTCCCTATATCTGCACTATGCGGCTGCTTTTGTCTTCACGGCGGTGGCTATGTTTCATCTGGTGTATCACGGCATTTTAGGTGAAAAGGGTCTCATGCCGCGCAAAGGTGATTTTTCCGCTTCCATTGCGGTGATTAAAAGCTTCATCGGCCTGGGCAAGGAGCCGCCCATGCACAAGTATTTGCCGGAGCAGCGCCTGGCGTACGCGGGCATGGCACTGATCATTCTGATGCTGATTGTCTCCGGTCTGGTCAAAACCTATAAAAACATCTACGCGCCGGATTTGTCCTGGACAGTAGTACTGTGGGCCACCTGGATTCACAATATCGGGTTTATCCTTTTCTTTCTGGCTTTCGGAGCACACATGGCGGCCATTCTGCTCAAGCCGAACTGGCCGATGGTGCGCGGCATCTTTACAGGAAAAGTCCGCCTGGATTACGCCCGGCATCGGCATGCCCTCTGGATAGCCGACCTGGAGCAAGATCAACCAACCCTCGGCACGGACTCGCCTCAACAAACTAAAGCAAATGAAGCGCCACCGCCGGAAAATCCCGGGGATCAGGCGTCAGCCGATCGCGCAAAAGAAACGCCGGTAAACGGTCAAAATGCCCCCCGCTCAGAAGTCTCCGACGTTTCGGGGGATCCTGAAACACCAGCGGACAGGCCCGGGGAATAAGAGCTGCCCTGTGGCCTGACCACACGGATCGGTTCGCGGCATTTCCGGCACATATTTGTAAGTTGCATAATTTCAGCCTTTTGGGTATAAGACGCACCGTCTGCTTTGCATCAGACAGATCAAAAAAATCGGATCAATCAAGGTAAATCATGGCGGATCGAATTGAAGTTGGGTTTAAAAGCGGCATTCGCGACGCGCTGGGCGAAAAGACCAAAAAGCGCATCATCGACAATCTGGGCCTGCAGGTTGCCGATGTCACAACCATCGAAGTCTACACGGTCGCAGGCGAACTGACTGCCCGCGAATTGCGTCGGGCCGCAGCCGGGCCGCTTTCCGATCCAGTGATTCAGGAATTCTCCATCAACCGGGCAATCGCAAAAAAATTCGACTGGCTCATTGAAGTGGGTTTTCGCCCGGGTGTGACCGACAACGTCGGCAAAACCGCCCGCGAGGCCATCGAGCTTTTGCTTGGCGACAAAATCGGATCCCGCTCAATCAGTGTTCATACGTCCCGCCAGTATTTAATCAGCGGGCGCATCACCCGCGCCGATGCGGGAAAAATCGCCTCCGGTCTGCTGGCCAACGATCTGATCGAACATTATCATGTCGTCGCTGCAGATGATTTCGATTTCGATGCGGGCATGCCAGCCTACGTTCCGCAAGTGGCAGGCAAGGATGAGCCGCAAGTCGCCCGCATGGATCTCACCTCTCTGAACGCGGAAGCGCTCGTAAAAATCAGCCAGGAAAAGCTGCTGGCCCTCAACCTCGAAGAGATGCAGGCGATTGCCCGCTATTACCGGGATCCGGCCGTGATCAAAGCTCGCAGGAAATTCGGCCTCGATGAAAATACAACCGACGTGGAATTGGAATGTCTGGCCCAGACCTGGTCGGAACACTGCAAGCATAAAATTTTCAACAGCCGGATCGAATATACCGAGGGCCGGGATAAAAGGGAGATCGATTCCCTTTTTAAGACCTATATCAAAGGCTCGACCGCCAAAATTCGCAAGGACAAAGGCAGGAAGGATTTCTGCCTCTCCGTTTTTGTCGATAACGCGGGCATCATCAAATTCAATGACGATTGCAACCTCGTTTTTAAAGTGGAGACGCACAATTCGCCTTCCGCGCTCGACCCTTACGGCGGAGCGCTCACAGGTATTGTCGGCGTCAACCGCGACCCGTTCGGCACAGGCATCGGCGCGAAGCTTATTTTCAACACCGATGTGTTTTGCTTTGCCTCGCCCTTTCACAAAAAGAAGCTGCCGCCCCGCATTCTGCATCCCCGGCGCATCTACGAAGGCGTGCGAGAGGGCGTGGAGCACGGCGGCAACAAAAGCGGTATCCCCACGATCAACGGCAGCATCGTGTTTGACGAGCGTTATCTGGGCAAACCCTTAGTCTATTGCGGCACAGCCGGCATCATACCCGCGCGGATCAATGGCAAACCAACGCACGGAAAAGAAATCAAACCTGGTGACATCATCATTATGACGGGCGGCCGAATCGGCAAGGACGGCATTCACGGCGCGACGTTTTCATCCGAGGAACTGCATGAAGGCTCGCCGGTGACAGCCGTGCAGATCGGCGACCCGATTACACAAAAGAAAATGACGGACTTCCTGCTGGTCGCGAGAAATCGCGGCCTGTACCGCGCGCTCACCGACAATGGCGCGGGCGGTCTTTCTTCATCGGTAGGCGAGATGGCGACCTATTCCGGCGGCTGCGAAATCGATCTTTCACTGGCGCCTCTGAAGTATGCGGGATTGCAGCCCTGGGAGATTCTGGTTTCCGAGGCGCAGGAGCGCATGTCTCTCGCGGTCGATCCGGGGAAAGTGGACAAGTTCATGGCACTGGCCCGCAAGATGGGTGTGGAAGCCACGGTCATGGGCAGGTTTACAGGGTCGGGAAAATTCCATGTGCGTTATGGTGAAAAAACCGTGGCCTGTCTTGATATGGATTTTCTGCACAACGGCGTGCCGCAAATGAAGCTGAAAGCGAAGTGGAAAGCGCCGAAAAATGCCGAGCCCACTTTTGCCGAACCGGCAAACTTGAAAAAGGCGCTAAGCCAAATGCTTGCTCGCCTGAACATCTGCTCCAAGGAATCTGTGGTTCGCCAGTACGATCATGAAGTTCAGGGCGGCTCTGTCATCAAACCCATGGTGGGCGCGCAAAACGACGGACCGTCGGATGCGGGGGTTGTCCGTCCGATCCTGGAATCGATGGAAGGCGTGGTCGTGGCGCACGGCATCTGCCCGCGCTACAGCGATATCGATACATACCACATGACCGCCTGCGCCATTGATGAAGCGGTGCGAAACGCCGTGGCCGTGGGCGCGGATCTCGATCACCTGGCGGGGCTGGACAATTTCTGCTGGTGCGACCCAGTGCAGTCCGATAAAACCCCCGACGGTGAATATAAGCTGGCCCAACTGGTGCGCTCGAACATGGCGATTTATGATTACACAACCGCCTATGGCGTGCCCTGCATCTCCGGCAAAGACAGCATGAAGAATGATTACTCCATCGGCAGGACAAAAATCTCCGTGCCGCCCACGCTGCTTTATTCGGTCATCGGCCGAATCAAGGATGTGCGAAAATCCGTCACGATGGACGCCAAACGCCCTCAGGACCTGATCTATATCCTGGGCGAAACGCGCGAAGAACTGGGCGGATCGGAGTGGTTTGCTCAAAACAATGTTATCGGCAACAAAGTGCCGCAGGTGGACGCCAAAAAAGCGATGAAGCTTTATCGTGCCCTGCATAAAGCCATCCGGGCAGGTCTGGTCGCGTCGTGTCACGACTGCTCCGACGGGGGCCTGGGTGTGGCGCTGATTGAAACCGCATTTGCCGGAAATCTGGGGATGAACATCGATTTGAAGGATGTTCCCTACCGGGGTAAAAAACGAAACGACTATGTTTTATTTTCCGAAACGGCCAGCCGCTTCGTCGTGACCATCCATCCGAAAGATCAGAAACGATTCGAGAAATGCATGGCTGGAAACGTGATGTGTGAAATCGGATTTGTCGCCAGTGACGGTCTCTTCCAGATCACGGGGCTTTCCGGCAAACCGGTCATCAAAGAAAAAATCGGCAAACTCAAAGACGCGTGGCAGACGCCGCTCAATTTTTAGACAGGATTGAACCCATGGCAAACAAAGTCAAAGCGATGGTGCTCACCGGCAACGGCACCAACTGTGAAATGGAAATGGCGCATGCCTGCAACCTGGCGGGCGCCGATAAAGTCGATATCGTGCACATCAGTGACCTGCTCTTCGGTGAAAAGCGTCTGGCAGATTATAATTTCCTGAACCTGCCGGGTGGATTTCTCGATGGCGACGATCTGGGGTCGGCCAAGGCCGGGGCTAACCGCTTTCTGCACGCGCCGATCGCTGGCGCCAATGACATGCTTATCGAAGAGCTGCTCGGGTTCATCAACACAGGCGGACTGATTCTGGGCGTCTGCAACGGATTTCAGCTGATGGTCAAGCTGGGCCTGCTGCCCGCGCTGGGCGGCAACTTCACGAAGCAGAGCACGACGCTGACATTCAACGATTCAGGCCGCTTTGAAGACCGCTGGGTGTATCTGAAAGCCAACCCGCAAAGTCCGTGCGTGTTCACCAAAGGGCAGGACAGGGTCTATTATCCCGTCCGCCACGGGGAGGGCAAATTCATTCCCGAAAGCAGCGCCATCCTGGAAGACATGGAAAAGAAAAACCTTGTCGTTTTTCAATACAGCGATGCGGAGGGTTCCGTTACGATGGATTACCCGGCCAATCCCAACGGTTCGACAAATGCCATTTCCGGCATCTGCAATGAAACAGGCCGGCTTTTCGGCCTCATGCCGCATCCCGAGGCATTCCTTCACCGCACCAACCACCCGCGCTGGACAAGAGAAGACCTCCCCGAAGAAGGCGAGGGTTTGGCGATCTTCAAAAACGCGGTCAGATTTATCCAGGGCAAGAAATTCTAGTTTGTTTTCTTTCCAATCAAATCAATGACGGTGATTTCCGGCGGGGCGAAGACGCGCACGGGCGGACCCCAGGTGCCGGTGCCGCGGCTGACATATAAAAGCCTGTTTTCGGCCAGTTCATGCAAGCCGTAGTTTTTGGGAAAATAGATTTTCGTGATCAAACCAAACGGGAAAAGCTGACCGCCATGCGTGTGTCCGGACAGCTGCAAATTGAAGCGGGCCGCGGGATCGATGTAGGGCTGATGCTTCAAAAGCAGAACAAATCCATCTTTTCCCCGGGCCAGCGCCTGTTGAAACGCCGCGCCTTTCTTTGTTTCGCCTCGTTTCCGACCGGTGAGGTCGTCCTCTCCGAAAATCGTGATGCCTGCGACCCGGGCAATGTCATCCCGCAGAAGCTGAAATCCCGCCGCTTCCGTAAATTCAATGGACCGCTTGAGTCCCGCGTAATACTCATGGTTGCCCAAAACGGCGAATTTCCCGTAGGTCGTTTCAATGGCGGCGAAGCGTTCGGCGTCAAGCATAATGTTGTCGAGCTCCCCGTCGAGCAGGTCGCCCGTGGAAACCAGGATATCGGGCCGGGCCTGACGAATGCGCTCCAGAATCAGGTCCAAACGGTCGTTGCGGATGATGATGCCCACGTGAACATCGGAGATCTGAACAATACGCAGCGTGCCTTCTTTCGGAAGCGCCTGATCCGTGCGAATCTCCAGATGCTTCACACGGATTCGCTGCGCGTCGATATACCCGTAGACCACCAGGCCGGCAGCCAGTAAGGCGGAAAGGCCGAACGTGACGGCCCGAAGCGCAAGCGTGCCGGTTTCCGGAATGAAGAACTTATGGAGAACCCGAATAAGCTCGAGCGACACGCTCAAAAAGAAAAACAAAAAGACAAACGCCATCCAGACATAACCGATACAGGCCAGCGTCCGGGCCGCGTGTTCGAAGTGCAGCGATTCCAGCACCCGCACGAGAATCGGAGCCACTATCAGCCCGATGAGCAAACAAAGCAACACGCCCTGAAAGACGCCGGAAAAATGAAAAAAGCTTTTCAGACGGCAAAAGAAGTAGAAATTGATGCCGCCGTAAAGACCTAAGAAGGTCATTAAAAAAAGAATCATCGAAAATCCCATCATCACCCGCTTTCTTGAAAAAAACTAATGGAAAATGAGAAGGATGTCAATCGTTAAGGCGTTACAGATTGATGTTGACAAGGACAATGCCTTCATATAAATACGACATCTCTTTAATGGATGCCGATGTAGCTCAGCTGGTAGAGCAACTGATTCGTAATCAGTAGGTCCCCGGTTCAAATCCGGGCATCGGCTCCAGAGATATTCCGCCCCGCGTCATTCCCTGCCGGGGGAACTTTCGACGTCTGTAATGAAAATCACCTTGACTCCCGGCAAGCCCTTGTGTTTTATTCAAAACCACCATGAGGATGGATGTTGATGAGCGAAAACACAGAGATTAATGAGTTGCAGGAAATATTAAGGCTTCAAAAGGGCCTTCAGGACATCACCAACTGCATCAACGCCGCTCATAATGTGCAACAGATCATCACCGAAGCCCGCCCGAGGATCACCGAGCTATTTTCAGTTGAAGCAGCGCATATCTACATAGTTGACTACCGGGCCAGAAAGGAAATATTTACACTGATTCAGGTCGGCGACCAGGTAAAGGAAAGAAAGACCGCCATCAGTAATCAGACGGTTCCCGGTTATGTTGCCAACACCGGGAAATCCGTCAACATTGGCGACTTCAGCAACAATGAATACCGCAACACTCACAAAGACCTTCTTCTCGATGACAGCGTGGATATGCGATTCGGCATTCGCGTCCGGCAGGTGCTTGCCATTCCCATTATCTATTCCGGCGAGATTATGGGTGTCGTAGAGGTCATCAATAAACAAAACCGCGACGGGCAGTTTGTCGATGAAGAACCCGTCTTGCTGCAGGAAATCGCCGATGTGCTTGGCATCGCGCTTTTCAACCAGCAGCGCATGGACCCGAAAGTCAAGAAATCGAAATTTGCCTATCTGGTGACAAACGATCTTATTACAGAAGACGAGCTGACCCATGCCCGTGAAGAGTCGCGGGCGAACAAAGATTCGCTCGAAAATGTCCTGATGAAAAAATATAATATCAAAAAAGAGGACATCGGTCAGTCCCTGGAATTTTTTTATCAGTGTAAATTCGTTTCCTTCAATTCGAACACGCCGATTCCGGGCGATCTGCTCAAGAATCTGAAAAAGGATTACCTGCTGCGTGAGGGCTGGGTGCCTCTGGAAAAAAAGGACAACAGCCTGCGAGTGATTGTAGACGATCCGCAAAACATTCTCAAACGGGATGCGATTGAAAATCTGCTCAGAACGAAATCCATCCGATATGATGTTGCGCTCAAGGATGACGTTGTTAAGTATATAGAACTGTTTTTCAGGCAGGAAGTGACAGAATCCACTTTTTCCGATCTGCTGGGAAAATTGGAAGGCGGCGATGACAATGCGGATGATGAAAACGAAGAAGCCGTTCGGGAGTCGGACAGCGCCATCATTCAGCTGGTCAATAAAATCATCAACGACGCTTTCGTCAGGGGTGCATCCGATATTCATATCGAACCCGACACGATTGACAAAAACGTTGCCGTGCGCTACCGGATTGACGGCGACTGCATTGTCTATCAGACACTGCCTTTCAACTACCGGGCGGCGCTGATTTCGCGTATTAAAATTATGTCCAACCTCGACATCACGATCAAGAGAACGCCCCAGGACGGCAAGATCAAGATCAAGAAATCGGGCATCGGGGAAATTGAACTGCGCGTGGTAACGATTCCCACCCAGGGCGAGGTAGAAGACGTGGTCATGAGAATCCTCGCCAAGGGCGATACCCTGCCGCTCGAAGCGATGAACATGACGCCGAGAAACTACCAGGAACTTTTGCGGATCTGCGAAAAACCCTACGGATTGATCCTGTGTGTCGGTCCGACCGGGTCGGGGAAAACCACGACGCTGCACGCGGTTTTAAGCCATATCAACAAGCCGGATCGAAAAATCTGGACGGCCGAGGATCCCGTAGAAATCACCCAGCGCGGCCTGAGGCAGGTTCAGGTTCATCCTAAAATCGGCTTTGACTTCGCCGCCGCCATGAGAGCGTTTCTCAGGGCCGATCCCGATATTATTATGGTCGGTGAAATGAGAGATTTTGAAACGGCGAAAATCGGTGTCGAAGCGTCGCTGACGGGGCATCTGGTTTTAAGTACCCTGCACACGAACAGCGCCGCGGAAACCATTTCCAGGCTTCTGGATATGGGAATCGATCCGCTGAACTTCGCGGATTCCCTTCTCGGCGTTCTGGCGCAAAGACTGGTCCGGACGCTCTGCCAGAAATGCAAGGAATCCTATAATCCGACGCAGGAAGAGTATGATCAGATCGCCGAAAGTTATGGGGTTGAATACTTCAAGAAACTCAACATCCCCTACACCAAGGGGCTGAAACTATACCGGCCGAAAGGGTGTGACGCCTGCGATCGAACCGGCTATAAGGGACGGGTGGGCATTCATGAACTGCTCGTCAACAGCGAACAGATTAAAAAGCAGTCCATCGAACGAAAAGAAAGCATGGACGTCATCCGGAGCATGGCCATGGCGGAAGGCATGCTGACGCTCTACCAGGACGGCATCCTCAAGGCGTTTCAGGGACTGACCGACATCAAACAGGTGCACAGGGTCTCCATGTCAAGATAATCATTCGCGCAGGCCCCGCTTCTTTTATCCCTTTTTCCATGATTCTGTCGTGCTTCTCTGGGTAATGCCCCGTCAGAATCCTTTTTCCTCAAATCCCACCCAGGTTACGACATTGTCCAGGGGTTCCCTGGCGCTGATCAGTTTATTGGAAGGGTGATCCCAGTCGGGATAGCCGATGGCGATGCAGATGTGCATTTTTTTGGATACGGGGATGCTCGTCACATCCCGCACAACATCGGGAAACAAAATACCCTGGCTGTTGATACATGTCCCGAGTCCATATTCCCAGGCGACCAGACAGATCGTCTGGATCAGCCCCCCGATATCCGAGGCGGCCAGCCTGGTTTCCAGGCTCTCGTCCGCCGATACTATGATGACGGCCGGCGCATCAAAGGCACGAAAACCTGTCATCATCCATTCCGTTCTCTTTTCCCTGTCGTCTTTGGCGATACCCAGGAGGCCGTAGAGCTCAAATCCCAGAGCCCGCTGGCGGTCCTTGTATACGCCCTCATAGGGCCTGGGGTGTCCCAGGTCGGTGCCCGGCATTTGACCGCCCGTAAGCAACGCCATGTTCTCCCGGCAGAGCCGGGCCAGAGGTTCCCCGGTAAGCACGGTGATTTCCCAGGGCTGAACATTCATCGCCGAAGGCGAGCGCAAAGACACCTCAATGATCTCACTTAAAATCTTTTTGGGAACGGGATCCTTCCTGTAACCCCTGACGCTGATACGTTTTCTAACGGCATCTTTTAATTCCATGTCGATATCCTTCTCCTTGATGTTGGTGTCTCATGTTTCCCTTCGTTGCTGATGAATCGCCATGGTCGCGGTAAACAGGTCTTTTTCCGGAACGAATTGCCTGTCTTTATCCTTTCTGAAGAGCTTGATCGCTTCGGTGGGACAGACAACGGCACAGACACCGCAGCCGATGCAGCGATCGAGGTTGACGCGGGCAACATCGTCCATGGAAATGGCGTCCATGGGGCATCGCTCCTCGCAGAGGTCACAGCCGATGCAATCCCCCTCGCTTACACGGGCGAAGAAGCTGCTGTTGACCATCTCCGAAGGCCTGGCATGTTTTTTATAGGCGATCAGCGGGCCGCAGCAGCAGTCACAGCACATGCACAGGGCGTTGGCGTTCTGGGAAGCAGAGACTGTAAACTAATCTGTGTA
>DDWS01000008.1 GCA_002347685.1 Syntrophaceae bacterium UBA2280
CGGACAAATCATTTGCTCCTTACAGGCGGGCTGTTTCCTTTGACAAATATCCATGGAGGGGCTATATTAAAAGCGAATATACGAAAGGGGGGCGTCACGGTTTCGACGGGGACATTTGAAGTTGTAGAAGCGTGCCGAGGTTCCTACAGGCCTCGTTAAACAGGTAGGAAACATATAATCGCAGACAACTACGATTACGCACTAGCCGCTTAGACGGCTAGCGTTCCGCTCAGAGGGCCTGTCGGCTGAACCGGGACGTCATTAAGACAGGATAGCCAAACTTCTTGCCTGGGGGAGTGCGGTGAACACTTACAGGATAGCGCGGTGCGATCCGGCCTGAGGGAGCAAACCAGCGTGAAGGTTCTAAAGCAAAGGCTACGCACGAAGAAACTGCAGCGGAAGGTTTTCGGACGCGGGTTCAATTCCCGCCGCCTCCACCAAGACATAGTCCAGTAACATCCAAAGAAACACGAAACCCGTTAGAAATAGCGGGTTTTTTGTTGTCTGTTGTCCAGTGATGTGCTATAAGGTTCATTGAAATCTTGAGAAATTGGGGGTATATTTTGACAAAATACCCCCATGGAAAAAATGGATACCCCCAAAATGGCTTTTTGTGTTCAAGGAGATTTTAATTATGCCACTCAATGAAATGAAGATCCGCAATGCAAAACCTAAAGACAAACCTTATAAAATTTCGGATAGCGATGGACTGTATCTTTTTGTGACGGAAAAGGGCGGTAAGCTATGGCGTTTTAAATATCGCTTTATCGGCAAGGAGAAATTACTGGCTTTGGGTACATAGCCGGAAATTGGCCTTCATGATGCGCGTCAGAGACGAGATGAGGCTAGAAAGCAGATAGCCAACAAAATAGACCCTAGTGCCGTTCGTAAAGCCCAAAAACAAGCCAAAGTTGAAGAAACAGAAACCTTTGAAGTCATAGCCAGAGAATGGCACACTAGATTTAAACCAACGTGGACAGAAGGACATGCCGCTACCATTATGGACCGCATGGAACGAGACATTTTCCCGTGGATTGGCAAGCGTCCGATAGCGGAGATAAAAGCCCCTGAATTATTGGCGGCGATGAGAAGAGTTGAGTCTCGTGGTGCATTGGAAACAGCCCACAGGATTAGGACCATCGGCGGACAGGTATTTCGTTACGCAGTGGCAACCGGACGAGCTGAACGTGACCTATCAGTTGATTTAAAAGGTGCGCTTCCGCAGCCCCAGGAAAAACATCGGGCAGCCATTACTGATCCGCCGGAAGTGGCAAAATTACTGAGATCTATTGACGACTATTCCGGAGGCTTTGTTGTCAAATGTGCTTTAAAGATAGCACCTTTGGTGTTTGTCCGTCCTGGAGAACTGCGGCATATGGAATGGACGGAACTAGATTTTGAAAACGCGCAATGGAATATCCCGGCCGGCAAAATGAAAATGAAGGAACCGCACCTTGTGCCTCTGTCAAAACAGGCGATCGATATTTTGAAAGAGCTTCAGGCGCTGACTGGAACGAGTCGATACGTTTTTCCTTCTGGCCGTTCATTTGATCGGGCACTGTCCGATAATGCCATTCTCGCGGCGCTCCGCCGTATGGGATATGAGAAAGATGAAATGTCCGGGCATGGATTCCGGGCAATGGCGCGGACGATTCTCGACGAAGTTTTGCACATCCGTCCTGATTATATCGAGCACCAGCTTGCCCATGCCGTCAGGGACCCGAATGGCCGTGCTTACAATAGGACCGCTCATCTAAATGAACGCCGAAAAATGATGCAGACGTGGGCCGATTATCTGGATGGACTGAAGGCGGGTGCCGTAGTGATCCCGTTTAAGACATTACAAGGATAATCAGGACCGGTTACACAATTTATTTCTAAGCTGGACCTAGCCACCTCTCGGAATTATCTCGGCAAAAATACTGCCTGTCTTAATTATCATTTGCAAAAAGGCCTTATTTATGGTCTTATTTGCGAAATTATTCTCTGGTGGTGATATGCCACGAAAAGCAAAAACTGCAACTTCAAGCGATCTTCCATCCTGGGTTGATTCCCGTCAGGCGCAAGGCCTCTATTTCTTCTCCCGTGAGGAGGCGATTGCGACCCTTCAAATTACCGAGGAAGCTTTCAAGAAAGCCGCAGCAAGGCTGGCGAAGAAAAACAGAATTCTGCGCATCCGCAGCGGTTTTTTCGTCATCGTTCCTCTGGAATATCGTGCCACCGGGGTGTTACCCGCAGAGTGGTTTATCGCTGATCTGATGGCCTACCTTGCGCAACCCTATTACGTGGGCCTGCTCAGCGCCGCATCTCTTCAGGGTGCTGCACACCAGCAGCCACAGCAGTTTCAGATTGTTACCACCAACCCACAGCGTGAAGTTCGTAAGAAAGGTCTGGCCATTCGCTTTTTTTTCAAGACCAACTTCAACGCGACTCCTGTTACTAAAATTAAAGTTCAAACGGGGCACATTCCCGTTTCTTCACCGGAAGCCACAGCCATTGATCTCATCCGCTATGCCAGATCCATCGGCGGACTGGATCGGGCAATGACCGTACTGCAAGAACTTGCGGAAACTATGAATGCCGCCAACCTGATCGAAGCCGTAAAGGCGGAGGGAAACCTGGTTTGCGCACAGCGGCTTGGTTGGTTGATGGAAAAAGCCGGCTACAGTGCACTGGTTGTGGAGCTGGCCAAATTAATTGCCAGTCGTAATTCACCCTTTACAAGACTGGACCCGTCGCTGCCTGCGGGAAAATCCGAAAAAAATATCAGATGGCGGCTTTGGATAAATACGGACGTGGAGGGTGATCTGTGATTCCTAAGGCAGATATTGTCGCCTGGCGTCAGTTTGCCCCCTGGGTTAACGATGCCCAGGTTGAACAAGACCTGATCATAAGCAGGGCGCTTGTTGCTATTTTCCAAAACCCCGTTTTGGCAGAGAGATTAGCCTTTCGGGGTGGTACGGCGTTGCACAAACTCTATTTTGACATTCCTCGACGCTACTCGGAGGACATTGACCTGGTGCAAATTATTCCGGCGACCATCGGACAGGTCATTGATGCTTTGCAGGAAGTGCTGAACGGTTTTCTTGGCGTGCCACGTCGTAAACAAACGGAGCAATCGGTCACATTGATCTATAGATTGGAATCGGAGGGGCCGCCCGTCGTGCAGATGCGGCTGAAGGTTGAAATCAACACGCGAGAACATTTCACAGTGGAAGGTTATCAGAAGCAGCCATTCGCTGTTGAGTCGCGCTGGTTCAAAGGAAATTGTGAGATCACGACGTATACACTGGAAGAATTGCTTGCGACCAAGCTGAGAGCCTTGTATCAAAGGAGAAAAGGTCGCGATCTGTTTGATTTGTGGTTAGGCATCACAGAGGGGAAAGCCGATGCCGGAAGAATCATCCAAGTCTTCAACCATTACATGGCAAACGAAGGCCAAACCGTTGACATCATGAACTATGAAAAGAATCTGCAAGAAAAAATGAAACATTCGGGGTTTCTTAGTGATCTGAATCCTCTGCTGCCCGCTGACGCAACCTATGACGTTCAGGAGGGTTACCGTTTTGTTAGAGAAGAAATTATCGATAAATTTGATAGGCAAACACTTGTTGGTGGAAGTGGATAATTCATATGCATACTGATCAATTAAAACCAAACATTATCGTTCGCGGACCGATATTTCCAGAGCCAGTTCAGATAATCACATCAATACCTATGGGCGATTCGGTCAAGCTCATAGGCAAAGGACTTAAAAGCCTCAAAGTCTATGAGCCAATCCTGAACGCTGAACAGCTGGTAAAACTTGACGCCACACCGGAAAAGGAACCTTTTGATGGGGATGCAGCAAAATTTCGGCTGGGTGTTGAAGCTTTGCGGCTGGGGCTTGCCTATGAATACGACCCCTACTTTTCTCTATCCATCGCCCGTGTTGATCCGCTGCCGCACCAGCTCGAAGCCGTTTATGACTACTTCCTGAAACTGCCGCGTATTCGTTTCCTGCTTGCCGATGATCCAGGGGCGGGCAAAACCATTATGGCAGGACTTCTTATCAAAGAACTGAAGATTAGAGGTCTTGTGAAACGTATCTTGATTGTCACGCCTGCCAATCTTTCATTCCAGTGGCAACGTGAAATGAAGGATAAATTCCGTGAGCAATTTGAGGTCATCAAAGGCGATGTCCTTCGCGCCAACTACGGTTCAAATCCATGGCAGGACAGAAATCAGGTCATAACCTCAATTTCTTGGGTTTCCCGCATTGAAGATGAGCAGCGCGGACCCATCTAAATACCCGCTGCTCATTCCGCTAAGCAATCTCCAGCACAGTTTCTGCCAGTCGTTCCATATTTAAATATCGTCGGGTTCCCCATTTTGTACCAGACACATCCCTGAGCCCAGTGGTTTCGGGAAGAAAAAAGTACTTGACAAGAATAATTAAAAGTGACAAGTGTCACTTAACACTTTGTATATTGATTTCTGATGTGCAAGAAAGTTGAAAACCTTAAAATGACAACACCTGATCTGACCGGCATGCTCAAGATGAAAGATTTGGCAAAAGCAACTGGTGTAAATAAATCAACGGTTACCCATTATGTGAATGAAGGACTGCTACATGAGCCCATCAGAACCAAACGAAACGTGGCTTATTATGACCCTGCGTGTGTTGAGAGAATTAATTTTATTAAAGAACTGCAAGCGAAACACCGCCTGCCATTGTCTATAATCAAGAAAGCTCTGATTCTGCGTGACAAAGGAAAGGAGGTAACGCCCTATGTCGAAAGAATTGAGGCTCTGGTCGGATGGCAAGATTCGCAACGCCTTGAAAAACGGGAATTTTGCAAAGTTACCGGACTAAGTGAAGAGTTTTTAGACAAATCCCTCAAAAAACGGATTTTGTTTCCTTTAGAGAAGGATGTCTTCGATGCGGAGGATGTAGCAATCGGAAAGCTGTTATGTCTGATCTCGAAACTGGGCGTAACGGTCGAAGATGCTTCATACTACCCAAAGTATGCCGAAAAGATAGTAGAAGAAGAATTGAAGCTACGGGATTACATTGTTACCAGTCAATCATATAAGCAAAGCGGGACTGTGACTCTGGACATGACAAAGGTCGCCCGATCTCTCAGGGCCTATGTTATTGATCGTTTTTTTCAGCATAAAATTATTGAAAGAGAACGCCACAATAGCGGGAAGAAAAGTTCTAAGGTTTCAGCAAGTGCCTGCGTGTCGAATTCAAGCCTAAGACATCGCAACCCATGTCGATAGATTGGCAAAAGAAGAATGCGTGATATGAAGGTGATGGTATAGAAGAAATAGAAGTATGGAATGGGAATTATAGATAATTAAATGGATTGGAAGCTAGCTATTCGTCTGCGAACATAATCAAGCAATGGAGACTCCGGGAATCCTGAACAACAAGCACAAGCCTAATCCATAAACAGGTTCAAAGGAGGGTAACGTGTTGAAACGCTTTATTGACCATATAAAAGAATTTAAAGAATCCGGATATGTTGTAAAAAGTGACATTACGGGAAAGCCTTTCTATGGTGAAATTGTCGTTATATTCACAGAGGGAAGAATAGACCGTACAAATCATTGTGAGATAGGGGATATAACAAAGATAAAGGAGTGTGTTAAAATATAGATTATCATTAAGCTATCTGGAGAACAGAGGCGGCTCTACATCCTTTGCAAGGGGTGGGCCGCTTTTTTTTGTCTCGCAAAGAATGGCCTTTGACACGTCTGGTTGGATGCTGTGCGTAAATAAAAAAACGAAATAAAATGTAGATACTATGGCAATTATTATCGGTTATCCGTTAGGAAAAGGAGATAAAACATGACTAGCATTTCACTAAACATATCAGATAGATCGCATTCACCAGTGCTAAGTGATTATTCCCAACCATTATATTCTTTGTTGGACAACGCCGCTCAAATTTATCCAAAGCATACTTTTACAATCTACCAGGGTAAAGAAAGGAGCTATGTCCAAGTCAACCAAACATCTAATAAAGTGGCTGGCTTCCTGAAATCGATCGGTTTAGAAAAAGGTGATCGAGTGGCGATATTCTTGCCCAATGTTCCACAGTTTCCTGAAATATTTTTCGGAATATTAAAAGCCGGGGCAGTTTGTGTCACATGTAATCCTTTATATACTGCCGATGAGCTCAATTATCAACTGAAAGACTGTAAGGCAAAAGTTGCTTTTTGTATGGATCATCCGTTGTTCTATCCGACTACGGTGCAAGCGGTTAAAAATACAGATGTGCATACTGTTGTGATTTGCAACGTGAAGTCTTACCTGCCTGGCTTTAAAGCTTTATTTGGTGGACTCTTAGGCAAGATTCCCAAGGCTGATGTTCATGAACGCGAACATCTTTTGTTTGATGATGTTATTAAGAATGCTGTGGCAATAGAACAACCCGTTAAAGTTAATCCGACAGAAGATGTGGCGTTGATGCTTTATACCAGCGGAACAACTGGGAAGCCAAAGGGCGCATGTTTAACACATGCCAACATGATGTTTGGGGCTCATTCCATGAATACTTGGGTGCATTTTGTACAGACTTCCGGAGGTGAAGCCGAAGTGCTGAAGTGTGGAGGGGCGCATTGTTTTCTAGGTCTTCTGCCTTGGTATCATGTATTCGGTTTATGGACATCAATGTTTTGGAGTTGTCTTACGGGCAATAAGCTGGTTTGTCATCCAGATCCCCGTTCCGGCAATCCGCCATTTTCTGAAGCGCTTGAGAGCGTTCAACGCTATAAAGTGACATTCATTGCACTGGTACCGAGCTTATTCGCAGCAATTAGCAATCATCCCCAGATTGATAAATATGATTTGAGATCTCTTATATCCTGCGCGTCCGGTGCGGCGCCATTAGCTTCGGAAACCATGGCGCGTTTTGAAAAGAAAACCGGCGCGGTCATTTTCGAAGGATATGGGATGAGTGAATGTATTCCTATCAGTATCAATCCAACAAATCTCGAGGAACGCAAAATTGGATCGGTTGGAATGCCACCCCCCGGTGTTAGTGTCAAGATAGTTGATATTGATACTGGGTTGAAAGAACTACCACTGGGGGAAGAAGGCGAAATAGCAGTCAGCGGACCACAGTTAATGAAAGGGTACTTCAACATGCCTGAAGCCGACAAAGAGTCGTTTAGGGCAATCGGCGGCAAGCGATATTTCTTAACTGGGGACATTGGCCGGATTGGAAGTAATGGTTTTTTGACAATCACCGATCGAAAAAAAGATCTGATATTGGTTGGCGGTTTTAATGTCTACCCGGCTGAAGTAGAGGAAGCGATCATCTCTCACCCGAAGGTATCTTTGGCTGCAGTTATTGGGATACCTGATGAGGAAAGAAATGAAAAGGTAAAAGCATTTATAATGTTGCGGCCCGGTGAAATCGCAACAGTTGAAGAAATTATGGAACACTGCCAGAAAAAATTAGCCGGTTACAAGCGACCGCGTGAAATCGAATTCAGGGAGGCTTTACCTACTTCAATTGTGGGGAAAGTAATTCGGAGGGTGTTGAAAGAGGAAAACAAAGCGCAACAAAAAAAATAGAATTACAGAGGCCATAGAAGAAGATGCCGTCGTAAACAACCAACTTATTCAAATAACGTTGGAAGGCTGTTGAAGTTAATTTAATATTTAGGGAGGAAAATTGCATGATCAAGACGGTAATAACAGAAATGTTTGGGATCAAGTATCCAATAATATGCGGGGCGATGATGTGGATCAGTAAGCCGAAATTGTGCGCTGCCATATCCAATGCAGGCGGCATGGGGAACCTGACTGCCGGGAACTATGATACGGAAAAGGACTTTCGCAAGGCCATTCAAGAGACACGAATTCTTACGGATAAACCCTTTATGATCAACGTGACAATTCTTCCATCTATTCGAGTCACTCAGGATCACTATAAAATGTATCTTCGTGTCTGCGGCGAGGAACAAGTTGCAGGTATAGAAGTATCAGGTTCCCCAATCGACAAGGCCGTTGGTCCGGAATACATCAGCATGTTGAAAAAAGCTGGTGTTAAGCTTTTTCATAAAGTGGGTTCAGTGCGCCATGCCCGTCACGCGCAGGAGGTTGGATATGACGGCGTATATGCCGCTGGTATTGAAGAAGGTGGGCACCCGCTCAATGACGATGTCACGACGATGGTTTTAACAGCGCGCATGGTTGAGGTGCTATCGATTCCTGTCGTGTCTACCGGCGGTATTGCCAATGGAAAGACCATGGCTGCCGCCATAATGTTAGGTGCCGAGGGGGTCATGATGGCTTCTCGATTCATGGCTACAGAAGAATGCGAAATCCATAAGAATATAAAAGAAGAAATTATTGCTCGTCAGGAACACCATACAACCCTGATCTGTAAGTCGATTGGTCTGCAAGGTCGGGCGATAAAGAACGAACTGGTCGAAAAAGTTCTTGAGGTTGAAAGCAGAAACGGCGGTTTGGCTGAGATCATTCCATTGATAGGAGGAGAGAGAACAAAGACGGCATGGGAAACTGGCGATGTTAATAGTGCGCCCATGATGGTCGGCCAGTCGATTGGTCTCATACATGAAATCCTTTCATGCACAGACCTTCTTATAAAAATGACCAATGAAGCTGAGGCTCAGATGAAAAGCGTTGCTGAGCGTATTCAGACTGTATAGCGAAAATGACCGAAACAGGAGATGAAGTTTATCCTTAGAAAGGGAAGATATGATGAATGATTATGATGTTGTTGTCATCGGTGCCGGGAATGGTGGCCTTACTGCAGCGCTTAGCCTCGCAAAAAATGGATGCAAAGTGCTGTTGTTGGAACAGCACAACATCCCTGGGGGATGTGCCACCAGCTTTATCCGGGGTAGGTTCGAATTTGAGGTAGCCCTCCACCAATTGAGCGGTCTTGGTACTGAGAGCCAGCCCGGTCCATTACGTGACACGTTTAGGCGACTCGGGGTTCTCGATAAACTCGATTTTGTAGAACAGGAAAACTTGTTCCGGATAGTTCTCCCTGGTAAGTTGGACATTACCTTGAGGGCATGCCGGGATGATATCGTAAGGGTTCTAAAGGATCGTTTTCCTGCCGAGTCCTCAGGGATTGATCGATTCTTCAATCTCATGTACTTATTTTCAACTCAGATGATATTCGGTGTTTACAGTCGTGACCCGGAGATTTCCAAAACAAAATATCCCGAATTTTTTGAATATGCTGCGCAGGATTTACAGGCGGTTATGGATAAGTATTTATCCGATCCACTCTTAAAATTATCCATCGGAAATTATTGGTCATATCTGGGTCTTCCTTTCAATAAATTATCGTTCTTGGATTACGCTATTATGCTTTTTTCCTATATCGAACTCAAGCCGTTCCACATCAAAGGCAGCTCACAGGCCTTGTCCAGTGCTCTTCTTGACGCCTTCCTGAAAGCCGGGGGGGATGTCCGTTTCAACTGTAAGGCAAGGAAAATCGTCGTAAAGGATAAGCAGGTGCAAGGGGTTGTAACTGCGGATGGTTTTGAGATTAGCACGCGCCACGTCGTTTCCAATGCCAGCACCCTAACAACCTATCTGGAGATGATTGACATAGGAGATCTTCCAGAAAGTATTATCCAGTCGTTTTCATCACGCACAATCGGGCTTTCCGCATGCGGCCTCTATCTAGGATTTGATTGCGAACCCCAGGATATGGGGGTCACAGAGAGTACTAACTTTATCTATATGTCTGATGATCTTGACCGGATGTTCCGGCTGGGCAGAACCCTTGAAAAGCCGGAGATGGTTATGTTTTCCTGCTTTGATGTGGAAGACCCGAGCTTTTCCCCGACGGGTGCCGCTCAGGGGGCGCTCATGGCGACATCATATGCCGAACCATGGCTTTCCGTACCGCCGAACCAATATGCAGAGACAAAATACGAATACACCCAGAACCTCCTTGATATGCTGGACTTGATTTATCCTGATTGCCGCGAACACATTGAGGAAGCCGAAGTATCAACGCCGCTTACACATATGCGCTATCTTGGGCATCCCGGTGGCGCGATCTATGGACTTGACCAGTACGTCAAGGATACGAACCTTTTTGTATCACCACATTCCGCCATTAAGGGATTATTTTTTGCCGGCGCCTGGGCGAACTCCGGAGGGTTCCAAGTGACCCTTGCATCCGGGGAGTCGGCGGCGCGTTATGTATTGAAATCTTTGAATCAGTAAAAAAGGAGATCATTAGATATGGCTAAAATTGATTACAGAAAAGACATTCAGGGATATGAGCAGCTTCGGGGAGAAATTGAGATCCTCAACAAATATGGAACAGACTATGAATCACACAGAGGAAGTGTCACCAGGGTCATTGATCGTTTGCACCCGACACGTCTTCAGTTGAAAGTGTCTGAAATCAAGAAGGAAACAGGAACAACTAAAACGATTCGCTTCATTTCTTCAGGTAGAAGACTGCCACCTTTCCAGGCAGGCCAATATATAAACCTTTTTGTTAAAATCGGAGATGTTAGAACCAGTCGGCCTTATAGTTTGTCATCTGCTCCTCACCAGACCGGCTTTTATGACATCACTGTTAGAAAAGTTGAATCGGGCTTTGTTTCATCTTACCTGCTTGATGAATTGCAGGTCGGGGATGAGTTGGAAAGTACCGCGCCGGCGGGATACTTTTACCACAATCCCATTTTTCATGGGAAGGATCTAGTTTTTCTTGCTGGTGGTAGCGGGATAACGCCATTGATGAGTATGATCCGGGAAGTAACGGATCGCGGACTCAACCTCAACATCCATCTCATTTATGGCAGCCGGAACTACGAGGACATTATTTATTATGATGAGATTGAAGAAAGGGCGGCTCGTCATTCCCAGTTTCGGGTCACTCATGTGATTTCTGAACCTCCATCGGATTATACCGGATGTTGTGGTTTCATATCCGCAGATCTCCTAAGGGACGTTCTGGGTGATGTGTCGGACAAGACCTTTTATCTATGCGGTCCCGACGCAATGTACAGATTTTGCCGCCAGGAACTGTCCAATCTTTGCATTCCAAAAAAGAAAATCAGAAACGAGATGTTCGGGCCGCCTGCTGATATTACGTCCGATCAGTATTGGCCCACCCAAATTAATCCCCGAACTACTTTCAAAGTTACCGTTCACAATGGTAAGACCTTTCCTGCTGTTGCAGGAGAAACGCTGATGGCTTCACTCGAAAGGGCGGGCTTGTCCGTTCCGTCATCCTGCCGATCAGGGGAATGCAGTCTCTGCCGGACCAAATTGCTTTCGGGAACCGTATTCCATCCCCGCTCAGTGAAATTAAGGAAATCGGATATAAAGTATGGGTATATCCATCCTTGCGTGGCCTATCCCCTCGAGGACCTTCTAATTATCATTTAATCTTTCTAAAGTTTTCTTTCTATTCATGTGGGGGGAAGAAACACACGGGCAATTAGAAGTAACAGAGTTGAAATAAAAAGTTTCAAGAAAGGGAGAATCATTATGCGCGAAAAAAAACTTATTTTGGTAATGGTCGTTGTATTATGCGCCGTATTTCTGACGCCTTATGAAGGACTGGCGCAGAAACAAGGGTTTGATGACAAAGAAATCAGGATCGGTCAATGGGGACCTCAAACTGGACCGGCTGCTCCTTGGGGAGCTATCGCACGTGGCAGCAAGTTGTTATTTGACCTGGTCAATGAGGAAGGTGGAATACATGGCAGAAAAATTCGTTATTTCATCCGTGACGACCAGTACAATCCTTCCCAGACAATGGCCGCCGTCAGAGACCTGGTTGACCGCCGGGACGTATTTGCCTTTGTGGGCGGAGTCGGAACGGCGCCCGGTCTTGCCGTGCAGGCGTTTCTGAAGCAAAGAGAAATTATTTGGGTCTCCCCCAGCACGGGAGCCAAGAATTTTTACGAGCCGCACAATCCGTATATTTGGGGTCAATTCGTTTTGTACGAAGATGACGGCAGCATCATTGCCAAGTTTCTCGCAGAAACAAAAAAATTCAAGAAAATCGGGTTTCTTTACCAGAATGATGACTGGGGCCACGATGTTATGTTAGGCATCAATAAAAGGCTGAAAACATACGGCATGGAGCTGATAGCTGCACTTCCCGTCGAACCGATTGAAAGGGATTTGAGCTCCCAGATAACGCGCCTTAGGTCCTCCGGTGTGGAAGTTGTTATCGGTGCGGTGGGGCCAGTTCAGGCAGGCATTGCCTTGCGTACGGCTGTTGCCATGGGTTTCCGTCCTCAGTGGATTCATTGTTCTAACCTCGTTGACTACGTTCTTATGAACCATATTACCGACGGGTTATGGTCCAAGGAAGGTGTCATGAGCACCGCGTTTGCGGAAAATATTTTCGACTATAAGATACCGAGCGTCAATTATTATGCTGAGGCAGCAAAGAGACTCTCTCCTGGGGAAAGATGGGGAATGTTTTTTGCGGCGGGTATTGTTGTGGCGGAACCCCTGGTTGAAGCGCTGAAAAGAGCTGGAAGAGAACTGAGCAAGGAAGCCGTAGTAAGGGAACTGAATAACATGACTTTCCAGGGGATAGGCCCCAAAATAAAATGGACGACTACAAATCATCGACCTCCCCGTGAGCTCCGTATCTGGCAGAGCGGCCCTGGTGGAGAAGTGATTGTCCTTCAGGATTGGACAGTGAACGAGCTGCCCTTGGAGATTGATCGCAAGAAGAATTAGAGGAATACGAAGTATGTATGCAGGGGCGGGGGCAAGTTAAAGCTGTCCGCCCCTGCAAATTAAATAGTGTGACCAGTTCTGGCATAGTAATAGCGGACATCTCGAAAAGCGCGATATAAAGACTTAATTATTTGATGTGAGATATGGCAACACAGAGAAAGTTCTACGTTTCATGTTTAAGTTCCACGTGAGAGCGCCTTGCCATGCACCCCACGCGAAGGGGATGACGTAGTTCAAAACTTTTAACGTTAAACATATAGCTTTAAACTTAGGCATATCGCCCTGCTTAAAGGCGTTTCGGATGAAGCAAACAGGATTGTTCAGATCATTGCCGAATCCTTGCGGGGGCTTTATTTTACTGTCAGACGCCAGATTTCTCCTGCGTCGGTGGCCACGTAAAGCGCGCCGTCCGGGCCTGAAACAAGCGAGCGCATGCGCTCAGCCGGTATGCCGGTAACGGTTGTGTTTCCGGTCGCCATGCCGTTTGCGTCCAACTCCAGAATCACAATGCGAGCTCCGCGCAAAAAACCGACGGCCAGGCGGCCGTCCCAAGCCTGCCAGTGTTTCCCGCTTAGAAAGACACACGGTCCCATGCCTTCGGATACACCCTGGTTGTTCCATGAGGGCTTAAGCGCGTCCGGGAAACGGGCAAGGTCCGTCATCGATGTCGGCGTGCCGTCGGGCTTGTTGGAGGTGTAACCGCAATAATTGCTCGCGCAGGTTACACCGGCTGTGGGTTTGGGATCCCATCCGCCGTTTCCGCCGGCTTTCAGCGGCGTCACTTCGTCGCTGTGTCCGGGGCCGTGTTCGCAGGCAAACGGCTGCCCGGTGCCGGGCCGAAACGTGATGCCCTGTATGTTGCGGTGGCCGTATGTGAAAATACGCGGATCGCCGCCGGAAGGCGTCAGGTTTCCCCTGGCTGCAGCCCCGTTGCGATCGATCCGCAGCGTCTTGCCGCCCAGACGGCTGAGATCCTGCGGCAGCGGTCCGTTGTGGTTGTCGCCGGTTGTCACGTACAAGAATCCGTCTGTGGGGCCAAAGCGAATGCGGCCTCCGCTGTGCGCGCCCGGCCGGCCCCAGAAATTGGCTGACTGCTTATAAGGAATGTCGGTGACAATGTCGAGGCGCCGGCTGACCCTGGTATAGTCGGCGTCCACGGTCAGGCGCACAACGCGATTTGTTTTGGTGTTGTTGAGATTCGAGGCTATGTAGACATAAACGAAGCGGTTGTCTTTAAAGTCCGGATCGAGGGCGACGCCAAGCATGCCGCTCTGGCCCTGGCAAAAAAAATCGCCCGCCTCCAGGGCGGAGCCACTGGTTCCGAACAGACGCCGGATCTTTTCATCAGCCAGACGCACCGACAATCCCCGGCATTTTTCCGTAAACAGCATCGCGCCGTCGGGTGCAAACGCCAGATCCCAGGGGTTGTTCAGTCCGGACAAAACGATAGTGTGATTCAGCCGCAGTTCGCCGCCATCCGCGGCAACAGAGGTATCACGACTGCAATTGACCACAGTCAGCACGAACAAGACTGCGGAAAACACCGTCAACGCTTTTGCGGTCAGTCGGTTCATTGTTTCCCCCTTGTCTTTATGTTGAAAATGCGCCGCTCTTGTGAATCCACAGCGCCGGTTTGGTCGATTAGGCCCGGATATCAGGATGCTAGAAATGGAATACAGGTTGAGGCCCGGACCACGGATGTGTTATTGGCAGAGTAATGTCATTTGGTTCAAAAATCAATGGTTGAAATGTTGCTGTGGCGGTCAGCTATCAGCGGACAGCAACCCTTCACCTTGTGCTTTGTTCCTCGAACTCGTGCTCGTATTCTTTATGTTTGGAGCTTAATGTAGCATTATGACCGTCTCTGGCATCTACAAAAAATTAATTACTCAAGTGTTTGAGAGTAGACTTGAAAAGCTCCAATCTGAATTTTATATTCAAAGGCAG
Source organism: Syntrophaceae bacterium UBA2280 (assembly GCA_002347685.1). Lineage (GTDB taxonomy): Bacteria > Desulfobacterota > Syntrophia > Syntrophales > Smithellaceae > UBA8904. Next base: position 14,654 of record DDWS01000008.1, read on the forward strand.
CCACTTGACGCAAGTGAAGCAGCGCTCTATTTGTCACGATTTCTCGGCGTTGTCCTACAATCGACATTGGATGCTCTTCCCAATGAAGATGATCGAATTGCACGGCAGATCGAAATATCAAACGCGCTGATCAGATGGCTTGCTGAATATGTAAGGGATGCAGAACTTTCTGAGAATCTCATTGCATCGCAGGGTCAAATTCTCACAGCACTATTTGCAAAAAACAATCCTGTTGCTGCTGATCTTAAAAACCACGTTGCAAAGATTACACCACTTACAGGTTTGTCACAGAGCGAACTTTTTACTGGCAGCAATGTGGGGCTTTCGCTGGAATCGGAAATCAAACGAGAAATACGCTCCTGTGATGAAATAGGCTGGTTGGTATCATTCTGCTTTTTCATCAACGTTCAGGCAATCACCAAGAGCTCGGTTGATATTATTACGAAACGTTTGGTTTTGATGCCCTGTTTCTTTTCTCACCCTTGCAGTTGTTTTACAAAATAGAACACAAAATCTTCATGTCGGGTGGCGGCAATAAAAGGCTTCATTAAATCCGGTATTGCTTCGGGGGGGTGATTTCATAAAAACATTGACATATCGTGATTTTTTGACTTATGCTTGCGGAAAGAAAAACGCCTCATTAGGCAGAAGGGGAACCAATATGGATGAGCAATATGCTTACCTGAGCCCGCAGTGGCGTGAAGAAGCGCTCAAAAGGCTTCAGGCGGAACTCACACCGGAAAAAATGAACAAGGTCACCACTTCGATGTCCAACATTTATAAAAATTGTCCCGGTGGCGCGGATATGTTTCTGTTTGTCGAATGCAAAGAGGGGAAAGTAACCCGCGTGGAAACAGGAACCGGCGAGCCGCCCAAGGCGGAATTTCTCATCACAGGCAATTATGAGACATTTGCCAGAATTTCCCGCGCGGAGCTGGGCGCGCAAAAAGCGCTGATGACGGGGAAGCTCAAGCTGAAAGGCAACCTGGCCAAAGCGCTGAAACTCGCGGCGGTTTCCGACCGCCTCAACAAGGTTTTAGCGAAGATACCGGCGAATTACTAACGGAGGCAAAATATGCCCAGAAAACTCGATCCGACAGACAAATACTACATCGATAATCCCGGACGCGTCAAGGCGATCCAGGCCGAAATGCACAAACGCGGTATTGACGTGTATCTCGGTTCGCGCATACGCACCATGAGCTTTGTTATGGATACGTTTTGCCCATGGAGGAGTTACATCATTATCCCCCCCGAAGGGCAGCCAATCTATTTTACGTTTGTGGTCGACGCGCTGCGCATAGGAGACGAGACATGGCTCGACGGCGACCATGTCCGTGCCTACGGCCCCATGGGCGGCATGGATCAGATCTCCGCCATCACGGATTATATAAAAGATGAAATAGGGATTAAAAAAGGCCGGCTTGGGTATGAGGACGGAATTTCCGCATACACAGCCGAAGGAAATCTCTCCCACTGGGAATACACTCATTTTAATGACGCTCTGCCCGGCTTTGAGTGGGTAAACGCCCACGATATTGTCGATGCTCTTTCGCTGATCAAGGACAAAGGAACCATCGAACGTTTTCGCACCGCGTCGCTTATTGTTGACGAAGGACATAAAGCGGCGCGCGCAGCTCTCGAAAACGGCGGCTACAAGGGAATGACGGAAACTGTTATTGCCGGGATTGCCGCGCTGGCGATGCGCAAAGCGGGAAGTGTGTCAGAATGGAATTTTGCGGGGCTGAATGAAATATCAAGCGGATACCGCACCGGACTGGGGGCCTGCACGCCTCCGACCACCAAAGAGATAAAAGCGGGCGAGCCGCTGATGCTGGATTTTCATGCAATGTTTAAACTGGCGCTGGGCGATCACTCGCATAATTATCTGATCGGGCCGGCGACAAAGCGTCAGCGTTGGCACGCGGATAATTTTGTGGCGATTATTCAGAAGGTGCTTGATAACTACCGCGCCGGCACCACGCCGGGAACACTTGCCGCGATGATGATGGATTACGCCGAGTCGCGCGGCTGCGGGGACTTTATTCAGCCCGCGTGCGAACACGGCATCGGTCTTTTCGGCGACGAGTGGCGCATTGGCGCGGTTGTTAATCCGGATCTTCCCTATTGGACGGATCAGGACCACGTTTATCAGGAAAATGAGGTGGTGGTTTGCGCCATGCAGTACGCCGCGCCGGAAGAAGATATCGGTTTTCGCTATGAAAATGATATTGTCATTCTCAAAGACGGTTGCGAGGTGATGTCAAAATATCCGCTGGGTATCGAAGAGATTGCCTGATCTGCCCGGATGTCATAACAGCGCGGTGATCGTAGCGGCATTCGGCGTGTTCCTGTCCAATTCAGCAACTGCCTTCAGGCCGGGGGCCGGTTAATGATTTTCCGATTCCGGCCTTCGCCGGAATGAACCGTATTGACCAATCATCAAGGACCGAAATTTCTTTGTATATGCCGCAAGCGGTTGCGTGCCGGCATCCATTCCCGAGCCCGGTACCATACCCGATTCGATTATTCTATTGAAGGCAAATGACCGTAAAAAGAGGATCGAGGAAAATTTAAAATGTAATCAAGAATATTGACCGATCCATCAGGCATGATTCATTAGAACTGGATAACGGTTTTAAGAATGAAATTAATATCATTCCAAAGCGAATAATTATCAATATACTCGATATTGAGACGAACTTTTTCCGGCCAGATCACATTCCGGTTGTATTTCTCCGGGTCTGGCTGCAAAGCCAGGATTTGTTCTTCATCTTTAAATTTTAAAGTCGCTGGACCGGTGATTCCCGGCCTGATACTCAACAGGATACGATCCCTGCCTCTCAGACGGTCCGCAAAACCAGGAATGTCCGGTCGGGGACCGACAAAGCTCATCTCCCCTTTTAAAACATTCCAAAGTTGCGGTAGTTCGTCAATCTTGGTTTTTCTCCAGAATTTTCCAATCCTGGAAATACGGGGATCATCTTTCGTCGTCACATGTGTGTTATATCCATCTATATGACGCATGGTTCTGATTTTTACAATTTTAAAAAGCCTTCCCTCCCTTCCGACCCGGTCTTGTAAGAAAAATCCGCTTCTGCCGGTTTCCAGTCGGGCTGTGAGGGCGGCCAGCACAATTAGCCAACCCAAAAGCAGAAGGCCCACAACTGACAGGGTCAAATCAAATGACCGTTTTTGAATACGATGAAAAAGAGTCATGATTATCTTATTTTTTCATACCACTCAGACATTGTGGGTTCTACAATGGCATTCAACCGGATAAGGTCTTCTTCGGATATGTTTTTTATGAATTTGCCCACGTGATGAGGTGCCACATGAACCACTGATCGCAAGATATCTTTTTCGGGTATTTCCGCACCGATAAAACGAAGGATCTCTTTCATTTCACGTGCCGGATCCTTAACGAAGTGTTCATATTGCATTTTGTACACTCTGCTTTGATCCAATTTGAAAAGATCACGGGCGGCCGTTTCGACACACTCGCGCCACTGTTTTCCACAAACTTCCAGCAATGTGTCCTTCCTGAGATCATTCATCATGCCTGGATAGAGAGGCCCCCAGAAAGCCAGGCGCTTCTCTTCGGACAAGAGCTTTTGCAAACGGTTCATAAAATAGCGGATCCCATAATAGGGCATATCACTCGGAGGCACATACCGGACCTTTTTAAAAATGTATCTGAGTTCAAGTGAAGCTTTCCATCGCTGTATCGCGGAGCAGGCCGCGTCTCTTCCGTCCCTGACGATGAAAATGTATCTGGCATGCGGGAATACGGCATTTAAGAAAGGCACTTTCAGACTGTTGGCACAGGTTTTTTCCACCACATAGTTGGCCTTGGATACTTTCTCCAGCTTTTCAAAGGACCGGACAATAAACTGCTTTACCTCCGGTCTGGCCTCAAACTCCGTAAAGCGGTCACTGGGGTGCCGTATGTTGCCATGCCGCCATATGTAATTTATTTCATCGCAGGGCCACGTCTCAAAACCGTTCATCGAGCAGAGACTGTCCCGCAACATGTTTGTTCCGGATCGACCCGCACCTACAATGATAATTGGTTGATGTTTCATGCTCAATTTATTCAGTTTATGTCCCGTTGCTACAAAAAGCAAAACGTATATTTATATTTATAGGCATTACCAAATTACAAGTCAAGACATATAAACCCGCTGCAGACAGCGGTATGGAAAAAGCCTTTATTCTTGAATTGAATTATTCAGTCGACTAAAGTATCAAAAACAAAAAGTCGGATCACAAAGCCGGGTACCGTAACCAAACTGAAAGGGTGACCAGGCCTGCGCCCCTTTCCTTAAGCACAGCAAAAAGCGGACATACCATGTGCTACAAAAATAGACTTTTCTGTTTGCTACGAACAGGAATAATCAACAATCGGCTAAACGGTTATCGGCTGCGGCTTGGTATTTCATGATGTCCGCCATTGGATGGGACGCATGATCGGAAAGATTTTCAGCGTGCGCGGGAAGTACTCCTACAGGTGCATTTGCGCCGGCAAGAAAGAATTGTTTGTGTGTCTGAAGCGCAGCTGTCGTCCGTTTTCGCAGTAATTTAGTTGTGGACCCCGGGGGAAGCGCTCCCCCGGGTTTACGGTTTTGATTTATTTAAGTCTTGCTTCCGAGAGGTGCAGGTGGTCGGTTTCGATGTCCACCAGGGATGCAAATATCTGTTTGATCCTCGGATGATCCGCCTCGGAGGCCGCCTTGCGGTAGAAGTCGATGGCCCGGGTTTCTCTGGCGTGAGATTCTTTCAGGTTTTCGACATTTTCCGTGTGACAGGCATCCGTTCCCGGTGCGATGGCGCCCAGCTTAAGCACTTTTCTCCAGATGGAGGCGTGTTCTGCCTCGATTTTGCCTAATGTTTTGAACAAAATCTTCCCTTCCGGATCATTGGTTTCATTGGCCGCGCACATATAGAAGGCGGAATTGCTGATTTCCACCTGCAGAGCGTGCTCAGCATGGGCGCGATCCTTCGCGGTCAGATTGATATCGAAGTTCACTTGCGCCTCTTTGGCTTCTTTGATGTACTCGACGTGCGCCCCGCAAAACGGACAGTTGGGCGGGGGATTAAACCCGATATAGCCATCGCCGCATATTTCGCATCGGTATAATTTAGCCATGAATTTTCCTTTCTTTGATGATCTTTTGCTTTCCACAGACCGTGAAGATTACAGTATTCCCGCGCAGTCACCGTGGCCGCCTCGATGGGGGTGCACTTCGATGATATGGCCGCATCCATCACATTTAAAAGCTTCGTTTCTTTTTGCCATGATGAACCGTCCTGTTTTTTATGTGTTGTTATCAATCCACTTTTTTAAACACCTTGCCTTTGGCGCCGCAAACCGGGCAGGTCTCCGGCGCTTCTTTTTCTGCTGTGAATCCGCAAACCGGGCAGACGTAGTAGCTGTAGGCTTCCTGTGCGCCGTCAAGATTGTCCAGCGCCTGCTGATAGAGGGCGGCATGAATCTTTTCCACTTCGTTGGCAAAAACAAAAGATCGTTCTGCATCTTTGTGGCCTTCCGCTTTGGCCGCTTCGATCATTCCCGGATACATGCTTTTGAACTCGTGGGTTTCTCCGGCGATGGCCTCCTCAAGGTTTTCCTTCGTGGAACGAATGCCCTTCATTGCCCTTAAATGGGCGTGGGCGTGAACGGTTTCCGCTTCCGCGGCCGCCCGAAACAGTTTTGCGGCCTGGGGAAATCCTTCCTGATCGGCCTTCGCCGCAAAGGCCAGATATTTACGGTTCGCCTGTGATTCTCCGGCAAAAGCTTCTTTCAACGCGTCTTCTGTTTTTGACATAGTTTTTATCCTCCATTTGATTTATTTGCATTATCCCAGATCAAATCGATCCAGGTTCATGACCTTGTACCATGCCGACACAAAATCGTTGACGAACTTTTCCTGGGCATCTGCGCAGGCATAGACTTCCGCGATGGCACGAAGCTGCGAGTTCGCGCCGAAGATCAGATCAACGCGGGTGGCGCTCCACCGGGGGGCACCCGTCTGGCGGTCGAGTCCTTCAAATACGTCTTCGTCAATGGCTAACGCTTTCCATTCGGTGTCCATGTCCAGCAGATTCACAAAGAAGTCGCAGGTGAGCGTTTCGGGCCGCGTGGTAAAAACGCCATGCAGTGAGCCGCCGAAGTTCGCACCCAGCACGCGCAGGCCGCCGATCAAAACGGTCATCTCCGGCGCGGTGAGTGTGAGAAGCTGCGCTTTGTCCACCAGCATCTCCTCGGCAGATACGGCGTATTTGGCCTTCTGGTAGTTGCGGAAACCGTCGGCTTTCGGCTCAAGGACGGCAAAGGAGGCCACATCGGTCTTCTTTGGCGAAGCGTCCATCCGTCCCGGCGCGAAGGGAACCGTTATTTTGTAACCGGCATTTTTCGCTGCCTGCTCAATACCCGCCGAGCCGCCCAGAACAATAAGGTCGGCAAGCGATACTTTTTTGTCGCCTGACTGCGAGCTGTTGAAGGATTTCTGGATGCGCTCCAGGGCCTTGAGGACTTTTGCGAGCCTGGCCGGCTCGTTGACTTCCCAATCCTTCTGAGGCGCAAGCCGGATGCGAGCGCCGTTTGCGCCGCCACGCATGTCGGAGCCGCGGAAGGTGAAAGCAGACGCCCAGGCGGTTGAAACCAGCTCCGACACGGAAAGGCCGGATGCCAGGATTTTGCCTTTAAGGGAGGCAGCATCCGATTTGTTGATCAGTTTATGATTGACGGCCGGAATCGGGTCCTGCCAGATCAGTTCCTCTTTGGGGACTTCCGCGCCAAGATAGCGGGATCGCGGGCCCATGTCTCGGTGCGTGAGCTTAAACCACCCGCGGGCGAAGGCGTCGGCGAATTGATTGGGATTCGCCAGATAACGCCTGGCGATCGGCTCGTAGATCGGGTCGAAGCGAAGCGAGAGGTCCGCCGTGGTCATCATCGGGCGGAGCTTCTTCGACGGATCATGCGCGTCCACAATCATGTCTTCGTCTTCCACATCTTTAGCCAGCCACTGATGCGCACCGGCAGGGCTTTTGACCAGTTCCCACTCGTATTTGAAAAGCACTTTCAGATAGCCCATGTCCCATTTGATGGGGTTGGGCTTCCAGGCGCCCTCGACACCGCTTGAGATCGTATCACCGCCTTTGCCACTGCCGAAGCTGCTTTTCCAGCCGAGGCCCTGTTGTTCGATAGGCGCGCCTTCGGGTTCGGGTCCCACATGGGTTGCGGAGCCCGCGCCGTGACACTTGCCAAAGGTATGCCCGCCTGCCACCAGCGCGACAGTTTCTTCATCGTTCATGGCCATGCGCGCGAAGGTCTCGCGAACATCAAGGCCGGACGCGACCGGATCGGGGTTGGCGTTGGGGCCTTCGGGGTTCACATAGATCAGTCCCATCTGCACAGCGGCGAGCGGGTTTTCCAGGTCGCGTTCGCCGGAGTAGCGGTTGTCGCCCAGCCATTTGTCTTCCGAGCCCCAATAGATATCTTCTTCCGGTTCCCATACATCCACGCGCCCGCCGGCAAAGCCGAAGGTCTTGAATCCCATCGATTCGAGCGCGCAGTTGCCGGCCAGGATCATCAGATCGGCCCAGGAAATTTTCTTGCCGTATTTTTGTTTAATCGGCCACAAAAGCCTGCGGGCCTTATCGAGATTGACGTTATCCGGCCAGGAGCTTAGCGGCGCCAGTCGCTGAGAACCGGATCCCGCGCCGCCGCGGCCATCGCCCATACGGTAGGTACCGGCGCTGTGCCAGGCCATGCGGATAAAAAGAGGTCCGTAGTGACCCCAGTCGGCCGGCCACCACTCCTGCGAGTCGGTCATGAGCGAGTAGAGATCTTTTTTAATGGCGCTGAGGTTTAGTTTTTTAAATTCTTTGGCGTAGTTGAACGCCTCATCCATCGGGTTGCTAAGCATTGAGTGTTGATGAAGTATTTTGAGATTCAACGTGTTGGGCCACCAGTCGCGGTTCGATGTGCCGGAGCCGGAAATGGGTTTACGCATCCGGCCCGTTACAGGGCATTTGCTTTCTTCGGTCATCATCTGTCCTCCTTTCGTTGTAAAACGGGTAAACGTTTTTTGGTGTTGTTCCGTTCTCGTTTGCTTCTACTCTGGAATGATTCTTGATTAAAAATAAAAACTTTTCAACCTGCAACTTTTACCGCAGGTTTTTTATGTCGCCTGCCGCCGGATTAGAAGATTAGTCGGGTCGTTTCAGGCAGTCGCGGCAATACCCGTGTAATTCCATTCGGGTATCGGTGACGACAAAACCGGATTTACGGGCGATGTCTTTTGGTTCAAGAGGCGCAGGAATGTCGTAGTCGGCAATCGTTCCGCATCGTTTGCAAATGAGATTAATATGATCGGAAAGATCGACATCGTAACGGTTTTCCATCCGGTCGAATTCCAGTTCTTTGATCAGGCCGTTTTCGGAAAATTCCTTCAGCGTCGCGTAAACGGTCGAAAGACTCACACGCTTTGCTTTTTTGCGGGCCTCGGTGAAGATCAGCGTGACGCCCGGATGCCTGTCACAGTTCTCCACCAGAACGTCGATGATTGCCAGACGCTGCGGTGTGAGTTTCAGGCCTTTTTCCTTTAATTGACCGATCAGGTCTTCCTTAATGTTTATTTCCATTTCGGAATCATTCCAGTTTGGTTAATACTTAATCCAATCAGCCATTCCTTGTCAAGTGTTTTTTTGCGCGCCTGATTCTGCTATTGACTATCTTTACTTCGAAGATCATAATCACGTACCATTCGATTGTAATCCGGGCGTTGAAGGGAGGGGCAAATGGCAAAGGGAACATTCGTGAAGTTTGTAAAAGTTGCGCTGATCCTTGTTCTTGGGGTGATCGTGTTGATCGCTGCGGGCGGTTATGGTTACTACCAGTTTATCATCCACCGGCCTCAGCCGAAGTTGGCAGGCGAGCTTAAGGTCGCGGGTCTCAAGGAGCGCGTGGAGATCCTTCGCGAGGCCGACGGGAAGCCGCATATTTACGCGAACAATATGCACGACCTTTTTTTCGCGCAGGGTTTCGTGCAGGCTCAGGACCGCTGGTGGCAGATGGAGTTTTTCCGGAAAACCTGCGGCGGGCGCATCGGGGAGCTCACCGGCAGGAAAGACGCGCTCGTAAATGCCGATATCTATCTGCGATCGCTGGGGCTTTATGAAATCGCAAAGCAAGAGTATGAAAGCTATCCGGCTGAAGACCGCGATGCTTTGGACGCCTTTGCCGAGGGTGTCAACGCCTACATTGGAAACCGGAACCCGCAGCAGTTATCCGTCAACTACACCATTTTGAGTTTGACGGGGGTTCGATTCAAGGTAGAGCCCTGGTCGCCTCTCGATACGCTGGTCTTTTCCAAGCTGATGGCCTGGGATCTGGGCCTTTCGCGCGATCTGGAAATAACCCGGACCAAACTTTACGCCAGGCTTGGCCCGGAAATGGCCGAACAGTGGCTTGTCCCGGCCTGGCCGATCGGCCTGAAGCCGACAATCCTGCTGGATGAGGACATCAGGGCGGTATCCGTCGTCGCCGACCCTTCGAATCAGGCATTCTCACCGGGTAGCCTGGCTTCTCACACCAATGTTTACGATCATCCGGCCGACGACCTCTCCCTCATCCGGGGACAGACCGAAGGCGCGGGAAGCAATTCCTGGGTGCTTACCGGCAGCATGACAAAGGGGGGCAAGGCTCTTTTGGCCAACGATCCGCATCTGGGCATCCAGCAGCCTTCCGTCTGGTATGAAATCGCGCTGCATTGTCCGGATGATGGCACCGGCCGCCCCTTTGATGTGTCCGGCTTCGCCTTTGCCCTCAGTCCCGGTGTCGTGGCAGGGCACAACAATGATATCGCCTGGGGAAATACGAATGTTTACCCGGACGTCAACGACCAATATCAGATCAAGGTGAATCCCTTAAACCCGCTGCAATACGAGTGGAACGGGAAATGGCGCGACATGACCGTGCGCGAGGAGACCATTGTTTTCGGCAACGGCAAGCCCCCTGTCAAGATTCAGGTCAGGGTCACCCACCTGGGCCCCATCATCAATGAAAACAGATATGATCCCAAAACCGGTGAACAGGCAGGCTTTAACAATCAGGATCCCCTTGCCCTGCAATGGACAGGCCTGGAGCCGAGTACCATCGCGCCGGCCATTCTGAAGCTGAACCGGGCCCGAAACTTCGATGAGTTCGTCGCGGCGCTACAACTTTGGGATACGCCTCCACAGAGCCTGATCTACGCCGACCGGCAGGGCAACATCGGTTACCAGATGCCGGGCAGGATCCCCGTTCGGGCTTCGAAGCACACCGGGCAGGTGCCCGTGCCCGGCTGGACGGATCAATTTGAATGGAAGGGCTACGTGCCTTATGATCTCCTGCCGCGGCTCTATAACCCGGCGCGCATGCACATCGTGGCCTGCAACCAGGAAGTGGCGCCTCCCGGATATTTTGCTATGCTCAATGCGAAACTGGGGCCGGATGTCAACGCCCACTTCGGCTCAAAATATAACAAGTGGGTTTACGGTTATCGCTCGCAGCGCGCCTATGAACTGATCGGGCAGCTTGCGCCCCATACCGTGGAAACCTGCCGGGTTGTCCAGAACGACAACAAGAGCATCCCGGCCCGTGAGATTCTGCCCGCGCTGGCCGGCCTCACATTTCGCGACCGGGAACTTGGCGATGCCCGCGACTGGCTTACGAAATGGGATGGCGTCTGCGGGGAGGACAGCCCGCATGCCGTTCTTTTCAATCAGTTTATCATGAAGCTGATGCAAAACACCTTCCAGCCCAAACTCGGAGACATTGCCAGGGCCGATGGCATTGACAAGGAGCTGTGGGCCCTCACGCTCCTTTTGAAGAAGCCCGACGACCCCTGGTGGGACGACCCTTTAACCGGGGATAAAAAAGAAACGCGAGATGAGATGCTGGTTAAATCGTTTGAAGAGGGTTACGCCGCGGCGAAGGCAGCCCTGGGCAACGACCGCGAAAAATGGCAGTGGGGTGCGCTGCATCAGGCCACTTTTGTCAGCAATCCCCTGGGCGCCAGCCGGATAAAGCCCATCGAAGCGCTGGTCAACCAGGGGCCCGTGCCTGTTTCCGGCACGACCGAAAGTATCAACAACAATATCTGGTATGCCAGTAAAGGCAATTTCAGTGTGGGGCTGATCCCGTCCATGCGAATGATCGTTGACCTGGGGGATTTTGATCAAAGCGTGAAAATCAACTCCACCGGTGCCAGCGGACACCCGGGAAGTCCCTGGTACGGAGATCAGATTGTCCCCTGGGCAAAAGGAGATTATCGCCCCATGCTGTGGAGTCGTGAAAAAGTGGAGGCGGCCGCCAGGCACAAGCTTTACCTGAATCCGTAGCTTTCCAAAACCCTCCAGCAAGGGATAACGTGAGCCCTGCCTGACCGAGCAGGGCTCTTTTTATATAAATATTTTCTTGCAATTCCGGCTGACTGCCTTTATGAATTGATCCATGGAAAAAAATGAGAGCATCTCCTATCTTCCTTTCATGGCCATCTATATCGTGGCTGCCTGTGTCTTTATGGCCGTCAAAATATTTGCCCCCGGTTTTACAGGCAGTTTCGCCATAAAGGTGATTCCCGCGCTCAGCCTTGCTTTGGCGATTTTCCTGACACGGTCCATGAATCCCTCCCAGCGCATCGCCATGCTGGCCGGTGCGCTGTTTTGCGGCGCAGGCGACGTGATTCTCGATATCGACCGAGTCCGGCTCTTTGTTCCGGGGCTTGCCGCCTTCCTTCTGGGGCATGTCGGTTTTCTCGTCCTTCTCTGGATGCGCCGGGTTCCCGCCAGTCCCCGTCGCGGCTGGACCATCCCTGTACTGCTTTTTGCCCTGGTTATGGCTGTTGTGCTTTTCCCCCGTCTCGGCCCGCTGATGATACCCGTTCTCGTTTATCTGGCCGTGATTACCATGATGACCGTGCTGGCCATCCTGTCGGACGTCCGTCCGATGGCTGTGGCCGGTGCCTGCGTTTTCATGCTTTCGGACGCCCTGCTGGCACTGGCCAAATTTGTATTCGACGGACAGCCTTCGCCTATTTTTACCATTCCGGTCTATTTCGTGGGGCTTTTTCTGCTGGGTTTCGGAATATTGATGACGGTGCGGCAGCGCTGACGGTCACGGTGGTTGTCAATGTTCCTGTGGCTGCGTTTCCTGTATATTTTTGCCGTTTTTAAAAAAACAACTTCCCGTTCCATCCGGAACCTCGGACGGGCATTTGACCATCCTGCCGCCTGGCTGAACTCTAAAAAACATTAAGACTGCGAGGATTGCATAACCTTTGGCAGTAAAGGAATCATGGATGCCCGGGATTCGCGGCGGTCTTTGAAGCGCAGCAAATCCCGGGCATTTCGATGGCCTGACCCCGGCTGGATATTCGAGACGTATCTGTTCAAACCTTGCCGGGCGGCGGCTTTAAAAACAAAGAGAAGATCACCGAGAGGCCAACCACGACAGCGCCCGCGATAAACGGAACATAGTAGGCTCCTGTGGCATCTTTTAGCATCCCGCCGACAAGAGGCCCGGCAAAACCGGCCAGGCCAAAGGCTGTAAAGAGCAGGCCGTAGTTGGCTCCCTGCGCCGTGGGGCCGTAATATTGAAGGCAGGTGGCCGGAAACAACGTGAACATGGCACCGTAATTCCACCCGATGATGCCGGCAATGATTCCGAGAAACACCGCCGAGGGCCCCGCAGGATACAAAAGGGCCATGGCGATGACCTGCAGGCTGAAAACGATCAGCAGGGAAAGCTTTGTGCCGACTCTGTCCGCGACGGCGCCAATCAATATTCGCACCGCGGCATTGGTGATCGCAAGTGCGCTTACCGCCGCCGCCGCCTGCATGGGCTGCAGACCCGAATCCGTTCCATGTCCGGCGATATGGCTGATGACCATCAAGCCGGCAAAACACCCGCAAAAATAGGACGCGTAAAGCAGCCAGAACGGTTTTGTCCGGATAGCTTCTCCGAAAAGATAATCCCGTCCTGGTGCCGCCGCCGAATTAGCGGTCGTGCCCGGCGGAGTCCAGCCTGCCGGTTTCCAGCCGGCGGGGGGGACTCCGAGACAAAAGGCCGAAATCAGTCCCATGACGCCCATGGCGATACCGACGTAAATGAAGACATAGCGCCATCCGAGATCCGGTTCCGTGATGATGTAGGTTGCCAGCGGCGCCATGATAAATGAGCCAATTCCCAGGCCGACCACCGCAAAGCCCGTTGCCAGCGCCTTGCGGTCAGGCCACCATTTCGGGGCGGTTGCAATGGGCGGCAAATACACCAGGCCGCCGCCAAAACCCGATATTAACCCATAGGTCAGGTAAAGCTGCCATTTGTCTTGAATGAAACCCGACAGAATAAAGCCTGCCGAAAGAATGACGGACCCGAAGATGACGACGATCCGCGGGCCATATTTATCGCTCATTTTTCCCGCGATGAAGGTGGTCAGGCCAAAGACCAGGGCGCAGATAGAGAAGGCCATCGCAATATCCGCTCTGCTCCAACCGAATTCTGCCGCGAGGGGTTTGATAAAAACACTCCATGCATACAGGAGCAATCCGCAAACTGTACTGCCCAAAACGCCTCCGAGCAGGGGTATCCATCTGGGCATGATGCCGCTTTGATGATCTTTCATGGTTTGGCCGCCTCCTTTTGCTTTAGCAAAAGCCATCGGTCCGGTGCCGATGACAATAAATTTATGTTGTATTGTTGTATCTACTATGATACATTCAATGTCAAGAAAAATGATCAGATTGTGAAAAGACGATTGCAAAGCGTCCGGGATGGAAAACGGATCTGCACGACCACTGACGCTGTTGAGAGGCTTGTACCATGGAGGCCATCCGCCTGACCAATACCCACATTCCGCTTCACTACCAGATTGCGGACTATATCCTGGAGCTTCTTGCCAAGGGTACATTCAACCCGGAAGAGCGGCTGCCTTCGGAAGAAGAATTTAGAGAAATATTCGGCGTAAGCAGAACGACCGTCCGCAGAGCTTTAGATCACCTTCTAAGCAAGGATCTGCTCGTGCGCAAGCAGGGGAAAGGCACGTTCTGGGCGGAATCCGCCCGGGTCATCCGACAGGAGAAGCTCTCCGGCATTAACCGGCAGATTTTCCATATCAAAAAGGAAACCCAGGTGCAGGTTCTGTCAAAAACCAGAGCAAAGGCGTCTCCTGAAATCGCCGGGTTTTTGAGACTACCCCCGAAAAGCGATGTCATTGTTTTCGAACGTACCCGCCGTGACCTGGCTGAACTGGTGAGCTACACCATTAATTATCTGCCCGTGTCCTACGGAAACAGAATCAGCAAGGTACATCTCCGGAAAATGACTATGCTGGAAACGCTCGAAAAGATCGCCATGGTCAAACTCGGCGCGGTTGAACATCAGGTTGAAATCACCCGGGCCGATCAGGTGATATCCAGACACCTTCAGATTCCCGTCCTTAACCCTGTGCTGACCGTCAATACGCGCGTCTTTGACACCGAAGGAACGCCGGTTGAAATCGTCTGGACGTACTTTGTTGAACACAAATACAAATTCCGGGTTATCCTGGATAAATAATATTTTATCCGGGAATCCGGATCATCCGTAATGGTATCATTCAATCAAAAGGAGGAGAAAATGACAGGAAACTATGAAAGCAATTACCGGGAATCCATCGAGAATCCGGAGGCATTCTGGGGCAGGGCCGCAGAAGATGTCTTGTGGTATAAAAAATATACCCGGGTTCTGGATGACTCAAAAAAGCCCTTTTACCGCTGGTTTTCCGGCGGTGAGATGAACACGTGCTATAATTGCGTGGACTATCATGTGGAAAGCGGCCGGGGTGAGCAGACTGCGATCATCTATGACAGCCCGATTACCGGAACCATAAAACGATATTCCTACAAAGAGCTTCAGGATCAGGTTGCCAGATTTGCCGGTATTCTCAGCAAGCGGGGCGCGAACAAGGGCGACCGTGTCATCATTTACATGCCGATGATTCCCGAGGCCGTTTTCGCCATGCTGGCCTGTGCACGTCTCGGCGTCATTCACTCCGTCGTTTTTGGCGGTTTCGCCCCCAATGAACTGGCGGTCCGCATCGATGACGCCAAACCGAAGATGATGATATCCGCTTCCTGCGGTCTGGAGGGGAAGAAGGTTATCGAATACAAGCCGCTTCTGGACAAGGCCATCGAACTGGCGCAGCACAAACCCGCAAACTGTATCATCTATCAACGCGAACAGGCGACGGCACCGCTGATTTCCGGCAGGGATCTTGACTGGGTCGAAGAGATGGCGGGCGCCGAGCCGCATGATTGCGTCCCTGTGCTGACGACGGATCCTCTGTACATCCTCTACACGTCCGGAACGACAGGCCTTCCCAAGGGGATCGTGAGAGACAACGGCGGCCATGCCGTCGCCCTGAAGTGGAGCATGAAGAACGTCTATGACGTCAAACCGGGCGATGTCTTCTGGGCCGCCTCGGACGTCGGCTGGGTTGTAGGCCATTCGTATATTGTCTACGCGCCGCTCTTCAACGGGAGCACGACCATCCTCTATGAGGGGAAACCGGTAGGCACACCCGATGCAGGCGCTTTCTGGCGCGTTATCTCCGAGCACAATGTCAAGGCCCTGTTCACAGCGCCCACCGCATTCCGAGCGATCAAGAAAGAGGATCCGCAGGGAGAATACAAAAAGAAGTATGATATTTCCTGTTTGAAATACCTGTTTTTAGCGGGGGAGCGCCTGGATCCCGATACCTACCACTGGGCGACGGATCTGCTCAATATCCCTGTCATTGATCACTGGTGGCAGACGGAAACCGGTTGGGCCATTGCCGCCAACTGCATGGGCCTGGAACCACTGCCCCTGAAGGCCGGTTCGCCCACAAAACCGGCCCCGGGCTACCAGGTTGAGATTCTGGACGATGCTGGAAATAAGGTGAAAAATGGCGCAGAAGGGGTTGTCGCCATTAAACTGCCGCTTCCCCCCGGCACGCTGCCGACGCTGTGGCAAAACGATGATAAGTACAAGGAATCCTATCTGGAGACCTATCCCGGTTATTACTTCACCGGTGATGGCGGTCATTATGACGAAGACGGCTATCTGTTCATCATGGGAAGGGTGGATGACGTCATCAACGTGGCGGGACACCGCCTCTCCACCGGAACCATGGAAGAGGTCATCTCCATGCATCCCGACGTTGCCGAGTGCGCGGTCATCGGCGCCGCGGACGACTTCAAAGGCCAGCTTCCTCTCGGATTCATCGTCCTGAAAGAAGGCGCAAAAAAAGATGAGAAAGCCATTGTCGGCGAGTTGATCCAGATGATCAGGGAACGGATCGGTGCCGTCGCGGCTTTCAAGCAGGCCATCCAAGTGAAAAGGCTTCCCAAGACCCGCTCGGGCAAAATCCTCCGGGGAACGATGCGCAAGATTGCCGACGGCAAAGATTTCCAGATCCCTTCCACTATCGATGATCCGGTAGTTCTGGACGAAATCAGAGAAGGGCTCAAAACCATAGGGTACGCAAAGAAGTAACCCGAACACTCGTCTTAAGATCCCCGGCCTTCTTTCATCAGGGCCGGGGATTTTATTTGCAGATCCTTTACATGATCGCGCCACAGGTGAGAATCCCTTTTTTACCGATTAAGTATATCCGGTCATCATGATGAATTCCGTGTGTTTTGCGATATTCAGTATGGTCATTTTGCGGCACTTTGATTTGTGAAACCAACGCATTCGGGTCCTGGTAAAATGCAAGGCGATGTACCGGAAGTCTTTCGTGAATTCATCCTTACCGGTTTCCCGATGGTGCGTTTCGCGGTGGTTCATTTTATAATCACTCAGTTCATGAAGGGTCATTCGCGCGGTCTCCTTCAGACCCGGGTTTTACAATCGATTTATTTTCGCCAGAACGCCGGCATCAGCAAAACGATGATCGTGTAAATCTCCAGACGACCCAGGAGCATGCTGAAGATCATGATCCATTTGCCCGCCACGGGAACCCCGGCAAAATTGTCCATCGGCCCGATGCTGCCGAAACCGGGCCCCACATTTCCCAGGCAGGTCGCCATCGCGGAGAGCGCGGAGATCATGTCCATGCCCAGGGCCGAAAGGGCAATCGTCCCCACAATGTAAATTCCGACATAAAGAAGGAAAAATCCCCAGATGCTCCTCATAATCGTCTGCGACACAGGCGTCTTGCCAAGCTTGACCACGGTGATGGCATGGGGATGAATGATCCGGAAGATCTCCAGGTAGCAGTGCTTGACCAGCAGGATGATCCGCACCATTTTGATGCCACCGCCGGTCGACCCGGCCATGCCGCCGATGAACATGCAGAAGAAGAGGATCTGCTGGGAAAATACCGGCCACTTTTCATAATCTGCCGTGACAAATCCTGTCGTGGTGATTATCGATACCACCTGGAAGGCGGCAAAGCGGAAGGCATCCAGAATGTGAGGATAAATCGTTGCGTAGACATCCATGAACACCAGAAGGACAACGGCGCCGATGACGCAAAGATAGGTCCGGAATTCCGGATCACGCAAGACATGTCCGACATGCCCCCTGACCAGCTTGTAATGGAGCGAGAAATTTATGCCCGCCAGAAACATGAATAACAAGATGATCCAGTCGATATAGCTGCTTTGATAGTGTCCCACACTGGCATTTTTGGGGGAAAAGCCCCCGGTGGGCATGGTGGTAAAGCTGTGACAGACCGAATCGAACAGGGACATGCCTCCGGCCAGCAAAAGCAGGATCAGAAGAAACGTCATGAAGAAGTATATTTTCCAAAGGACTTTGGCTGTATCGGAAATTCGGGGCGTCAGTTTGTCGACAACGGGGTTGGGGGTTTCCGCTTTGTAAAGCTCCATTCCCCCGATGCCGAGGAAGGGAAGGATGGCAATGGACAAAACAATGATGCCCATGCCTCCCAGCCACTGGGTCTGGGCGCGCCATAAAAGGATTGCCGGGGGAAGCTGCTCGATATTCGTCAGAATGCTTGCGCCCGTTGTCGTAAACCCGGACATGGACTCGAAAAAGGCCAGTGTGAAATTCGGGATGGTTCCGGAAAGCAGATAGGGCAGGCTCGCCGTCAGTCCGGCGGCAAGCCATCCCAGGGTGACGATGGCCACTCCATCGCGGTGGCTTAAGTGATAATCCTGATGACCGCGTGTGCACAGGACCCCCGCGCCGCCCAGGCCGCAGGTGATCGCGAGGGAAAGAAAGATGGCGCCGGCGCTGCCGTCGTCATAACACAGCGCCGTGATAAACGGCAGGTACATGGACAAACCGAGGCAGACAACCAGAAAGGCGACCAGGTAGGCGACAAGCCGGAAATTCATCAGAAGTACTCCAGTTTGACGGTCAGAAGACATTCCAGTTGACAGATCACATCCTGCAGGGCAAAAATGATCAGGCGGTCATGCGGCAGAACAATGGTGTTCCCCTGAGGAATAATGATTTCGCCATCACGCACGATGGCGCCCAGAATCGCGCCGGGGGGAAAGTTGACTTCCGACAAAGGGGTATTGACAATGTCCGAGGTTTCCATGGCCTCGGCTTCAATGACTTCTGCCTGCTCTTCCCTTAAGGGGGCCACGGAGATGATTTTCCCGCGGCGGAGGTATTGAAGAATGGCGCGCACCGCGGACATGCGGGGATTGATTACGGTATCCAGGCCAATGTTGGAAACGATATTCATGTAGCTGAGCTTGCTGACCCTTGTGATCGTTCTGAGCGCGCCCAGCTCTTTAGCCAAAAGGGAGATCAGAACGTTGCTTTCTTCGTCGCCGGTGACGGCGATGAGCATATCCATATCACCCGCGTTCACTTCCCGGAGGAGATCCCGGTCGGTGCCGTCTCCCTTGATGACGATCACATGATTTAAAAGCGTGGTGGCGGTTTTACATTTTTCACTGTCCTGGTCGATTATCCTGACATTCAGGCGCCGGTGGTCGAGGGCGCGGGCGACTTCCATACCCGTGCCTCCCGCCCCGACGATGATGATGTTTTTCATCGGACGCGTCGACATGCCCAGTCGGGCAAGCATCCGGTTGACCTCTGTCTTTTTCACCACCAGATAGATGAGATCCAGCGGATGAATGGTATCACTGCCGCTGGGAATGAGAATCTTGTGACCCCGGACAATCGCGCCGATAAGCAGGTTTTCCTCGTGAATCCTCAAGTCGCTGAGTTTTTTCCCCGCGAAGGGCGAGTCGTCGGAAATCAGAAAGCTGACGAGCTTCACCTCGCCGCCCAGAAAATCAATGACCTCGGATGCGCCGGGAATTTCCATGAGGCTGAGAATCGTATCGATCATCATGGTCTGGGTGTTGATGATCAGATCCACGCCCAGCAGATCCTTGCTGAACAGGGCTTTTTCCTCGAGGTATTCCCGATTTCTGACACGGGCGATTTTGACGGCGTCCGGATTGAGGCTGCGGGCCAGCAGGCAGGCGATCAGGTTCACCTCGTCGCTGTCCGTCGCGGCGGTGATGAGCTCCGCTTCCTGGATCCCCGCCAGCTTGAGCATCCGGGGGCTTGTTCCGGATCCGAGAATGGCCTGAACATCGAGATTTTCGCTGATCCGGCGGATTTTTGCGGGGTCCTTGTCGATCAAAACGACGTTCTTCTTCTCGTCGGAGAGTTTTTTCGCGATATGGTATCCAACTTCTCCGGCGCCGATGATGATCACGCGCATGGTTCCCTCCCGAGCGGGTATTGCCGGTGTGTATACAACAGTTGTCTTTGGAATCACAAGAAGAAAGAAGGTGCGGCATTTCTGGTGGTGATGGTCTGGCAACCGTAAAGATTTCCTTGACATGCCAAACCGAAATCCTTATACGTTCCGGAGAATGAGAAATATCTTGTCAAATATTCCCCTTTTACAAGATGCCTTCAATCCACACTACGGATGTATAAATGAATCAATACGGCAAGCCCTCCATCGAAACCATCAACGACGAAGTACACAGGCTGACATTCAGCGAAGGCCGGGAGCTCTACCTGATCGGCACGGCCCACGTTTCAAAAGGGTCCGTTTTGCTGGTTGAAAAAGTTATCCATGAAGTTAAACCGGACACGATCTGCGTTGAGCTCGACGATAAAAGGCTCAAGGCCATCATGAAGAAGAACATCTTCGATGATCTTGACATCATCAAGATCATCCGCACCAAACAGCTCTTCTATTTTATCGGGCAGTTTATCATGTCGTCGTTTCAGAAAAAGATGGCACAAAAAACAGGCAGCATGCCTGGAGCGGAATTCAAGCGGGCCGTCGAACTGAGCAACGAAACGGGTGCCCTGCTCGTGCTTTCAGACAGGGATGTCGGGATCACCCTGAAGCGGGCCTGGCGCCTGACCGGTTTTTTTGACAAAATAAAGTTTCTCGGCGGCATCGTTGCGGGGGGCGAAAAGGAGCTCGAAGATCTGGACATTGAAAGCATGAAAAACCGTGACGCGATTGACAACCTCATCAAAAGTTTCGGGGATGAACTTCCTGTGACAAAAGAGGTGCTGATCGATGAACGCGACGTCTATCTGACATCGAGCATTCAGCGCAACCTCGGGGGGAAAACCGTCGCTGTTGTCGGCGCGGGGCATGTGCCCGGAATGCTCAAACACTTTGAGAACTTCATCCCGGATCAAAAAATTGAGCAGATCAATTCGGTTCCGCTTCCCTCGAGGTTTGCAAGAACAGCGCCCTGGATCATCCCCGTGGTGATTATCGGTGTATTCACATACGGTTTCATGTTCGGCAAAAGAGAGCTCGCGGGTGAAGCGATCCTCTACTGGATTCTCGTAAACGGCACGCTCACCGCGATCGGATGCCTTCTGGCACGAGCGCATCCGCTGACAATCGTTGCGGGGTTTATCGCAGCCCCGATCACCAGCCTGAATCCCACCATCGGTGCCGGGTTTGTGACAGCCCTTGTCCAGACATTTGCGCTCAAGCCTCGCGTAAAAGATTTTGAGCAGATCCAGGGCAGTGCGCTGAAAATAAGGCAGTGGTGGAGCAATCGGATCACCATCATATTTCTCGTATTTATTCTATCGTCAATCGGTTCATCGATCGGCACCTTTGTGGCGCTGCCGTTCCTGACGAGAATATTCACCGGCTGAGCCGGGATGACAAGTGCTTTCAACGATTCCAGCAGGTGATTTCCAGACTTGAGGCCGCAGTTCATATTGAGCCTTTGCCAATGACCCTTTTCGCTTGACAAAAACCATTCCGGCCCTCTATCGTTGAATGTCTGTGATTTTGACGCATACCGAAAGGGCCCATCGCCTTTCCCCATGCAGCTCAAAGAACAAGGAGCGTGAATATGTACAACATAAGAAGAAAACAGACCGCTGATCATACCATCCGCGGTAATCCAGGCATTCTCCGGAAGGCCCCGGTTTCAAAAAAAGGTTTCGGTGTCCTGCTGCCGCTGATCCTGGCGATGATTCTGCTTTGGCCTTTCGCGTCACAGGCAACCGAACTTACCTGCAGCCGCCTTTCCATGCTGATGGAAGCATTCCACGCCAAACACTACGCGCTTCGGAGCGCCACACCGGAGATCCGGATGCAGGCCGTCGACCAGATGATCAAGCGTCTGGACCCCTCAAGATCGCTGTTGTACGAGTCTGATTTGGGAAAGCTTACGCCGCTTCTTCTGGAGGTGTTCGAAAGCGCGGAAAAAGGTAACTGTGCCTCGCTCAGTCAGGTTTATGATCTCCTTGTTGCGCGGGCACGTGAAAATGAGGCGATCGTTAAGAAGATTCTGGAGCAAAGTTACCGGCCCGACAAGGGGACACAGCTCAATATTGACGTGAGCAAGCGCCCTTATCCGAAAACGTTTGCGGAAAAGCAGGACCTGCTCAAAAAAATGATTCAATTCCAGATGGAAAACGCGCTGCTGGCCGGAATTGACCCTACCGAAGCGAAAAAGCAGCAGATCCATCGTTATGAATTGCAGACCATGCGGGTGGTTGAGCAAAACCCCGCGCGGCTGATTACGACATCCGCCGAGGCTTTCGCCCGTGCACTGGATCCGCATACCAGCTATTTGTCAGTCAAAAATCTTGAGGATCTCCAGATTCAGATGCAGTTGTCCCTGGAAGGCATCGGAGCCGTTTTGAGTAGCGATGCCGGGTTTACCACCATCGAAGAACTGATCCCCGGGGGCGGCGCCGAAAAGTCGGGACTGCTCAAGCCAAAGGACAAAATCATTGCGGTCGCCCAGGAAGGTGAAAGGCCTGTTGATGTCATCGATATGGATCTGCGCGACGTTGTCAGCATGATCCGCGGAAAGAAAGGCACGCGTGTAACGCTGACGATCCTGCGGCAGGGCGAGAGCAAAGATCGCTTCGATGTCACCATTTTGCGCGACAAGATCGATATGAAAGACCAGGAAGCGAAGATATCCTACGAGAATCGGACAGCGGGCGGCAGATCCTACCGTTTCGGCGTCATCGATCTTCCCTCCTTCTACGGCGGTGAGAAGCAGGGTAAATCCAGTTACGAAGACGTAAAAAAACTTCTTGCCGAGGCCAAACAGCAAAACGTGGACGGTATTGTCCTCAACCTGTCGCGCAACGGAGGCGGTCTGTTGGACGAGGCGGTGCGACTCGCCGGCCTTTTCGTCGGTCAGGGGGGAATCGCAGCCGTCAAGGACAGCCGTGAGCGGGTGACGATTCTTGCCAATGGTCTGGCCGCACCGGGGAAGAGCCCGGAAAAAAGAAAAATCATCAAGTTCCCTGCTGAAGATTCACGTGCCCTCTACATGGGCCCTCTCGTGGTCATGACGAGCCGCCTGAGCGCGTCGGCCAGTGAAATTGTCGCGGGTGCGCTGAAAGACTATCGCCGCGCCGTGATTGTGGGATCTGACCATACCTACGGGAAAGGTTCCGTGCAGACATTGATACCGCTGCCTATGGAACTCGGCGCGATGAAAGTGACGACGGGATTGTATTTTCTGCCCGGCGGCCAATCGACACAGAAGACCGGTGTGGCGGCGGACGTGAGTCTACCCGGCTGGTTTGCCCTCGAAGAGATCGGCGAGGCGGCCCTGGACTATTCGCTTCCTCCCCAGGCCATCGCACCTTTCCTCGGTACGCGCGACAAAGGTGCACTGCCCTGGAAGCCTGTCGATGAGCGCCTGATTGCGGTGCTTAAGTCTAAGTCGCAGGCCCGCGTCACGAAAGACGGAGAGTTTGCCAGAATCATGAAAGAAAACAAAGAGGCTGCGGATACGAAGGGAATCATCCAGCTTGATGATTTTCGCCGGAGACTGGAGAAGGAAAATATCGATAGGGAAAAGCAAACCCATGCCGAACAAAGGCAAAAGGCCCGGGAGCAGTACGCACCCTTCGTGAAAGAGAGCCTCAACATCCTGCTCGATATGGTGGTACCGGGGGCTCCTCCGGCCCTGACAATCAACAAGCGGCAATGAGATAAACACGGCAGGGCTCGCGCTGGTTTAAGCAGGTTTTCCTGCGCTTTTGCGGCGATACGGCCGGGGAAGGAAAGCAGCGCCGTCCTTTTGGTGACTGAAGCCCTCTGCGGGGTTTTGTGCTTGGATACAAGTACTTCGGATCCTATTCACAATATTGTGGAAAAACCTGTTGATAACTATGTTTATAAAAACGTCAAACCCGCAGTTGTTGCGACTGTAGAGCAAATTGCCTAAAGTTTAAGCAAGTATATTAACAAGTAATATCAGGTAGTTGCGAATATAGCCTTTAATCATGGCCACTTATGAAAGGCCCGGTGTCCAGATATAAACTGCATTGAAAAAAATATGCCAGATTCTGTTGGATATGAGAGATTTTTCTGAAATAAAAATTGGCGGAAAAAATCTTGATAAAAATGAATTATTTAAAACAGCGAAGGGGCTGTCTTCTTTCTGCAGATGATTTATTTCGATCGATAATACGATTTCAAACGGCAAAAGGACCGGGTCGAAGGTGCCTGGCCCAGAATGACATTGTCAGATAAAAAGTCTGTATGCGCTTTGTCTTCTTTCCGGATCATGTGTCATGCCGAGGTGCTCAACTGCACATCAATCCGTCCTATTCAATTGAAACAAGCCACGTGCAGGCTGTTCCCGCGGGGCAATCGTCTGCGGCTTTGTCCGGTGGCGTCAAGATGGGTGTCACGCGGGCGGCGGGATTGATTCGTTTAAAAAAAGCCGATCGAAGTCTCAGCGCGACGGTTCCGCAGTCGTAATATTCCATTCCCCATTTTTGGGCCGCGAGCTGAGAGGTGCAGTTTATGGTGGACATCCGCATGCTGGTGTCGGAAAGTTTTGTGATCTGAATATCCTCGAAGGCACACCAGTGAGAATGTTCCAAAAACCGGATCAGGCGGTCAATCCCTTCGATGTCGTCCGGCACTGTTTTTTCCAGCCTTTTGGCTTCATAGGTCCCGAACTCGTCGGTCAGATGAAGCATGCCTTCACGCGCCACGTCTTCCGGACAATTCTTTTTTATCCACTCTTCAGCGAGGAACCACATATAATTGAAACTGTATAATAACTCCATCGTGACGCTGTGAACCCGCTCTTTGCTCCATTGCTCGATTTGAAACATGTTTGCCTCCTTGTTTGCTTTGTCTTTTCAGTTTGCGCTTTTTCGCCGACCGATGGACTCCTGGAAGAAAACCCGCCTCTTAAGTTCACATGTTAAAGGATCATGTAGGTCAACATCACAGCAGCAACGACAATGACATGCGCCGCATAAATGCCGTATTTGTGGCGATGGTAGAATTCATGGGCTTTTTGAATTCGTTTCAGCCCGCCAAGCAGGCGTCGGATCATGACAAGCCCGGGATACTTGTAATTGTCCGAAGTAAAGCTTTTTTGAAATGCGAACATCGGATAAACGGCATAGACGTCATCCCTCAGCGGCCTAAAAAGGGTGTCGTTCACAATGCCCTGCCATGGCTCGTAGGCCAGCGCTTCCGCGTAATGCCGATTCAAGGCGTAGGCGTGGGTCAGGCTCTGGTAGCGAACCTTCTGCAGACATGGAAGCGCTGTTTTGCTGCTGGATCGAATGAGAGCGCCGAGAAGCAAAACTTTCCACTGAGGATGTTGCTGTAAATATTGGGTGCAATTTCTTAAGCGCTCCGCATCAAAGCGGTCAAATTCCACATCATCTTCAAAAATGAGGATATTCCCGGCACCTTCGGCCAGGCCTTTCCGGAGGCATACCATGTGGGATTCATACACCTGCTGCTCAAAATCATAGTCAAGTCGCTCAACAATCACAAACTCAACTCTGCCGCCCAGCCCCACCTTTGAAAATTCTTTGAGTGCCGAGCTGCGACGATCTTCCCGTTGCTTAAGTGAAATGCAGTATATGCGATCGAAAAAATCCCACACGTTCGTTTCGTTTTTCACAATATCCCCGACAACCCCTTTCCAATTGCCGCGTCGTATAATACGCGCCTTGCTTTCTGTCAAGAATCAGCTGTAAATCCGGCAAAGGCGGTCAGTCCGCGTCAAGGATACAAACGTCTATTTTCCCAAGTCCCTGTTCGGGTCAGGAAGATTTTCCGCCTTAATCCTCTTAAATAAAGTTCTTCAGCCAGGGTCCGCTTGTTTTCGGTTTCCCGACAAGCTGCGGCACAAATCGGTTGAACAGGTAAATGAGGGGAATGCACAGCGCCAGGCTTGTCAGGGTCATCAGAAAACCAATCCCCGTAATGGTCAGGAAAGAATCAGAAAGGTGATCCACCACCCATTTGGCCACCCTGAAATTAATGTAATGGTAGAAAATACCGTTGAGGCACATCAGCATCAGGGTGTTTTGTCCCATCAAAAGAATCGTCTTTTGATGCGGGGTGATTTTTGCGAGAAGCAGAACAAAGAGTGAACCCGCAAGAGCAGTAACAGGAAACCAAAGAAAGCTTCCATGCGCAGAGAACATGATTACCACGGAACTAAAATAGTTGAAATTGAAGGGCCCGTTGTTTAAATGAAATGTGAAAAGTACGATGAAAAAAGTTGCGATCACCCCGGGAATCAATATCTTTTTCGGCACGGTATCCATCAAAAACCGCTTGCGCCTCAAATAAATCCCCGACAGATAGAACGCATACATGACAACAGCTTCGTGGATAAAAAGATAATTCCATCCGATGATCTTCTGCTTGGCGGGATTCACGATGTCAAATTGCAGATTCATCCAATATCCGGCCACGTAGAAAAAAAGAATGCCCGCCAGGATTCTTAAATTCGAAGACTTTAGGAAGCGAAACGCGCAGTAGTGGACCATCTCCACCGAAAAAATCAGCAGAATAAACCACGATGGAACGCAAAACAAAGTGAGACCGAAGGCTGTCGAAATCAGTCCGCCTGCATACCCCTCGACGCTGGGCAATTGCAGATGAAAAAAATCACCGGCAAAGAAAACGGGGAGCACCATGAATATTGCGGTAAAGACCAGAAAGGGGAGAAGACGGGAAAAGAATCGATGCTTCAAATACTTCGTGAAGCCGAACTCGACGTCGCTCTCCCGGGAGATGTAGCCTGCCAGGATGATAAAGAGCACCAGGTGAAATGAATAGATGAATTTATACGAAACGGCGGCGGCCGGGTTTTGCAGCATCATGATCCGCTCGATGAAGTGGCCGTAAAAGACGAGCGAAATGGCGTAAAACCTCGCGATATCGATGAACCAGATTCTCTTTTCTTCTGAGACTGGTTGCATAAGATCGTGAACCTCCCTATAGATGATTCTGCCTGATACGCGGGTTTGAGCCGGGCTCCGGCATTTCCCAATGCGTTCCTATATCACTGCCGTTGCTTCAATTTCGAGCAGCATGCTGTCAATGAAGAGTTTTTTAATCTCCACAAGCGTGCTGGCAGGGTAGTAATCCCCGAAGTACTTTTTGTAAATCAGGGCGCACTTGCTTCCCTGGGCGATAAACGCGTCCCGATCGACGCAGTATACCGTCAGTCTGACAATATCGGTCATCCGGGCGCCCCCGGCAGCCATGACGTCCTGGATGTTTGCGAGGATCTGTTCGTATTGAAGGCAGATGTCTCCTTCTCCTACCAGGTTCCCCCGGGTGTCAAAAGCCCCCTGGCCCGCGGCAAACAGGGTAGCTTTGCCGCTGGTTTTGATCAGGTTCGAGTACCCGCGGGGCTTTTTCCATGCAGGCGGATTCAGCACTTCCTTTGAAACGGTGTTTTTCATCTTTTTTGCTTTCTCCTTTCTTGTTTAAAGGGACGCTCCCGGATTTCAACGTGCCCAGAGCCGGACGCCATTACTCCAACACATTGAACCGGGCCGAATTTCTGCCGGTGGCCGGATCATGCCGGATATCACCGGTTTTTCCAACCAGTTCGATGATTTCCATCTGCAGGAGTTCCTCAGGGCCTGCGTCAATAACCGCCAGAGTTCTCCTGCCGTCTTCCAGCCGCCCGATCACGGTGCCGGTCAGCGGCCGGCCGGCATGGTCATGACGGATGACGTAGGCTTCAACGCTCAGCGATCCTTCCGCTTTCTCAACGGGCGCAGGCAGGGCTTCCTCGTCGATTGCACGCTGAACAGGTGAATCATTCCGGTCACTCCAGGGTTGTCCGGAAGACGACCCGGCGTAGATACCGACGGCGTGTTTGGTCAGGTACCAGCCGTTTGCGGTCACCATGGCCCTTCGCGATCGGTTTTTCCTGATCAGATCGGTGACCGCAGCGATGGCATGCATTGAATAGTTGTTTCCCGGGCCGCCAAAGAAGGGAAGGCCCCCGGTCACGCTTAAGTCCCTCGGGTCACGGTCCGGGATGCCGATTTCTCTTCGGGCAATTTCAAAGGCCGAAGGGAAGCAGCTATAGAGGTCGAACACATCGATGTCGTCGAGAGTTGTCCCGGCCTGATCGCAGGCGATGCGCGATGCGTGGCGTATGGCCGGCGATTCATGAAGGCACGGCCTGCGGGTGACATGCCAGATGTCGTTTAGGTCTGCGCCGCCTGTGGGATAAACCCATTGATCTCCGGGGATGCCCAGGCGCCGGGCACAATCTTCTGTGGTCATGATGACCGAGGCGGACTGATCCACATTGACATTGGCATTCATGGACTTGGTGTAAGGGTATCCGATATACCGGTTCTCCGGTGTGGGTGTGGCGATGGCCTGAGCCGACAGTGCCTGCTTTGACCATGCAAACGGGTTTTTCGAGGCGATGAGGGAAAGACGCTCAAAGGACTTCCCCATAGATATCTGGTGCTCCTGCGGAGACCTGCCGGATGACGCCCTCAGCGATGTCTCAAACAAAGGATACATGATCGACGGGAAGAAGAGATCATAGAGCTCCTCGATCTTGTCTACGCCATTTTTGTTTTCTCCGTCGATCCGGCCGGGAGGCACACTTGCCGGCCAGTCCAGCACGATATCCCCCTTCATGGCGCGACGCAGGGAATAGATGGCTTCCGAGCCGGTCATGAGCACGGCCTTGCAGCGGCCTGCGGCCAGGTCCCGGGCCGCCTTGTTAACGACCATCTGCGGCGTGTTGCCCCCTACGGGAAGGTAAAGAGCCTGCCGTGGCCTGATGCCGAGTGCAGCCGAGAGCATCCCGGGCGCGTCAAAATAGGACCACTGGAAGAGATTCATCACATAGACGGAATCGATGAAGTTTTTCAATCCTGATGCGCCTGCGTCGATCATCGCATCTTGGCTTGTCTTAATCATGAGGCCCAGGGGGTCGAGGGGCCGCTGGGTTTTCCTGTGCTGTGTGAACTGAGCGATACCGACGATGACAGGGGCAGAAGGCATTTTCGTTTCCTCAAACTCATGTTATACGGACGACAGGGCATCCGTTTTTCAAAATTGGGGCGGGATGGCATATTGCCGGGCATGAAGCTCTAGCGTGCATTCCTTACCACAATAAACGAATGATTGCGTTAAAAAATCCGGTATAAGAGAGGGGGATCCGCGTTGTTTAAAAAACCACGACAAAAAACTGGCGGTCTGCGTATGGTTTTGGTAGGATGCCGCGGTTGACATTCATATTGCACAGCGCAGACGGAGAATACCTATGGATCTTCAAAAGCTTTTTCATCCGGAAAGTGTCGCGGTGGTCGGAGCCTCTCCCCATCTGGGCGACGGGAAGATGCCCTTCTACCAGTTGCTTAAACTGGCGGGCTACAAGGGGCGGATCTACCCCGTAAACCCGAAGTATCAGCAGATAGACGGGGCAAAGGTGTACGCGTCCCTGGAAGACATTCCGGAGACGGTGGACTTTGCCATCAGCGCGGTTCCGGCCGACAGGGCGCTGGAAACCGTTCAATCCGCCGTCCGGAAGGGTATCCGGTTTTTGCACTTCTTTACCTCCGGGTTTTCCGAAATCGGCAACAAAGAGCTTGAGACGGCCATGGTGGAAGCCGCCCGCGCGGGCGGAACCCGGATTGTCGGGCCCAACTGCATTGGTATTCACTGTCAATCGTCCGGGCTGACCTGCGATTTTCCCAGGGAGCCGCTGGGTGGCGTCGGTGACGTGGCATTTCTTGGTCAGTCAGGAGGCATGACCACAAATTTTATGCGTATGGCCATTGGCCGTTATCTTGATCTGAACAAAATCGTGTCCTACGGCAACCAGATCGATCTCCGGGTTGAGGACTATCTGGAATATCTGGCCGAAGACGAGACGGTCCGGGTGATCGCGGCCTATATCGAGGATATCAAAGACGGCCGGCGATTCATGGAGGCTTTAGAAAAAACCACTCAAAGAAAGCCCGTTGTCATTCTCAAGGGGGGCATTACCGGTCAGGGCGCGAAGGCGGCCTTTTCCCACACGGGCGCCCTGGCGGGGAGCCACGAAATATGGGCTTCCCTGATGAGACAGGCGCGGGTCATCGAAGCAGTGACTTTCGAACAATTGGTGGACCTCACCATGATGGCCGTATCCGAAAAGCCGCCCGCGGGGATGCGGCTCGGTTTTCTGGGCGCGGGTGGCGGCACGTCGGTTCTCTTTACCGACCTGTCCGACCTGGCGGGACTGACTCTGCCGGAGCTGTCGGAAACGGTACAGGAAATGATCAGCCAGCGCATCAGCAACGTGAACACGAGCACGGTAAATCCTGTGGATCTTGGATTCTACGGATTTGACTTCAACATCATGGCGCACACGATCGAAGCGATGGCCCAAGACGACCAAATCGACGCCATCATCCCCTACTTCAACCTGGATTTCATCACCTCGTTCCAGAGAGACCAGATCGAAAGCGGACCCCTTGCCATTGTGGAGGCGGCCGCCCGGACGAGCAAACCGGTCATCCCGATTCTCACGCAGTTTACGGAAAACCTCTTGGATATAGAGGATGTCAGGATAAAAATGTTCTCCACGTTCAGGAAGGCGGGGATGGCGGTATACCGGACGCCACAGGACGCCATCACCTCCATCGGCGGTTACATGAAATGGCGGCAGCGGAACGAAGGGGCTTCCGTCGGAACATGTCCCGCTCAGGGACAGCGCATGGTCAAGGTTGGATAAGGGTTTTCATAAGGCATTTCTTATGACAGGCGATGTCCACAAGAGGTATGAAAGAGACAAGATGAACATGGAAATGCTGCTTCAGGAAACCACCCGACGCTATCCTGAAAACACGGCCGTTATTTATGAGGGCAAACGGATATCCTATGCAGAGCTGAATCAGCTCGTAGAGGCACTTGCTTATTATCTGCAAGGGCTTGGCATCCGAAAAGGCGATAAAGTCGCCATCATGCTTGCCAACTGTCCGGAGTTCATCATTTCCTACTTTGCCGCCCTCAGGATCGGTGCCGTCGCCGTGACGATCAACGTGATGTCCACCCCCTACGAACTTCAGTATGTCGTTTTGAATTGCGACGCCAAAGTCTTCATCACGGCGGAGAACCTTGCAAAGAGGTTTCAGACCGTTCAGGCAACGAATCCCCTATGCCGGCATTTAATTACCACCACCGGTTTGAACCCCGGATCCCCTTTCCATGACATCACCCATAGCGGTTTGATGAGCGTCAATCCTCCCGCGATTGAAGGGAGTGATCCCGCCGCCATGATCTACACGGCGGGTCTCACAGGAAAGCCGCTGGGTGCTGTTTTAACGTATAACAACCTTGCGACCCAGGCCGATCTGCTGGGCACCCTCTGTCACAGCACAAAAGACGATCGATTCCTGGCCGTGATCCCGTTGTTCCATTCTTTCGGAGCCGCCATCAACATGCTGTGCCCGGTATGTTTGGGAGGCACAATCGTGCTGATGGATCGCTTTACGGTGGAAGGCATTTTTAAAACGATCCAGAATGAAGAGGTCACTTACATATCAGCCGTTCCGCGGCTCTTTATGGGGATGCTGTTTTCTGACAAGCTCAAGGATTACGATCTCGGGTCATTGCGCCTGGGTATCACCGGCGGGGCTTCCATGCCCGCGGAGTTGTTTGCCGAATTAGAAAAACATCTAGGCGTGCAGGTTCGGGAAGGATACGGACTGACCGAAACATCTCCCTGCTGTGTTTTTTCCAGGCTCGACAAAGCGCAGAAATACGGCTCGATAGGGACCGCCGTGCCGGGAGCGGTCGTGAAGATTTTCGATGATGCCGGCGGTGAACTGGCCGCAGGCGTGACAGGCGAGTTGGTCGTTCGCGGCCCTATGGTGATGCAGGGTTATTATAAAAATGAAGCGGCCACGGCTGAAATCATTCGCGACGGATGGCTGCACACGGGTGATCTGGCCTATATGGATGAGGAGGGGTACGTTTTTCTAACCGGTGTGAAGAAGCGCATGATTATCACAAGTGGTTTCAATGTATATCCCAAAGAACTGGAACTGGTTTTGGAGATGCATCCCGCTGTGGTCGCATCGAAAGTCATCGGTAAAAAAGACCTGATGCGGGGGGAGATTGTCAAAGCCCTCATCGTCAAAAAACCCGGTAACAGGATCGATGAAAAAGAAATAACGCAGCATTGCCGAAATTACCTGTCTGCCTATAAGATACCCAGGGAGGTCGTATTTGTTGAATCCCTGGATTGAAAAAGGGGCGTGAAAATGCTTTGGCCTTATTGTTTTTTGACCTCACGATTGAAATGATATACAATAGGACTCGGCCCTTAATCAAACAAAGAATGCAGTCAGACGGCAAGGACGCATCCCATGCTGAATTTTTTTCCATTCACCGCAAAACCACCCCGGCTCAAAAGCTTGCCCCTCAAGCCGTATCTTGTCGATTTCTCTTTAGACAGACTTGTTTTCGGCGTCGATAATATCCATTTTGACGTATACATCAGCCCGCGATTCTGCATGGCCCTTCAAAAGGCGGCATCGCTGATCATGATCAGGCAAAGCCGCACGGAAAGCTATCACAATGACTATCTTCGAGAATCCTGTGAAAGTGAAAAAGAAATTTTAAGGCGTCTGTGCGCGGATGTCATGCAAGACGGAATTAACAGGGCAAAAATGGAATCAGAGTATCAGATTGATTACCTGGGACAGGCCGCCCTGGCAAAGCTGTTTCTGCAAGAGGTTAAGAACCAGTATAGAAATCTGGTGGATCATTTCGAGAAGCAAGTCCGTGCCTGCCAATTATCCCCGAAACATGCAGATGTTGAAGAGTTTAAGACCAAAGAAAAACTGGCTGAAATCAAACTTAATCAAAGTCGCATCATCCGTCTGGCGGGGGAAGAGTTGTTTCAGTTACTGACGGATATTCAGAATCGAAGTCTGCGCAATATGCGGGAAACACATTTTCAGTCCGCACAAATTCTGCCGGACAATTTTTTCAATAACCCGGTTTTGCATGTGAACAATCCGGCGGATGATTTTTTTCTTATTGAGGAGTATGCGCTGTTAGGCAAGCGCTCCCGGGATCCGGACAACTATGAAAATGTTAAATCGCTCATTCATGATCTGCTGGCAAAAACGGATTTATGTCCGTACGGTATGAAACAGGAAGGCGAGCCCGGCGCGGATGAAAAAAAAGACATGAAAGATCCCCCCGAATCGCAAAACCTAAGTCATCTCTACGATCCATGGATCATGGAAACCGGCAATATCGAAAAGCTGGTCGACTTTTTAGACTCAAAAGAACAGTTCGACAAAGCCAGAGACACGAAAGCGCAAGGCGACAGACTTCGTGAGCTCAAGGCGCAGACAAAAAACCGCCGGAGACTTCTGAAAATATTTTACCGGGCGTTTCGGAAGTCCGGTTTACTCAAGCAGATTGTGGCTGCTTATGAAATGAAATCAATCTACGGGATCTATTGTCCGCCGCTGGCGCCAAGACAGATCAGGGAATTTCTGGTTAATTTCTGGTCGAGAAGATCCATGGTCCGCCAGTTGAAACGCCGGAAATCATCGCGTGGCGACGCAGTTTCTCTGGCGCCCCTCAGACAGACCGTCCGCCGGATCCGGCGCACGTCCGCTGCAGAAAAAAAACTGCACGTCATCAATTTTCTCATAACGTTTTCCCGGTACCACCGCGATCTCTCTAATGCGCGCATCCTGAACGCCGCGATGGAATCCATCCATCTTGTGACAGAAGAAAAAACACTCCAATTATCGAGAGGAAACCGTTCTGTGTTTGAATTTCTGCTTCCCGGTGAGCGCGGGAAAGAAGAAGAGCCTGTCAGGAATCATGTGATCATCAAGGCGGATATTCGCGGTTCAATCCGAATCAACCATACCATGAGAGCCAGAGGGCTTAATCCGGCGTCACATTTCAGTTTGAACTTTTTTGACCCGATCTCCGAAGTGCTTTGTAATTATGACGCGGCCAAGGTCTTCATCGAAGGCGACGCAATTATCCTGTCAATCTTTGAAAATGAGGACACGCCGGAGGGCTGGTACAGTGTGGCCCGTGCCTGCGGGCTGGCAGTCAGAATTCTGCAAATTGTTCAACGCTATAACGTGAAAAACCGGGAAAATAATCTCCCGATCCTGGAACTGGGGATCGGTATCTGTTACAGCTCCGAACCTCCGGCTTATCTTTTTGACGGCAATTCCAAAATTATGATTTCCCCTGCGATCAATATGGCCGACCGGCTGTCGGGCTGCAGCAAAAAACTGCGCATGCGCATAAAGAATCAAAATTCCCCATACAATCTTTACGTATTTAAAGATGCTCAGGAAGAAAATGAGGACGTTAGCGATGATTATTCGCTGCGCTACAATGTGAACGGGATCGAATTGAGCCAGGAGGGCTTTGCCAAGCTTGCCTGCGAAATTAATTTGAAAAGGGAGGCGCAAAAAGCAGATCAGGAGGAAGACTATCAGTTCTACACCGGAAAAGTGCCGACCGTAAACGGTCACTACCAGCAACTGGCTATTCGGGAAGCGCCTGTTTACGAACTCAATGAGGATACTTTTAAGATCACAGGCAAGACGTCAAGAAAATACTATGAAGTTTGCGCCGGTCAAGACCTGTCAGATCGTCCTTACGGCTAAACGATCCGATGGTCCGCAAATGTTTTTCCGTGATTGCGCGTCAGAATGAAAAGAACGGCGTTTCTAGTCCTCCCCGCGCAAAAGTCCGGGGAAGCAGGTGATGCGTCCCCCTGGTAACTCATAAAGGTGAGTGTATTTAAATGGATGGGACATGACGTAAATAATGCATTGCCATACAGATCGAAAGGTGCTAGACACCCTGACCAAGTGAACCGCAGTGCTCACCAGGCACTGCGGTTTTTTTATAGTTATTCAAGGAGTATATAAAAACATGATCGCAGCAGCAAATATCACCCTTTCCTACGGGAAAAGGGTTCTTTTCAAGAATGTGAACATCAAGTTCACCCCCGGAAACTGTTACGGGCTGATCGGTGCCAACGGTTCGGGGAAGTCCACGTTTCTCAAGATTCTATCAGGCGAACTGGAGGCGGACCATGGGGAAATTCAGGTCGGTCCGCGGGAGCGCATTGCCGTGTTGCGTCAGGATCATTTTGCCTTCGACGATGAAATTGTTTTCAACACGGTCGTGATGGGACATAAAAAGCTCTACAAAGTCATGATGCAGCGCGAGGCGATCTACGCCAAGGGAGAATTGACGGAAGCCGAAGGGGTGCGCTGCGCCGAAATTGAAAGTGCGTATGCGGAGCTGGGCGGTTATGAGGCCGACACAGAAGCCGCCGTGCTTTTGAGTGGACTGGGCATTTCCGAAGAGCTGCGGACAAAGAAGATGAGGGAGCTGGAGGCTGGTGACAAGGTTCGTGTGCTGCTGGCCCAGGCGCTGTTTGGAAATCCGGACGTGCTGCTGCTCGACGAACCGACCAACAACCTGGATCGGAAATCCATTCAATGGCTGGAAGATTTTTTATCGCGATTTTCCAATACGGTGATCGTGGTTTCTCATGACCGTCACTTTCTGAATCAGGTCTGCACGCATACCGCGGATATCGATTTCGGCCGGATTCAGATTTATGTCGGCAATTATGATTTCTGGTATCGTGCCAGTCAGCTGCATTTCAAGCAAAAGCTCAGTGACAACCGCAAGGCGGCAGAAAAGGCTGAGGAACTCAAGGCCTTCATCCAGCGTTTCAGCGCCAATGCCTCCAAGTCCAAACAGGCCACGTCACGCAAAAAACTGCTGGAAAAACTCACCCTGGAAGATATGCCGGTTTCTTCGCGAAAATATCCGTATGTGGTCTTCAAGCCCGAACGTGCCTGCGGTGACATTATCCTGTCCATTTCCGGACTCACGAAAGAAATTGACGGGGTCAAGGTGTTGGATCATTTTGACCTCAACGTGTGCAAGGGCGACAAAATCGCTTTTATCGGCAAAAGCGCGCTGGCCCGAACCACCCTTTTTCAGATTCTCGCAGGTGAGATGGAGCCCGACAGCGGCAGTTTCCGCTGGGGGGTGACCATTACCAGCGCGTATTTCCCGCAGGAGCACAGTGCGTTCTTTGAGCGCGAGATGACCCTGATTGAGTGGCTGGGCCAGTATTCACCGCCGACAGAAGGGGAGACCTTCGCGCGCGGATTTTTAGGAAGAATGCTTTTTTCAGGCGAGGAAGCCATGAAGAAAACCGTCGTCCTCTCCGGCGGCGAGCGGGTTCGCTGTATGCTGTCGCGCATGATGCTGACCGGGGCCAATGTGCTGATTCTCGATGAGCCGACCAACCATCTGGATCTGGAATCGATCACCGCGCTCAACGACGGGCTCATCGCTTTTCCGGAGGTGGTTTTATTTGCCTCGCGTGACCAGGAATTTGTTTCCACCGCGGCCAACCGGCTAATCGAGATTGTGTCCGGCGCCGCCATTGACCGCGCCCTAGAGGATGATGAGGATCCGGGGCGAGGCTATATCGCGCAGGCAGGCTGACTGGCGCCGTCATCGTGCGGCTCCGTCAGATGAGTCGCATTTCGCACGATGAAGGAGACAGATTATCGGCCTTGCTGTTCGGCATTTCGAACCCCTTACCGTGTTGATTTCCCGGAATCTTTCCTGTTGCCCATCGCCTGGCGCCTTCCTTTTACAACGGAAATCGTCATTTCCTGCAATGGATATATCGCCTTTACAATGGTGAGTATTTTTTGTAGGCTTTGCCCAATGTAAAAAAGAACAGGAAGCCTGTTTTGAATAAAATGAAAAAAGACAATACTGCCGGCATCGTCCGGTTTTTAATTCCAGGCATGCTGCTTATGTTGATGGTACTGTTGCCTCCATTCGTCCGGGCACAGTCTGTTTCTTCGATAGACGCTTCCGCCGCCGCGCTGAAGCTTACGGACTTTGCCGTAAATTCCCAAAATCCGCTGGATGTTCAGGCCGTGGAGACGCTGCTGGATTATGTGCTCGAAGCCAAGTCCAGCAAGGAAGTCGAGCTGCCGAAAGTGCGGCAGGCTACGGGGGCTTATTATGAATTCGACACCAGAATCGATTTTGCCCGTTTTCTGCAGTATTCATACAGCAATCAGATTCCATCGGCCCTGACAAGTCCCGCGTCCCTGCGGTATTCTGTATGGAGCAGCCCCAAAGGCGAGACGCAGGAATTGCCGGGAATCTGGTCGTTGCCTGCACGTGATTCCAGTCCTGTCGTCATCAGAGGAATGCAGCGCGATGGTATTACGCCGGATCTGACCACCGAGGTCCATTATGAGTATGATCTCATGCGAACGCTGATATTGCTCAATTACAAAGGTCGGCATGTGCTGATTTCCATATCGCAGCAGACGGGTGTATCCGATGTCGGCAGAAAGGGTTTCATCCTGGGCAAGGATGACGACTGGAATTACCACTATACAAACGATATCGGTTCGGCGAAAGCCGGCCTGGGCTGGGTAAAATCCTACATCTATGATTTTTTTGCCGTCGGCGTTTATGTCGATTCCGGGTCCTCCCCGTCAACGGTCAGATCCGGCATGTTTCAATGGATCCGGGCCGGATGGTCCGGTATCAATTTCGTCAAGTCTCAACATGTCATCCTGGGGATGCAACGGCACGCAAAAAATTCCAAATCCATCCTTGAATCACCCCATATGCCTGAGCCCGGCCGGATCGCCGATGTGTGCCGGCGGCTTCATGCATTGCCTCAAAAAGATTTAGCTATAAGATACGCTTCTTTGCAGCAGGCAAGGCATAATCTGGCGGTGGCAAACGGTAAAATCGACATCCATGATAAAGCAGCACAAGAAATCGGCCCGGATCCAACCAAGGAACAGATGATTGAGGCATTGATGCTGGAATACCTGAAAGTTGCCCTGGGCAAGTCCTCCCTTCTGGGCAAAAAACTGGCTTTGGTCAGTCGTTGAATATCTTGCGCTTTTCCCGGCGCACTAGTGGTTTCCTCCCGGTAGAGACAGGACAATGTCATGATAAACGCCAAGCCCACCGACGCGGCAACCGTGATGATTTTAAGGCCCGGTCAGGATGCCGGCGTCACGGATATTGAAGTCCTCCTGGTCCTGAGGAATCGCAAAAGCAGCTTCGTTCCGGGCTACTATGTGTTTCCCGGCGGTTCTCTGGATGCGGAGGATTTTGAGCCGGGCATGGAGTGTTTTGTCCGGGGAATCGACCGGACATGCGCGGCCCGGATGCTTTCCGACATGTCGCAGCCGGAAAAAGCTTTGGGTGCGTGGGTTGCGGGAATCCGTGAGACGTTTGAAGAAGTGGGACTGCTGATTGCCTGCAGAAGCGACGGTACACCCGTGATGCTCCGGACGGATGAGGAACAAAAGCGGTTTGAAAAATACCGGCGGGACCTTGCCACGGGGAAATTGAAATTTTCTCAGATGCTTCAGGCCGAAGAATTGATCCTGCCTGCGGACAGTCTCCATTACTTTTCCCATTGGATTACCCCTGAGTCCTTTCCCCAACGCTACGATGTGCGTTTCTTTCTGGCCGCGGCGCCTGCCGCCCAATCGGTGTTATGCGACGGCGTGGAGCTGACGGATTCTATCTGGCTTACGCCTTCGGCCGCCCTGAAACGCTACGAGGCGGGTGGAATTGAAATGGCTCTGCCGCAGATCATGACGCTCGAGGAACTTTCCCGTTTTCAAACGATTGAGGGTGCTGTTGCGTTTGCACAAACACGCCATGTGCCGACTGTTCTGACCCGGATTGAAAATATTGACGGCAAGGCCGTGGAAGTCATGCCGGACGGGACGGTCTTTGTAATCCGTCCGCCTGTTTACCCGTGACAATGCCCTCCTTGCGAAACGGGCGCCGGGATTGAAAAGTCAAACAGATTTGTTATTGACATAAAATGCTGTTCTTCCTATACTTCCACGCGGCAGAACCAATGCAATAAAATAGTTTCTAAACTTTCCTGCCGAGTTGCCGACATTAGACCTGATTGGGGAGATTGCATGGCCAAGATTGACGCCCTTTTGAAAATGATTCTGGAATATAAAGCCTCCGATTTGCACGTCTGCGTGGGGGAACCGCCGCTTTTGCGCATAGACGGCCAGCTTCAACGGACGAAATATCACGATCTGGCCGGGGAAGAAGTCGAACTGCTCCTCATGGAGATGCTCGATGAAAAGACGCTCAGCCTGTTAAAAACAAAAAAGGACATCGATTTTGCCTACGAGCTCGAAGGTGTGGCACGTTTTCGAGGCAATATATTTCTGGAACGCAACGGATACAGCGGCGCGTTTCGCGTGATTCCCACGGGAATTAAGACACTGCGGGAGCTCGGCATTCCCGATGTGGTTTATTCTCTGGCCCGGCTGAAAAAAGGGATGGTTCTGGTCACCGGTTCGACGGGTTCTGGCAAGTCCACGACACTCGCGGCGATGATCGATCTCATCAATAAAGAGAAAAACGCGCATATCATTACTCTCGAAGATCCGATTGAATTTATTCATCCCAAAGGCAAATGCCTGATCCATCAACGGCAGTTGGGATTCCATATGGAGAGTTTTTCCGGCGGCCTGAAAGCCGCCCTGCGGGAAGATCCGGATGTCGTTCTGGTGGGAGAGATGCGCGATCTAGACACGATCCAGCTGGCGCTCACGGCGGCGGAAACCGGTCTGCTGGTTTTAGGCACGCTGCATACCTCCAGCGCGCCGAAAACGGTGGATCGCATTATTGATGTGTTTCCAACCTCTCAGCAATCCCAGATCCGGACGATGCTGGCCGAATCTCTGCGCGGAGTGGTTTCGCAGAGTCTTCTTCGCCGGGCGGACCGCAAAGGCCGGGTGGCGGCGGTGGAGGTGATGGTCTGCAACGGGGCCATCCAGAACCTCATCCGGGAAGGCAAGACGTTCCAGATTGTTTCGGTGATGCAGACCGGCAGGAACATCGGAATGCAGCCGATGGCCGACCATATCAAAAAGATGCTTCAGGACGGCCTGGTCACGCAGGAGGAAGCGGATATTTACGCCAGCCGGATTGAGGGATGATTCAACGGTTCAAGGGTGTGTCATGACGGATTTCACAACACTGAAAAATGGTCTGGTCAGTTCGGGATTGCTGACGGAAGAACAAATCGCGCGGGCTGAAGATTACGCTCTGACGGTGGGTCTGTCGCTGGACGAGGCGCTGGTCTTTATGAAAATGATCAATTACGCATCGCTAGGCGGGGTTCTGTCCGGAATCCATGAAAAGCCCTATGTTTCGCTTCTGAATGCCGCGCCCGATGAGGCCGCCCGGGGGAAAATATCGGCGAATGTGGCCGAATCGCTCAAGGTGTTTCCCTGCCGCTTCAACTCGAAAACAGGCACGCTTTTGCTGGCTGTAAGTGATCCGGGTGATCCCGATTTGATCAGGAACCTTTCGAAAAGCGTTTCACCTTCCCTGAAGATCGAATACGCCGTTGCATCCGCATCCGAAATTCTGATGGCGATCGCCATTCATTATAAAGGCAAAGCTTACACGCCGGAAATCGATCTGGAGCTGCCCAAGGGGTTTACGATTGTCACCCCCGGACGCAAAACCAAAGAAGGACTTGATCTGGAAGATGAGGCGCAAAGCGGCAGCAGGATTTTGCTGCTCGAGCAGGACCTCGATCGTGCCCGCGCACTGATGACACTATTGCGCCGCGAAGGTTTTTCCAATGTCCGGTGGGCTTCCTCCCCGAAAGAGGCGACGCAGGTCCTGAAGGAAAAGCCCGCGGATATGCTTGTTGCAAACGGCAGGATGTTCAAACCGCAGGGCGGCTGGGTTCGCGAGCTTCCGCCGGAGGTCGTGCCGTCTTTCATTTCCTGCTATAATCTCCGGACGATGCTTTTAGGCCAGGAATACCCCTATTCGCAAATGAGCGAAGCGCTGGTGTCCCTGGTGGCTTTCATGGTCCGGCGCAGTGTTACAAGCAACGATCAGCTGCAGCCTATCCTCACCGCTGCGCGTTATTGTAAGCTTTTGTCCATGCGGCTGGGATTGTCCGCCGTGCAGGTGGACGGGGTGGTGCTCGCTGCATGGCTCTCAGCACCGGATATCGGCAGGCTGATCCTTGATCATCTGGTCGCTCCCTATCCGATCACAGAGATCATCGAAGCCCAGAAAAGCGATGTTGGCAGAAAGAGAATCGAAGCTCAGATTCTCTTTCTGGTCAGACAGTACATGGTGCTGAAAAAAAACCGTCCGGAAATCTCCGGTGATATGGACAAGGTGCGAAGAGAGCTTGGCTCAGCGCTCGATCCTGTCGAAGACAAGCCCATTGTGGAGGCGTTTCTCAATGTCATTAAGGACGAGGAGTTTCTGAAAAACGCGGGCCGCGCCGGAGGTCGAATATTGGTCGTCGATCCGGATGTTGTCAAGGAATCCGCGCTGGTGCTCAGGCTCAGCAACGACGGTTATGACGTGACCGTCGTGGGCGATGCAAAACAGGCGTCCAGGGTTATTTTTGACATGGGGGTGGATCTGGTTCTTTCTGAGGTGAACCTGCCGGGAACCGACGGGCTGCGCTTCTGCCGGGCGCTTCGGGAGAATCCCGCTTCATCCAACATTTCCTTTTTTTTCATGACGGCGGAAGAAGGCGCCAGGCTTGCCGCCCAATGTCTGGAGGCCGGTGCCGACGATTTTTTCAAAAAACCTGTCGATCTGGAAATGCTGTCGCTCAAGATTCGTAATATCCTGAATCTCAAGGCGTCCTCGCGCGGTTCGAAAAAGGGCATTACGGGCACCCTGCAGGACATGAGTGCCACGGATATCATCCAGACGCTCACCATCGGAGAAAAGGATGTGGAAGTCCATTTCACCCATCAGAATCAAAAAGGCGTGATTTTTATCCGCCAGGGAGAGATCATTCACGCGAAGACCGAAAGAATGGAAGGACAGGAGGCGTTCTACCGGCTGATGGCCTGGGAGGACGGAGAGTTTGAAATCACCACATCGTCGAGCTTTCCCGCCCGAACGATTCACGACAGCGCGATGTCGCTGTTGATGGAATGGGCGCGCCTGGCCGATGAGGCCAGCGTTCGGGGGCAGGCCTGAACAACAAAAAGACATGATTGAAGGGTATCCTATGCTGAAAATTGAGACCTTAAGAAAGAAAGCAACGGTTTATTTCGCAGATGAAACCAGGATGAGCGGCAATTTCTTCGCGTCCATCGCATCGTATGACCATACCGGGACCGAACTGATCTCGGAGCTTCTGGCCGGCGATCGAAATTACATTCCC
Organism: Syntrophaceae bacterium UBA2280; assembly: GCA_002347685.1. Classification (GTDB taxonomy): domain Bacteria; phylum Desulfobacterota; class Syntrophia; order Syntrophales; family Smithellaceae; genus UBA8904. The sequence goes on from DDWS01000008.1 coordinate 56,702, forward strand.
TTTGAGTCGGAAGAAACAGGCGAGATTGCCCTTTTGCGCAAAGAGAACATGGTGATGGTGCATATTGATGACAAAGAAGTGGATAATTTCATGCCCGGCTATAAACAGGTTCGGGTGAATATCCACATGCTCAACGGTCAAAAGCTGAGCGGCAAGGTCTCGTTTGCCCTTCCCGAAACCCATTCCCGTCTTTCTGATTTTCTGAATTCGCGGGATGCTTTTTTTCGTCTGGAAGTGGACGGGGAAAATTTTCTGGTGCAAAATCGTTTCGTCAGGCTCATCACGTCACAGAAACAGGAATGAACGTCCAAGGTTGAATCCAATGCGCCGGCTTATTCTGACGACAGAACTTCGCGGACTTTTCTGGCGAGGTCTCTTAACGTGAAAGGCTTCTGCAAAAACTTCACATGGCTGTCCAGCACGCCGTGATGCACAATCACATCGGACGTATAACCGGACATGAAAAGGACCCGGACATCCGGTTGTTTTTCTACGAGACGGTCACGCAAGTCCTTCCCGCTCATCGACGGCATGATCACATCCGTGATGACCAGGTCGATGGATGTTTGATGCTGTTCGAAGACGGATAAAGCGTTCAGAGGGCTTTCCGTGGCCATGACGCTGTATCCCATGGATTCAAGCATGCCCCGGGTGATTTTCAGCACCATCGCGTCGTCTTCCACAAGCAGGATGTTTCCTTTTCCGGCCAGAACCGTTTCGTCCTCATTCGAGGCGTGAATTCCTTTGTCCTCTTCTGTGCGCGGTAAAAAGACGGTAAAGGTGGTGCCGTGGTCCGGTTCGCTGTACACATGAACAAAGCCGTTGTTTTGATTAACGATGCCGTAAATCGTTGACAATCCCAGCCCCGTTCCTTTGCCCGTTTCCTTGGTGGTGAAGAAAGGCTCAAAGATATGGTTGAGCGTTTCCTTGCCCATGCCCGTGCCGTTGTCAGAAACAGACAGGCGGACATACTGCCCCGGTGTTGCGCCGATATGCTGTCTGCAATAGAAGCTATCCAGCGTGATGTTTTCCGTGGCAATGGTCAGGATACCGCCCGCGGGCATGGCGTCGCGTGCATTGATTGCGAGGTTCATCAGGATTTGTTCCACCTGGGACGGGTCGATCTTGATGCTCCAGAGGTTCGCTCCGGGATGGTAAGTCAATCGGACATCTTCGCCGATCAGTCGCAGCAGGGCTTTTTGCGAATTGGCCACCAGATCGTTTAAATCGACAATCTTCGGCGCGATGATCTGCTTGCGGGAAAAAGCCAGAAGCTGTGTGGTGATGTCGCGTGAACGGACGGCGGCCTTCTCGATTTCGTCAATATCCGGCACGATGGGGTGTAGCTGACCTAATTTGAGTTTGACAAGATCCACATAACCCAGAATAACACTCAGCATGTTGTTGAAATCATGCGCTACTCCGCCGGCGAGTCTTCCGACGGTTTCCAGTTTCTGCGCCTGTACCAGCTGTTTTTCCAACCTTTCTTTTTCCTCTTCGGCCTTTTTACGCTCCGTGATGTCTTTGCCCCGGACAAGAATTTCGCTGATCCGGCCATTTTCGTCTCGATTGAATGTACCTGTGATTTCCATCCAAAGCAGATGTCCTTCCTTGTGGATGGCTTCAATCTCCAGCGTGATCGCCCTGTCGAGGTCAAAGGGCTTTCCGCCGGCCTCAAGCGCCAATTCGTCAGCCAGCCTCCGGGTTGCGTAGTCGAAAGATGCAGGCGTGAGAAGCTGATCCAAAGGTGTTTTGCGTGCTTCTTCCGGTGTATAGCCTGTTAACCGCGTGCTGGATGGACTGACATAGGTGAACTGCAGGCCCGGATCGATAGTCCAGATGACGTCGTTCATGTTTTCCACGATCATCCGATAGCGTTTTTCGCTTTCCTCAATAATGAGCTGAGCCTTCTTGCGCTCGGATATATCGCGGGCGACGCCCAAAAGCTCGAAGGGATTCCCCTGGTCGTCGCGATTGAAAGAAAGGGTCAGCTCCTGCCACAAATGGTTACCGTCCTTGCGGAGGACCTCCAGCTCTAGCACCCGGGACGTTTCCGGATTCCTGGGACGCAACGGATCGCCGGGTTCAAATTCTTCCAATATGACTTGAGATACAACGGCCATCGATTCGGGCGTGAGTTGGTGCTCCAGCGGAATGTGCCTGATTTCTTCAGGGGTGTAGCCGGTCAGCATTTCGATGGCGGGGCTTAAATAGACATATTGAAAATTGAAATCCATCGTCCAGATGGCATCGTTCATGTTTTCTATGATCATCCGGTAACGTTTTTCACTTTCCGCCAGGGCCTGTTCGATTTTTCTGCGTTCAGTAATGTTCCTGCCGACGGCCAGCATTTCTGTGGCGTTGCCTTCCCCATCTCGGTTGAAGGTGAGATTCACTTCCAGCCAGAGATTGTCGCCTCCTTTCGAGTAGGCTTCGAGCTCCAGCGTTCGGAAACGATTCGGGTCAGCCTGCGGGCTGCTGCTTTCCATGGTGAGTTCTTCGGCCAGTGTTTGAGCGATCAGGGTGAAGGACCTGGGCGCGAGCAGGTCTTCGAGAAACATAATATTCGATTCTTCGGTGCTGAAGCCCGTGACGCGCGATGTCGATTCACTCACATGGGTCAGACGCAAACCGAAATCAATGACCCAGACCATGTCGTTGACGTTATCCACGATCATCCGGTAGCGGTGTTCGCTTTCTTTGAGGGCAACCTGAGCTTTCTTGCGCTCGGTAATATTTCTGCCGACAAAAAGAATCTCGACCGGCTTGCCGGTTTCGTCACGGTTAAACGAGGCGGTGACCTCTTCCCATATGGTGCCGCCGTCCTTGCAGTAGGTCTCCAATTCCATGGTTCTGGCGCGATAAGGATCGACAGGTTTGCCGCTGAATTCCAGTTCCAGCTCCTCTGCCAGGATCTGCTGAGCCATGGCGTAGGATTCCGGCGTCATCTGGTCTTGCACCGGTATTTTCATGATTTCTTCCGGCGTAAAGCCCGTCACCCGAATTTCGGAAGGGCTCAAATAGGTGTATTGCAGGTTCAAATCCATCGTCCAGATGGTGTCCTGTATATTTTCAACGAGCATCCGGTAGCGTTTTTCACTTTCCGCGAGGGCTTCTTCGGCTTTCTTGCGCTCCGTGATGTTCCGGGAAACCCCGTGAAGACCGGTTAAGAGACCCTGATCGTTCCGGATTCCGCTGATGACCGTTTCCATCCAGCGGGTGGAGCCGTCTTTATGATGATATTCCAACACAAGCATCGCACTTCTTTCCGGGTCTGCCTGATGCTGCTCTTCCAGGGCAAGCTCCCTGGCCATGGCCTCCAGACCGAAAGACAGGGAGGCAGGTGTCAGCTGTTCTTCAACTGTCTGATTCATCCTTTCTTCCCGGCTGAACCCGAGTATTTTCTGTACGGATGAGCTGACATAGAGTGTCCGCAAATTCAGGTCTGCGATCCATATAATATCAGACATCTTTTCGGTGAGAAGCCTGTATTGACTTTCGCTTTCCCGCAGGGCATCCTCCGCCTGCTTGCGCCGTGTAACATCGCGGACGACGCCACGAAATCCGGCCGGCTTGCCTTGATCATCGCGAAGCAGGGCAACCGACGATTCCACATCGATGGGTTCTTTGTTCTTTTTGAGGATTTGCCAATCAAAACCTTTCACGGCCCGGCCGGTCAGATACACCCCGTGAAAGACATCGTAAAGATGTTGGGCATTGGCCTTATCCACAAGATTGCTGAAATGTATCCCATGGAGCTCTTCTTCGGCATAGCCCAGTTCCCGTATTACACTGTCATTGAAGAAAAAAAGATTTCCTTTTAAATCGACTTCAAAATAGGATTCTTCGATGGCGTCGATGATGTGCCGGTAGCGCCGGGCGTCCGCCGCCTGATTCTCGACGAATTGAGCAAGGGAAGTGATTCTTTTTTCAGTCTTTTCAAGCAGGCTGTTGACGGCATCCGCCACACGGCCCAGGGGATCGTCGGGGGAGGTAAAATCCAGGCGTGCTTCATAATGACCTTTCGAAGCGGCAGCGGAAAGCACATCCAGAATTTGTCCTATGCGGTCTTTTTCATCTTTCTGCGTCATGAATCCGTCACCGATCCTAAGTCTGTAAGGATTATCAAGGTCGCACTTTATTCTTATCATGAATGAGATCGGTTGAATAGCGTGAAAACTTGACGTTTGATTGCATCCCGAAGGCGACTGTGCTAATGCTCCCGATTCATCAATCGATAAAGGAAGAACATGAATACCGTCAGACACGAAATCATTTCACGCGAGCTTAATATTTCAGCAAAACAGGTGGCGGATACCGAGGGGCTGTTTACCGGGGGTGCCACAGTGCCGTTTATCGCCCGCTACCGCAAGGAAGTGACCGGATCGCTCGATGAAGTCGTCATCACCGCCATCCGGGACCGGTTGCGTGAGCTCCAGGAGCTTGACAGCCGGCGGGAGGCGGTTTTGAAATCCCTGACTCAACGTCATTTGCTGACGCAGGAACTGGAAGAAAAAATTACCGCGGCTACGACGCTTTCGGTTCTGGAGGATATTTACCTGCCTTTTCGCCCCAAGCGCCGCACCAGGGCAACCATCGCCAGGGAAAAGGGGCTGGAGCCTCTGGCGGAAAAAATATTCGCTCAGGAAAACTTTGATCTTGCCTCGGAAGCCGCCTTGTTCATGGTGGAGGAAAAAGGCGTGGCAACAAAGGACGACGCCCTGGCCGGGGCGCGCGATATTATTGCCGAGTGGGTAGCGGAGGATATGACCGCGCGGGCGAAGATGCGTGATTTGTTTATGAATAATGGGATGATGCGATCGAAAGTCCTTCCGGACAAGCATGCGGCAGGCAGCAAATACAAGGACTATTTTGACTGGGAAGAGCCGGTCGCCACCGCGCCGTCCCACCGGGTACTTGCCATGCGCCGCGGTGAACGGGAAGAATTTTTATCCCTGCGCATGACGCCTTCAGAGGAAGCAGCGCTCGCGATCCTCGAAGAGCTGTTTGTCAAAGGGACGCGTGACGCGGCAGTCCAGGTGCGGCTTGCGGTGGCCGACAGCTATAAACGCCTCCTTTCATTATCCATGGAGACGGAAATCCGAATGGAAACCAGGAAAAGAGCCGATGAGACCGCCATCCGTGTTTTTGCCGACAACCTGCGACAACTGTTGCTTTCCCCGCCCGCCGGGCAGAAAAGCGTGCTGGCGATTGATCCCGGCTTTCGCACCGGCTGCAAGCTGGTGTGTCTGGACCGGCAGGGCAAACTCCTGCACCATGACACCATCTTTCCTATGCTGTCTGACAAAGCGCGCCAGGAGGCGGCCCGGACGGTTGAATCCCTGTGCGGACGCTTCGGAATTGAGGCCATTGCCGTTGGCAACGGCACTGCGGGACGTGAAACAGAGAGTTTTCTTCGGAGCCTGAATCTGCCCGGGGAAATCCTGGTGGTCATGGTCAATGAGAGCGGTGCATCCGTGTATTCCGCCTCCGAAGTGGCAAGGCAGGAATTCCCCGATCACGATATTACCGTACGCGGCGCCGTATCCATTGGGCGACGCCTGATGGACCCGCTTTCGGAGCTTGTCAAAATCGATCCGAAAGCCATCGGCGTCGGTCAGTATCAGCATGATGTGGATCAGGGGCTGCTCCGGCAGTGCCTCGATGATGTCGTGGTCAGCTGCGTCAATGCCGTAGGGGTTGAAGTCAACACCGCCGGAGCCCCGCTTCTGTCTTATGTGTCGGGCCTCGGGCCGGCTCTGGCGGAAAATATCGTTAAACACCGCGATGAAAACGGTCCGTTTCTCTCACGCGAAGCGCTCAAAGCCGTGAAACGTCTTGGCGCCAAAGCCTTTGAGCAGGCCGCGGGATTCCTGCGCGTGCGCGACAGTAAAAATCTCCTCGATGCCAGCGCCGTTCATCCGGAAAGTTACCCGATTGTTGAAAAAATGGCGGCGGACCAGGGCTCATCGGTAGCGGATTTGATGACCGATGCTGAAAAAAGGCAAAAAATCATTTTGACCGATTACGTGACCGATACAGTCGGCCTGCCGACACTGAAAGATATCGTGGCTGAACTGGCCAAGCCGGGGCGCGATCCCAGGGAGCGTTTTGAAAACGTTGTTTTTGCCGAAGGCATTGACAAGATGGCAGATTTGGTTGCCGGGATGAAGCTCAACGGCCTGGTGACCAATATCACGGCGTTCGGCGCTTTTGTTGATATCGGCGTGCATCAGGACGGTCTGGTGCATGTAAGCGAAATGGCAGACCGTTTTGTTAAAGCGCCTGCGGAGGTTTTGAAAGTCGGCCAGAAAGTCGAAGTCAGGGTTCTGGCGGTGGATGTTGAAAGAAAAAGAATCTCCCTGTCCATGAAAAAAAAGCCCGGTGAAAAACTGTCGGAACCGAAACAGGCCCCCGATACGCCGCACCCGGTGGAACGCAGGACAGAGCCGGGAAGGCCTCCGCGCCGGCCTGAAAAAATCAAACCCGGGGAAGCCCGCAAGCCATTTAACAATCCTTTTGCCGATGCGCTCAAGAAAAAGTGAGAAAGTGCCGAAGGTAGAGTGGCGAGGATGACGAATACAGGGAGAGAAAATGATGGTAAATATTTCACGAATCATATGGGAACCGGTTTACAGTGTACATGTGGAAGCGCTCGATGAGCAGCACAGGAAACTTTTTGATACCGTAAACCAACTCATTGATGTTTTTGAACGCGGATCCGGTGACCTGCTCCCCGTCATTCATGACCTCATCGAGTATTTATCCATGCATTTTCATCAGGAACATCTGGTGATGATGAATGCGGGGTACCCCGGCTTTCTAAAGCATAGCGAGGAACACCGGAAGTTTACTGAAAAATTCAGTCAATTCCTTAAGGCCTATTCCGAGGGCGACGCGGAGCTGGGGCTCAACATGCTGTTGTTTATGAAAGAATGGATTCGTGATCACACGACCATGCTTGACTTGCAGTACGGGGAATATCTGCTGAAAAATCCCGGCAAGCTTCAGTTATCACAACCGGATACGGTGAAGCAAACATAGAGGTTACAGGTTGAAGTACCTTTTCATGATTTCCTTGACGTGGTTTTTTTCGTCCCGGTCGCCCTCGAGTTTTTCCACGATCAAAGGCAGCCACTTATCCCAGTTGGCTGCGTCGAAATGCCGTCCGATGTCCGCGTAGATTTCCATAGACAGGTCCGCATAGCTAAGAAGGCTCCAGAGGACTTCCAGCTTGATTTCATAGTCGGGGGACGTTTTCCATAACGTGTATGAAAAATCCTTTACATCCCGGTCCTTTTCGAAAGGGCGCAGAAGTTTGAGGCAGAGCCTGCGCAGGGTTAGAGGATTCTCCCCGGCGGCGGCGTTTTTTTTGAGCATGTCCTTGTCGTCCGCGTTGACGGCGTCGCGGCAATAACCGAGCAGGGGGTGTTCTCCCAGGTGTTGTTGAAGCGTTTCATCGATGGCATGGCTGCTTCTTAAGTCCTCGACGGCCTTCTTTGCCGCGTAGCGGTAAATGATTTCCTGGCGTCCCGCTGGCTGATCTGTTTCCATGGCATCCTTTCCCCGCAGGTTGATGACAGATTCCTGATTTACATGTTCGAATTCGGCCCCAGAACAAAGTTCCGGTAGTTGTGGTACTCCGTTTCAATGTCGGCGCTTAATGCTTCTCGTTTTTTCACAGTGGCAAGCTTCATAAACTGCCACTCCGCGTCTGTCATCTGTCCGCTGTAAGTCAGACCGAGGCCGGCTGCGGAACACATCGCGTCCGCCGTTTTCACCGCCAGGGTTTTCTTTTTGAGTTCTGCGTCCGTCAGGTTGATGAGATTCGGATCGTGGTGACTGGAAATGGCAAAGACGAGGGGTTCGGGCAATCTCCACTGCAGGGCCACCTGCCTGCCCACGTCACAGTGGTCGAAGCCGAAAACCGATTGCTCCGCCTTCGTAAAGGGGATATGTTCGTCTTGAACACGGCGGATGACTCTCACATATTCCACTTTAAACGACTGGTTAATGAAGACTTTCCCGATGTCGTGCAAAAGCCCGTAGATAAGGATATCGCCCGTGCCGGAAAATCCCGCGTTTCTTCCGACCAGGCCCGCCGCCACCGAGACAGCCAGATTGTGATCCCATAAAAGCCTGTCTGTCTGATCCGTTGACCGGCGAAGATCGCGAAGCGATATCGCAAATACCAGCGCCTGAACGGTGGTGAAGCCGATGCGGGTGATCGCATCGGTGATGTCCGAGATGTTTCTTTGTGCCCGGTAGAACGGGGAGTTGGCGATTCTCAACAGCCTGCCCGTGAAGGACTGATCCAGGGAAATCACCTTTTTTAATTCCTCCAGCGAGGAGCTCTCGTCGGCGATAATCTGTAAAATACGCGACGCGACTACCGGCAGGGATGGAATGTCGGAGACGATATCGATGAGGTTGATCTCTTTGTCTGTTTTCATTCGCCGTCACTGATGGTTGTGTTTGAAGGTCAACGAATCGACCCATGCCCGCGCTGGCCATGACGTAAATACGGTACTATTTGTCGCATATTTTTCATGATTCTTCAATCACATAATGGACGAGGCGCGATATTTCCTCTTCCGGAAAAAGACTGCCTTCTGACCATTATTGATTGACAATCCGCCGAAACCGTGTGAATACTCGTTCACATTATGAATGAAGATTCAGAAAGCGGGTTGCAGGCAGGCGGATGGGAAAGGTACAGCGAAAAGAACGCGAATTTCATATGCGGCGGGCGGCCATTCTGGCCGAAGCCGAAAAGATATTTTCGGCCAAGGGATTTCATAAGGTAACCGTGGCTCAGATCGCGGCGGCCAGTGGCTTTTCCACAGGCTTTCTGTATCAGTTTTTTGAAGGCAAAGAGCATCTTTATACCGCCATGGTCAGCGAGAAGCTCGACATGATGTATGACACCATCTATCGGGAAGTGAAGGCGGCCGGAAACACGAAAGATAAAATATCGGTGCTCATTGAATCTCATCTGTGTTTCGTTGAGGAAAACATGGATTTCTGCCGCATCTTTCTGCGCGGGGAAGGCGACACCCTGTCCGGGGTGATGACTGAAATCCGCCGGAAACTGCTGGAAGATTATCTGCGTCAATTATCTTTTGTGGAAAAATTGCTCAAAGAAGGTGTAAAGGAAGGTGTTATCCGTGCTCTTCCGCCTAGGGAAATGGCCGGTGTATTGATCCACATGATCCGCGCCGCGTCGGTGCGCTGGTTAATGGTGCCGTCTGAAGGGTCTCTGACTTCCCAAAAAAGATTCATTGAGGATATATTCTTAAACGGGGTGAAGAAAAATGAATAGATATTACGGGCTCAAAGGATTCTTAATCCTAATGGTTTTATTCTTTCATCTGCCGGCTTTTCCGGTGTTTGGCCAGATGCCTCTGACCCTGGAGGAAAGCATTTCCTTGGCATTGAAAAACTCTCTGACGATCTCCGCTGCGAAACATGGCGCAAAAGGGGCTCAGGCGCAAAAACGCGAAGCCATGACCGGATTCGGGCCGAAGTTTTCAACCACCTACGGCTATACGCGGATCAACGAAGAACCGAGTTTCCACTTCCCGGGCAATCCGCCTTTGATTCCCGAGCAAACCATTGTGAGCGGTACGGTCAATAACTACAACTGGACGGTTGAAGCCCGTCAGCCGCTGTTTACCGGCGGCGGCATTCTTGCCAATTACCAGGCTGCGAAAATCGGCGAGGATATCGCGGTGGTTGAAGAAACGGCTGTGTCTCTGGATGTGGTGCAAGACGTCAAGACAGCCTATTATGATGTCCTGCGTGCGCAGCGCCTGGAAGAATCAATGCGCCAGGCGGTCGAGATGCTCAAAGGACATGCTGATGTGGCGCAAAATTTTTATCGTGTGGGTCTGATTCCCAAAAATGATCTGTTGCAGGCGGAGGTGCAGCTGGCAAACGGCAAACAGTCGCTGACCCGAGCGACAAACGCCGTTTTGCTGGCCAAAGCCCGTTTCAACATGGTGTTGAAGCGAGAGATGTCCACAGAGGTGGTGCTCGTCGATATCTTAGGTTATCAGCCCTTTTCGCCATCTTTTGACGAAAGTCTGGACGTGGCCCGGAAAAACCGTCCCGAATTGAAGATTTCCGCACTGCAGGTCCAACGGGCGGGGAAAATGGTCCGTGTGCTTCAAAGTGAGTACTTTCCAGTCGTCAGCGTGTCCGGCAGTTATTCACGCTACGGCGATCATCCCTCTGTTTCCGGCAGCGACTATCGGGAGATGGAAAGCTGGCAGGTGATGGCGTTGGCAAGCTGGAATTTCTGGGAGTGGGGGAAAACGAAATTCCGGGTGGATGCGGGCAAGGCCAGGGAAAACCAGGCCGTCGATCAGGCAGGCCATCTGGAAGATCAAGTCACATTACAGATAAAAAACGCATATCTGATGCTCAAGGAGGCGGAAAGTCAAATCGCCGTTTCACAAAAAGTGATCGATCAGGCCGAAGAGAACTTTCGCATTTCTGAGGCCCGGTATAGAGAAAGGGTGGCGCGTTCCACGGAAGTGCTCGACGCTCAATCGCTTTTGACCCGGGCTCAATCCGATTATGCAAACGCACTGGCGGATTATCAGATTCAACTGGCGCGCCTGCACAGGGCAATGGGTGTCATGGAATAACGGTGTGAACGTTGAGTCGTCAAGAAAGGATCATGACCATGAAAAGTGTGTGGTGGTGTCTGCTCATGATGATGGCTGCGGGGGTTATGTCCGTATCGGACGGGGCGGCACAGGAATACACGCTCAAAGATCTCTATCGGCAGGCGCTGAACAATTCCGAAAGAATAAAATTTGCCGAGGAAAATGTCTATATCGCGCAAATGGGAAGGAACAAGGCCGTATCGCTGCTGATTCCCAGGGTGACGGCGTTTGGCACCTATAGTCGTTTTTCCGAAGAGAAGTACACGATGGCCGGTGCGCTGATTCAACCGGAGGAATCCGGGACATGGGGTGTCCGGGCGGATCAGGCTTTTTCTCTTTCCGCACGGGAATGGGATGCTTTGAAAATTGCCGGGCAATCGATTGTGAAAAGTGAGTATGATCTCTCTACGGCCAAGTCAGATTTTGTTGTGGCGGTGGCCGCTTCCTATTACGACGTGCTCAAAGCGAAAAGGGCGCTGGAAATCGCGGCGGCAAATCTCGAAAGGCTGACGCAATACCGTCATTTTGTGGAAAGAAGAGTGAGGGTCGGTGAACTGACCAAAACGGCGCTGCTGCGGGCGGATGGCGAACTCTCGGGTGCACGCGCCGATTATCTCCGGGCGAGCAACGCGTTTAAACTCTCGCGAGCCGCGCTCATCCGCATCACCGGGATTGAGGAAAATTTCCAGCTGCGGGAGGAAGAGGAGGCGACCCTTCCGAAACCCTACGCGCTGGATCGTTTAAAAAAGACGGCTTTGGCGTCGCGAACCGATTTGAAAAGCTATGATCTCCAGACGCAAATTGCCGCGCAGCAGGTTAAATATGCCCGGGGGGCCTTCTGGCCCAATCTGGGTGTGTTTGCTATTTACAACCGGGCGGATCAGGATCCTGTCGGTGCCACCCTCAACCGGGAAAGCATTCTGGCCGGAGTTTCTCTGAACTTTCCCTTCTTTGAGGGCGGTTTGAGGATCGCGGAACTCAAAGAAGCGAAAGCCAGACAAAGACAGGCGCAATGGGTTTATGAGGATTTGAAAAAAGAAGTGGACGTGGAGTTGACCGGCGCCTATCTTGAGCTCGAAACACTCAAAGGTTCTTTAGCCTTTCTTAGGGATCAGCTATTGTTTGCCGAGGACAATTACAATGCGGTGCTCAGGCAGCTTGAACATGGTCTGGCGACGAGCCTGGATGTGATGGACGCCAACACGCTGCTTTTATCCGCCCAGAGAAATGTTGCCGACGCGTTGTATAATTTTCAGATGGCGCATCTGAAGATGAAAAGATCCAGCGGCACGCTGCTTGAGTTTGTTGCATCGAATCCCTAAATCATTCGCGAGCAGATCGCATCCACAGGAGGATTGGGTTCATGAAGGGTAAGGCATTCATTTTTCCCCCGGAAGAAAAACGATCGGGACATCGGAACGCCCGGCTTTTTTTGCTTCTTATAGCAGCGTGGTTTCTGTGTGTCCCATTTGCGGCCTGCAAAGGGAAGCAGGAGGCGGAACCGGAGCGCCTGGTGAATGTCCGTGTCTGGCCCGCCCAGGTCCGTAATGTTCAACCCTATCTGGAAACCAATGGAACCTTGCGCGCGGATCTGGAGGTGATCGTCAGCTCCGAGGTGGATGGGACGATTGACCGTGTCCGTGTGGATGAAGGGGATGTCGTGGAAGCCGGCGCGCTTCTGGCGGAAGTCCGCGACACGGATTACCGGCTGGATCTGGTCCGCGCGGAGGCTGCCTTCCGTCAGGCCCAGGCCTCTTTGTCCAATACGAAAGCGGAGTATCTAAGAAAAGCCGCCTTGTTTGAAGAAGAGCTGATGACCCGACAACAGTTTGAAGACGTCTCGACACGCGTGACGCTGGCCGAGGCCGAACTCGAAAGGGCGAAAGCGACACTCACCATCGCCCGCGAAAGACTGGCACGGACAAAAATCTATTCGCCACTGGTCGGGGCGGTGAAGGAAAAGATGGTCACGGTGGGTAACTATGTGCGCAACGGCACACCGCTTTTGCGTCTGATTAAAACCGATCCGCTGCGGCTGAATTTTACCGTGAGTGAAAAAGACATCGCGAGTTTGAAGATCGGGCAGGAAGTTGTTTTTACCGTGGAGGCACTGCCGGAACGGACGTTCAAGGGCAAAGTGAACCTGCTGTATCCGAATGTAGAGGAACGGACGCGCACACTTCAGGCAGAGGCGCTGGTTTCCAATCCCGACCGTGTCTTGAAAGCCGGATATTTTGCCCGGTTGATGATTTACACGCAGGCACCCCGAGATGTGGTAGTGGCCCCCCTGACCGCGCTGATCTATGACGGCGGAACCATCCGGATATTTGTGGCTGACGGCGATACGGCCCGGGAAAGAATCGTTCAAATTGGCGGAAGGTACGGAGAGTATGTGGAAGTTACCGATGGACTGAAGGAAAGCGAGCAGGTGGTGGTGGTCGGTCAGAACAATTTGACAGAAGGAGTGAAACTCCATGTGGCTCGCTAAAACGTCGGTCAATCGCCCGGTTTTCGCCACCATGGTGATTATGGCTCTGGTGGTGCTCGGCGTGGTCAGTTATCCGTCAATCGGTGTGGATCTTTTTCCCAAGATTGATTTTCCGATCGTGACGATCAGAACAACGCTCATGGGCGCGTCTCCCGATGTCATGGACGTCGACGTCACGGAGAGAATCGAAGGGGCGGTTAACACGATCAACGGTGTGAAGAGAATCACGTCGGTGAGCACGGAAAGCGTGTCGCGAACCACGATTGAATTTGTTCTGGAACGCGACATTGATCAGGCCGTGCAGGATGTGCGTGAAAAGGTGTCCCTGATCCGATCCAGGCTGCCGGCGGATATTGACGAGCCGCGGATCGCCAAGGTGGACCCGGATGCATCACCGATTATGACCATGAATCTTTCCGGCGACCGGTCGGTGCGCGATCTTTCCACTTACGCGGATGAAGTTCTCAAAGAACAGTTGCAGCGGATCAACGGCGTGGGCGACGTCATCTTCTATGGAATCAGACTCAGGCAGGTGCGCATCTGGCTGGATGCCGCCAGGATGCACGCCTATCAGGTCTCCCCCAGCGACATCATTGTTGCCCTGAAACGGGAAAACATCGAACTGCCCGGCGGGCGTATTGAAACGCAAACCAAGGAATACACGATCCGGATCAAGGGTGAATTCGCCCGGATTCCTGATTTTAACGACCTGATTCTCAGCTACTACAAAGGTGCACCGGTCCGGATCAGAGATATCGGCAGGGCAGAGGACACGATTGAAGACATGCGTTCGGTGGTGCGTTTCAACGGGGTTCCCGCCGTCGGCATGGCCATTCAAAAACAGTCCGGCTCCAACACGGTGGAGGTGGCCAATCGTGTCAAACAGGAAGTCCAGCGGATCAACAAAACCCTGCCGCCGGGCATGCAGCTCAACATTGCCATGGATCAGTCCGTTTTTATTACGCGGTCGATCAAGGAAGTGCAGTTCCATCTGATCGTCGGCGGTTTTTTCGCCATCCTGGCGGTCTTCATTTTTCTCAGAAATGTCCGCACGACACTCATCAGCGCGGTTGCGCTCCCCGTGTCGGTCATTTCCACCTTCGCGCTTTTGAACTTCTTCGATTTCACCTTCAACAACATGACGATGCTGGCCCTGACGCTTTCGGTGGGGTTGTTGATCGACGATGCGATCATCGTCATCGAAAACATTTACCGGCACGTGGAAGACGGGATGCCGCCGCGCGAGGCTTCCGTATTTGCCACCTCCGAGATCGGCCTGGCCGTCATGGCGACGACCCTGGCGATTGTGGCGATCTTTTTACCCGTGGCGTTCATGAAGGGCATTATCGGCCGGTTCTTTCTGCAATTCGCCCTGACAATCATTTTTGCCGTGCTGGTATCGCTTTTGGTGTCCTTCACGCTGACGCCGATGATGGCGTCGATTTTCCTCAAGGCACAAAAGAAAACCATTCGCAATCCCCTGGCTGCGCATTCCGGAGGGGGAACATCCGGGCTGAGACCCGCAAAGTCCATCTGGCAAAGGGCAAGCGATTTTTTGGAACACTATTACAGCCGGCTGGAAGTCTTTTACCGGAGTGTTCTGGAGGTGACTCTGGGGTACCGTAAAACCGTCCTTGCCGGAGCGCTTGTTATTTTCCTTTTGAGCCTCGGGCTCACGACATTTATGGGCAAGGAATTTTCACCGGCGGAGGATCAGGGAATATTCATTGTGCGCATGGAGGCCCCGATCGAATATTCAGTCGAGCAGGTTGGAAAGTTTTTCGCCGGAACAGAAGACACCATCAAATCGATTCCCGAGGTGAGGTCTGTTTTTTATGTCCAGGGTTACGGGGGGTATACCAATCGAGGATTTCTGCTTTTGAATCTCACGTCCAAGTCCGAGCGTAAAAAGAGTCAGGAGGATCTCAAAAAAGAAGTGCGCCAGAAGCTCAGGCAGATTCCCGGCATGAAAGTCTCGGCGGAAGATATATCCGTGATCGGCGGAGGCCAGCGCCAGGTGCCCATTCAGTATGCGATTACCGGACCGGATCTGGACGCCCTGGAAAAGTACGCCCGCCAGATCACCGAGGAGTTTTCACGGCTACCGGGCATCGTGGATGTGGACACCTCCCTGGAAGTCGGCAAACCCGAGATCCAGGTCTATATCGACCGCGACCGCGCGGCGGATTTGGGTGTGGACGTGGCCGGGGTCGCCGAGGCAATCAATTTGCTCGTTTCCGGCGAACTGGATGTCGGTCGTTACAAAGATGAGATCAAGGGCAAGCGCTACGACATTCGTGTGCGTTTGAATCCCGACGATCGCGACAGCGCCCTTTCCCTGGAACGCATTTATATACGCGCCCGCGACGGAAAACTGGTCGAACTGTCCAATGTGGTCCGTGTCGAAGAGGGGACCGCCCCCAGCGTGATTAACCGTATCGACCGTCAGCGCGCCGTGACGATTTTTGCCTCGCTGGAGGACAAGCCCCTGGGGCAGGCGCAAGGCGAGCTCGATGCCATCGCCGAGCGGATTCTGCCTCCGGATTACCGGACCCAGTCTTTGGGTATGGCCGATGTGATGACGGAATCCTTTGTCTATCTGCTCTTCGCGCTGGTTTTGGGCATTATCATGGCCTACATGATTCTGGCATCGCAGTTTGAAAGCTTTGTGCACCCCATTACCGTGCTTCTGTCCATGCCGCTGTCCTTTATCGGCGCGTTTGGCGCTCTGTATCTGACCGGCAACACGCTTAATGTTTTCAGTCTGATCGGTCTGATCCTTCTGATGGGGCTTGTCAAGAAAAACGCGATTCTGCTGGTGGACTATACCAATGTTCTACGGGGGCGTGGCTTGGGTAGACGCGAGGCGATTCTGCAGGCGGGACCGGTGAGAATGCGGCCGATTCTGATGACCACGTTCGCCATGATCTTCGGCATGCTGCCGATTGCGCTTGCGGTCGGTGAAGGTGCGGAAACGCGCGCGCCGATGGGCATCGCGGTGATCGGCGGTCTTCTGACGTCGCTTTTGCTGACCCTGGTCGTGGTACCCGCCGCCTATGATATTTTTGATGACTGGCTCGAGAAGTTTAAAAACCGGAAGGAAAAGAAACTGAAGCCGGCTTTGGAATAATCCGCGGCTTTTGGAAAAGGGGATGACATGAAAATGTTTTTGGCGGTTTATGCAGAAGCCAGTGACGAAAGCATTACCAAAGCTTTTAAGGAAGCGGGTTTTCGGGCATACACGAAAATGCACGGCGCGACGGGAGAAGGGCAGGAGACGGAACCCAAGTTGGGCACGCATTTCTGGCCCGGTCTGAATAACGCTTTGTTTTTGGCTGTTCCGGATGAGGAAGTCAAAAGGCTCTGCGACATGGTGAAACAGCTGAAAAACGATTATCCCCGCGCGGGGCTTCGCGCCTTTACCTTTCCGCTGGAAGAATGCGTTTAAGACAGCGGGCAAATGCCTTACGGCCCGCCGCCATATCTACAGGCTCAGCATGGTAATAGTGTTTAGGGTTTTTTATCCTTCCGGTAGAATAAATTCAGATATTCTTTTTCCATCTGGTGGAGCTCCTTGGTGCGTTCCCGGAGCATCCATTCCAGGAAATCCCGATGCCTTTTGAGTTCGAGATGAGCTTTCACCCTGGCTTTGACCACCACCGGGCTGAACGGTTTGGTGATGTAATCCACCGCGCCCAGATCAAATCCCATGGCCTGGTCTTCTTCGTCATCCTTGGCGGTGATGAAAATGATGGGGATTTTACTGGTGGCCTCATCGCTCTTGAGCATTTTGGTTACCTGGAAACCGTCCAGGTCCGGCATAATGATGTCCAGCAGGATCAGGTCGGGCAGGGCCTGCGACTGGACGATTTTCATGCCGGTTTTACCATCCTTGGCGAAAAGAACATGATAGTATGGTTGGAGCAGCTCGTTCAAAACATTGATATTGGTAGCCTCGTCGTCAATAATCAAAATGGTTTGCATCAATGTGTCGGTTTTCAATTTTCATAGCCTCCTAATGGAATATTGTTTTTATGGGCAAGTCTTCTGAGCGCGTCCATCGCGCTTTGATAATTGAGCGAATCGATATCCTTTTCGATTTTGTATATGTCTTCAACAAACAAACCGTCTTTCAAATGGATTTTCAGTGGAAGAAATTGAGCGGCGGCCTTCAGGTCGCTCATCTTCAATGATTCGTAGAGCCTGGTGAAGACGGACTGCAGATCCTGAATTTCCAGAGGGGTTTCGGCATCCTGCGGTGGGTCCTGACATGCAGCTGTCGCTGCCAAACATGAAATTGAGGTACGGACAATGGCGTGTTCCTTTGTGAAGCTGTCCTGCAGGAGCGCGGCGGCGTCCGGATGGGCGTTCGAAATCCTGTCTGTGAGAAGGTCCGCGCAGGCGGCAAGTTTTTCCAAAGAGAGATTCCCCGCCACGCCTTTGATGGTGTGCGTGATCCGGGCTGCCGCATCGACATCCCCCGTTTGGAGAGCCTGCTCAACGATGGCAGGCGCATTTTCGTATTTTTTCGAGAAGGCCAAAAGAAGCTTGATATACAGACGCTGATTGCCCTGCAGTCTTTTGATGCCGCGTTCAACGTTGATGCCGGGAAGGGCTGCGGGAAGACGGCTGTTCGTTCTGAGCGGGGCCGACATTGCGGGCCGGGACTCTCCGTCAGGCCGGATGCCGGGCGGTCGCGGCGCGATCCACCGGTCGAGAATATCCATGAGGAGGATAGGATCCAGCGGCTTGGTGATATAGTCATTCATGCCTGCGTTTAAGCACTCCTCCTTGTCTTTCGCCATGGCATGGGCGGTCATGGCAATGATCGGCAGATCTTTCCATGCAGGATGATCGCGGATGGCGGCTGTGGTTTCATAGCCGCTCATTTCCGGCATCTGAATGTCCATCAGTACAGCGTCGTAGTCTTGCGTCCGCAGTTTTTCAAGCGCCGCGCGTCCGTTGTCGGCGATATAGACATTCACTCCGCCCGCCTGGAGAATTTCACAGGTAAGCTGTTGATTGATGACATTGTCCTCCACGAGTAAAACGCATGCGCCGCGAATGCCGCCTGGGGATTGTGTCCACAATTCAGTGCCCGGCGGGTTTTCCCGCCGGCTTTCGCCTGTCCGGGGTTCTGCAGTTTCCTGACGGCAAAGGAAAGGAAGGGTGACAAAAAAAGTGCTCCCCTTTCCGATCTCGCTTTCTACGCCGATTTGGCCGCCCATCATTTCGGCCAGATGTCTGCAGATGGCCAGCCCCAGTCCCGTGCCGCCAAACCTTCGTGTGACGGATGGATCCGCCTGTGAAAACGGCAAAAAGAGGTTGCAAAGATGATCCCGGGGAATGCCGATCCCCGTGTCTTTCACCAGGAATTTCAGTGTGCATCGAATACTATCATGGTGTACATTTTCAATACGCAGCATCGTGTAGCCGGCGGAGGTGAACTTCACCGCGTTGCTGGTCAGATTGAGAAGAATCTGACCGAGTCTGTGAGGATCACCGATGAGATTGCGGGGAACATCGTTGTCTATAAGCGAGATGAATTCGATGCCCTTCTCCGATGTTTTCAGCGAGACGATGCTGCTGATATTCTCGATGAT
Source organism: Syntrophaceae bacterium UBA2280 (assembly GCA_002347685.1). GTDB lineage: Bacteria > Desulfobacterota > Syntrophia > Syntrophales > Smithellaceae > UBA8904. The sequence goes on from DDWS01000008.1 coordinate 75,466, forward strand.
GTCATCCAGGCAGAAATTGACCGATTCTATGTTGAGCTTGTCGGCTTCGATTTTTGAAAAATCCAGGATATCGTCGATCAGGTGCAGCATGTTCTTTGCGGAGCGGGTGATGGTGTTGAGGTAATCTCTGAGTTTGGCAGGCAGGCTTTCCTTGAGTGCCAGCGCTGAAAAACCCAGGATGGCGTTCATCGGCGTGCGGATTTCATGGCTGATATTGGCAAGGAAAATATTTTTTGACCGGGCGGTTTTTTCAGCCGTTTCGCTGGCGATTCTCATCTCTTCGAGACGCTTGCGTGTTGTGACGTCCCGGATCATGCCTTCGTAGTACATGACCGCTCCCCGCTCGTTGCGGATGATGTGCGCGTCGCCGGAAACGAGAATGCTCTGACCGTCGAGTCGCCTGATCGTGTATTCGAAATCTTTAACGTAGCCTTGTTTTTCAATGACCGACAGGAAGATCTCTTTGAAATCCCTTCTAAAGTGCATGTTGTGGAAAGCGTCGGGAAGGGCGCGCTGCAATGCTTCGGGCGAGTCGTATCCCAGCATGTCCGCCAGGGCGGGATTGACCGTCAGGACCCGGCCGTCGGGAGCGATCTGGAAGATGCCTTCGGCGGCGTTTTGAAAAATGCCTCGATACTTGGCTTCTGTGTCCCGCAGCGCTGTTTGCGACCGGTTGAGCTCGAGATACCGGGCATTGTTCTGCCGGACCATTTCCTCGATGACCTCTTTGAGATTGCTCATTTCCCGGGTGAAGCGGGCGTAGGGGATGTACACCCTTTCGTGCCCTCCGGTTTCGCTGATCTTAACCGCGTATTGCTCGAGGGCTCTGAGCGGCCGGATAACGGTGAACATCAGTGTAAAGAACAAAACGGCGATCAGAATAATATTGAAAATCAGGATGTTTAGCAAACCGGACAAAATGGAGGCGATGAACGCCTCACGGATGAATTTCTGAGAATAGAATATTTCCACCGTGCCGAGTGTTTGATCCTTGTGAATAATGTTTTTTCCGACATGCAGAAGCTTGTCTTCCTGCCGGATGTCTCCTTCGGCGTGAACGATATGCCAGCGGTGATCCCGTGTCAGGGCGGCCACGGTATGCTGGTGGTCTTTCACGACGATGGCGAAGACATTCTTGTTCTGCATGAAGCTTTCGATGAGGGCGGCTGCATGCGGATGGTTGGATGTCAGCATCGGTTGCGTCAGAGATGAGGACAGCTGATTGGAGATCATCTGAAGCTCGGCGTCAGCCTGTTTTTTTGTGTCCTTGTATTGATAATAGTAATTGAGTGTTCCGAAAATAACCATGGCGAAGGTGGTGATGGTGACCAGGGTGATGGTGACCATCATCGGCAGGGATTTCGGCGACGCGATGAATTGTTTGAGCTTCTGCATCATCGGGGATGTCTCTTGTGTTTGTTTTCGCTGTGCTGCCGCTTGACACCGGAACCTTCTTTTTCTCGGGAATCCATGAGTCATGGGGAAGCTTTGATGACTGGAGTATAGAGAATTCACCGGGGGGTGTCAATGGATATTCCAACGGATGTTCCAACGGATCATGCACCGGACATGCCGATCAAGAATCAGTCGCGCGGACAGGCGTCGCCGCGCAATGTGTAGGGTGGTTTATCTTCTGGAGATCAGACAGGCTAAGGCTGTTCCGACCAGCGCGCCGATGACCGCTACGGTAAGCATCTGATTGAAGGAGGATTCGGCCAGGGGAATCATGACGCGGTCTAGGCCCCGCAGGAAGATGCCACGGGTGATGACGATGTCAATGGGCAACTGCCCGATGAGAAAGGCAGACGGACGCAACAGGAAACCAACCCCGCCTCCGATCACAAAACCCGTGACGGTTAAAAGAATGATGGGGCTGTTTGACTTCCTCGATGCCATGGCGCGTATTCCTTTCCCTGCGGGTGGTTAAAGGCGGCGAGTCAGCGGCCGCCTGAATGAACGTAAATACAATTTCCGGGGAAATGTCAATGCGGATCATTGGTGTTCCGATTGAATGTGTCGTTTTTCAGAAAGGACTTGATTCATCCTCCCGGCTGTGTCATGCCGTCATTTGCGTATGACGCGCGTTTTGCTTCGGGTTTGAACCTGCATGTTTGTTGTCGAAAGCGGCGTGCCGCTATTTTTTGAGAGGATCCATCGGATGGAAGAAACCGTTGATAAAATTCTCGACGGCGGCTTGAAAGTCTGCCAGAGCCGGCGGGGGTATCGCTTCAATCTGGATTCTTTGATGCTGGCACATTTCGCTTCAGTCAGGCCCGGCAGATTGAACATGGATCTGGGCTGCGGCAATGGGATTATCCTTATGGTGCTGGCCAGGCTCTATCCCGCGACGCGCTGGGTGGGGTTGGAGGTTCAGCCTCAACTGGCACAGCTTGCGCAAAAAAACATCGAGCAAAACGGGCTTTGCGATCGTGTGACCATTGTGACAGGAGACGTACGCGAAGCTCACCATCACTTCGGGCGCGCGTCCTTCGACCAGGTGATTTTCAATCCGCCTTATCGGAAGCTGCTTACCGGCAGAATCAATCCACTGGAGGAAAAAGCCGTTGCCCGTCATGAAATCCGGGGATCGTTGAAAGACTTCCTTGCGGCGGCCGGCTTTCTGCTGAAGCCGTCAGGCAGGGCTTTTGTTGTTTATCCGGCCTCGAGACTAGCACAGCTGGTGTTTGAGTTTCGCCGAAACGATATTGAACCCAAGCGAATGAAACTGGTATTTTCCGACCGCTCTTCCCGGGCGCAATTTGCCCTGGCGGAAGGCAGGCGCTCTTCACGCGAAGAGCTGAGCATGGAGACGCCTCTTTTTATCTATGAACAGCCCGGTGTGTATACCGAAGACATGAAAAGACTGTTTAGCGAGCTTGGCCGTTCTCCATCCTGCGACGGCGGCTGATTTCTTTTTCCATCACCCGTTTTAAAATATCCGCCAGTTCACGGTCGGCCAGATCCCTGGTGCTCAGATCGATCATTTTTCTGTCCCGTTCCTTAAGAAAGGTTCTTGCTTCAGCTAAGGTTTGCGTCCGGGCAGCCAGCGGCGCCGGTATACGCCCCACGGTAAAAATGATGTCTTTCACAGCGGTTGTGCCGGCAAGGCCGTTCAATTTTCCGCGGATGTCCTCTTTGAGAAAATGCAGCTGCTGGACCCAGATTGACGAGGTGGTCCGGACGAACAGGGTTCCGGCGCGTAAGGCGTCCGGCTGCGTCTGGGAGGCGATCTGCGCGCCGACGGCCCGGGGCCAGAATTTGCACAGGGCGTTTTCCTCCAGCTTGGCGGCCATGCCCCGTTTCTTTAAAACGGTCAGCAGAATGTCGCCAATCGGCTGCAGGGGTTTCAGGCGTGCTCTTTTTCTCATGGTTCGGATGCCTGAAGGGAATCCAGAATAATCGGCAAAGACAGTTGCGAGACGGATTGGTTTGCCTCCTCAAATCGGTCTTTGAGGATCTCGCGAAGCTGATGAGATATATCCGCCAGCGAGAAAGGCTTTTGTATGAAGCCGTGGCAGCCGCGGTCCAGGATGGCACCGGCCTCACCGTTCAGGCTGTAACCGCTTGACAAAAGGACCTTTACCTCCGGATTGATCTTCCTGAGTGCATCGAATATTTCGCCTCCGCCCATTTCAGGCATGACCATATCCAAAATGACCAGATCAATGCTTGTTTCTTTTTGCCGGTACAGTTCGATGGCCGAAGGTCCGTTCTGAGCCGTCAGAATCCGGTAGCCCAGTGTTTTGAGCATATCCGTGGCAACCTTTAAAATCATCGCCTCATCATCGATGATTAAAATCGTGGTGTCCGGAGGAGGCGTTTGGGCAAGGGCGTCCATTTCCTGCGCTCTGTCTGAGTTCTTCTTTTTGACGGAGGCGGGAAAATAAATGTTGAAGGTGGTTCCCTTTCCGATTTCGGAATACACATTGATAAAACCGCTGTGGTTTTGAATAATGCCGTAGACGGATGCCAATCCCAGTCCGGTGCCCCGGCCCATTTCCCTGGTTGTGAAAAACGGTTCGAAAATTCTATCTTTCATTTTTTCATCCATGCCGATGCCGGTATCCGTCACAGAAATTTTCACGAAATGACCTTTGCGGTTGCTCAATGGTTTGAAACGGCTCTCGTCGAGCGTTACATTTTTCGTTTCCAGGTAAAGGTCTCCACCTCCGGGCATGGCCTGCCAGGCGTTGATCAGAAGATTCAAAAGGACCTGCTCAATCTGTCCCTGATCGACGTCCGTGGCCCACAGGCGGTTTTCCAGCTGATGGTGAATCCGGATTTCCTTTCTCGTACGACCGATGGTCTCCGATGTTTTAACAATCAGCGCGTTTAAGTCGATGCGTTTGATTTCATACTTGCCGCCTCGGGCGAAACCAAGCAGCTGCCGGGTCAGATCCGCGCCGCTTGTAACCAGGGATTCGATGGTCTTTATATGCTTGTAATTCGGATCCAGCTTGTCGAGCTTCAGAAGGGCCAAAGAAGCATGTCCCTGGATACCCATCAGCAGATTGTTGAAATCATGCGCGATGCCTCCGGCAAGCGTCCCGATGGATTCCATCTTCTGGGCTTGTAAAAGCCGGGTTTCCGTTTTTTTCTGGCGGTTGATGTCCCGCATGAAATTGAGTGTGGCCGGCTGCTTTTCCCACATGATGAAAACGCTGTCGATTTCTACCCAACGGGTGACGCCATCTTTATTCACCAGACGGAAAGAGTGGGTTGTTGTGGAATGATCGCCCTGCAGGATGGCTTTCTGGAGTCCGAACAGCATTTCACGGTCTTCGGAGATGGCCAGGTTGATAAAAGAGATCAGTTGCAGATCCTCGATGTCGTAACCCAGCATCTGCCGGGTGCGCGGATTGGCGTAACTGATTTTTCCCTGGTTGATGATGAAGATGGCTTCACCGGAGTATTCTATAAGCTGGCGGTATTTTTCTTCTGATTTCTGAAGCGCCTGGGCCGCTTTTTGTCTTTCGGTGATGTCTTTGGAGACGATGGAGACGGCAGTGATTCTTTTTGGATCGAACGGGTCTTTTACCGGAGAGAACGTCCGCAGAAAATATCCGCCGTCGCGAGCGCTCTGGTGTTCATCGTGGATAGAGATCCCCGTTTCAAAAACAGTCTTGATTTTGGCGGAAAATGCGTCACTTTGCTCGGCGGAGTGGAAATCCCGGTAAGATAATCCGATGATCTCACTGCGGGGCATGTTGAGTCTCTGAGCGTGGTTGCTGTTCATGAAGACGTAACGGCTGTCTGCGTCGACCAGATACAAGGAATCACTCGTGGAATCGACAAGGTTACGGTATTGATTTTCGAGATGGACCTGCTGATGAATTTTTTCAGATAACTCGGCGATTTTTTGTTCGAGCTCTGCGTGGCTTGGCCTGACATCCATTTTCGTAACACACCATCTATATCAGTTTTGCAAATTCTTCAGAAAAAATGTCATGTATCCCGGGGTCGATGAGGACGTGGCGGATGAGTTGAATACATGTTTTATCTCGAGCGAATTCAATACAAGCCTTCAATGCCAAGTGCGCGGCTTCATGGATCGGATAGCCGTAAACGCCACAGCTTATAGCGGGAAAAGAGATACTTTGCAATCCTTTTTCACAGGCCAGTTTCAGGCAGTTGAGATAGCTGGCTGTAAGGAGCGCTGCTTCGCCTGCGGAGCCTCCCTGATAAATGGGTCCAACCGTGTGGATGACATAGCGGGCCTGCAGACGGCCGCCGGTGGTGATGACGGCCTGGCCCGTGGGGCAGCCGCCGATTCTACGGCACTGCGCCATGATCTCCGGACCGCCCGCGCGGTGGATGGCGCCGTCCACGCCCCCTCCGCCTGCCAGTCGGCTGTTGGCGGCGTTCACGATAGCGTCCGTGTTTTCAAGGGTGATATCCCCCGAAACGATCTGTATTCGTGTTTGATGAATATTTGTTTCCATAATCATAATTCGCCGTTTGACTATATTGATATTTAACGCAATAGGCCGCTTCTGTAAACAATAAAGGTCGATCTACAGGAGCCGCAAGGCCTTATGGCTTGAAAATTAAGCGGTTAAGTGATATAGGCCATCACGGTTCATGCCGGGTTAAGGAAAGGGAATAAGGGCCATGCAGATGCCTTCGGAAGCAAGACAAGATAAGCAGGAAAGTCTGTGTGAAGAGTTCATGCAGGAGCGGGCGGCCGTTTTATGCCGCGCGGGTCAGGCTGTCGAAGACGCGCTTGATCGGATCACGGCTATCGGGCGGTCAATCACTTCATATCTGGCACGTCTCCAAAGCGGTCACGTTTCAGGAGAAGCGCCGCAGTTATTTGAGCAGATCAATGTAGCCATTGACCAATACAATGATGCCTGCCGGAAGGCGGAGATCCAGTATTATTATCTGATTGTAACACGGGAAGCGCTGGGATTGAGAAAACATGATATGGTCGAGCATATCTATCGGATCCCGTCACGTAAAAAAAGAATACAGGCCGAATAATGGATAGATACAAAAAGCAGCGGACACGGATGGTGGAAACTCAGATCCGGGCGCGCGGCATTACGGATCCGCGTGTGCTCAAAGTGATGGAGAAGATTCCCCGTCATCTGTTTGTGGACGAAGGGTTAATGGATCAGGCTTACAGCGACAATCCCCTGCCGATCGGTGAAAAACAGACCATTTCCCAACCCTATATTGTCGCTCTGATGACGCAGGCGCTCGAATTGAAGGGCACAGAAAGAGTTCTGGAAATCGGTACAGGCTCCGGGTATCAGACAGCGATTCTGGCCGCCCTTGCCGATCGTGTTTTCTCGATCGAACGGGTGGCTCTGCTGGCGACGCGGGCGAGAAAAGTTCTGGATAGGCTCAATTGCTACAATGTGGCCATTCGTGTCGGTGACGGTTCATACGGATGGAAAGAGGAAGCGCCCTTTGACGCGATCATCACCACGGCAGGAGCGCCCCGGGTTCCGCAGTATCTAGTCGACCAGCTTGCCTCAGGAGGAAGGCTTGTCGTGCCCGTAGGCAGCCGGGAGCTGCAAACCCTTTATCGCCTGACCCGTCAGGCGGACAAACCGACGGAAATTGTCCGGGAAGATCTGGGCGGCTGCCGTTTTGTGAGCCTGATAGGGGAGAGTGGATGGAAAGAGTGAATCGGCCTTTTCCCTTTCGTCGCGGCCGTTTTTCCGCGAAGGGGAACCGGGTTCTCATAGGCCTTTTGTGTGTGATTTGTACCTGTTTTATCATCACGTCCTGCGGTGCGCCTCCGGTTAAGAGAACTCAGGCGACAGGGGTTTACCATGTGGTTAAAAAAGGAGAAACGGCCTACAGCATCTCACGCGCCTACTCGATCCCCCTTCAGGATCTGGCGGAAATCAACAATCTTGACGATGCTTCCCTGATCCGGGAAGGGGCGGTTCTCTTTATCCCGGATGCCAGTGACGTGATCGATGACGTGATGGTCGCATCCAGGGTTGCAGGCGGTCCCGAAGGAAGGTCGGGCAAAGAGCGTGAGAGAATTGTACTCGGCGGGCCTGCTCAGGCGCCATCCGAGGGCAAAAAGCCGGTTCGGACCGAACCGCCACCGGAGACGGTAATCAAATCTGCACCTGCTAAGCCGAAAAAGGTCGTCGAGCCGCGCACTGATGAAAAGCCGGCTGACGGGGAGGGAAGAGCCGCATCTCAGAGAGGAAAGCCCTTGGTATGGCCGGTGAAAGGCACGTTGGGCACCCGTTTCGGTATTCAACCTGACAAAACGTATCATAACTGGATCCGAATTATCTGTCCGGCCGACGCGCAAGTCGCGGCTGCGGCCGCGGGAACGGTCATCTTTTCCGCGTCCCTGAAAGATTATGGTGAAACGATTATCCTCCGTCACACGGGTGATCTGGCTACGGTTTATACCCATCTGGGTGGAAGAAAGGTCAATATGGATCAGAGTGTGAAAAAGGGGCAGGTGATCGCACGGGTCGGCTCGACGAACGAGGCCGGCCAGGCGTATATTCATTTTGAGGTTCGACTCAAGGGGAAGGCGCGCAACCCGCTGTTTTATCTGCCGTAGAAGCATTATCCAACCGGCCATGATCAAAAGGATGATCACGAGTAAATTGTAATAATCATTGACTAAATGTCCAAGGTGTGCTAAATTGCTACGTTACTATGGAAAGTCGGGGAGATGCAAAATGTTTAAAGTAGGTGATCTGGCGGTCTATCCGGCACAAGGGGTCGGAGTCATAGAAGCTATTGAAAATAGAGAAGTCATGGGCAAGAAACAGCCCTTCTATGTCATGAAGATTATGGGTAACGGGATGAAGATCATGATTCCGACGACTTCGGCCAAGGCGGTAGGCTTGCGTGAGGTAATCATGGAAAAAGAAATTCCAAAAGTATATGAAATTCTTAGGAATAAGGATGTTACCATCGATAAACAGACCTGGAATAAACGCTATCGTGAATATCTGGAAAAAATCAAAACGGGATCGGTTTTTGAAATCGCCAGTGTTTTGAGGGATCTTTTCATTCTGAAAAGCGACAAGAATCTCTCCTTCGGGGAGAGAAAAATGATGGATACGGCCAAAAATCTGCTGGTAAAGGAAATATCCGTTGCGACCAACGCGCAGGAAGCCAAGGTTGAACGGGAGCTGCAGATGATTTTTACCGTCCAGTAAGTTGCCGGATGGGTGTTGTATTTTTTGTTCTTTGACAATTTGGCAAAGACAGATGTGCCCTTCAGGTTGCGAAGTGCAGGAATATTGCCTCCCGGTTCTTTATTAATGATATTTATATATTCATCATCATAAGCGGTAAAAAATAGAAAGGAGGTGAAGCGATTGATTGTCAGAGCCCTTTTAGTGTTGGCATGTTCAATCAGCGGTTACTTTATTGTCTATTATCTGGCGCGGGAAAGCTCATATGCATATTTTCAGGCGGCTGGCGGCTTTATTATAGGTTTGATTGTTGCGCTCCTGGTGATAAAACTGGAAAAAGACATCCGTAAACTATCCTTCCGGGTAATTGCGGGTGGCGTCGTCGGAATGACCATCGGCTTTCTGATTGCCCTGATTTTAGGGTTTGGCCTCAATATGCTGATTAGAATCACGGAAAATCAGCAGTTTGTGCCGTGGATCTATCTGTTGCTGACGGGTATTCTGGGTTATCTGGGCCTGCTTCTCGGTTCAAAGAAGGTAGAGGAATTCAACTTTCCCGCAAGCGACGGGAAAGTGAACACGGACCACCGGATACTCGATACTAGCGTCATCATAGACGGCCGCATTGCTGATATCTGCGATTCGGGTTTTATGGAAGGGGAACTGATTGTTCCGCGTTTCGTCCTCAACGAACTGCAGTTTGTCGCGGATTCATCCGACTCGATGAAGCGCTCCCGCGGACGCAGGGGACTGGATGTTCTCAACCGTATGCAGAAAAGCAGTGCGATTAACCTCGACATTGTCGAGCAGGATTTTCCCAAAATCAAAGGTGTGGACGGAAAACTCGTTGCCCTGGCCAAGAAAATGAACGCCAAACTACTAACCAATGATTATAACCTCAACAAAGTGGCGGAGTTGCAGGGTGTGAGGGTGCTGAACGTCAACGAACTGGCCAATGCCATGAAACCGGTTGTACTGCCGGGCGAACAGATGACGGTCAAAGTCATCCGCGAAGGCAAGGAAGTCGGTCAGGGTGTGGGGTATCTCGATGACGGTACCATGATCATCGTGGACAACGCCCAGAAGATGATCAACATGAACGTCGAAGTCACCGTGACCAGTGTACTGCAGACGACGGCAGGACGTATGATCTTTACGGAGTTGAAAGAAGCGGCGGATAAGAAGAACAACCACTAGAAAACATAATTATTGATTCATTTGGCCGGAAAGAGTACTCTGGCGAACAGGCCCGGGAAAAAGATTTTCCGGGCCGTTTTTTTTAAGGAAGCCTATTATGAGGACCATAGCCGTGATTCCAGCCGGCGGCGCCGGCAGGCGATTGGGCGCCAAAACAGCCAAGCAGTACCTTTCCCTCCAGGGACAGCCCATTTTAGTCCATACGCTGCGTGTTTTTCAAAGCACAGAGGTGGTGGACGAAGTGATTGTGGTTGTGCCCGCAGAGGATCTGACATTTGTCCGGGAAAAGATCATCCACCCGTATGGATTCACAAAGGTCTCTGCGGTGGTTGTCGGCGGCCGTGAACGTCAGGATTCCGTCCGGTGCGGTCTTCAGGCGATTGCGGGTCCCTGCGATTATGTCATCATCCATGACGGCGTGCGTCCTTTTGTTTCGAGTGCCATGATTGAGCGGTGTCTTGCCGCTGCTGCGGAAACCGGTGCGGCCTGCGCAGGCGTGAAAGCTAAAGACACGGTGAAACAAACAGCAGGTGACAACACAGTAACCGCGACGCTCGCTCGCCACCGATTGTGGCTTGCGCAAACCCCTCAGGCGTTTGCCCACGACGTGATCCGTAAAGCCCACGAAGCCGCCCTTCGGGATTCCTATGCCGGAACGGACGATGCATCCCTGGTAGAGCGCATCGACGTTTTGGTGCGGATGATTGACGGGGCGGACTCGAACATGAAAATTACGACACCGGAGGATTTGATCATGGCTCAGGCATTGATGAATCAGCAGGCAGGCGGGGACATCCATCCGCGCTGCGGATTCGGCTACGACAGTCATCGGTTTGCCGCAGGGCGAAAACTGATTCTGGGCGGGGTCGATATCCCTTTTGATCTTGGTCTGCAGGGACATTCCGACGCGGACGCGCTGATTCACGCGATTTGCGACGCCCTTCTGGGTGCGGCCGCCCTGGGCGATATCGGAAGGCAGTTTCCCGATACGGATCCGGCCTATCAGAATATTTCCAGTCTCGTTTTGCTCGAAAGGGTAAAGCGACTTCTTGAGGATGCGGGGATGGCCGCAAGCCACATCGACGCCACGGTGATCATGGAAAAGCCGAAACTCGCGCCTCATGCCGCCGTGATAACAGCCAACATTGCGCGGGCGCTCGATCTGCCGGAGTCCTGTGTCAGCATCAAAGCCAAAACCAATGAGGGCATGGGGTTTATCGGCCGAATGGAAGGCGTGGCCGTCGCAGCCGTCGCCAATGTAACGGAAAGGAAAAACCGTGATTTCAAAGCCTAGGGTTCGATTCGCGCCCTCGCCTACCGGCGAGCTGCATGTAGGCAATGCGCGAACAGCGCTGTTCAACTGGATGTTCGCCCGCCATCATCTCGGCGAATTCGTTTTGCGAATTGAAGACACGGACGAGGCGCGCAGCGCCCGATCCTATCAGGACAGCCTGCTTGCCGATTTACAGTGGCTGGGACTGGACTGGGACGAAGGTCCTTCCATTGGCGGCGATTACGGGCCTTACAAACAGAGCGAACGGTTGGATATCTACGCGACGCATCTCAATGCGCTGATCGCGGAGGATCTGGTTTATCCGTGCTACTGCACCGCTCAGGAGCTCGAAGATGAGCGCCAGGCGCTGATTCTGAGCAAACGCATGCCCCGCTACATGGGCAAATGCCGGAATCTGACTCCGGACGAACGGCAGGCGCGCTTAAGCGAAGGCAGAAGCCCTTCCTACCGTTTCAAGGTGTCCAAAGAAACGGTTGTGTTTGATGATCTGATCCGCGGTCCGATTAAATTCGAAGGCGAGGATGTCGGCGATTTCATCATCGTGCGTTCCAACGGGATGCCGGCCTATAATTTCGCGGTGGTCATCGACGACCATCTGATGAACATCACCCATGTCATCCGCGGAGAGGATCACCTCTCCAACACCGCTTTGCAGATCATGCTTTACCGGGCGTTCGGTTTTGATCCGCCTTTGTTTGCCCACCACTGCCTGATTCTGGGCAAGGATCACGCGAAACTCAGCAAACGCCACGGTTCCGTGTCTGTCGGTGAATTCCGGAGACGGGGATTTTTGCCGGAAGCCCTGATCAACTATCTGGGATTGCTGGGCAGTTCCTTTGCCGACGGCCGGGAGGTGTTGTCGCGGCAGGAAATGGTGGAGGCTTTTTCACTGGAGCGCGCCTCAAAAAGCGGCGCGGTGTTTGATGAGGAAAAGCTGCGCTGGCTCAACGCACTGTATATCCGCAGCAGCGAAACCGGATCACTGATGACCGAGTTGGCACCTTTCCTGCGCGAAGCCGGTTACCCGCCGGAAAGCATCGATCCGGACTGGCTGAGGCTCGTCATTGAAACCGTCAAGAATGATCTGACGACCCTTGCGGACATCGGCGAGCACATCGGGATATTTTTTGATCCTCCGGACGATTTGAGCCCGGAAGCCGAAACCGTATTGAATCAGCCAAAGGCGCTACAGGTCGTGGAAGTGTTTGATCAGGGTCTGGCGCAAGAGGAAGGATCGCCCGAAGAGGTCTATATCAGGACGATCAGGTATGTGAAGGAAACACTGAGCGTCAAGGGGAAGGCATTGTTTATGCCTGTCCGGGCCGCCCTGACCGGCAGGACGTCCGGTCCGGAGCTGGAACTGGTGTTTGCTGTTTTAGGCAGGGATGCCGCCAGGAGAAGACTAAAGAGATCCTGTGAAAAGATCAAGGATAAGTTCTACAAACACGGGCAGGAGCAGCAGTAAGCGAATGGTTTCGTCTGGAAAGGCAAAAGACAGTATCCGAAAAGACAGAAAGCGCACCCTGTTCATTTGCATTGCGGGAGCCGTCCTTCTGGTTTCGTTTTGTCTCGTCTATGCGGCTCTGGCAACAAAGGAGCCGGTGATGAAACCCGCGCCAATGGCACCAAAATCGTTGCCGGTTCGTCCGCTACCGAAAGCCGCGGCTGTTTCTGCTGCTGATCCGAAGATCGGAGAGCTGGGGCAATTCCTGGCAACCCTGGAGCAGAAAAACGTTCGATACAATTGGAAGGATATTCGGCCCGCGGAGATTCCATGGGAATATCATCGGAAGACGAAGAAAAATCATCCCCTGATGTTTGCGCGCTTCGGCGAAGCGACGGGGCATTGTGTTCTGTTTATGGGAGGTGTCCACGGGGATGAATTACCGACCGTTTACCTCATGTTCAGGCTGGCGCACTACATTCAGGAAAATCCGGACGTGGTGAAGCACAGGTGCATTGTGATCGCGCCGCTGGTAAATCCTGACGGTTATCTTGCCGGAAAACCCACGCGGGTCAACGCCAGCGGCGTGGACGTCAATCGCAATTTTCCCACCCGCAAGTGGCATTCCGATGCCCATCGGCACTGGCAGACCAAGGGCAGGAAGAATCAGCGCTACTATCCGGGGCCCAAGGCCGCCTCCGAGCAGGAAACGCTTTTTCAGATCGCCTTGATCAAACGGTTCAAGCCTCAGAAAATCATGAGTGTTCACTCTCCCCTTAATTTTTTTGATTACGACGGACCCTCGGCGGATCTGGATTCATTCGAGGAGTGGATGGAACGCATAGCCAGGGCTGCTAACCATCCCGTGAAGCGATTCGGTTATTATCCCGGCTCGCTGGGGAATTACGCGGGGAATGAGCGCAACATATTCACCCTGACGCTGGAGCTTCCCACGTCCGATCCGGCGCTGGCCGCGGAATATTTCAGCAGATTTAAGCCCTCATTTCTTAAGTTCATTGATCTGCCGATTGCCGGCACGCCGCCGAATACGCGGATGGTTAAACATTAAAAGGTAAAGCATCCGAAGGTATTTACGCCGCGATAAGGTTTTGCCGGGTTAAAAGGGGAATCCTGTGTCGTTTGTGCGGTCCGGCGCGGAGGGCACGGGTGGCATGACATATTGATCCGCTTTGGCATGAACCGGGTGAGGATGAACCACGATGGATCGGGGTGTTGTCGGACAGGCAAGCTGACAGGCGCCGCAGCCGATGCAGTATTGGGTGTCGATTTCCGGATACAGAATATTTTCCTTATCCACAAAACGGATGGCGTGTGTCGGACAGACTTCCCCGCAGGCGCCGCAATTGTTGTGATCGACGTAGACCACACAGATATCCTCCAGAAGCTTTGCTTCGCCGATCTGTGTGATTTTTTTTTCTTCCAGTGAAATCTTTGTGATTGCACCGGTGGGGCAGACCTTGCCGCACGTATTGCATTCATACTCGCAGTAACTGTTCTCAAAATTCATTTTCGGCTGCATCAGGCCTGCCGGACCATAGTCGCCGAAAGACGGTGTGAGTACCGACGTTGGGCAGGCGGCGACACACAGGCTGCAAGAAGTGCAGGCCCGTGTAAAGCGCGACAAATTCAGTGATCCGGGCGGCGTGACGGGTGGATTGGTGTGCGCACGGGCGATTCCCGCCAAATGGCGCAGCCTGCCGTTGAACGCCAGAATCAGCGATCCTGCCACCGCAATGCTTCCGATGATGAAGCCCCGGCGCGCGGGAGACCAGGCCATCGGCGCGGCTCTGTGCCGGGCCGGGCGGTAGCGGATGGTTGATCGGGAGCAAGCGGCAAGGCAGTTGAAGCAACCGACACAACGGGTCATGTCAATGGTGGCGGTTTGGGGGTCGATGCAGTTTGCCTTGCAGACGCTTTGACAGCTCAAACATTCGGAGCATTGCTCCTGATTCAGGGTCAGTTTGAAGACCGACACACGCGACAGCAGCCCCAGCAGCGATCCCACCGGGCAGACGGTATTGCAGTAGATACGCCCGCGTCTGACGGACAGGTAGACAATCAGCAGAAGAAAAACTGCTGCGATGAGGGTGTCCGGCAGGGGGATGACGGCGGTCTGTTTGGGGTACAGGTAAATATCAAAGGGTTTTCCGGCGAGAATGCCCAGGTTGTAAGTCCAGACAACCAGCGGTTGAAGAAAGTAGGAGAAGAACCTTCCCGCGATGGAGTAAGGATCCAGCAGGATGACGAGAGACATCAACCCGATGGATAAAGCGGTGAGAGTGATAGCCAGAATGGTATAGCGCAGAATGTTGTGAGGTCTGGAAAAGGAATGATCCGGTTTTCTGCCGGCCTTGCGTGCAAGCGTGCTGAAGAAATCCTGCAGGATGCCCAGCGGGCATATGAAGGAACAATAAACCCGGCCGAAAATCAACGTAATCAGAACAATGAAAATGAATCCGGCCAGAAAGAGGGTGGCCGGCTGTGAAATCGTCCGCATCAGCGCCGGCATGAATTGAAAAGGTGGTAGGATGCCGGCCAGAAACGTGGATAATGTTTCACCACCCAGAAACATCAGGATAAATAAAATTAAAATAAGGCCGGCTGCGGCCTTGCGGAATCTGATCAGAAGCAATGGCTTTCCTCTACATCGCGAAAGTGACGATTTTCAGCTCGTTTAGATTCATATTGCCGGTTTTCCGCGCGTGAGCGATGTTGATGTAGCCGATGTCTTCCGGCTCCTTCCCGAATATTTTGGCGGCGGCCGCGTCCACCGCGACGATGTCCCGGGACATCAGTAGAGTCTTTTTGATCTGCACATTGGCGGATTTCGGGTTGCCCGGGCCTGCAGGGCCATGACTCATCAGCACCCGGTATGCGTCCACCACATTGAGATCGGGTTTCCGGTACAGGCAGAAATCCGCGATGCACTGATCCAGGCCGATCAGGTGATATTCCATCCGATTTTTAATGATGCCCATCAGGTTTTTCATGGCGATGGACAGATGCGTGGAGCTGTGATGTTTGAGCACCGGCACATTGATGAAGACATCGGAATCCAGGATGAGCGAATGAACATCCGCTGTTTTGAGTTTTACTCCGCCCGGTATTTTCACTGTGCGGTAGCTGAAATCATCCACCGGCACGACAATTCCGCGGACGGCTCTGGCCGCGTCTTCGATGCCGCTGAGTTTATAGCAGTTGCGCGCGTTGCCGGAGGTAGGCGTCACCACGTTGTCGAAGACGTACACGCGGCTGGCTCCCGCGCTGTAACAGGATTCAATGATAGCCTTGACCAGAACCGGGTTGGTGGTGGCGCCGACTTCAGGAACACGGGGAAACCCGATATTGGGTTTGACGACGACGGTCTGGCCTTTCTGGACAAACTGGCCCATACCGCCCATCAGGTCGATGGCTTTTCGGAACATGGCGTCCGGCTCGCCGTTTTTCACTGCGACCAGATCAGGGATACCCGATGGTATTTGTTTAGCGATCAGGAAATCGGGTCTGCCGAGAATTACCGCGCCACCGGCCAGAATGCCCAGTGACAGGCCTTTTTGGATCACTTCCCGACGGTTAAGCTTTCCTGAGTCCGGCATCTTTGCCTCCTTTTTCGCAGGACAAATGAAGTATGTCGAATGTTCAGAGGAGTATAAGGAGAAAGCAACCGGGTGTCAATCTCATTTCCCGGGTTTGTAAGGAGCAAATGATTTGTCC
>DDWS01000023.1 GCA_002347685.1 Syntrophaceae bacterium UBA2280
TTCCTGGCGATCTTCCTTTGCATCACGAGGCTCTATCAGGAAGCCAGGCAACAAATGGGAAAACTTTAAACTTGTAACTTTAAACGTATAACCGCTGCTACTCAAAAAAAACATGATCTGTCTGATATGCCCCCTCAAGGCCTGCAATGCTTGAGGGGGTTTTTGTTTACAAAAGCTCTCCGGCTGTGTTAAGTCTCGCCCATGTCCATCTGGAAACAAAAAAACAGGATACTGGCAACCTGCCCCAAAGGGGCGACGCCCTATTTACGCGCTGAAATCGAGCGACTGGGGTATCGCGTGCAAAGCGAGATCGATACCGCCCTGGCCATCGAAGGAACCATGGAAGACGCCATGTACTTGAATCTGAACCTGCGCACGGCGCAGCGTGTCCTCTATCAGCTGCACATGTTCAAGGTCATCTCGCCGGGCGCCCTGTATGAAAGGGTTTCCTCCATCCCCTGGGAAACCCTGCTTTATGATTCAGGGCATAAAGCCTATGTCTGTGTGACATCGATTGCCGAGAATCCCCTGATCCGCGATTCGCAGTTTGTGAATCTCCGGGTCAAGGACGCGATCGTCGACCGGATCCGTGAAAAAAGCGGCATCCGCCCGGATTCCGGCCCCGAAAAGGATAAAGCCGTTATCCATGTTTACTGGAAAAACGATCAGGCCAGCGTCTACATCGACACCAGCGGCGAGCGCCTGTCGATGCGCGGCTACCGCAAAATTCCGCTCGCGGCGCCCATGCAGGAAGTGCTGGCCGCATCGCTGATCGCCGCGACGGGCTGGCGCGGCAGAGGCGCGTTTGTCAACCCGATGTGCGGCAGCGGTACACTCGCCATCGAAGCGGCGCTCATTGCGCAAAACCGTGCGCCCGGCCTGCTGCGAGGCAATTTCGGCTTCATGTACATCAAAGGTTTTCCCCAGGAGCTCTGGCAGGATATGCGCAGGGAAGCGCGCGGACGGGCCTTCAAAAAACCGGCCGCGAAAATCATCGCCACGGATATCGATGAAAAGGCCGTGCAGGCGGCCAGACAAAACGCACTGACCGCCGGCGTCGATCACCTCATTGATTTCGAAGTCTGCGGTTTTGAACAAACACCGGTTCCGCCGGGCGGCGGCGTCATCATGATGAATCCGCCCTACGGCGAACGCATGGAGGGGCTGTACACCAAACCGGTTGCCGTCGGCCGCACCCGCCAGGATGCTTCCGGGAAAAAAGTCATTGTCCGCAAAGCGGCCGACCGGCCCCAGCCGGGCGGCGCCGCAAACATCCGGCAGCGCCTCGAAGCGTTGTACGCAGGCGCAGGTGATTTCTTCAAACAAACCGCGGGTGGATATCGCGGCTATATCTTCACGGGCAATCTCGACATGATGAAAATCATCGGCCTCAGAACCAAGAGGCGGTTGACGTTTTACAACGGCGATATCGAATGCCGTCTGCTGGAGTACGAGCTCTACGCGGGAAGCAGAAAAGATGTCCCGGCACCGCCGGAAGCCCTCATAAAGAGTGAAACCGCAACATAAATCTTAAGCGCCTTTGCCCTTGTTCTTTGCTTTTGCCGCTTTCTTTATATCCTTGGCCAAAGCCTTGACGGTCTTTTTATCAGAAGCAGCCGGCTCTTGCCGACCCGGAACGGAGGGGGTATCTTCCATGCCTGTCGACAATCCCGCCGGTTTTAACTCCTGCACTTTCGAATCCAAAAGCGGTTTTGCTTTTTCGTGTTTGAGCTTCAGGCGCGCTTTCCGGATGAGGGCCTCGGCCATCATCCGGCCAAACTGGCCGACAAACCCGGCAACCAGCACAAGAATGACCCACTTGAGCACTGACCAGGTGCGCAGATAGTCCAGAAACTCAGACATGCTTTCCCCTCTTTGCAGCTTCATTCTCCCGACCCTGCCTATGGCGATCCGGTCAGGCGTCGCTCTAGCTTTTTTTATACAGGAAAAGCATCAGGTGTGACAAGGCATATTCTTCTCTTGCTCCGTGCCACCCCCTTCGATAATTGCGTTACCCGGCGGTTGAATTAACCATCTGCTTCTGCTATAAAAAATTCAAAATATTACCAATAGATCTTAATTTCAAGGGGATTTGCGATTTTTATGCGCGTATTTATTTTCCGCCTCATTGTTCCGGCTCTGATGTTTTGCATCTGCGCGTGCGCGCCCGTGCAGATTCAGACGACCGGTTCAAGCGCCGCCTCATCGGCATCACCGGAAGCGGCCTTTTTCAGAGCGGCGCGAAACGGCAACCTGATTGCCGTCATGCAGCTTGTTGAAGAAAAAATCGTTTCCGTCCACATCCGGGACAACACAGGCTGGAACGGCCTGATGTACGCGGCGCAAAACGGCCATGACGGCCTTGTTGAATATTTCCTGATGAAGAAAGTCAATATTCACCATCGGGATGCAGAGGGCCTTACGGCACTGATGATCGCCGTCAATTACCGTCACCCGGACATTGTGGATGATCTGCTCAAAGCCGGCGCCGACCCGGCCGGACAGGACGCCCACGGCTACACCCCGCTGATGTGGGCGATTTACAACAAAAGCCGTGAGAGCATCCCGTATCTCATCTCAACGGGCAAAGGCATCAATCTTCAAAATGAGCAAGGCGAGACCGCGCTGCACATGGCACTTTACTACCGTTTCTCTGACATCGCGGCAGAATTGATTCAAAGAGGCGCTTCGGTAAACCTCGCAGATAAGAAGCGGCAAACCCCTCTGCACCTGGCTGCCGCCCACGGGGATGCTGAATGCGTCCGTCTTCTGGCGGCCCGGGGCGCAAACACCGCATCACCGGACGAAGGCGGCGAAACCGCCCTGATGAAAGCCATCCGCTCCAGGCACAGCGAAACGGCTTCTTTTTTGATATCCCGCATGTCGGGATTTGATTCGCGCGATGAAAACGGGCAAACGGCACTGCACCCCGCGGTGCAAAATGACATGCCCGATGTGGTTTGCCAATTGGTCCGGAAAAAAGCCGGCCTCAATATCCAGGATCATCAGGGAACCACGCCTCTGATGATTGCCGCCCGCTGGGGGCTGGAAACAATCGTAACATGCCTTGTGGACAACGGTGCATCCCTTCCCCTTCGCAACGCCTTTGGCGAAACCGCCCGGGATATTGCCGAAAGCTACCGTCAGCGCAGCATCACAGAATACCTCGATCAGAAAGAAAAAATGAGATGATCCTTCAGAAGCCTCTCAAATATGTTTGTCTTGTCTTCACCGTATATGCGCTGTTCTGGCTGCAGGGCTGCAACTACATGAGCATTCCCGCGCATGACAATATTATCACCAAACCCGCGCCATCGGGATCGGCAAACGCGCAGGCAACGTATAATTCTGCGGTCATCAAAGGCAGCATCCTGTCTGCGGATAAAGCCAAAGATTTTACGCTCGTCATGGCCTGGCGGACCGGACCCGGTCACACCGGGATTTCCGAGCATGTCGTCGTCAATGACCGGGGCCGTTTTATGCTCTACCTCCCCGAAGGGCGTTATCATCTCTATGCTCTCACCGATTACAACCACAACGGGGTTTTTGAGCAAGATGAGGTCTCCGGCGTCTATGGATCCGCAGCCTCTCCCGAAGAAATCGTTGTCCGGAAAGGTGAACTCGTCACGGGCGTGACCATCAGAACCTCGATCAGCAAAAGCCCGATCCGGATGCTTCCCGGGAAACCCGATATCAAAGATCACGTTTCGCCGATCCTCCAGCGGACGTATAACGGCCAGGTCCTGAAAATTTATTCCGATTATTTTTCACTGCCAAACGCTCAGACCGGCTACTGGAATCCCACCGCGTTTATGAAAGCTTTCGGCGCGAACATCTATCTGACACAAGCCTATGACCCGAGTAAAATTCCCGTCCTTTTTGTGCACGGCACCGAAGGCAGCCCGCACAACTGGATTTATTTTTACATGCGCCTCGACCACAGCCGCTATCAGATGTGGCACTACTATTATCCGTCCGGCATCCGCCTGCCCCTGGCCGCCGCCCTGCTCAACGAAGCGATAGGCGAGCTGCACAATAAGTACGGGTTCCGTCAAATGGCGCTGGTCGCGCACAGCGTCGGCGGACTCACGACGAGGTCTTTTCTGACCCGGTTTGCATCCGACGGACAAAACGCGTTTGTGAAACTCTACGTGACATTCGCCACGCCCTGGAGCGGATTCAGCATGGCGGACGCCTCTCAGGTCATCACCCACAAGAGCATCCCTGTCTGGCTTGATCTCGGAACGCAAAGCGCATTCATTGTGCAAACACTCGATGCGAAACTCCCGCCCCACATCAGACACTATCTGTTTTACGGAAAGAACGACCGGCTGGCCTCAGACGCCGCACTCGACGAACGGGTGGTATCCTGCGCCGTCAAAACACTCGGGTGGGATTGCTGTCACGACTCCATTTTGAAGAATCGCGACGTCTTTGCCGAGTTTCAGAATATTCTCAACAGGGAATTCAATGCGACGAAGTAACACGGGCTGTGGGCCTGCCGGGTTGCCTTCCGCATGAAACAATCATTCTTTGGCTTTGAACTTTAAACAGAGTCAACCCTTCCCGCCGATCTTTATGTGATCCCAGGGCAGGATTTCATCGGGCGGTTTTTCACGGTAGACATAGAAGTCGGGGTTGATGTTAACCTCTTTGAGTGCGCGGGTCCAGTTGCCGTTATGCCGATGGACGGCAAGAAGAATGTCACCCACCCGTCTGTCCCCGACCGACAGCAATGCCTGGACGTAGTTCCACTTCGGAACATCATGGATGACGAATATCTGCTTGTCACGACGAAAGGCGGCGGCGATTTTCTTATTTTTTTTGCCCGCTTTCTCTACATCTGCAAGTGCGCACCGTTGCCAGGGTGTTTTGGGTTTGGGAATAAACTGATTGACACTCAGCGTGATGCTGCGGAATTTCTTCCTGCCCCCCGTCCGCGCGAGTGCTTCGTGTTGAATTTTCCTGGCCAGATCAATAATGGCGTCAATGTCCGCGTCTTCCTCCTGCGGCAGTCCCACCATGAAATACAGCCGCAGCCGGTCGATACCGCCTTCGAGCAGCAACCGGGCGGCATTTAAAATCTGATCTTCGGAAATATCTTTGCAAAGAATATCGCGCAGTCTCTGGGATCCCGCCTCGGGCGCAAGTGCGACGGTTTCGATCCCGCTGGCGGTCAGTATCCTTACCATTTCTTCATCAATCCGGTCGGCGCGCAAAGAGCCGATTCCGGCCCTGCCGCCGTGATCCAGGATGTACTGACAGATTATCAGAAGATCGGGATGGTCGGACACCGCCGTGCCGACAAGTCCGATCTTCTTCTTTCTTTCCAGTCCGCGGTCAATGGCGGGCGTCAGATCCTCCAGGCGCCGGAATCTCGCTGGCGTGTAGACATGCCCTGCGGCGCAGAAACGGCAGCGTCGCGGACAACCGCGATTGACTTCGATCAGATACATGTCTTCCATTTCCGTACCGGGTGCGCTGATCACTTCTTCGGTGCTGAAAGCCTGAAGATTTTTAACGGAGCTTAGGCGAATCGGATCAGGCAGTCCCTCTTCAAGAGGCGCGACAGACGAAATCCTCCCGTCCGGAAAATAATCGACATGATAAAGGGAGGGCACATAGGCGCCCGCAATTTCTTTTTGCAACCGGATGAGCATCTCTTTCCTGGTTTGCGACAGTCTTTGCGCTTCGGCAAAGAAACGGGCAAAGGCCGGCAGCGCCTCCTCCGCCTCACCCAGAAGGAACAGGTCGAAGAAATCCGCCACAGGTTCGCAATTGATCGTGAGCGCGATGCCGCCACCGACGATCAGCGGATGTCTATTCGTGCGTTCGGTGGACTTCAGCGGAATTCCCGAGCCGTCGAGGATTTTTAATATGGAGGGGTAGTCATTTTCAAAGGAAACGGAAAACGCCAGGACATCAAACTCGCCGGGAGGTTTCAGATTCTCCAGGCTGACCATTTCCGCCGGGCCGGCGGCGGATTCGGCGCCGCCGCCGGTCTCGGGCAGAAAGAGCCTTTCACAAAGAAAGGAGGGGAACTCGTTTAGAATCCTGTATACGGTCTGGAACCCCAGGTTGGCCATGCCGACCCGATACGTATTGGGATAGGCCAGGCAAACCGTGTGCGAGGTACCCCAGACTTTTTTTACATAACCTTGCTCCAGGGCCAGAAGGGCCTCATGTTTTTTTTTGTGTTTCCAGTTCATGGTCCTCTCACCGCACGCACCCTGTTGCGGCCTGATGTGCTTTCAGAACCGCGAATCCGCCTGCCCTAATCCGCCTGCCTGCGCAAAAACGTGGGGATCTCCATATCAACTTGATCCACTTCGTCGTTGAGGCCCAGTGTCAGGACATTGGCGCGATCGCGGGATTTCTCCTTGCGGAGAAACGTTGGCGTAGAGAGATCCTCTTTGCGGAAACCGCCCAGATGCGAGATATTCGGCGGTATCTGCCTTTTTTTCATCACATCCTCAAACCCGGTTGCGATGACAGTGATGCGAATCTCATCTTTCATGTTTTCATCGATCACGGTTCCAAAAATGATATTGGCGTCTTCATGCGCCTCCCCCTGGATGAGCGATGAGGCTTCATGAACTTCGTAAAGACTCAGGTCCGGACCACCGGTAATGCTCAGTAAAATTCCCTGCGCGCCCTGAATTGTATTGTCCTCCAGAAGCGGAGAGGATATGGCTTTCTGCGCCGCCTCCACCGCGCGGTTTTCGCCGGAGCCTGTGCCGGTACCCATCAGGGCCATCCCCATGTTGCTCATGATGTTTTTGACGTCGGCAAAATCAAGGTTGATCAGCCCCGGAACAATGATGAGGTCGGAGATGCCTTTGACGGCATGATACAAAATATCGTCGGCCTTCTTAAACGCGTCAAGCAAGGACAAATTACGGCCCCCCAGGCTCAAGAGCCGCTGATTGGGTACCACGATCAGTGTGTCCACCACGTCACGCAGAGCGAGAATTCCTTCTTCGGCCTGCATGTTTCTCTTCTTTCCTTCAAACTGAAACGGCTTGGTCACTACCGCCACGGTGAGCGCGCAGCATTCACGCGCGACCTGCGCAATGACAGGAGCTGCCCCGGTGCCGGTGCCGCCACCGAGTCCGGCGGTGACAAAAATCATGTCCGCGCCTTCAAGATACCGGCGAATTTCATCGCGGGATTCCAGGGCCGACTGCTTGCCGACATCCGGATTGGAACCGGCCCCCAGCCCTTTGGTGATTTCCGCTCCGATCTGGATTTTCACCGGCGCGTTGGAGGCTCCCAGCGCCTGCGCGTCCGTGTTCGCAATGATGAAATCCACCCCCCGCAGCGCGTAGGAAATCATGGTGTTGACGGCGTTTCCTCCCCCGCCCCCTGCGCCGATTACCTTGATTCTCGCCGAATTTTCACTGCATACTTCCGTTAATTCAAACATGAGCACCCCCTTCTTTTAGAAAAACTCTAAAAACCATTTTTTAATTGATCTTATCCAATCGCCGAATATGTTGCCCGTCTTGCGATAGACGGAATTTCCGGATAATCTCCTCGACCCGTAAACAATCAGGCCGACGCTCACCGCGTATGCGGGCGAGTTGACAACGTCACTCAAACCACCCACCCCCATCAGATGTCCACGCCGGACCGGCATGTCGAAGAGCTGCTCGGCCATTTCGTTGATACCTGGCAGAAGCGCCGTGCCGCCGGTCAGCACCAGGCCGGCCGCCAGCAGATCTTCATAACCGGAACGCACGATTTCCTTCAGGGCGAGATTCAGGATCTCTTCCATCCGGGGTTCGACAATGCGCCCCAGAATCTGGCGCGACACCATTCTCGCGTCCCGCCCCCCGACACTGGGCACCTCAATGGTCTCTTCCTTGGGAATCATCGACGTTAGCGCGCACCCGTACTGAAGCTTGATTTTTTCCGCTTCAGTAAAGGGTGTACGCAGCCCGGTGGCAATATCCGAAGTCAGATAGTTTCCGCCCACCGGCAAAATCGCAGTGTGTTTGATGCTGCCTTCCGCGAAGATGGCAATGGACGTCGACGAACCGCCGATATCAATCAGGGCGACGCCGAGATCCTTTTCATCGGGACTGAGAATCGCTTCGCTGGCCGCCAGCTGTTCTAAAACGATGTCGTCTATATCCAGACCGACACGGTGAACGGACTTGACGACATTCTGAACCGAAGCGGTCGATCCGGTGACAATGTGGACCTTGGCCTCCAGGCGCACGCCGGACATGCCGACCGGATCGCGGATACCGTCCTGGCCGTCCACCACGTAATTCTGTGCGAGCGTGTGCAGAATCTCCCGATCCACAGGGATCGCGATGGCCTTGGAGGCCTCAACGGCCCGCTGCACGTCGTCTTCGCCGACCTCGCGACCCTTGATCGCGACAATACCCAGCGAGTTCTGCCCTTTTATATGGCTGCCGGCAATACCGATAAAGGCGGAGTTGATGCGGCAGCCGGACATATGCTCGGCGTCCTCCACCGCTTTCTTAATGGCCTCCACCGTGTTTTCTATATTGACGACCACGCCTTTTCTGATCTCTCTGGCCGGAGAAATACCGATGCCGATGATATCAATGCCGGTACTGGTCACCTCGCCGACAACCACCGAAGTCTTGGTGGTTCCAATATCGATCCCTACCAGAACACTACTTTTTCGCCCCATATCCCTACCTTCTTTGTACTGAAATATGTCACCTTCCGCTTCATTATATCCTGTACTGCGGACCTTTTCTGCCCGGGCGGGTTTTGCCCGGTTCCTCTTTTCGCTGAACGGTAATTTTTGAAACATCCGCCAGATCGACAAACAAATGGCCGCTCTTTAAGCCGCGCCTTTCCAGATCGGCTAAAACAATCTCTAACTGCCGCAGTTTGTCAGCGTATTGATCCGTCCCCAGCTTCAGATACAGCCCCCTGTCCGTCAGGATGGACAGACCAAAAACCTCATCCACGCTCACCTCGGACACCCTGCCCAGTAAGTCATCTTGCCCTGAAACGGCAATCATATCCAGAAGCGCAAGGGCTTCATACAGCAAAGCAGACCGGGGCGAATCTTTCAGCTGAACACCGGTAATGATGGCCAGATCCACATCATCCCCCCGGGACAACCGTTTGAAGACATATCCCTCCGCGTCCATCAGGTAAAAACCGCCGCCTTGTTTCACCAGCGCAACCGGTTTACGTTCACGCACGTCCAGCACCAGACGGCCGGGCAGCTCTCTGCCGACACGGATCTGCTTGACCCATGGATTCAAAAGGACGCGATCAGCCACCGATTGGGTGCTCACCGCCAGAATGTTCTGTCCCGGCTGAATGCCCGCCAGTTCCATAATATCGTTTTGGGGCAATTCCTTCACGCCGCGCACGTCAATTTCCTGGATCTCAAAATACGGACAGCTCAGCAGATAACTGTACCCGTAGACAAACACAAAGCCCGTCACGGCTGCCGACAAAAGCAGGCAAAAGGATCCCAGAATCTCGCCCATTCCGCCGATGAGTCGGCGTCGAAGTCTGTTTTTTTTGGCCTCCAGAGAGGCTTTGAGTTTCTTCGTCATGGGTTCTCTCCGACGATGACCACTTCCGTCTCCAGCGTTATGCCCCTTTCCTTTCCCGCCTTCTCCTGAATCAGTTCAATCAGCTCAATCACATCCTGCGCCGTGGCACGGCCCTTGTTCACAATGAAATTCGCATGGCGGGCCGACACCTGAGCGTCACCGCGCCTCATCCCTTTCAAACCCAGATCTTCAATCAGTTTCCCGGCCGGCAGCCCGGGTGGATTTTTAAAAACCGATCCGGCGCTGGGATACTGCAACGGATGCTTTTCATGTCGCCACGCCATGATCTCAGCCATCCGTCCGCGGATGGCCGCACCCTCCCCCAAGACCAGATGAAAGACCGCCTTGAGAATAATCACGTCCGCCGGAAGATTCGACGCGCGGTAACAAAACGGTATATCATCGCGCCTGAGCGTTTTTCTTTCCCCCCCGCCGTCAATCACCGTGACGGTGGAGACCACATCCTTGATTTCCGAACCATAGGCGCCGGCGTTCATCCACAGCGCGCCGCCGACGCTGCCGGGAATTCCCGTGCAAAACTCGATGCCGGTCAGATCGCGTGCCGCCGCCAGACTCACCATTCGAGACAGCGACGCGCCCGCCTGCGCTTCGATGTGATCGCCAGCCGGTTCATCGGGAAGCAGGCGGACACTCTCCAGTCCGCGCATCCACAAGATGGCACCGCGATACCCTCCGTCGCGCACGATCAGGTTTGTCAGATTGCCGACCGGCATAAACGCGATCTTATTTTTTTTCAGTCTTCGGACGACTTCGATCAATTGATCCTCATTTTCCGTCACCACCAGGGCGTCGGCCCGGCCGCCTACCCTCAAAGACGCGTGGCGAGACACAGGCTCATCATAGAGCACGCTCAGGCCGCTCAGGTCGCCAAGAATGTCGTAAATCTTCGGATGATTCGTCATACCTGTTTCCCTTGCGCCGAAAGTTCGTCTAAAAGGGCCTCCCCGATTTTATAGACACTTCCCGCGCCCAGTGTGATCACAGTATCGCCGGGCTGAATGATCTCACACAGAAAATCAACCGTGTTTTGCGCCTGCCCGATATATTCCACACCGGGATGTCCGCTCTCCCGAATCGCCGCCCAGAGCGCCGCTGAGTTGATGCCGGGAATCGGCGCTTCACTGGCCGGATAAATATCGTTTACAATCAGAAGATCCGCGTCGCCGAATGAACGGGTGAATTCATCAAAGAGCGCCTGCGTGCGTGTGTAGCGATGCGGCTGGAAAACCACGATCAGACGACCTTTCCACCTCTGACGGGCGGCGGCCAGCGTCGCCTTGATTTCCGTCGGGTGATGGCCGTAATCGTCCACCACGGTAATGCCACAGACGTTCCCCTTAAGTTCGAGGCGGCGCTGAACACCCGCATAGTGAATCAGTCCGTCTGCGATGGTTTCCATATCCAGTGCGAGTTCCCGCCCGACGGCAGCGGCCGCCATGGAGTTATAAACATTGAACAGGCCGGGGACACACAGTTCGACTCCGCCCAGACTTCGTCCCTGATGCAACAGGGTATAAACCGTTTTGTCCTCCAAAAACCGGATATCCCGGGCCGTATACTCCGCGGGATAATCAATGCCATAGGTAATCGTCCGCCGTTTCACCGAACCGGCAATTTCCTGCACGTGCGGATTGTCGACGCACATGACCGTGCATCCGTAAAAGGGCACGATATTGGCAAATTTTAAAAAAGCCGCCTTGATCTCGTCGATGCCCGGATAATAATCCAGATGCTCCCGATCAATATTGGTAATAACCGCGATCGTCGGCGACAATTTTAAAAACGATCCGTCGCTTTCGTCTGCTTCCGCAACGATGATGTCACCGTCACCGAGACGCGCATTGGACCCGATGCTGGCAAGCTTGCCGCCGATTACCATCGTCGGATCCAGGCCGCCGCGTGCCAGAATTGTCGACACCATGGACGTCGTCGTCGTTTTGCCGTGGCTTCCTGAAACGGCCACGGAGAATTTCATCTTCAGAAGTTCGGCCAGCATTTCGGCGCGCGGAATGACCGGAATGCTCCGCAGGTTTGCTTCAACCACTTCCGGATTGTCCACCCGGACCGCCGTCGAGGTCACCACCACATCAGCGCCGCTGATATTTTCCGCCAAGTGCCCCTGGGACACCTTTGCACCCAACCGCTGCAGGCGCAGCGTCGTGTCGGATACCTGCACATCCGAACCGCTGACGGCATATCCCAGATTGATGAGCACCTCGGCAATCCCGCTCATGCCGATGCCGCCGATCCCGACAAAATGAATGCGCTTGACTTTGCGCTGCATCAATCCGGTTTCTTTATCTGTTTTCATGTACTGTCCTTCAATGCCTGTCTGATCTCTTTTTCAGTGTTTCATCGCCGCCAGAGCCATGCAGGCATCGACAACCCTTGCCGCCGCGTCCGGCCTGCCCATCCGTTTTGATCTTTCCTCCATCGCACGGAGTTTATCCTCATCGACCAGCAGGCTCTCCACACACGCAAACAGCGTTGCGGCCGAAAGACCCGATTCGCGGATCATCACAGCTGCGCCGGCCCGAACCATGGCTTCGGCGTTTTTTGTCTGATGATCGCCCACCGCCCATGGAAACGGAATCAGCACGCAGGCCCTGCCTGCCGCCGTAATTTCCGCAAGCGACGTTGCGCCGGCACGGCAGATAATCAAATCGGCAACGCCGTAGGCCGACGCCATATCCTTGATAAACGGGCTGACTACGGCATCAAGACCGTATTCGCCGTAAGCCCTGCGGACCATCTCCCCGTCGCGTTCGCCTGTTTGATGCACCACGCGGATCCGGTCGCTCATCCGCCGCAGAAGCGGCAGCATCTCGACGACTGCTTTATTGATGGCAGCCGCGCCCTGCGATCCCCCAAAAATCAGAAGCTGCCGGATGCCGCTGTCCTTTACAGGCCGGTTTTGTCCTTCGGCAAAGGCCGCCCTCACAGGGTTGCCCGTCACCATCACTTTTCGGGGCGCGAATCCTTCTTTGCTTTCTTCATAGGTCAAAAAAATCCTGTCCACAAAGCGACCCAGAATGCGGTTGGTGTTTCCGGCGACGGCATTTTGCTCGGCAATCGCCGTGGGCCTGCCCATGCACCACGCAGCGATCACGGCAGGCCCGGAAGCGTATCCGCCGACACCCAGGACAACATCCGGAGCAAAACGCTTAAAAATGGCGCGGGATTGCCACATGCTTTTCGGCACGGCATAAGCACCCTTGATCAACGCCCGGATCCCCCTTCCCTTCACGCCTTCCACCTCAATCTCCTGAAGCTCATAACCCAGATCCCGCAGCATCCTGTGCTCAATCCCCTTCTTCGTACCGATAAACAGCACCCGGTTTTCGGAATCACGTTTTAAGAATTCCTCCGCGACGGCAATCCCGGGAAACAGATGCCCGCCGGTTCCTCCCCCTGCGATCACAACACGCATGAGCGCCCCCGAATCCCGCGGCAAAACGATGGTGAAGGAAAGCGCATGATTTCTCCCTAAGTCCGCTGCGTGGAGATATTAAGCAATATCCCCACCGCGATCATACTCATCACAAACGAAGTGCCGCCGTAACTTAGAAACGGCAGCGCCAGCCCCTTGAGCGGAATCAGACCCATCACACCCGCAATATTGATGAATGCCTGCATGGCAATCAGCATCGTCAGCCCCGCCGCCAGAAGCGTGCCGAAAAGATCGGGCGACCGAAACGCGATCATGAAGCCCCGAAGCAGAAAAAACGTGAACATCAGGATGATAATCGTCACACCGATAAATCCACTCTCTTCCGCGATAATCGCTAGAATGAAATCCGTGTGCGGTTCCGGCAGATAAAATAATTTTTGCATGCCGTCGCCGATCCCCACGCCGAACGCCCCGCCGGATCCGAATGAGATCAGGGACTGAATAATCTGAAAGCCCGAATTGTCCGCATCCTTCCAGGGATCCAGAAAAGCGGTCAGGCGTGCCATCCGGTAGCCTTTGTGCATGATCAGCCAGATTCCGACAGGGATGAAGGCCGCGGCCAGAAAAAGTAAATGGGTAATGCGTGAACCGGCTAAAGACAGCATCAAAAGCAGGATGGATGCGATGATCACCACCGTGCCGAAATCCGGCTGAAGCAGGATCAACCCCATGACGGCTCCCGTAACCGACAGGGGAACGAGCACGCCGCGGCTGAACTTTTTCAGATGGTGCGCTTTGCGCGTGAGCAGATGCGCGAGGAAAATGACCATCGCCACTTTCACAAGCTCGCTCACCTGAAAGCTGAAAAAGCCCATGTCAAGCCAGCGAACCGCACCGCCGCGTTTCAGGCCGATCCCGGGAACAAACAGCAAGAGCAGCAAAACAACCGATACCACTACAGCGGGGTAGGCGATTTTTTTCAATTGCTCATAGGGAATTTTAATCATGACCGTCATCGCGATCAGTCCGGTCGCCACAAAAAAAATATGCTTTTTTAAAAAGTACTGTCCGTCCTTGAACTTTTCCAATGCAATCATGGAACTCGACGAATAGATCATCACCGTTCCCACCGTCACCAGAATCAAGGTGACCAGAAGCAGGATGATATCCGGCGTATTGATTTCTTTTTTATTGACCGATTCCATCTTTACAGATTCCCGACCACCCTTTTAAAAGCATCTCCGCGCTCTTTATAATTGGCAAATTCGTCAAAACTGGCGCAACCCGGTGAAAGCAGAACCACATCACCGGGACGGGCTGTCCGATAGGCATGCTCGACGGCTTCCTGCATCGTTTGTTTCTTTTCCGTCGGCGCAGTGTCCCCGATGAGCGCTTCGATGCGCTCACGGGCCTCTCCGAAGAGGACAACGCCGCGAACCTTTTCGTGAAGCAAAGGCCGGAGCGTTTCAAAACCGCCATCCTTGTCCCGTCCTCCCATAAGCAGAATCACCGGCTCGGAAAATGTCTGAAGCGCACGGACAACCGCATCCACATTGGTCCCTTTGGAGTCATCATAGAATTTCACAGAATTTTTCTCGCCGGCAAACTCGATGCGGTGAGAAAGACCTCGGAAACCGGAAACCGTTTCGAAAAGGGAAGCCGGCGAACAACCGCAAAAACGTGCCGCAAGAATCGCCGCCATCACGTTTTCCACGTTGTGCAGACCGGGCAGGCGGATCATATCCAGCGGGTAGCGCTCCGCGCTGCCGTCAGGCATAACGTAAACCAGATGGCCATCTTCGATGAAGATTCCGCGCTTCAGCTTAACCGACGAACTGAAATGTTCGACGCGAGCCTGCAGGCTTGCGGCCAGTCCTTTTTGCTCCGTGTCATCTTCGTTGAGAATAGCCAGGTCCGTGCTTCGCTGATTGCTGAAGATCCGGACCTTCATCCGCCTGTATTCGTCAAATGATCCGTGATAGTTGACATGGTCGCGGGTGATATTGAGGAGTATCGCCGCGTGCGGACGAAAGGTTTCGATCCATTGCAGCTGAAAACTGCTAATTTCCGCCACGACGAAATCGTCCGTCTGCATAGTACCGGCATATTGAATCAGCGGTGTGCCGATGTTGCCGCCGACAAAAACCCTCTTGCCTGCGCGCGAAAGCATTTCGCCAAGCAGCGTTGTGGTCGTCGTCTTGCCGTTGGTTCCGGTCACGGCAATGATCGGAACCTTGATGAAGCGATAGGCCAGCTCGATTTCGCTCAGCAGAGGAATCCCCTTTTCCTGCGCGCTGGTCAGTATTTCGTTGTGAGGCGGTATACCCGGTGACGGCACGACAAAATCAACCCCGTCGAGCGCCGAAACATCATAGGGCCTGATGGACATCCAGGGCTGCAAGTCGAGCTTCAAGTACTCATCGCCCCAAAGCGAAGACGTCTTTTCATCCGCTACCCGCACAGACGCGCCTTTTGCGCCGAGAAACGAAGAAACGGCAAGGCCTGTTTTGCCCATTCCGATAACCAGAACTTTTTGACCCGATAATTCCATCTTTCCCTCTAACGCAGTTTCAGCGTCGCTATCGCCAGCAGCGCAAGCAGTATCGATATGATCCAGAAACGGACAATCACCTTGGGCTCCGCCCAACCCTTTAATTCAAAATGATGGTGCAGCGGCGCCATTCTGAAAATCCGCCGCCCGCCGGTCAGCTTGAAATAGCCGACTTGAAAAATCACCGAGAAGGTTTCCATGACAAAAATACCGCCAACAATCGCCAGCAGAATTTCCTGCTTGGTGATTACCGCCACGGTACCCAGTGCGCCACCCATGGACAAAGACCCCACATCCCCCATGAAGATTTCCGCCGGATAGGCATTGAACCATAAAAAACCGAGCGCGGCCCCGACAAGTGCACCGCAAAAAACCGTCAGTTCACCGGTTCCGGCAACATAGGGAATCTGCAGATAAGCAGCGACTTTAACATTTCCGGCAAAATAGGCAAAAAACAAGTATGTGGCAAAACAGATGATGATGGGGCCTGTGGCCAGACCGTCGAGACCGTCTGTCAAATTCACAGCGTTGGCCGCACCCACAATAATAAACACGCACAGCAGAATGTAGCCCCAGCCCAGATTCGGAAGGACCGTTTTTAAAAACGGAATGGTGATCTGCGTGTTGAACCCCGGCTTCAGATATAAAATGACACCGACAAACAGCGCGATGACAATTTCAGCGGTCAGTCTTGTTTTCCCGGAAATGCCCTGCGAACTTCTGCCGGCCAGTTTCTTGTAGTCGTCGAGAAAACCGATCAGACCGAAACCGACCGTGACCACCAGCACCAGCCAGATGTAGTCCACCGACAGGTTGGCCCACAGAAGCGTAGAGATCACGACTGAAAAAATAATCAGCACCCCTCCCATCGTCGGCGTGCCTTTTTTCACCTGATGGGTTTTCGGCCCGTCTTCCCGAATCTGCTGATCGATCTGCAGCGTTTGGAGCTTGCGGATCAGCCATCGCCCCAGAATCAGACAAATCAAGAGCGCCGTCACCGACGCAAAAATGGTGCGAAACGTAATATAGCGAAACACGTTGAAGGACGAAAAAATGGTATGCAAGGGAAACAATAATTCGTAAACCACGCCAAACCCCTTCTGTTAAAGCTCCGTTGTTTGATCCCCGGCAGAGCGGACACCAAACACTTCGCGAATTTCCGCCGTGATCCGTTCCATTTTCATGCCTCGCGATCCCTTGACCAGAATCCAGTCACCCTTGCGCAGCTTTTTTTTCAGGCAGGCCATTGCCGCCTCAACACCGCCTGCGATTTCGATGATCTGTTCTTCTGCCAGCCCGCCTTCCAGAGCGCCCGCAACAGTGTTTTGGGCGTACTCCCCTTGAAGAAAGGCGACCGTAACCCCCGTGGTCGCCAGCAGCGTCCCGATTTTCCGATGCATCTCCGGGGCCGCGTCACCCAGTTCCAGCATGTCCCCCAGAAAGACGAAGGCACGATGGGTGCTCTTCAAATCCTTCAGTGTCAGCAGCGCTTCACGCACGGACGCGGGATTGGCATTGTAGGAATCATCGACCAGGTAGGCGCCGTTTTGCAGCTCAACGATTTCCATGCGGCCGTGCACAGGTGAAAATGACGCCAGACCCCGGCAAATGGCCGCGCATCCGATGCCCAGCGCCCGAGCGGCGGCGGCGGCGGCCATGGCGTTGTAGATATGATGAACTCCGGCAATGTTCATATCCACCCTGCATGTCTCACCGCCGCAGATCAATTGAAACCGCACGCCTCTGGCGCCCCGCTTTTTAATCTCTTTGACGGTCACATCAGCATCCGCGCTCATCGAGTAGGTCACACGCGAACCCGACCATCTTTGCGCTATCTGCCCTACGGATTCGTCATCCAGATTGACCACCGCGCAGCCGGAAGACTGCATGTTCATCCACAAGGCGCCCTTCTCTTCCCGAATGGCTTCCATAGACCCGAAGCCCCCCAGATGGGCGGTGCCGATATTGGTAATCAATCCGATGTCCGGAACGGCGATTTCCGTCAGACGCTTTATCTCTCCGGGCATATTCGTCCCCATTTCGACAATCGCCGCTTCATGGCGCGCCGTCAGGCGCAGAAGCGTCTGCGGCAGACCGATCAGATTATTGAAATTGCCTTGTGTTGCCAGAACATTTTTTTCAAGTCCGATGATGCCGGCAAGCATTTCGCGGGTGGTCGTTTTTCCTGAAGACCCGGTCAGTCCGATCACGGGCAGAGAAAAGCGCATGCGATAAGCGCAAGCCAGATCCCCCAAAGCGCGCAGTGTATCGGCCACTGCGACGACACCGACACCACCGGGGATTTTCGCGAGGTCGATTAGCTCATCGGCCTGCACGAGCAGCACGGCTGCGCCGGCCCGAACCGCATGATCCAGAAAATGATGACCATTGAAATTGTCCCCGATCAGGGCAATAAAAAGATTCCCTCGCGCAAGCTGTCTCGAATCCGTGGAAACGCCCTGGACCGACTGATCCTTGCTGCCGACCGTCAAACGGCCGCCGGTCGCAATCAGGATTTCCTGCACGGTAAAAACGGGCGTCATCTTTTTGAACCCCTCGACCGCAGGGCCGAAGCGGCCACAACACGGTCATCGAACGGTATTTTCCCGGTTTGCAGAATCTGATAATCCTCATGCCCCTTGCCGGCAATCAGCACCATGTCGCCGCTAACCGCAGTCCCGATGGCCGTTTCTATGGCGGTCTTCCGGTCAGGAATTACTGCGTAGCCCCGGCTTTGGGGGTCCATCTGCAACGCGCCGGTAAGCCGAATGCGATTGGCATCAATGCCGGCCGTAATTTCCGCGATAATCGCCAGCGGATCTTCCTTACGCGGATTGTCGGATGTGACAATCGTCAAGTCGCTCAGCCGGGTCGCCGCCTCACCCATCAGCGGTCTTTTAGATCGGTCGCGATTCCCGCCGCAGCCGAAAACAGTGATCAGTCGTCCCGTCTTCATCCGGACAAGATTCTCCAGCACCTGGGTCAGGGCATCCGGTTTGTGCGCGTAATCCACAAAAACATGAACGCCGGTGTCGGAGGCAACCCTCTCCAGACGGCCCGGAACACAGGTCATTTTTTCAATCCCCTCGGCAATCGCGGATTCAGGAACACCCAAAAGCTGTGCCGCGGCTACGGCCGCCAGAATATTATACAGGTTGAACCGGCCGGTGAGCTGCGATTGAATCGTCATTTGCCGTCCTGCGACATAGAGATCGGCCCGGATGCCGCTTAGCGAAACATGATCATTGAAAAACCGGACGTCGCACTCTTCTTTTGCGCCATATGTCAAAGCAAACGGGCGGATGCCGTCTAAAAGCCTGGCCCCCCATACATCGTCGGCGTTGACAACGGCCCTTCGTGGTCGGTCTTTTTTGCTCTGGGGCAGAAGGTCGGTAAATAAGCGCTGTTTGGCCCGGAAATACGATTCCATATCTTTGTGGTAATCCAGGTGCTCCGTGCTGAGATTGGTAAACACCCCTAAATCGAAATCGCAATCGTCCACCCGGTGCAGATCGAGTGCGTGCGACGACACCTCGGCCAGGACATGTGTCACACCTTCATCGGCCATCTGCCGGAGGATTCTTTGCAGATCGTAAGATTCCGGCGTGGTGTTCGGTGCCGGGAAGGTTTTGCCCGCGTATCGGTAATTCACTGTGCCGATCACGCCGCAGTCAAAACCCGCCTGCTTCAGGATGGATTCCAGCAGGTAGGTCACCGTGGTTTTGCCGCTCGTTCCCGTAATGCCGATCAGCGTCAGGTTCCCGGAAGGATCATCGAAATACGTCTTTGCCAGTCGCCCCAGAACGCGACGGCTGTCGGACACCTGAATCGCTACCGCCTGCGGCGGGACAGTGGCATCCTTTTGATAGACGATGAAGCGCGCGCCCCGATCGACGGCCTCACGGATATAATCATGGCCGTCATGGACCAGTCCCGGAATCGCGACAAACAGCGAATCGGGTCCGCACTGATCCGCGGCATAGCAGATGCCGGACACGTCGCCGGACAAATCCGCCGGGCTTTTTTGCATTTCGATGCCGTTGAGTAACCGCCGCAATTCCATACACACCCTATTCCTTCATCTCAAACACAACTTTGCAGACACGTCCGTTCCCCAGGGCGGCACCTACAGGCGGGTGCTGACGCACCGCCCAGCCGCTGCCGGAGACCTGCAGGTCAATCGATCTCTCCTTGGCCTTGCGCATCGCCTCCCGGATCGTCAATCCCAGAAAGCCCGGCATCACCAAATCATTTTCGACA
The DNA here is from genome assembly GCA_002347685.1 of Syntrophaceae bacterium UBA2280. Lineage (GTDB taxonomy): Bacteria > Desulfobacterota > Syntrophia > Syntrophales > Smithellaceae > UBA8904. The sequence goes on from DDWS01000023.1 coordinate 19,781, forward strand.
TCTTCATCCGAAGGCAGGCGATAGTCTGCGGAAACCAGTTTCAACTTGCGGACATCATCGACTTCAAAATCGGGGGTCTCCCGTATATTGGTTTTAAAGCAATTCAGAATCTGCTCACCGATACTCTTGAACACCGGCGCGGCAGCCACCCCCCCCCAACGATCGCGCTGTGGTTCGTCGAGCATCACAAAAATGGCGACTTGAGGATTATCCGCGGGAAAGAAACCGATGAAAGATGTGCGCACCTTCTGGGAGGAATACACCCCGCGGTCAAAGTCAAAAATCTGTGAGGTTCCCGTTTTTCCTGCCACCGCGACGTTTTGAATATGCGCATTGATACCGGTACCGTCTTCGGCGGAAACAACCTCCGTAAGCACGGCTGTAAGTCTCTTTGCCGTCGCAGGGGAAATCACCTGACGAACCGCTTCCGGTGTATACATCTTGACCGGATGGTTGTTCTTGTCCGTCAGGCCGCGAACCACGTAAGGTTTCATGAGCACACCGTCGTTGGCAATCGCGGACATCGCGGCGATCATCTGAATGGCCGTAACGGAAATACCCTGCCCAAAGGAAATGGCGGCCGTATCGACCTCGGTCCACTGCTGCACAGGCCTTAGCAAACCGGACGCCTCGCCTAACAGATCCACACCGGTTCTCCCCGTAAAGCCGAAATCCCGGATATAGGAATAATACTTTTCCTTGCCGAGTTTCCTTGCGATCTTCACCGAACCGATATTGCTGGAATATTTCACAATGTCACTGACCGTCAGCATCTGGTGCTTTTTACGATTGGCCTCCCGGATCACTCGGTTCCCCACCGTAAAGGCCCCGTCTTCACAATCGATCTGATCCGCCTCCCTGATGACTTCTTCTTCGAGTGCGGCAGCAATCAGAAAAGGCTTAAAGGTCGATCCCGGATCAAACATATCCGCAATCGCACGGTTGCGCCAGTGCCTGGGCGAAAGCCCCCGGATATTGTTGGGGTCGAATCCCGCCTCGTTGGCCATGGCCAGAATTTCCCCGGTCTTTGGAACCATCACAATGGCCATGCCGCCTTTCGCACCTTTTTCCGCGACCGCGTCACGGAGGTGTGTTTCCACCAGATACTGTATGCGGGAGTCAATGGTTAAAACGAGATTCAGGCTTTCATCTTTTGGTTTCTCCGTATGCTCCACATGGAGAAACAACTTTCTGCCTCTCGCGTCCCTGGCCCAGGTTAACTGTTCAGGCTTGCTTCTTAAATCGCCGTCATATTTCTTTTCCAGGCCTTCGAGACCCATGGCGTCAAAACCGGCAAAGCCGATCACATGAGCGGCAAGCTGGCCGTTGGGGTAAAACCGCTTCGGTTCTTTGATTAGAAAAACGCCCTCGACGGCCGCCTCCTGCACCTTCAGGGCCTGCTCGGGCGATATTTTCCGGGCCAGCCAGCAAAAGCTTTTAGGCTCGGTGAGCTTCCTGCGGACCTCCGCGGCATTCAGATTCAGAATACCGGCAATCCGGCGGGATGCCGCTTCCGGATCGGTAATTCTGGTGGGATCGGCAAAAACCGAATCCGCCAGAACCGATATGGCCAGCTTTTCACCGTTGCGGTCGAAGATCATGCCACGTTCCGGATGAAGCTGCAGCGTCGTGGTATGCTGCCTTTGCGCCAGCGTTTTTAATTTTTCGCCGGAAAGCACCTGCAGCTGAAAGGCACGGGACAAAAGCGCAATGAATAGAATCAGAAAAATCGCCAGAATACTTGCCAACCGGAACTTGAGCCATTTTTTCGAATCTGCGGCCATATTCATTTCTCCGTGGCTTTTAAAACGATCAACTGTTCATTGCCGGGATAAACCATCTGCAATTTTTTCATGGCGATCCCTTCGATGCGCTGCGGTGTTTTGAGTGTCGCAAATTCCAGCTTCAGCCTCTTTTGCTCCTCGAGCATTTTCTCCTTCACGTTCAATGCGGCGGCAATCTCATATTCCAGTTGCGTCATACGGATATGCGAACCGACATAAATCAGCGCCACCAGCATCAGGGACACGGCCACGACAATAAAACTGGGATACTTTTTTCCGAGTGAGGAAGCTTTCGCCTCCCGGGCTGCGGGCAGCACATGAGTTCCGACTGACTGCGCCATCGTTAAATCCTCTGGGCCACACGCAGCCTGGCGCTGCGCGCACGCGGGTTTACGGTTGTTTCTTCAACCGAAGGGGTTATGGACTTTTTGGTCAGAATCGAAACCCGGGCCTTTTTGGAGCACACACAATACGGGATATCCCTCGGACAGACACAATTCGATGCCATATCCCTGAATGCATTCTTGACGATGCGGTCTTCCAGGGAATGGAAGGAGATCATACAAAGACGCCCGCCTGGATTGAGCGCAGTCACCGCTGCCTCGATGCCCGGAAGAATGGAATCCAGCTCGCGGTTCACGGCAATGCGGATGGCCTGAAACGTCCGTGTGGCGGGATGAATCTTCTGATGCCTCATCGCCGCGGGCATGACTCCCGCGACAAGCCCCGATAAAGCCTGCGTGGTTTCAATCGGCGCGTCTTGTCTTTTTCTCACGATAGCCCTGGCGATTCTCGCAGCCATTCTTTCCTCTCCGTATGAACGAATGATTCTTTCCAGCTCGTCTTGTGAAAAATGGTTGATAATGTCGTAGGCGCAAAGCTTCAAAGTTTGATCCATCCGCATATCAAGCGGCGCGTCCCGGTTGAAGCTGAACCCCCGTGACGTCGTATCCAGTTGATGGGATGATACCCCCAGGTCCATGAGAACACCGTCCACCCTCTGAATGTTCAAAGTGTCGAGCACCTGGCTCAGTCCGGCGAAATTCGCCCGGACAAGCATCTTGCGCGACCCGAATCCGGCCAGCCTCCGCCCGGCGGCCGCCAGGGCGTCACTGTCGCAGTCGATCCCGATCAGTGTCGCACCGGTACGTTCCAGGATCGCGTGGGCGTGTCCCGCCCCTCCCACAGTCGCATCCACATAGATGCCTTCTGGTTTCACCACAAGCCAGTGCATGACTTCTTCCAACATCACCGGCTCGTGAGCAAAGTCGGCACTCATGGCTAAATCCCAAGATCAGCCATGTAATCGCTGAACTTGTCGATATCGCTTCCGGCCTGCTTCATCTCCGCGTTGAAACGATCCTTCGGCCAGATCTCAATCACTTTAATCATTCCGGCCAGGACCACGTCCTTTTCAAGGTTCGCGTATTCCCGCAGTGACGGAGGAATCAGCACGCGTCCCTGGCTGTCGAGATTGCAGTCCACCGCGCCCGACATGAAAAAACGCTGGAATGAACGCACTTCTTTGCGCAGGATGGATTGATGCGATACTTTTTCTTCGATAATCCGCCACTCATCGAAGGGAAACACCATCAGATAGCCATCCCAGTTGGTAATCACCATCCGGTTGTCGTACTTTTCCGCGAAGACCTCACGGAATCTGGACGGAAAAATGATCCTTCCCTTTTCGTCAATATTATGATGATATTGGCCTCGAAATACGGACACTAAATATCCCTCCACATCAATCCACTTTGCTCCACGTGGTCAACTATAGAGAGGGAAAAGTGCTTTGTCAAGAAAAAAAAACATTTTTTTCTGATTAAATAACTTAAAATTACAGGGGAAATAGGCAAAACAAGATCATGCGACATGCAAGGGTAAAAAAAGACGCAAAAAAAATGTCCCGGACGCCCCGCGCAGGGGCCCCATCCGGGAGATACGACCCATTCTGATCAAGATAAAGAATAATTTCAAATCAATAGAATACGAACAGGCTGTTTTCTGACTTCAGTTGGATCGACTGGCTTCACGGAATCTTCGAACCGCGCGGTTATGCTCCTCCAGAGTCGATGAAAAAAAATGAGTGCCGTCCTTCTGAGAAACAAAATATAAATAATCCACATCCGCCGGATTCAAAACCGCCAGAAAAGAGTCGAGACCGGGATTACCGATCGGTCCGGGCGGCAAACCGCGGATCTGATAGGTGTTATACGGAGAGTCCCTCCTGTAATGGCTGCGCAAAACCCTGCCGTCAAAGTTTTCCAGATCATAAACAGTCGTCGGATCGCTCTGGAGAGGAATTCTCCTTTTGATCCGGTTGTGAAAGACCGCTGCGACCAAAGGTTTTTCAGCCTTGTACCCCGTTTCCCTGCCGACAAGAGAGGCAAAAGTGACGAATTCATGAAGGCTGAGTCCACGTTCAGCGGCCTGGTTGATCATCTCCGGCGTAATTTTCATCCAGAAACGGGTCACCATCATTCTTATGATCTGCCTGGTAGTCATGGAGCGGTTCAGAAGGTAGGTATCGGGATAAAGATATCCCTCAACCGAATTGGCAAGAATGCCCATGGAATTCAGGAAGGATTCATCGCCGGCGAGGCCGAAAAAAGCTTTCTCATCGAGCATTTTAAATTCATTGAGCCTGGATGCGACCTCACGGAGGTTAAAGTCCTCATGGATCGTCACGCGGTATCTTTTGACCTCTCCGCGCAGCAGTTTGTCGATCAGCCCCGAAGGTGTCAGATCGGTTGAGATTTCATACTCCCCCGCCCTGATGGATCTCGATGCGTTTTTGACCATGGCCAGGGAGTAAAAAAGCGGCCTGTTTTTTACCAGTCCCGAACGTTCAAGGATTTTTGTGGCTTTAAGAAAGCTCGAACCGGTCGGAATGTCCACAACAACGCTGGAAGCACTGCCTGGTTCAATCGGAGACTTCGCATAAATAATCAGCAGCGCGCCGAACACCACTGCAGCCAAAAACGGGACAGATAATACATAAACAATTATCTTTATTATCTTTTTCTTCATCTAAACTCCATGCAATCCGCAGGATTGAATTTAAGGAATCATACGGAACGTATCGGACGCCCGGTCTCATTTTTTTTCGGACGAATCAAGATAACCCTGAAGAATGAGACAAGCCGCCAGCTGATCGACCTTTTCTTTCCTTTTGCGCCACCGCAGGCCGGCCTGGATCATCATTTCTTCAGCCTCTTTGGTGGAGAGCGTCTCGGGCCATTTCACCACCGGCAGCAGAAAAGTTTTTTCCATCAAGGCGGACCAACGATTGACCTTTTCACACTGGATTCCCTCAGAACCATCGATCCTGACCGGATAACCGATCACCACTTTCTCCACGGCATATTGCCGGATCCATTGTTCCAGGACACCTAAGTCATGTTTTTTGGTTTTGCGAATCAGCGTCGGCAGGCCCTGCGCGGTCATGCCCAATTCGTCGCAAACCGCCAGTCCGATTCGCCGATCCCCGTAATCCAAACCCAATACGCGCAAAAGAGCACCTCGTCTCACCGAGCCGGTGTCTAACAATTTTCGGCGGTAATTTCAATAAAAGAATCCGGACGAAACAATAATCAAGTTGTGAAAACGGGCGGAGTTTGTTATCTGATGACCATACAACACAAATGACCGCAAGGGAGTATATGCAGCATTTTGTTCTGGGCACCGCCGGCCATGTGGATCACGGCAAGACATCACTGATCAAAACGCTTACCGGCACCGACACGGACCGCCTGAAAGAGGAAAAAGCCAGGGGCATCACCATCGAACTGGGATTTGCCTCGCTTTCGCTGCCGTCCGGCCGCGCACTCGGCATTGTCGACGTACCCGGTCATGAAAAGTTTATCAAGCACATGGTCGCGGGTGCGGCGGGGATTGATCTGGTGATGATGGTCATTGCCGCCGACGAAGGCGTGATGCCTCAGACCAGGGAACATCTGCATATCTGCTCGCTTCTGGGCATAAAAACCGGCCTGGTTGCACTCACGAAAGTGGATCTCGTCGAACCCGACTGGCTGGAACTGGTGCGCTCTGAAGTCGCCGATTACCTGAACGGCACGTTCCTGGAAGATGCGCCCATTGTGCCGGTTTCCGCGATCAAAGAAACGGGCCTTGCGGAACTGCTCACCGCACTCGATAAAGCGGCGGGGGACCTCAGACAAAAGTCGGATGACGGCATTTTTCGACTGCCTGTGGACCGTATTTTTACCATGAAGGGTTTCGGAACGGTGGTCACAGGGACGCTGATTTCCGACCGCATCAGGGTCGGCGAGGACATTGTGGTTCTGCCCGAAGATATACCCGCTCGCATTCGCGGCCTCCAGGTGCACAATCAACCGGTGGAGGAAGCATTCTCCGGCCAGCGCACCGCCATCAACCTGCAGGGCATAGAAAAGACGACACTCGAGCGAGGCAGTGTTCTGGTCCGGCCCCAGACGGTGTGGCCCACCCGCAGGCTGGATGTGATTTTTCAATACCTGTCCTCCAACACCCGGAAACTGAAAAACCGCTCTCTGGTCCGCCTGCACACCGGCACGATTGAAATCATGACGCGGATTGTCCTTTTGGATGCCGACGAGCTTACGCCCGGAGAAACAGCCTTTGCCCAGTTGCTTCTGGCCGATGAAGATGTGGTGGTCGCGGGCGATCATTTTGTTTTGCGCAGTTACTCACCGGTCACGACGATCGGCGGCGGACGCATCCTCGACCCGCTGCCCGGAAAGCATAAAAGGAAAAGCGAAAAAGTTCGGGCTCATCTGCAAATCCTCGAGGGCGGCGCGCTGCCGGATAAAATCTCCGTCATCCTGGATCGATCCGGTTTCGGCGGCATCCCGATCCGGTCGCTTGCTTTCCGGCTTGGTGCACATGTTAAAAAAATCCGCGACGTCATAGAGGGCCTGTTTTCAAGCCGTCAGGCAATCCTGCTTTCCAGTGACGACGGCACGGCCGTTTCCGCCGCCTGGCATAAGCAGCTCGAGGAACTGATCACCAGGGCGCTTACAGACTATCACAGGAAAAATCCGTTAAAAGGCGGCATTTCCAAAGAAGAGCTCAAAGCGGGACTGCCGGCTGCGGTATCGACCCGGCTGTTCAATATGGCGCTTACGGGTCTGGCTAAAAAAGAAACGATTGTCAGTGAAAAGGACAATGTCCGTCTGGCTTCTCACGAGGTTCAACTGGCAGGCGAGGAGGACGATCTGCGCCGTTCCATAGCGGACATTTATGCCCAGGCCAAACTGGCGCCGCCTTCGCTGTCCGACGTCATTGGCGGCTTTAAAGACCAGAAGGCCAAAGCGCAGAAAATCGTCCAGTTGATGCTCAAAGACGGAGACCTGATTAAGATCAATGAAGAGCTGGTCTTTGCCGCAAGCGCGCTGGATCAGTTGCGAGAAGACTACAAGGCGCGCCTTGCCCGGGACGGTCAGGCAACGCCGGCCACATTCAAAGACCTGACCGGACTTTCGCGCAAATACATTATCCCCCTGATGGAATATTTTGATGTAAGCAAACTGACCGTCCGCGTCGGAGACCATCGCGTGTTACGGGAAAAACTTTAAACGGCGGTAAAAAGCTGCTCATGGAAAGGAATAAAATTTGAAAACCAAGGAAACCTACCTCAAAGATATCCGGCAGGGCGACAAGATCGCCTCCTCTTTTTTAGTGGCGGAAAAGAGCATGGCCTATTCCCAGAAAGGCTCTCCGTATCTGAACGTCCGTCTCAAGGACAAAACGGGTGAGATCGACGGTAAAGTCTGGGACAATGTCCCGGCGCTGGATCCGGTCTTTAAAAAGGGAGATATCATTTTCATCGAAGGCCGGACGCAAACCTACCGCAACGCACTGCAGGTGTCGATTATCACCATAAAAAAGTGCACCCCTGAAGAGATCGATCCGGAGGATTTCCTGCCGGTAAGCCGGATGGATACAGACGCGATGTATAAGGATTTGCTAGTCTACCTGGAGAAAATTTCATCTCAACCTTTAAAAGACCTGCTTGCGGCTTTTTTTCACGACGAAAAAGCCTCCGAACTTTTCCGGCGGGCGCCGGCGGCCAAGGGGTTTCATCACAACTACCTGGGCGGGCTCCTGGAGCATACCCTGTCGGTGGTGCGTCTGCTGGATCGGGCGGCGGATCATTACCCGCAATTAAACCGGGACCTGCTTCTGGCCGGCGGCATGCTCCATGACATCGGTAAAATTTACGAATTCTCCTACGACAACCTGGTGGAATACAGCGACGAGGGAAGAATGATCGGCCATCTGGTCATGGGTGTGGAAATGATCAACAAAAAAATAGACAACATTCCGGATTTTCCACCCAGGCTGGCTTTAGCGCTGCGTCACATCATCTTGAGCCATCACGGAGAATTTGAGTTCGGTTCGCCCAAGCGCCCGAAAACCCTGGAAGCATTGGTCGTTCATTTCATGGATGATCTCGACGCCAAACTCAACGGGTTTGAAATCTTCGTCGCCGCCGACGCGGCGAATACCGAAACGGAATGGACACCCTTCAACCGCTTTTTTGAACGCTATCTTTACAAGGGGAAAACGCCGGTTGATTGATCGAGGCTCTCCCGATGACAAGGCAATTCCTGATGCAAAACCCGCCGCAAAGCCGGGAAATATGATGGATAAAGAATTCCGGTCCGCCCACTTTCCCGGCACGTCCCTTCGGGACTGGCAAAACTGGCGCTGGCAGATGCAAAACCGTGTCACATCCGTCACACGGCTTTGCGCGATACTGGGCAGGCCGATAGCTCAGACGGACGAAATGCGCCGTGTCGTATCCGGATATCCTGCGGCAGTCACACCGTATTACCTGTCCCTGATACGATCGGCCGATACAAACGACCCCATCGCTTTGCAGTGCATTCCGGATGTGAAAGAGATCTCGGTGATGACCGGCCTCCCCGAGGATCCGCTCAACGAAGACGGACAGATGCCCGCGACAAAACTGATCCATCGCTACCCCGACCGGGCGCTGGCCATGGTCACTCAAACCTGCGCCACCCACTGCCGGCACTGCAACCGCAAACGCTTCTGGAAAACACCCCGCACCGCCTTGAAAAGCCGGCTCAGTCAGATGGTCCGATATGTCGAGAAATCCCCACAAATCCGCGAAATCATCGTTTCCGGCGGCGACCCGCTTACCTATGACGACAATCAGCTGGAATGGATATTATCTTCTTTCTCGGCAATCCCGCATGTGGACATCCTGCGCATCGGTAGCCGGATACCCGCGGTTTTACCGATGCGTATCACAAAAGACCTTTGCCGGATGCTCAAGCGCTACCGTCCTGTATGGTTTAACACACAATTCAACCATCCCGACGAAATCACGCCGGAGTCAAAACGCGCCTGCGAAAGACTTCAGGAAGCAGGCATCCCTGTGTCCAACCAGTCTGTTTTGCTCAAAGGCGTGAATGACAACCTTGAAGTCATGCACCGCCTGCTGCATGGTTTACAGAAAATATCTGTTCGTCCTTACTACCTTTTTCATTGCGAACCGGTCAGGGGCTGCGGCCATTTCCGCACAGAACTTCCGTTTGGTCTTTCCATGATGGAAGACCTCCGGCGGGAGTGTTCGGGCCTCAGCCTGCCGCAATACGTGGCCGACCTGCCGGGGAGCGCCGGAAAAGTTCCCATGCTGGCCCTTTCAGGACAGATCAAAAAGATTTTCAAGAAACATCAAGATTTTTTTGACAATTTCTCATAATTAGATTAGATGATCGTCAAATAAAAGCATCAATTGCCGGAGAACCGGTAACCAAGGAGATGAGCAGTTATGTACACCGCCAGCGATTTAAGAAAAGGGCTGCGCCTGAAAATCGAAGGAGATCCCTACGTCATCACAGAATTCAATTTTGTCAAACCCGGCAAGGGCCAGGCGCTTTACCGCACCAAACTCAAGAACATGCTCAACGGCAACCAGTTCGAACGAACCTTCCGCTCCGTGGACAACTTTGAACCGGCCGATCTGCGCGAGAAGAAAATGCAGTTCCTCTACAAAGAGGGAGATAAATACTGTTTCATGGATAACGAAAACTACGAACAGGTTTATCTTTCGGAAGATCAGGTCGGCGAGGCCGTCAACTTTTTAATTGACAATATCGAAGCGGAAATCCTGCTTTTCGAAGACCGGCCTATCGGCATCAGTCTGCCTAACTTCGTCGAACTCATCGTCACGGAAGCGGAGCCCTGGGCGAAGGGCGACACAGTCTCCGGCGCGACCAAACCGGTCAAGGTACAAACGGGCGCGACCGTTCTGGTACCCACTTTCGTCACGGAAGGAGAAAAAATCCGCATCGACACGCGCACCGGAGAATATCTGACCCGCGTCAAGGGATAACATTGAGCATATCGCATCAAGATGACCATTTCTATCTGGCGCGCAAAGCGGAAAATCTTCGCCTGCGCGCCGGACTCATTTTGGCGTTGCGCCGGTTTTTTGCCGGGAATGATTTTCTGGAAATCGAAACACCCGTTCGAGTCCCCTCCCCCGCGCCGGAAGAACATATTGAAGCCCTCCCTTCGGGAAACTGGTTTTTGCAGACCTCGCCGGAGCTATACATGAAGCGGCTTCTGGCAGCGGGCTATCCAAGAATTTTTCAAATCTGTAAGTGCTTTCGCGCAGACGAACGCGGCAAGCGTCATCTTCCGGAATTCTCCATGCTGGAGTGGTATGTCGCCGGTTTCGACTATCTTCAACTCATGAATCAATGCGAGGCATTGCTGGAGGCGGCATTGGGCGGGGTAGGACAAACCCGGACGCTTGCCTGGCAGGACCGGAAGATACGCATCACAACGCCATGGGAAAGAATGACGGTTGACGAAGCCTTTTTGAAATACGCGCCTGTTTCACTCGATGAGTCAATGAGGCTCGACCTCTTCGATGAGAATCTGACGGAATGGGTCGAACCGAACCTGGGCATGGACCGTCCCACTTTTCTTTATGACTACCCGGCAAAGCTGGCCGCCCTGGCAAAAAACAAGAAAGACAACCCCGCCCTGGCGGAGCGTTTCGAACTCTATATCGGCGGGATGGAGATCGCCAACGGTTTTTCGGAACTCATCGACGTTGATGAACAACGCCGTCGTTTTGAAGAAGCACAAACGGCTCGCGCAAAAAAGGACTGGTCACGCTACGGCATGCCCGAAAAGTTTCTGGAAGCCCTTGCGAACATGCCGCCTTCCGCCGGCATCGCGCTCGGCATCGACCGCCTGGTAATGCTTCTGGCGAATGCCGGCTGCATCGAAGACGTTGTCGCCTTCGGGCCGGAGAGTCTCTGATGACCTCCCCCGCAACGGGCGACCCGCAAAATGTATTGACAAGGTCTATTTTTTACTTTACCGTACTCAAAATCTCAAAACCACGTCTGGAGATAAAATGGTGAAAGATATTAGTTCATTAGATATAGGCAGCGGTTTTCATGGCTCTTTGCTGGGCATGATTCTGGATGCCGGATGGATCGTTCAGCTTGTATTATTGCTCCTGCTGATTTTTTCGATTATATCCTGGACGATCATCTTTTTAAAATTCCGCTACTACGGGAAAATCCGAAAAGAAAACGAGGCCTTTGATGCCGACTATCAGCGCAGCAGCAAGCTGTCCGAGGTCCTGCCCGCGGCGAAAAAGTATACATTCTCGACCACCGCCGAAGTTTTCCGCGTCGGTTATTCGGAACTGACCAAAATGAATCGTCCGTTTAAAGAACCGGTTCAGGGTGACGATATTCCCTTATCCTCTCTGGACAATGTCCAGCGCGCGCTCAACCGGGCGTCGAACACGGAAATGACCAAACTCGAAAGCTCGTTGGGATTTCTGGCCACAACCGGGTCTGCCTCTCCCTTTATCGGGCTTTTCGGCACGGTCTGGGGAATCATGGAAACCTTCAAGGCCATTGGCGCGCGCGGCTCCGCAACGCTGGCCGTGGTTGCCCCCGGCATTTCCGAGGCGCTCATCGCCACAGCGGCGGGGCTGGCAGCGGCGATTCCCGCGGTTATTTTCTATAACTACTTCCTCAACCGATCCAAGACAATGGTACAGGAAATGGACAACTTCGCCGATGAATTTCTCAATATCGTCGAACGCTACCTGGTGAAAAAATAAACTCGGTGGAGGATCATCGACGATGCGTTTATCCAGAAGAAGAAACCACGTAAACAAAGCGATGTCCGAAATCAACGTCACCCCCTTCGTGGACGTGATGCTGGTGCTGCTGGTCATCTTCGTCATCACGGCACCGATGCTGTCGATGGGCATCGACGTCAATCTGCCGAAAGTGAAATCCAGGAGCATGGACGTCACGGAAGAAAAGCTCATCTTGAGCATCAACGAAAACAAGGAAATCTTCCTCAATAAAACCCGGATGCCGCTAGGAGAGCTTCAGCCGAAACTGATCGCGATTTTCGCCAACCGCATCGACCGGGAGATTTTTCTGCGCGCCGATAAAAACGTCCCTTACGGCTTCGTGGTCGACGTGATGGCTGAAATCCGCAGGGCCGGTGTCGATAAGCTCGGCATGATTACGGAACCACCCCACGAGGGCAGGAAATGAAACACCCGGAGCCCCAAAGGAGCTTTCGCGGCAATCCCGGCACCACCCGAAACATGTTTTTTCTCTCCTTGCTTCTCCACCTCCTCGTGATTGCCCTGGCCATGATTTCCATTTCCACACCGTCGCGTCCGTTGACATTCGGGGGCGCTTATTCCGTATCGCTCGTCAGCCCGGAGGCTGTCATGTCCTCCCGCGAAATCTCGGCGCTTCAGGATATCATGCGCACGTCACGCTCTGCTGATGCGGTCATCGTGAAGCGTGAAATCGCGGCATCGCAGACGACAGCGATTAAAAAAACAGAGGAGAAGCTGCAGCCGGATATAGAAAAAGCGATCAGCGCCATCCGACAGAAACAAGAAACATTGCCGAATCAGGCCCCTGCGCATGTCGGCCCATCGGGATCAGAAACAGCCGGTGTATCGCGGTTAAACGAATACAGCGCCTTCGTCCAGGCCAGAGTTAAAAGCAACTGGTCGCTTCCGGATGCATTGCGGCCTGCACGAGATACACTGACCATCATCGAAGTCCGGATCACGCGCAGCGGACAGTTGGAACATATCGGTTTTGAAAAACGGTCCGGCAACAACTACTACGATGAATCAGCGTTGCGGGCGGTTAAAAAATCCGCCCCTTTCCCGCCGCTGCCCGAGGAGTACCGGCGAGACACCATTGAAATCGGAATCCGCTTCCCCGCGTCGGAACTGCGCTAAGAATAGGAAAGGAACCTGCCTTATGAAATATCAATTCCTGTGGACGCCATTGATCATACTTCTTGCCCTGTTCGGGGCGGCGAATTCAGGCCAAGCGTCCAAGATCTATATTGATATCGATTCACCCACTTTTCTCCAGTTCCCTATCGCTGTGCGTGATTTTCCACAAAAGGGCGAAGGACAGGTAGAAACGGCCGATCTCGGGATCGCCCTGCCGGATCAGATCAAAAAATATCTGAAAATGACCGGCTTGTTCAATCCCCTGGATAGAAGAAGCTTTCTTGAAACCGGTGGTGCCTCTCCCGCCGAGCAGATCCGCTTTTCGGACTGGGCGGCCATTGGCGCGGATTACCTTCTGACCGGCGCCATCACGATCAGCCCCTCGGAAATCGCCTGCGAAGTCCGGCTATCCGACGTCGTCCGCGGCAATGCCCTGCTGCACAAACGCTACCTGTCGCCGAGACCCGATCTGAGGGCTTTGGCGCGCGCGGTCACCTCTGATATCCTTCTTACCTTAACCGGCGACGAGGGCGATTTCAACACCCGCATCGCTTTTGTGGCAAAAAACGGACCTGAAGCGGATATCCATGCAATCAGCTATGACGGTGAAGATATCGTAAAACTAACCAGCCATCGAAGCATTATCACATCGCCACGCTGGTCGCCGGACGGTCAGTATCTTGCGTTTACGTCCTACAGACACGGCCGGCCCGAGGTGTATCTGCATCATTTAAAAACGGGAAAGGAGAAGAGAATTTCCTCCCATGAAGGGTTGAATCTGTCCGGCGGATTCTCCCCGGACAGCCGGAATCTTCTGCTGACACTCAGCAAGGATTCCAACGAAGAAATTTATGTCCTCGAGCTCGACTCAATGCGCCTCAAGCGCCTGACCTACAATTATTCCATTGATGTTTCCCCCGCCTGGTCGCCCTGCGGCAAAAAGATCGCTTTTGTTTCCAACCGGTCGGGATCACCGCAGATTTTTATAATGGACGCAGACGGCAACAATGTCAGAAGAATCACGTTTGAAGGCAATTACAACACCTCCCCTGCCTGGTCACCGCGCGGCGGGAAGATAGCGTTCGAAGGATCCATTAACCGCCAATTCCAAATCTTCACAGTGGATGAGGAAGGGGAGCACCTGACACAGCTGACCTTTGACGACGCCAACAACGAATATCCTTCCTGGTCGCCCTCCGGACGGCAGATCGTTTACGGATCAAGAAGCGGTTCTAAAAGCAGGATCTGCATCATCGGCTCCAATGGACAGCAAATGAGAATTCTTAAGGAAAGCGGAAGTCCGTCCGTTATGCCGGCCTGGTCTCCCCGCATGAATCCGTAACGGGAATGGCGGGTTTGTTTTCTATTGACAGCAAGATATTAAATATGTTTAGTTTACTATACGGTAAACAATATCAAGAAACTTAAACAACTTTAAACTTTCTCAAGAAAGGAGATCTACCATGAAAAAAACTATCACCCTGATAGGATTGTTAATGATTCTTGCCTTCGGCCTGACCCTTTTGAGCGGCTGTGCTGAGAAAAAAGCCGTTGTCAAGGATGAAGCGGTTCAGGAACAGAGAGTCGGTGCGTCAGATACGGCAACGGTGACGGATGATGAAGCAGCCCGCAAAGCCAAAGAACAGGCTGACCGTGAAGCGGCGCTCAAAGCCCAGGCAGCCAGAGAGGCATGGGCCAAAAAAAATGCGGCGGCGCTCAATGCCCTGAACATTCAAAATATCTATTTCGATTTTGATCGATCCAATGTCCGGGCTGACGCGCGAGAAATTCTGAAGGCAAATGCAGAAATCTTCAAGGCGAACGCAAACGCCAAAATCATCGTCGAAGGTCATTGCGATGAACGCGGCACGGCCGAATACAACATGGCGCTGGGAGAAAGACGCGCTCAGGAAGCCAAACAGTACCTCGTGAATCTCGGCATTGACAGTTCACGTCTTGTCACCATCAGCTACGGCGAAGAGCGCCCGGCGGATGCACAAAGCACGGAAGAAGCCTGGGCCCAGAATCGGCGTGCTCAATTCGTTCTGGAATAGTAACGACCGCATGAGGGATGTCCATTGAAAAAAGCATTTTATATCTTTCTTGCGCTGTTTGTTCTTCTTGTTTCAGGTTGTGCGACGTCCTCGGAGCTAACAGCTCTGCGTTCAGATCTAAGCCAGCAGATGGAGGCAAAGCTCACCGCGGTTGACGGGCAAATTGCTGATCTGAAAAAGGAACAGGAAAAAAACTCGCAGGCATTGGGATCCATGCGTAAGGGTCAGGCCAATACCTCGGCGGATTTTGCGGAGCTGCGGGATCAGATCCAGCAGCTCCGCGGTCAGGTTGAAACCCTGCAAAAGAGCACCGCGCGCGACACCGGAAAAGAAGATGACTATAACAAACAGCTCAACACCATTCTTCTGAAGATTAATTTTATTGAAAATTTTCTTGAGATCGGCAAAAAGCATACGTTGAGCGACGAAAGTTACGATGTGACCGTCTCGACGGGCGACGCACCTGCAAAGCCGGACAGGGCGACCCTGTACTCCGCCGCCTATCAGCTTTTCAAAGACGGCCAGTACGCCCGCGCCAGATCGGCGTTTCAGGATTTTCTCACGGCTCATCCGAAAAGCGAATATTCCGACAACGCCCAGTTCTGGATGGGAGAATGTTTCTTTTTTGAAAAAAATTATGAAAGAGCGATTCTCGAATACGAAAAGGTGACGAAAAATTATCCCGATGGGAACCGGGTGCCGTATGCACTGCTCAAACAGGGTCTTTCATTTTTCAATCTGGGAGACAAAACCAGCGCCCGACTGCTGCTGCAGCAGGTCATCCGGGATTTTCCAAACACCAATCAGGCACGTATCGCCAGATCAAAACTCCAGGAGATCAAGTGACCGATCTTAAAGGCAAATAAAAAAAGGACCCGATCGGGTCCTTTTTTTATCCCTGTCAATAAAGGGACAATCGTTCCGACGACCTCAATCGAGTGACAAGGCCTTGATGCCTTCGGGGAGCATCAGTTCAAAAACGCTTAAATCAACACTCTTTTCAATCCGGCCGTCATGGTACTTTACAACGATGGTCGCCTGTGGCTCGAACACCCTCACCGTGATCCGGCCGGGAAGAAACGTCCCAATGCTGTAATCCTCAAAGCGGACCTCGTAGAGCTCCTCACCCGACGGATGATGACGCACAACAGCGGTTAAGCGTTCTGCGGCATCCCAAAACATTACCTGCACCACCCCGGATTCACCCCTCATGGTCGTTCGTTTACCGTCCGCCCGGGATTGTTTTTCATCCGTCACATGATGCTTTTCTTTCAGCGCGGGATAATCCCCTAGCAGGATGCTCACCAGATCCTCAATAGAAAACGACCAGGGTAAAAAACGTGCCACATTTTCAGCCGAAGGCACTCCATAATAGAACTCGCCGCGTGACGGGATAAAGATTTTCATCTCACGGGGTGTCGCGCACAAGAAGAAATCCGGAGTTCCGATGATCGGTAAAAGCTCAAGTCGCAAAAAGCCGGGCCGGCGTGCAACCACCGCCGCCCTCAGGGGGTACTGCCCTTCGGCTGTCGAAAGTGTCATGTGCACGCGGGCAAAAAGGGTATCTGTTTCCCCCATCACGGTGGTTTCCGGCCTCAACGGCACACCCGGAAAAAAAGACGCGCAGCTGCAAAGCAGAACCGACAGTCCGAGGATAACAGCTATGCGCCTGAAGAGGAGAAACCGGACAAGCATGAACGCGCCTTTCTATTGGATAATGCAATAATAAACCGCCACCGGTCGTCGCTAGGGCTGCCGGATCAGATCGTCGAGCTTCTGTTTGAGGATCCTGTTTTCCGGATCCCGCTCAACAGCCCTGCGGTAAAAGTCCTTGGCCCGCTCACGTTTATCTATTTTCAGGTGGACGTCGCCCAAATGTTCCAAAATGGTGGGATCATCCGGCAACAGTTCGTTTGCCCGCTTCAAATGTTCAAGCGCACTTTCATACTGATTCTTTTTAAAACGGACCCAGCCCAGCGAATCGATGATATAGCCGCTGTCGGGTTTGAAACTGAGCGCCCGGATAATCATGTCTTCGGCTTCGTCCAGACGGATGCCGCGATCCGCCCAGCTGTATCCGATAAAATTCAGTGCGTCGGCATGCTCGGCATCGATGGATAAAACCGTTTCCATCGCAGCGATGCTCTCATCAAAACGGTCCGTCTTCTCATAGATCATGCCCAGGGCGTAGTGGACGTCCACATCGCGGGGGAAAAGTTGGACGGCGCCAAGCAGGGTTTTCTCCGCTCCCGCCAGATCTTTGTGATCCTCCTGCAGCGACGACAAATACAGATAGAGGATCACCTGATCTGACTTTTGCCGGATCGCTTCGTAAAGAACGTCAATCGCGGAGGCCAGATTCTTCTGATCTTTGAGAATCATCGCCGCCTGAATCTGCGCGTTGGCATAAAGCTCAAAGGATGGCGACACTTTCAGAAAGAGAGAAACCGCCCGGGTCCCGTCGCCGCTTTTTTCCAGTGTGCTGGCCAGCAGATAACGGATCCTGTCGTCGGTTACATCCCGGCTCAACAGCGTTGTAAACTCGGCCGCCGCCAGATCAAACTTTTTCATGTCATAATACATAAGCCCCAGAGCAGTGCGCGCCTCCCGATGGTCGGGCTCATACTGCAGCACGTCCAGAAATTCGTTTTCCGCCGCAGGATAATCCTTCATTTTGATCAGCAAATCAGCGATTTTCAGGCGGAGATTTGACCGCGCCGGGTTGAGCGCCAGCAGATCGCGAAAAATGCCGATGGCCTGTTCAAATTCTCCCGTCCTCTCATAGAGCTGTGCCAAGTCAATTCTGGCCACCTCAAAGTCCGGACGATCCACCAGCACCTTTTTGAACAGGGCCTCCGACTCTTCGGCGCGATCCATATCAGCCAGGACTTTCGCAAAATAGTAGTTGCCCATGAGATTGTCCGGGTCCTCCGCCAGCAGCTGCCTGAATGCCGCCTCGGACTCCCCGTATTTCTTCTGCAGGGCGTAAACGGTCCCCAGATATAGATAGGCCACCAGATTCTGCGGATCCTGTTTTACGACCGTCCGGTATTCGTCAATCGCCCGGTCATACTCCCGGAGGTGGAAATATAGTCCGCCCATCATGGAACGCAGCTGGGTATCATCAGGGTGCGAGACCATCGCCTCCTCTCCGAGTGCGAGGGCGCGGTCGACTTCATTGTTTGCAATATAAAGCGAAACCATCTCGGCGGTCAGATAGGCGGATTCAGGATGCGCGACCAGGGCCTTTTGCATTTCGGATACGGCCCCGGCCGTATCCCCATCCTGCTTGAGCAAAACGGACAGCGCGTAGTGATAAGCGGCTGTGCCGGAAAAGGCTTCAGCAGAAGATGCCTGCGAAACCGGACGAACGGACGTCATGGATGCGCATCCGCCGACACAAAAAACGATCAGCACCCAACCGATCAGAAAACATTTTCTTTTATTGCTCATAGAACCAAACCGATCTTTGCTTTGATACCTTAAGGGATACCCGGGTCATTTCAGGACGCGCCTTCCGACTCTTTGTTCCGGATCAACCTGGATACAGGCACAATGGTCACGCCCTTTTCCTGAAAAACCTTATGGGCGTCCCTGATCGCCCGGATGGTTTCCGGATAGGGATGCCCGATCATAACAACCGGAGCACCGATGTCATTCGCATTGGCCACATCCATCAGGATTCGGTAGATGCGGCTGTAATCCCGTTCATTGTCCAGAAATACCGTGCGGGATGCGGAAGGCACATAAACATTTTTCAACGCCGCGGCTGTTTTCGTCTGGGGGGTTGTACGCGAATCGATGAAGATCAGATTTCGCTTCTTTAACTCGCGAAAGACCAGCGTCAGTTTTTCTTCATCCGCCATGAATTTCGACCCCATATGGTTGTTGACGCCCGACACATGGGGAACGGAAGCGAAGTTCTTCTCCAGTTGATGAATCAGCTCCGCTTCATTCATATCCGTAAATAAAGCGCCTTCCCCCGGTTTTTCCCTCGGATAAGACAAAGGCTCCATCGGCAAATGCAAAAGGGTTTCCCGGCCGGCCTGACGAAGCATTTCCGCCGCCTTACGCGTGTGGGTCAGATGGGGCAATAACGCGAAGGTGATATCTGCATCGATGGCGATCAGTGCCCTGACGGATGCCAGATCATAACCGATATCATCAATAATGATGGCTACCCGCCTTGCGGGCGGAAGCATCGGCTTTTTCTCAATTTTGGCAACGACTGCTTTTTTCTTTTCGGAGGGGATCTTTGCGACAGGCTCTGCCGGCTCTTTCTTTTCCCGGCCGGGATCGGTTATGGGAGATTTGGCCACAGGCGTCCTGGCCACCGATATCGGATCCTCCTTAAACTGAAGCATGTAAACGATCGCGACGAGAAAAAAGACAATCAGCGCGATGAGCGCCCCCGTCAATAATTGATTCTTCTTTTTCTTTTTCATGTCTGTCTAGCTATTTTTTCTGATTCCCGTCATTTCAGGGATTACCGGCCAGATGCTGTTTCATGATCCGCCAGCTTTTAAGAATATCAATGGCCGTCTTGAGCTGAGGATCCCGGGCCAGCTCCAGAGCTTCCGCGGTGCTGTCTGCCCCTTTTTCCCCGAGGGGCGCCATATCGTCTTTACCCTGCTTGATGTGGTTTTTCAGGTCTTTTTCGCGCAGGCGCTCCTCCGGTGCAAGATCGGGCTCCTGTGCGGACAACGGGGCTTTGACCACAATGTCGGGCTTGATCCCTTCGGCCTGAATCGATTTTCCGCTGGGCGTGTAATAACGCGCGGTGGTCAATTTCAGTGCGGATCCGTCGGCCAGGGGTATCACCGTCTGAACGGAGGCCTTGCCGAAGGTCTGAGTCCCCACAATCAGCGCACGGCTATTGTCCTGCAGGGCGCCGGCGACAATCTCCGCCGCACTGGCTGTGCCCTCATTCACCAACACCACCATGGGAACAGTAACTTCACTGCCACCCGTGTCTTTCGCCACGGATTTGATATCCATGCTGCTGGAGCGACCGCGCGTGGATACAATCACGCCGGATTTCAGAAACATGTCCGAGACTTCGATGGCCTGATCCAAAAGACCGCCCGGATCATTTCGTAAATCGAGGATCAGCCCCTTCATGGGGGACGTTTTTGAACTGACCTCGGCTAAAGCCTTTCTCAGATCGGCGGATGTCCTTTCATGGAACGAAGCGATACGGATGTAAGCGATATGATCATCATAAACCTTGGAACGGACGCTGCGAATTTGAATGATATCGCGTGTCAAAATGATGTCTTTGGACTGAACATCGTCTTGTCGCATAATCGTGATGGTCACTTTCGTGTTTTTGGGCCCCCGCAGCTTCTTGACCGCCTCCATAATGGTTATGTCCTTGGTGGACTGGCCGTCAATTTTGATAATCTGGTCGCCGGATTTCACGCCGGCATGAAAAGCGGGCGTATCTTCAATAGGCGAAACGACCGTCAATACGTCTTTGAGAATTGTAATTTCAATGCCGATGCCACCGAACTGGCCCTGGGTTTCCACGGATAGTTCTTTATACATCTCCGGCGTCATAAACACGCTGTGGGGATCCAGCGATTTGATCATACCGTTGATCGCTCCCTGGATCAAGGTGGAGGAATCCACCTCTTCAACGTAATTTTTCTGAACCATATCCAGCACTTCGCTGAATGTTTTGATATCCTTGTAGATGTTTTTATCCCGGGCGGAAACCTTGCTTGCATAGTACGTCCCAAAAACAACAAGGAATCCCAGGATAATGACGACCAATACCGGCCACTTACCTGCAATTTTCTTCATCGGCTGCCTCACTTGTCGCTTCATTTTTTCTGAAGTTTAAAATAGTCATTTTCCGGGGAAAAGTATATAACCCATCGGAGATGTTTACCAGATATTTCGGCAATGTTGGAGGAAATATTCAGGACAACGCCGGAAAACAGGAAAACCCTGCAAAAAATACCCCGAAACTACTCCACCGACCAGGTGGTACCCACCGGAGAATCTTTCAGGACAACTCCCATGACGTCGAGTTCCTTGCGGATGTCATCGGCGCGGCTCCAATCCTTGTCTGCCCGGGCTGCCTGCCTTTGCGCAATCAGATGGGCGATCTTTTCTTCATCCAGGCCGCGTTTCTTCACTTCAATTTCACGGTCGGCATCAAAAAATACATCGGGATCAGACTGAAAAACCCCCAGTACATCGCTAAAATGTTCAAAGATCGAAAAGGCGGTCTCCAAAACGCATTGTTTTTCGGAAACAGGCATTTTCTTTTCGGCCGTCAGCAGATTATTGATCATCCTGGCCGCTTCAAACACACAGCCTAATGCCTGTGCCGTATTAAAATCGTCATCAAGGGCTGCGTCAAACCTGTCATTGAGTTCATTGATCTTCCGGATGTACGAAAACCTTGCGGGCAGCGGGGTTGCTGCGGCTTCAATTGCGGCACCACGTGCATCTTTCATCAATTTCAGGGCAGCATAACAGCGCGTGAGGGCGGCTCTGGCTTCCGTAAGCGACGTATCCGAATAATCCACCGGACTGCGGTAATGGCTCTGAAGCATAAACAGGCGAAGAGCCTCGGGATGGTATTGACGGACAATCTCACGCACCGGAAAAACATTGCCCAGTGATTTAGACATTTTCTCGGCGTTAATTTTCACAAAGCCGTTGTGCATCCAGTAATTGGCGGGTGATTTCCCTGTCACAGCCTGCGTCTGGGCAATTTCATTTTCATGGTGCGGAAAAACCAGGTCTTCGCCGCCGCCGTGAATGTCGAAGGTATCCCCGAGATAGCGCCGGCTCATGGCAGAACACTCAATGTGCCAGCCGGGTCGACCCTGCCCCCAGGGGCTCTCCCAAAAAGGCTCGTCCTTCTTGCTTTTCTTCCACAAAACAAAGTCCAGCGGGTTTTTCTTTTTATCGTTGACATCCACGCGGGCACCGGCCAGCATATCGTCGAGCAGGCGTCCCGACAATCCGCCGTAAACGGGGAAATGATTGACTGCGAAAAACACGTCTCCATCCACCGGGTAGGCAATGCCCTTTGCCTCCAGCGCGGATATCATCGAAATCATGTCTGCCATATGTTCTGTGGCCTTCGGTGTTATGGTAGGCGGCAAAACATTGAGCGCCGCCATATCCTCATCATGCAGACGAATATAGCGTTCGGCGATCTCCGCAAAACCTGTGCCTTCGGCGTTGGCCCGGTCGATGATCTTGTCGTCGATGTCGGTATAGTTTTTCACATACGTCACCTTGTAGCCGCGCGACCGCAGATGGCGGTAAACGACATCAAACACCACTGCCGCGCGTGCGTGCCCGACATGGCATACGTCATAGGCCGTAATACCGCAGACGTACATCCCCACCTCACCTTCCCTGATCGGCTGGAAGATTTCCTTCTTGCGGGTTCGGGTATTAAATATCTTTTGAGGCATGGTGCTTTTCTTTCATCAGGGATAAAGCGGGGCTGTCTTAAGACCGCTTTCTTCAGGCAGCGAGCACATGATATTCATGTTCTGCACGGCCTGGCCTGCGGCGCCCTTGATCAGATTATCAATGGCGGATAGAACAATAATCCGCCGGGTCCGGGAATCAACCGCCAGGCCGATGTCGCAGAAGTTGGATCCGGCCACCGAAGAGATATTGGGATAGACACCCTCCGGACAAACCCGCACGAACGCCTCTGCGCCATAAAAAGACGCATACAGCTCACACAGTTCGCTCACCGATATCTCGTTTGTCAGCGTGGCATACAGGGTGCTCAAAATGCCTCTCTTAACCGGCAACAGATGCGGTGTGAAGGTTACCGCGAATACTTCGCCGGCCAGAACAGCCAGTTCCTGCTCAATTTCCGGTGTGTGCCGGTGCTTTCCGACCTTATAGGCCTTGAATCCGCCATCCACTTCGCAGAAAAGCGAACCGATCAGGGGATCTCTTCCCGCGCCACTCACGCCGGAGGCGGAATCGGCAAGGATGGTTGACGGATCCACCAGTCCGTTTTTCAAGACAGGGGCCAAACCTAAAATGATGCTGGTCGGATAACAGCCGGGATTGGCGATCAGCGATGAGGTCTCAATCGCGCTCCGGTAGAGCTCGGGCAGACCGTAGACGGCGTCCGCCAGAAGGCCGGGGCTTTTGTGCTTTGCGTACCATTTTTCATAGGTGGTCAGGTTCCGGATCCGGTAATCCGCGCTCAGATCAATGACCTTTTTTCCGGCCTTCACAAAGGCCGGGGCGATATCCATCGACACACCGTGCGGCAGGGCCAGAAACACGACATCGCACATGCCGGCAATCGCATCGGGGGCTGCGTCTTCGTACTTCAGGGTGGTCAGACCGTACAGGGATGGAAAGACGTCCGAAACCGCCTTCCCGGCAAACCGCCGGGATGTAACGGCGATGAGCTCCACCTGCGGATGACCGGATAAAATCCGGGTGAGTTCCTGTCCGGTATAACCGCTCGCGCCGTAGATGGCTGCTTTGATCGTCATAAGAGGGGTTCCTTATAAAAAAAGGGAGGCCTGAAGCCCCCCTTTGTGTGCGTTATCGTTTGGAGAATTGGAATCTTTTTCGGGCACCAGGCTGTCCGTATTTCTTGCGCTCCTTGATGCGGGCATCCCGGGTGAGGAAACCGGCTTTTTTCAGAATCGGCCGAAGCTCCGCGTCGTATGCCAGAAGGGCTTTGGAAATGCCGTGCTTGACCGCGCCCGCCTGACCGGCGACACCGCCTCCTGCGACATTGACGAACAGATCAAATTGATCTTTTTTACCTGTGATTTCAAAAGGCTGGCGGATGATCATCTTCAAAGAAGGTCGGGGGAAATACTCTTCGACGTTTCTTTTATTGACGATGATGTTGCCGCTGCCGGATTTCATATACACGCGGGCGATTGCGCTTTTTCTCTTACCTGTCGCATAATAACGTTGTTGTTGAGTCATAACTTCTCCCTATATTATTGATCCATTCTTCACG
>DDWS01000068.1:0-860 GCA_002347685.1 Syntrophaceae bacterium UBA2280
CCAGGAAGCTTTTGGGGCAGAGGTAAGCAAAGGTGTAGCGCGAAGTGCGGAATCCGGCGCATGCCGGACGGTCAGTCTTTCAGATTGCAAAAAGGGCGGGGAAATCCCGCCCTTGCTTGTTTCGGTGAGACTGCGTCAGTGCCTGTATCCGACCACTGCCGCCAGCTCATCGACAATGGACTTCATGAACATGGCCTGAGCAGTGGCCTCCTGGGCGACGGAAGCCGCCTCTTCAGAGCTGGCCGCGTTGGCTTGAGCCGATTTGTTAATTTCCATGATGGACGCATTGATCTGCTCTACACCCTCGGCCTGCTTTATGGTTGCCTCGCTTGCCGCCTTCAGGAGTTCGCTGGCCTTCATGATGGGATCTGTAAACTCCAGAAAATTCTTCATGCTCACCGCAACAAAGTCGTTGCCGCATCCGACGATTCCAACCGTCTGATCAATCAGGTCACCGGTATTTTTTGCCGCTTCAGTGGAGCGCACGCCCAAACCCCGCACCTCACCTGCAACCACGGCAAACCCCGTACCGGAGTCACCGGCATGGGCCGCTTCAACCGAGGCATTGAGCGCCAGAAGATTGGTCTGGAAGGCAATTTTTTCAATGGCCTTGACGATGACGGCAGTATCCTCACTGGACTTTTTAATCCCCTTCATTGTCTTTCTTGTTTCCTTGAGCATGTTGAAGACTTCAAAACCAAGGCCTAATGCGGATCCTCCCGATTGTGAAAAGGACTGCATGCGATCATAGAACCGCTGGTTGGATGCTTTAAGCTCCTCCATTACAGCGGAGACTTCTTCCGTTGCAGAAGCCTGCCTGGAGGTTCCTTCGGCAAGATGATTGCTCGACTGCGATATCT
>DDWS01000068.1:1054-107558 GCA_002347685.1 Syntrophaceae bacterium UBA2280
AAACAGGGCGGTCGCGCCTTCGCGGTTTCCTTCTTTGATAAGAGCCGTAAAGTCTTTCTGGTGCTTGTGCCAGGTTTCCCATTGAGGTTTGAGCTGCCCCCGGAGCACGTCTGCCTCCGGGTCCCGGGGCAGGGCGTCATATTGCTTCCAGCCCTGCTCGGCCTGGCTTAGGGTGTCATCCAGGGCCCGCAGCAGCGGCTCTTTGCGTCCTGATTCATTCAATACCTCCGAAGATAAAAGCGACTGGTCGATTCGTTTCATTGTGATTAGCGCCTGGCTGATGATCCCGACATTGTGAATTCCCGGAATATGCACATCGGAAATATCCCTGGTGCTTCCTTCCACCTGGATCATACCAAATAACCCTACGCCGCCGCCGACTAAAAGCATCAGCGCCATGATGGCAAATCCGCCGATTAACTTCGTGCTCAACTTCAGACGATTCATGCCTGCACCTCCCTTTCCCCGTTGCCCGCGGGCAACGCGGGGGTGGAATGCTTATCCGGCAGCGGGCTTCGCGCTCCGGCATTTCCCTGACGGGAGGGGGACGAAGCTTCATTATCCGACACTTCACCGATGACCGCCGACAGTTTTTGGATATACCGCTTCATCGATTGGGCTTGAGCTGTCATTTCCTCGGCGACAGACGCGTTTTCTTCCGCGCTGGCTGCGTTTTCCTGGACAACCCTGTTGATCTCGGCGATGGCTTTGTTGACCTGTTCAAATCTCGGCGTCTGCTCATTTGCACAATCAACAAACTGTTCAACGGTGGGCGTAAAAGAATCAGCGAGAGTGTTGTACTCCTTGAACTTTGCCGCGTTGGCCTCTATCAGTTCTCCGCCTCTGACAATATCGTTAACGGTCGTTTTGATCAGGGCAGTCGTGTTCTTTGTTGCTTCGGCAGACTTAATCGCGAGGGTTCGTACTTCATCGGCCACGACGGCAAACCCGGCACCCACTTCACCCGCCCGGGCTGCTTCAACCGAGGCATTCAGCGCCAGAAGATTAGTCTGAAAGGCTATCGTTTCTATCGTCTTTAAAACAACCGATGTGTCCTCGCTTGTTTTTTTGATATCTTCCATCGCTTTGGCCGCTTTGTTCAAATTGGCAGATGATTCCATGCGGGGGGAATTTGACTGATCAACCAGCTTGCGGAGCTCATGGATCTGCTCATCATGTTTGCGGTTCGTTGATGTCAATTCACTCATAACCGCGAAGGCTTCCTCAACCGTTGCGGCCTGCATGGACGTTCCCTCGGCGAGATGATTGCTCGACTGCGATATCTGGTTTGCCGCTTCGGCGAACTGTTCGGAAGTTTCGTTTAAATTCGCGATGACCCGGTTAATCGGGAGGGTGATGGAACGGGCAAAAAAGATTCCGAAGGCGATGGCGATAAGGATGCCGATCGCCGTGCCGAAAAGCGCCGTGGCTTTCATCCACAACGCCCGCGCGTTGCCGGCTTCCCGGGCCCGGGCGGCCAGCTTGAGGTTGGTGTCCATGAGTTCCCGAAGCAGTTTCTCGGTACGGCTGAAGGATTCCCAAAGCCCGCCGGTAAACAGGGCGGTCGCGCCTTCGCGGCTTCCTTCTTTGATAAGAGCCGTAAAGTCTTTCTGGTGCTTGTGCCAGGTTTCCCATTGAGGTTTGAGCTGCCCCCGGAGCACGTCTGCCTCCGGGTCCCGGGGCAGGGCGTCATATTGCTTCCAGCCCTGCTCGGCCTGGCTTAGGGTGTCATCCAGGGCCTGCAGCAGCGGCTCTTTGCGTCCTGATTCATTCAATACCTCCGAAGATAAAAGCGACTGGTCGATCTCCATGACGCTTTTCTGGCTTTTAAGGATCCCTTCAAGGGCATGAATTGCCGGAAGCCTGATTTCCGAAAATGATTTCAGATCACCGCTGACCTGCGCAATGCCGAACAATCCCAGAGACCCGCCGACGAAAACCATCAATCCCATTAGCATGAAACCGCCGATCAGTTTGGCACTCAATGTCAGGTTCCTCATGATTTCCGATCCCCTATGCTCCTTATTTTAACGGCAGGTGCCACCATTTATCTCATTGTATTCTTTGCTGTTATGGCTTTTCTGTGCACTTGTTGACGATGACTTTTTATGTAATCGGCAAAAGAAGCACTTTTCTTAAACAGGTTAGACATAAAAAACAATTCTCACCCAAACCATTTTCCGGACTGTTCGATAGTATTTTTAAAAATTATCAATGGTCCGCCAGAATTTTCTTGACATCCGCCCCCTGCATCGATTAAAGATAACGCCAACAACAAAGCGGGTTTGCTTTTTCTGAATGATTATTTCTTAAAAAAACACAAGTGGCTTTGAGCACTCTTTTCAGTCGTTTGTTATATGTCAATCAAAAGTTTTCATGAATGGCCGGGTTGCGACGTCATGCCGATGAATCGCCCTGATCCGACTGTGGAGATGTGAAAGATGGACATTGTTCTCGACGGCGTCAGTAAAATCGTCAATGGCGAAAGCCATATCAGCAATATCACCCTTAAAATTGAAAGCGGCGCCACCAATGTCATTCTGGGGCATACCCTGGCCGGAAAAACGTCGCTTCTGCGTCTGATGGCCGGTCTCGATCGTCCCACGACAGGCCGTATTCTGCTGGACGGGAAGGACGTCACCGGTCTTTTTGTCCGTAAGAGAAGCGTGGCGATGGTCTATCAGCAGTTTGTCAATTATCCCTCCATGACGGTTTACAAAAATATCGCTTCACCTTTGAAAATGAGCGGCTTGTCGTCCGCGGAGATTGAGCGAAAAGTCCGCAAGGCGGCCGCGATGCTGCGTATCGATAATCTGCTTGATCGGCTTCCCGCCGAGTTGAGCGGAGGGCAGCAGCAGCGCACGGCCATAGCGCGGGCGCTGGTTAAAGATTCCGAACTGCTGCTGCTCGACGAGCCCCTGGTGAATCTGGATTACAAGCTGCGCGAAGAGTTGCAGGTGGAACTTCAGGATATTTTCAAAGAGAGAAAGGCCATCGTCGTCTACACCACCACGGAACCGTCGGAGGCACTGATGCTGGGGGGGAACATTGTGGTGATGGATGAAGGATGCGTTCTGCAAACGGGTCCCACTCCCTATGTCTATCATCATCCGGCAACCACCCGGGTGGCTCAGGTGTTCAGCGATCCGCCGATCAATTATCTGACGGCTGTCGTCAACGACCGTGTTGCAAGGTTGGGTCAGGATATCGATATCCCCATGGAAGGTCATCTGCAATCGGTTCCGGATGGAAAATATATCTTCGGTGTCCGTCCGAATCACCTTTTCCTCACGGAAAGCAGTAACAATAACGCCGCCGTCCGCGTGAAAGTCGCCCTGGCTGAAATCAACGGATCGGAAACATTCGTTCATGTCAATCATGGAGACACGCATCTGGTGATTCAGGAAGATGGAATTCATCCCCGGCATATCGGTTCGGAGATTGTGGTTTATGTCAACCCGTGTTGTTTTTTCGTTTACGACGAGGCAGGCCATCTTTTGGCGTCACCGTTTCCCAGTGAATAGATCAGGATTCTGGTATGGCTCAAATTCAATTTGATAACGTAGCCCACAGTTACTTGCGCAAACCTCAAAAAGAAGCGGATTTTGCCGTCAAAACCATCAACAATGTCTGGGATGACGGCGGTGCCTATGCCCTGCTGGGGCCATCCGGCTGCGGGAAAACTAGCCTGCTGAATATTATTTCCGGACTCATCGCCCCCACACAGGGGAAGGTCTTATATGACGGAATCGACGTCACCGCCCTGCCGCCGGAGAAACGCAATATCGCCCAGGTTTTTCAGTTTCCGGTTCTGTACGACACCATGACCGTGTATGAAAATCTGGCCTTTCCCCTGAGAAACCGGAACATCGATCAAACCGCCCTGGATCAGCGGGTCCGGCAGGTGGCTGAAATCCTCGATTTGACGGATTATCTCAAACAGAAAGCCGCGGGGCTTGCCGCGGACGCCAAACAGAAGATATCTTTAGGGCGGGGATTGGTGCGCAGCGATGTGGCCGCCATTCTTTTTGATGAACCCTTAACAGTGATCGATCCGAACCTCAAATGGCATCTGCGGCGCAAACTCAAGGAAATCCATGAGCAGCTCAAACTGACCCTGATTTATGTCACGCATGATCAGATGGAAGCGCTGACCTTTGCAGAAAAGGTTGTGATTATGTATGAGGGCGAAATCGTTCAAACCGGCACGCCCGAAGATCTCTTTGAGAATCCGGAGCATAAGTTTGTCGGATATTTTATCGGTTCTCCCGGCATGAACTTCCTCGAATGCCGTGTCGACGGCAATGTGGCTTATGTGAACGGCGCCGGAATACAAATCGAGGGGAAAACGGCGGATGCGGCGAAAAAGGCGAAGGGTAACCTGGAACTGGGCATTCGGCCCAAATACCTGGAACTCAGCTCCACACCGGTGGAAAACGCTCTGGAGGCCGTCGTAAAAAATGTCGAAGACCTGGGAAGCTATAAAATAGTTGCCACTGTCTTCAATGAAAAAACGTTGTATGTCCGGTTGCCGGAAGATGCTCCTGTTTCAGCCGGTAAGGTCTGGCTTGTCTTTCCGCCTCTTAAAACGAAACTGTATGCCGATGGCCGCCTGGTCAAGTAATGAAGGAGTTTGATCAAGATGGATAAATGGGAAAATAATCGAGCATGGCTTTTATTGATCCCTGTTTTGGTGATTGTATCCTTCAGTGCGATCATTCCGTTGATGACCGTGGTGAATTATTCGGTTCAGGACATCATGGGGCCGGGCAACAGCCTGTTTGTCGGTACGGAGATGTTCCAATCCGTATTGCGCGACTCCCGCCTGCACGAAGCCCTGTGGCGGCAATTCCTGTTTTCCGGACTCGTTTTGCTCATTGAGATACCGCTCGGCGTTCTCATCGCGCTGGCAATGCCGAAAAAAGGATGGGGAGTTTCTTTCAGCCTCGTGGCGCTCGCGCTTCCCCTCCTCATCCCATGGAATACGATCGGATCAATCTGGATGATCTTTGTAAGGCCGGACATCGGACTGCTTGGCGCCTTCGTCAACAATGTTCTGGGGATTCCCTTTGATCACACGGCAAAAGCGCTCGACGCCTGGATCACCGTGATGCTGATGGAAGTCTGGCACTGGACATCGCTCGTTGCGCTGTTGGCCTACGCCGGTTTGCGTGCGATTCCCGAAGTTTACTTTCAGGCGGCAAAAATTGACGGTGCGTCGGGCTGGTCGACGTTTCGCTACATACAACTGCCGAAAATGCGCGGGGTGCTCACCATTGCCGTGCTGCTGCGCTTCATGGACAGCTTCCTGATCTATGCCGAACCCTTCGTGCTCACCGGGGGCGGTCCCGGCAACTCCACCACCTTCCTGTCCATCTATCTGGTGAAAATCGCCGTAGGCCAATTCGACCTGGGAACTGCCGGCGCCTTTTCGCTGATCTACTTTTTAATCGTACTCCTCTTGTGTTTTGTTTTCTACCAGGTACTGCTCAACGTGGGAAAAGGAGCTAAAAGATGAAATCAAAAAGCAGGGTCATTGGTTTAGTCATTTATCTCATATTTATATTCCTTCCGATCTACTGGATGCTCAATATGTCGCTTCGGACCAATGCCGACATTCTCGGTTCATTAACCCTCTATCCGGCCGATCCCACGTTTGCCAACTACATTAAGATATTTACCGATTCATCCTGGTATTCCGGATACATCAATTCCATGATCTATGTCACCATCAACACCCTGATCTCGCTGACGGTGGCATTGCCCGCCGCCTATGCCTTTTCACGCTATACGTTCCTGGGTGACAAGCACATATTCTTCTGGCTGCTGACCAACCGAATGGCGCCGGCCGCTGTTTTCCTGCTGCCGTTTTTTCAGCTCTATTCCACCATCGGCCTGCTGGACACGCATATCGCGGTTGCGCTGGCTCATTGTCTGTTTAATGTGCCGCTGGCGGTGTGGATACTCGAAGGATTCATGTCCGGTATTCCCCGGGAAATTGACGAAACCGCCTTTATCGACGGATACAGCCTGCCGCGGTTTTTTCTCACCATCTTTATTCCATTAATCCGCTCCGGTGTCGGTGTGACCGTATTCTTCTGCTTTATGTTCAGCTGGGTGGAACTGCTGTTTGCCCGGACGCTCACGGTCACGAATGCAAAACCGATTGCGGCTGTGATGACAAGAACTGTCAGCGCCACCGGTATGGATTGGGGCCTGCTGGCCGCGGCCGGCATACTCACGATCGTGCCGGGGGCTGTGGTGATCTGGTTTGTACGAAACCATATGGCCAAGGGCTTCGCCCTGGGGCGTGTATAAACGGGGAGGCAAACAG
Source organism: Syntrophaceae bacterium UBA2280 (assembly GCA_002347685.1). GTDB lineage: Bacteria > Desulfobacterota > Syntrophia > Syntrophales > Smithellaceae > UBA8904. Next base: position 7,389 of record DDWS01000068.1, read on the forward strand.
CAATGACTCTGGAATGGATGTACTGGACAGTTCCGACGGCAATTTTCTTCATAAGCCTTTTTGCGGTACTGACGGCTATGGGAATCTGGCAGGCCCTGTCGCCTTCGGTTGAACGACGAGGTTTTTTGCCGATTGCCACGACCCCCGGGGATCGTCTCTTTATCGGAATTGTAACGTCCATGTATATTCATCTCGCCTGGCTCGGGTTCACGGATTTTTCTCTCTGGATCGTGTTTCCGATTGCGTTAGGCTGGATGATTGTTGTGATGATTTGGGGATGAGTTGTTTGAAGCAGGGTTTACTTGCATGACGTTTTATGGCCTTCACGCCTGCAATGTAGGCCCGGAGAATTGAGAATTCAACTATTGAAGGTCGAGAAGAAGGAGGAAAACAGATGAGACGGACGCATAGTGCCTCAGCAATGTTCTGGGGCGGTTTGGTGGCTGTGTTGTTAACGTTCTTCGCCGGTTCGGCGATGGCGGACATGGCTGCCGCCAAGAAGTGGGTCGATACTGAATTCCAGCCTTCGACCCTGACCAAGGCCCAGCAGATGAAGGAGATGGAGTGGTTCATGAATGCGGCCAAGCCCTTTAAGGGCATGGATATCAAGGTCGTCTCCGAAACGATTCCGACGCATGAATATGAATCGAAAGTACTGGCCAAGGCATTTTTTGAGATTACCGGCATCAAAGTTACCCATGACCTCATTCAGGAAGGCGACGTCATAGAAAAGCTTCAGACCTCCTGGCAGTCAGGGAAAAACATCTATGATGCCTGGGTCAATGACTCCGACCTGATCGGCACCCATTGGCGTTACCCCTATATTGTCAATTTAACCGATTTTATGGCGGGAGAGGGCAAGGATGTCACGTTGCCCACGCTCGACTTAAAAGATTTCATGGGTCTGTCCTTTGTCACCGGTCCGGACGGCAAGGTCTATCAGCTCCCCGATCAGCAGTTCGCGAATCTCTACTGGTTCCGCTATGACTGGTTCAAGCGTCCGGATTTAAAGGCTCAATTCAAGAAAATCTACGGGTACGAGCTGGGCGTGCCGGTCAACTGGTCGGCCTATGAAGACATTGCCGAGTTTTTCACCGTGCATGTCAAAGAAGTCGACGGTGTCAGAGTTTACGGTCACAACGATTACGGCAAGAAAGCTCCCGATCTGGGCTGGCGTTTTACGGATGCCTGGTTGTCCATGGCCGGATCAGGAGACAGAGGATTCCCCAACGGCAAGCCCGTTGATGAATGGGGCATCGCCGTTGATGAAAATGACCGTCCGGTCGGTTCGAGCGTATGCCGTGGCGGCGATGTCAATGGTCCCGCGGCCAAATACGCATTGCGCAAATATATTGAATGGCTCGACAAGTATGCACCTCCGGGAGCCCGGGGACTGGATTTCTATACGTACCTGCCGTACCTGGAAAAAGGCAACGTCGCCCAGCAGATTTTCTGGTACACGGCATTTGTTCCGGGCATGGTTGCGCCGGGGCCCACCGTCAACGCGGATGGAACACCAAAATGGCGTATGGCTCCATCGCCTCATGGCGCCTACTGGCAAGAAGGCATGAAACTAGGCTATCAGGATGCCGGTTCCTGGACGCTGTTTAAAACCACACCGCTTGATCGTCGCAAGGCTGCCTGGCTTTATGCACAGTTTTGCGTAGCGAAAACCACGTCACTGAAGAAGTCCCATGTGGGTCTGACCTTTATTCGTGACAGCGACATCCGTCATCAGTCCTACACGGAACGTGCGCCCAAACTGGGCGGGTTGGTGGAATTCTACCGGTCACCCGCACGCGTTGCCTGGACGCCGACCGGCACCAATGTTCCTGATTACCCCAGAATGGCACAACTGTGGTGGCAGGCGATCGGTGAAGCGTCTTCCGGTAAAATCTCTGTTGATCAGGCCATGAATAATCTGGCCAAAGAACAGGATGAAGTGATGGCGCGTATTCAGCGTTCAGGCATTCAGGGTGATCGCGGTCCCAAGCTCAATCCCTGCGTGGATGAAAGCAAATATCTGGGCAGACCGGGTGGCGTGGCGCCGCAGGCCAAGCTTGCCAATGAAAAGCCCAAAGGCGAAACCGTCGACTACGACAAGCTGATTGCCGCCTGGAGAGCGGGTCGTGTAAAGTAAGTATTTTTTCGTCATGTTTTAGAAGTGACCGATTAGATGAAATGTTTCTTCCCGGATGATGCCTGCGGGTGTCATCCGGGAAGAGGCACATCTCTTCAATCCTTAATCATTTCAAATCCGTATTGGTAACAGCCCTTCAATTTACCGCACTTGAGTTTTACCCCCCTTCATGATAGCTTGCACGGCAATAAGGGAAATATGCGTGCGGGCGTCAGGAAAGGGAAATCTTGAAATATTATCCGGTCTTTTGGGACATTACAGGGAAAAAATGCGTCGTGATCGGCGGAGGGGACGTGGCGGCCCGAAAGGTCGAGCGTCTGCTTGCGTGTGGCGCGAAAGTCCTTGTAATAAGCCCGCATATTGTTCCGGAGCTGGCCGGCTTGATGAAGGCAGGCCGGATCGCCGGCCTTCTTTCCGAATATGACGTCAAAGAACTGGAGGGAGCCTCGCTGGTGATCGGCGCGACGGATGATGAAAAGACCAATGCCGCCATATCGCATGATGCAAAAGACAGAGGCATTCCGGTTAATATCGTGGATGATCCGCAGAAATGCGATTTCATTTTGCCGTCATTGGTTGAACGTGGTGATCTGACGATCGCCATAGGCACCTGCGGCAATTCTCCGGCGCTGGCCAGGCATCTGCGCGAAGAGCTGGAGGAGGCCTACGGTGAAGAATACGCGACACTGCTCAATATCATGGGGCAGCTTCGGATAAAGATGGCGAAAAATGCCGGAAGGGGCAAGGTGTGGTTTGATCAACTGATGGCGGCGGGACTGCTCGATGCGATACGGATAAAGGATGCCGGTGCGGTGAAGAAGATCGTCCGTGATGTGACAGGCGAGGAGGTGTGTCTTGACTAGTCTGGAACTGATCCTGTTTGCAGCGGCCGGGGGGTGTGTCACATTGGCCACCGCAGGCTATCTCCTGTCTTTACTGATAAAAAAAATTCAGTTTGCTAAAGTATCCACCTGGCTGCTGGCAGCCGGTTTTATTTTTCTGAGCCTGAATCTGCTTTTGGCCGCCACTCATTCGGTCGGCTGGGGTAATTTCGGTTCGCGACATTTTCTGTCGATATACGCCTGGGCGATAGCCGGCATCTACCTGGGGCTGCAATTCAAAACCAAAACCAGGGTGCTGGGCGCTTTTGTTGCGCCGTTGATATGCTTATTCTGGGTGGCCGCCGCCGGGCAGGAAGCGGATAAGAATCTGGTTCCACCCCAGTGGCAGGGATGGCTCACGACGCTTCACCTGGTTTTGGCGATAGCCGGCGAGGCGCTTTTTGTTCTGGCATCCGCTGCCGGGGCCATGTTTATCATACAAAACAGTCTGCTCAAGAATAAAAAGCCGGGTTCGATGGGACGGCTTCTGCCATCTCTTGGCGATTTGGACCGGATCAACCACCTGGGGCTGCTGTGGGGATTTCCCCTTCTGACGCTTGGTATGATCGCGGGAGCGGTTTATGCCGCTTTTGTGTGGGACAGTCTGTGGGCATACGACCCCAAAGTGGTCTGGTCTTTGGTCGTATGGATAGTTTACGGGGTTTTACTGCATCAGCGTCTGGCCATTGGCTGGCAGGGATTTCGGATGGCGTTCCTGTCCTGCGCGATCTTCGTTTTGTTTTTGTTGACAGGTCTGCTGATTCGATTTTGTTTGCCAACCCAGCATAGCTTTATTTGAAGATGATTATACTTGTCGGATTAAATCACAAAACAGCGCCGCTTGCGGTGCGCGAAAAGCTCTTTACCGAGTGCCAGGGTGAGGTTAATCTGCTTTCCGATCTGCTTGCGATCGAAGGCGTGCTGGAGATTCTGCACCTGTCCACCTGCAACCGTGTCGAGTTGATTGCCGCCGTGGATGAGACCATGCAGGCGGCCGAAGCGCTCAAATCGTTTCTGGCGCGCTACGGGGGCCTCACGGACGAGCAAGCCGCGGGGTGTCTTTATGTGTATCGGAATGAAGAGGCAATCCGGCATCTGTTTCGGGTGACCTCCAGCCTCGATTCGCTGGTGATGGGCGAGGCCCAGATTCTGGGTCAGGTGAAAGATGCCTACCGGCAGGCATTGGGGCAAAACGCGACCGGCATCGCGCTCAACCGCCTGATGCACAGAGCGTTTCGCACGGCCAAGCGTGTGCGGACCGAAACCGGCATTGCCGCCAATCCGGTGTCGGTGAGCTTTGCCGCCGTTGAACTGGCAAAAAAGATATTCGGGTCGCTTTCCGGCAAAAAAATTCTGATCATCGGCGCGGGCGAAATGGCGGAACTCACCGGGACGCATCTGATCGGGAACGGCGCTGAGGAGATCATCGTCGCCAACCGGACGGTTGCACAGGCCGTGACACTTGCGAAAAAATTTCGCGGGAAAGCCATCGGGCTTGATGCGCTCGACGATGGTCTGATCGATGCGGATATTGTCATCAGCTCCACCGGCGCGCCATCGTATGTCGTGACGGAAGAGATGATTCGCCGATGCCTCAGAAAACGCAAGAGCCGCCTGCTTTTTTTAATTGACATCGCGGTACCGCGGGACATTGACCCTGCGGCGGACGGCATTGAAAATGTCTATCTGTACAACATTGATCATTTGCAGGACATTGTCGATGAAAACATCAAAAACCGCCGTCGCGAGGCGCTAAAGGCAGAGGCCATTGTGGCGGAGGAGGTAGCGCGTTTTGCCAACTGGCTTATGGAGCTCGAAGCCGTGCCCACGATTGTGTCGCTGCGCAGCAAGGCTGAAGGCATCGTAAAAACCGAGATGGTCAAAGCCCAGGGCTGGATGGGAAATCTCGAAAATGGTCATCGAGATAAAGTCGAAGCGCTGGTGAACGGGATCGTCAATAAGATTCTGCACGCGCCGGTGGCGGTGATGAAGGAGGAAAGTGTTGAGTTTGCCTCGCAGGATATCGTGGCCGCGGCCCGCCAGCTTTTCCGGCTGGATGAATGAAGGAGTGTTATGAATATTAAAATCGGTACACGGGGCAGCAAGCTGGCGCTGGCGCAGGCAAACGCGGTCTTAGAGAGTTTACAAAAAGCGGCGCCGGAAATCACCGCGGAAATCTGTGTGATCAAAACCAAAGGCGATATCCTGCAGGACGTATCGCTTCTGCAGATTGGCGGGCAGGGCGTGTTTGTGAAGGAAATCGAGGAGGAGCTGCTTTCGGGGAGCATCGATCTGGCGGTGCACAGCATGAAGGATGTCCCCGGCGAAACACCGGAGGGTCTCATGTTTGCGGCCATTTTGCCGCGTGAAGACGTGCGCGACATCCTGGTGTCCCGTGGCAATGTCAAGCTCGAATTCATGCCCAAAGGCGCGAAGATCGGCACCGGTTCGCTCCGCCGGGGCGCGCAGATCAAGGCGATACTGCCCGATGTAGAGATTGTTCCGCTGCGCGGCAATATCGACACGCGGATCAAAAAAATTGAATCGGAAAACCTCACCGGTGTGATCCTGGCGGCGGCGGGCATGAAGCGGCTGGGCTATGCTCAAACCATCTCACAGTTTCTGCCGACGGAACTGATGCTGCCGGCGGTGGGGCAGGGCGCGCTGGGCCTGCAGGTTCGCGCGACGGATACCGAACTGGCCGATCTTTGCGCAAGACTCAATCACGCGACGAGCGCTGCCGAGGTTGCGGCGGAGCGCTCCTACCTCCGGGCGCTGGGCGGCGGATGCCGTCTGCCGATTGCGGCGTTTGGCCTTCTTGAAGGACCCCGGCTGTCCCTGGAAGGCCTTGTGGCCGCCCCGAACGGTACGGAGGTGGTTCGCGACAAGGTCTGGGGAGCCATCGATGAAGCGGAAGATATGGGCAAAAGGCTCGCGGCCATGATTATGGACAAAGGCGGCAAGAAGTTGCTGGATCTGGTGTGCTGAAATATGAGTAAAGGAAAAGTTTATATCATTGGGGCGGGACCGGGAGACCCGGGGCTGATAACACTCAAGGCTGTTGAAGCCTTGCGTCTGGCCGATGTGGTCATTTACGATAACCTCGTCAACGAGGAACTGCTCAAATACGCGCCGGCGCGTGCCCGTTTCATTTACGCGGGCAAGCAGGGTGGAGATCATACACTGTCGCAGGACAAGATCAATGATCTGCTGGCCAAAGAAGCCCGCGACGGCAACATTGTGGCGCGCCTCAAGGGCGGCGATCCCTTCATCTTCGGACGCGGCGGCGAAGAAGCCGAAGTGCTGGCGGGCCAGGGCGTGCCGTTTGAAGTGGTTTGCGGCGTCACGTCGGCAATCGCGGTTCCCGCCTACGCGGGCATTCCGCTCACGCATCGGGGACTCACGTCCACGGTGGCGTTTGTCACCGGCCATGAAGATCCGACCAAGGAAAAAAGCGACATCGACTGGCAGGCGCTCGCCGGCATCGGCACGCTTGTCTTTCTCATGGGTGTGAAGAATTTGGGCCTCATCACCGATGCTTTGATTTCACACGGCAAATCACCGGACACCCCCGCGGCGCTGATCCGGCGCGGGACGACCGCAAGGCAGGAAATGGTGACCGGCACGCTGGAGACGATTGTTGAGGCGGCGCTAAGCCATGCGATGAAGCCGCCCGCGATCCTCGTGGTTGGCCCCGTGGTGGAACTGCGCGACACGCTTCGCTGGTTCGACACCCGTCCGCTTTTTGGAAAGGGCGTGGTCATCACGCGCCCCGAGCGGCAGGCCGATGATCTGGCGAAACTGCTCACGGCGCAGGGGGCCCATCCCATTTATTTTCCGACCATTGCGATTGAACCCCCTGCAGACTGGTGCGAACTCGACGCGGCCATCAACCGGATCTCTTCTTTCAACTGGCTGATTTTCACCAGCGCCAACGGCGTGCATTTCTTCTTTGAGCGCCTGCGGGGAAAAGGCGGGGATGTTCGTGATCTCAAGGGAATAAAAATCTGCTGCATCGGCCCGGCCACGGCCGGTCAGATTGAAGTCAGGGGCATCCGGGTTGATCTCGTGCCGGATGAATTCATCGCCGAAGGAATTTTAAAGTCGTTTGCGGACATAGATCTGCGCGGTCAGAAGATTCTGATTCCGCGCGCGGCCAGGGCCAGGGACATTCTGCCTGCGGGGTTGAAAAAGCAGGGCGCCGACGTGGTCGTTGCGACCGCGTACCGGACGGTGAATTCGGGAAGGAAGAAAGAAGAAATCGCGGCGCTGATCGACGCAGGCGAGGTGGATGTGATCACGTTTACAAGCTCGTCCACGGTGACCCACTTTGTCGAAATCATGGGTGCGGATTATTTATTGCCGCCGCAGATCAGGATCGCCTGTATCGGGCCGGTGACGGCGGCTACCGCGAAGAAGGCGGGATTTTCAATTGATATTCAGCAGGAAGATTATACGATGGAGGGGCTTGTCGGGTCCCTTGTCCGCTACATCACTGAGCAGTCGTCCGGGGCGGACGGGTAAGGATACAAAAATGATCGGTATTTCCAAACTATATTGCGGGGCGGTGGAGCCCTCTGATGTGCTTCGCTACAACCGGCACTCCGGCCAACTTCCCTCGCACCTGCTGCAGTTTTCATCGGATAAAAAACCGGTGGTGGTCTGGAATGTGACGCGCCGCTGCAATCTGAAGTGCATTCACTGCTATTCCAATTCCGCCGATGTCGACTACCAAGACGAGTTGACGACGCAAGAAGGCAAAAAACTCATCGACGATCTGGCCGTGTTTGGCGCGCCGGTGATATTATTTTCCGGCGGCGAACCGCTGATGCGCCCCGATCTGCTGGAGCTGGCACAGCACGCGACGGACAAAGGGATGCGCGCGGTGATCTCCACCAACGGCACGCTCATCACAAAAGACATCGCGGCCAAACTCAAAAAGATCGGCCTGTCGTACGTGGGCGTGAGTCTTGACGGGCTTCAAAAAACGCATGACCGGTTCCGGGGGAAGCCAGGCGCCTTTGAGGAGGCGATCGAAGGGATTCGCAACTGCCGTGAGGCGGGTATCAAAGTGGGGCTGCGTTTCACGGTGAACCGGCACAATCTGGCCGATGTGCCGGACATGTTTGATCTGCTTAGAGAGGAAAGAATTGAACGGCTTTGTTTTTACCACCTGGTGTACACAGGCCGCGGTTCCAGGCTGCGCGATGAGGATCTGTCACATGAGGAGACCCGCAAGCTCATTGACTTGATCGCCGCTAAAACCAGGGAAATGTTCGACGATGGTCTGACCCCGGAAATTCTCACGGTGGACAATCACGCCGATGGGCCCTATCTGTACCTGAAGATGAAGGAAGAAGACCCTGCGCGTGCCAAAGAAGTGCTGGAACTGCTCGAAATGAACGAGGGCAACTCCTCCGGCCTGGGCATCGGTTGTGTCAGCTGGGACGGCGAGGTCTATCCCGATCAATTCTGGCGCAATCAGCCCCTGGGTAACGTTCGGGAAAAACCTTTCAGTGAAATCTGGACGGACGGGGAAAACGGGTTTCTGATGAAACTCAAGGATAAGAAGAAGCACGTTGGCGGCCGCTGTGCGACCTGTGTCTGGCTGTCGGTGTGCGGCGGCAACTTCCGCGCCCGCGCCGAATCGGATGGTGATGTCTGGGGACCGGATCCCGCCTGTTACTTAACGGATGATGAAATATCCAAAAGGGAGGACTAGGCCATGCAGTTTCCTGAATACCGGGGACGCAGATTGAGAAAAAATGAGCACCTCAGAAGGCTGGTACGTGAAACCGCCCTGAGCGTGGATGATCTTGTCTATCCGATGTTTGCGGTTACTGGCAAAAGCGTGAAAAAGCCCATCCACTCGATGCCGGGCCAGTTCCAGATGTCGGTGGATTATCTTGCCAAAGAAGCCAGGGAGGCTTTTGAACTGGGGATTCCGGCCGTGCTGCTGTTCGGCATTCCGGCCCAAAAAGACGAAAATGCCTCAGGCGCGTTTGCCAAGGACGGCATCGTGCAGCAGGCGGTGAAAAGAATCAAACATGACGTTCCCGATATGCTGGTGATCACCGATGTCTGTTTGTGCGAATACACCAGTCACGGCCATTGCGGGATTCTGGAAAAAGGGCAGGTGCAAAACGATCTGACGCTGGAGGTGCTGGCGGAAACGGCCCTGTCGCACGCGAAAGCCGGCGCGGACATGGTCGCGCCGTCGGCCATGATGGACGGCCAGATCGCAGTTCTTCGCGAGGCGCTCGATGAAAACGCGCTGGAGGATATGCCGATCATGGCATATTCCGCGAAATACGCGTCGTCGTTTTATGGGCCATTTCGCGAAGCGGCCGAAAGCGCGCCGCAGTTCGGCGACCGCAAAGCCTATCAGATGGACCCGGCCAACGCCGAGGAAGCAATCCGGGAAATCACGATGGATATTTCCGAAGGCGCGGATATCATCATGGTCAAGCCCGCGCTGGCCTACCTGGATGTCATCTTCCGCGCCAGGCAGGAGTTCGATCTGCCGCTGGCCGCGTATAATGTCAGCGGGGAATATTCCATGATCAAGGCTGCCGCCCAGCTGGGCTGGCTCGATGAAGAAAAAGCCATGCTCGAGAGCCTGACTGCCATCAAAAGGGCCGGCGCGGATATCGTGATCACTTACTGGGCGAAAGATTTGGCGAAGGTGTTGAAAAAAGTGTGAGGCGTGAGGAGTAAGGTGTGATAAATGAACAAGTGCGTATGATCGCGTGGGAAGTGACGCGCAGCTGCAATCTCAGCTGTGTCCACTGCCGCGCTGCGTCCCATCTCGGACCTTATCCGGGAGAGCTTTCGACCGACGAGTGTCTGCGGCTCGTAGACGACATTGCTTCTGTGTCCCGGCCGGTGATTATTCTAACCGGCGGTGAGCCGCTTTTGCGTCCCGATATTTTCGAAATAGCCGCCTACGGCACGCAAAAAGGCCTGCGTATGGTCATGGCGACCAACGGCACGCTGGTCGATGCATCTGTCGCGAGAAAGATGATTGAAAGCGGCATCCAGCGCGTCAGCATCAGCATCGACGGTCCCGACACAAAAAGTCATGACGAATTCCGTCAGGAGCAGGGGGCGTTTGAAGGAGCCATGCGCGGCATTGAGGCGATGAAATCAGCCGGGCTGGAATTTCAGATCAACACGACGATCACGACCGCCAATCTGCACCAGATCAAAGAAATTTACGATCTGGCGCTTAAAATCGGGGCGGCGGCGCATCACATCTTTTTGTTGGTGCCCACGGGACGTGGCAGGGATTTGGCCGAACAGGCCATCACCGCCGCCGACTATGAAGAAACATTGAACTGGTTTTATTCCGAGAGCCTGACTTGTGAAATTCAGCTCAAGGCCACCTGCGCGCCGCACTATTTCCGCATCATGCATCAAAACAAACCCAAAAACAAAGCGCCCGTGAAAAAGGCGGGCGGCCACTTTCATGAATCCACGCGAGGCTGCCTGGGCGGCATCACATTTTGTTTCATCTCTCATGTCGGACAGGTGCAGCCTTGCGGATACCTGGAACTTGATTGCGGCAACGTGCGCAAGCAGAGCTTCGGCGCAATCTGGGAGCAATCGAAAGTGTTTTGCAACCTTCGCGATTACGGAAAATACGGTGGCAAGTGCGGCCGCTGCGAATTTATCAAGGTTTGCGGCGGTTGCCGCGCACGGGCTTACGAGGCGACGGGGGATTATCTGGCGGAGGAGCCGCTTTGTTTGTATGAGCCGAAGCGGTAAGGCAATTCCTATGGATGCAATCGATAGAAAAATACTGAACATTCTTCAGAAGGAATTTCCCCTCGAGGAGCGGCCCTTTGAGATTGTGGCTAAGCGGTGCGGGATCGGTGAGGACGAAGCGCTGGACCGCATTCAAAAGATGAAAGACGAAGGCATCATTCGCCGGATCGGCGCGGTGTTTGACGGGCCGAAGCTTGGCCGCGTCAGCACCCTTTGCGCCGCGCGCGTGCCGGAGGAAAGAATAGACGCCTTTGTTGAAGTGCTCAATGCCGGCAAAGGCGTGACGCATAATTACCGGCGCGACCACGACTACAATATCTGGTTTACCGTCAGCGCGCCTGACGCCTCACAGTTGGAATTGTTTCTGGCGGAAGTCAAAGAAAAAACCGGCGTAACGGATATTCTGGATATGCGGGCGGTAAGAACGTTTAAGATCAATGCGTCCTTTGATGTATAGGCCGGAGGATCGGACTAAACCCAGAAGGCCTTTGTCTCTTCGCGCTCAGAGATCTTTTGTCACTTCGACCGTAGGGAGAAGTCTTGCGGATTCCGTAGCGAAGATCTCTCGTCGTTTTCGCTCCTCGAGATGACAGCAGGGAGTGGATTGAATCTTTTGGATCTCAAACACGCTTTGTCACTTCGACCGCAGGGAGAAGTCTAAATGGTGTACACAAAAAGCTATTACGTCTATTTGTTGACCAACTGGACCAACAAGGTTATGTATGTCGGCGTAACAAACGATTTGACACGCCGACTCTACGAGCATAAACACAAGATAGTTGATGGTTTTACGTCCAAGTATCATTTGAATAAGTTGGTTTATTTTGAAGAGACGCAGGACATTTGTGCAGCCATTGCAAGGGAAAAAGAGATCAAGAAATGGCGGCGTGAGAAGAAAGACAATCTGGTAAAACAGATAAATCCCGGGTGGCGGGATTTGGGAGAGGAATTATAAAGATTCCTCTCTGCGTTCGGCGAAGATCTCTCGTCGCTTTCGCTCCTCGAGATGACAGAGGGTGTGTGTTTTTTGGCTGTCATGATTCTATGTGTCACTTCGACCGCAGGGAGAAGTCTTGCGGATTGTGAGGCGAAGATCTCTCGTCGCTTTCGCTCCTCGAGATGACAACAGGGAGTTACATGCCCGGTTGACGGAATATCGCAATCGTGCGAAAAGGGGTTCAGAAATTATTAAACTTTCCGAAAAATGAAAAAAGGAGGGGGAAAATGGAACCGAAGGACATCAACTTTGCAGGTATGCCGGCTATGGCGATCAGCGTTGTCACAAAGCCCGCTGAATTTTTCCGGGGAATGCCCAAAACAGGCGGATTTCTGGAACCGCTGCTCTTCGCGGTCTTGATGGGGTTCATTGCCGGTATCATTCAGGCGGTCCTGGGACTGACCGGTTTGGGCTACGGTGGCTATGGTCACGGGATGATGGGAGGCATAGGCGTAATCATTATCCTGCCGGTTGTGATTGCCCTTTTCAGCTTCATCTTTGCAGCCATCCTCTATGTTATCTGGAAGCTTATGGGGTCGCAGGAAAATTACGAAACCGCTTATCGCTGCTGTGCCTACCTTACCGCCCTTTCGCCCATTACCTCGATTCTCGGCTTCATTCCCTATGTGGGCATTTTATTGAATATGGCGATATTTGCGTTTTATTTTTCGACGGCCAGCATCCATGTTCACAATCTTCCGTCGCAGAAAGCCTGGCTGGTTTTCGGAATCATCGCCGTGGTCTTCGCGCTTCTCGGTATCTCAGCGGAATATCAGGGCAGGCGCATGATGTATTCGGATCATCACTGGCGCATGATGGGAGAGGACACAGCCGGTGATTTCCGGAAATCGACGAGGGATATGGAAAAAAGTGCGGATGAAATGCGCAGGCAGGCTGAGCGAATGACGCAGGAGTATGAACAGCAGCGGCGCCTTCAGCAACAAGACGACGATTAGAACGAACGCCTGACTTTTTTCGCAAGCGCGTCCACCAGGTGGAATCATTCGCCTGTCGGGTGCGCCTCTCCATTTTTTTAAGGACAAGAGAATAGATATGACCGGGAAAATCAAAAAACCGCTTCTGGCCCTGGTGGACGGCAGTAACTATCTTTACCGCGCCTACTACGGGATTCCGGCGTTGACCAACTCCAAGGGGTTCCCGACCAATGCCGTTTATGGTTTTACCACCATGCTGATGAAACTTTTGCGCGATTTGAATCCGGATTATGTCGTGGTGACCTTTGATCTCAAAGGGCCGACCACGCGCCACGGAGAATTCGAAGATTATAAAGCGACGCGCAAGCCCATGCCGGAGGATTTAATTCCGCAGATTCCGTTCATCAAGGATGTGATTCGCGGTTTTTCGGTTTGCATTCTGGAAAAACAGGGCATCGAGGCGGACGATCTGATCGGAACGCTTTGTGTGAAGGCCACACAAAAGGGCTGGCGAACGACGATTATCTCCGGCGACAAGGATCTGATGCAACTCGTGGATGACCAGGTCATCATGGTTGATACCATGAAGGACAAAACCTATGACGCCAAAGCGGTCAAAGAGAAATTCGGTGTGGGGCCTGACAAGGTGGTCGAAATTCTGGGACTGACGGGCGATGCCTCCGACAACATTCCCGGGGTGCCGGGCATCGGCCCGAAAACGGCGCTGAGACTGATTGACGAATACGGGTCGGTGGAAGCAGTCATTGAAAATGCGGCAAAACTGCACAATGTGAAATTGCGCGAAAGTTTCCGGATGTATGCCGAACAGGCCAGGCTAAGCCGCCGGCTTGCACTCATCCGCAACGATATGGAAATTGATTTTAATCTGGAAGATGCCGTGCGCAAAGAACCGGACAGGGAGACATTGGCCCGGCTCTTCAGCGAATTTGAATTTTCATCTCTTTTGCAGCAGGTCAAAACCAACGCCGCGAAGCCCGTCAAAGACTGCCCGGTTGTGTCCGATCGCGCAGAGCTCGAGAGATGGGTCTCCCGTCTGCAAAACCAGACAGGGGTTGCCTGCGAATTTATCTGGGAAAAAAATCCCCCGTCCCAGTTAGTCGGCATTTCCTTTTATGCGGGTTCGGAATGCTTTTACATTCCACTTGGGCATACCAGCGCCAAAGCGCAACTGACGGAAAAAGAAGCCCTGCTTTTGCTCGCGCCCGTCTTTGGCAATACGGCGGTGAAAAAAATCGTCTATGATTTGAAAACAGCCCTGGTGGCGAAAGGTGATATGGACGTCCATCCAGGAGAAGATATGCAGCTTGCCGCCTACCTGATCAATCCGGCCCGGCACAGCTATGACCTCGACGAAATCGTTTGGGAGTATCTACACGAAAGAGTTCCTGCCCCCAATGATGTGGCGGGCGGCAAGGGGAAAACCTACCCGCTGGCGCTGGTGCCCACAGATAAAATGGCCGCCTACGCCGGACAACGCGCCGAGGCGATCGACGCGCTTTTACCGGCTTTGCAAGCAAGGCTCAAAGAGGCGGATGCAGTGTCTTTGTATGCCGACGTGGAACTGCCGCTTTTGTATACGCTGGCTGCCATGGAGAAGAAGGGCGTTTTGGTCGATGCCGTGCTTTTGAAACACATGTCGGATGAACTGGGGCAATTGTTGTCTGTTTCCGAAGAAAAAATTCACCGTCTGGCCGGAGAAAAATTCAACATCAATTCGCCCAGGCAGTTACAGACGATTCTTTTTGAAAAGCTTAAACTTCCCAAGGGGAAAAAGACGAAAGAAGGCTATTCCACGGATGTGGATGTGCTCGCCGATCTGGCGCGCGGCCATGAACTGCCCGCCGAAATTCTCGCCTACCGATCCTTGGCCAAACTCAAATCCACCTATGTCGATGCACTGCCCGCGCTGATCCATCCGCAGACCGGTCGGATTCATACCTCATACAACCAGACCGTGACGGCCACAGGCAGACTTTCTTCCAGCAACCCCAATTTGCAAAACATTCCGATCCGCACAATGGAGGGCAAAAGAATCCGCCGGGCGTTTATCGCCGCGCCGGGCTCGGTTTTGATTTCCGCCGATTATTCGCAAATTGAACTGAGGGTGCTTGCCCATCTGTCCGGAGACGAATCCCTCATCGAGGCGTTTGCCTCCGACGAGGACATTCACAGCCGCACGGCCTCCGATATCTTTGGCGTGTTCCCGCAGATGGTCAGTGCGGACATGCGAAGGCAGGCCAAGGTCATCAACTTCGGCATTCTCTACGGCATGAGTGCGTTTGGCCTGGCCAAAGAGCTGGGGGTTCCCCAGAAAACAGCGCAGCTTTATATCGAAGGCTATTTCGCCCGCTATAAAAAAGTCCGCAGCTATCTCGAAGGCATTTTAGAGGGTGCGAGGCGTGACGGGTACGTCTGTACGCTGCTCAACCGCCGCCGCTACCTGCCGGAACTCAAAAGCAACATTCCCTCCGTGCGCCAGTTTGCCGAACGCATGGCCATCAACGCGCCCATCCAGGGAAGCGCCGCGGATCTGATCAAGGTGGCCATGATTAACATTGATCGCCTGCTGTCCGGGAAAAATCTTGCCTCGCGCCTGATCATGCAGGTGCACGATGAACTCGTCGTCGAAGCGCCGGAAACAGAAAAAGAAGAAGTCATGGCGCTTGTGAAACATCAAATGGAAGACGTCATCAAACTCAAAGTGCCGCTGAAGGTGGAGATTGCGGCGGGCGCGAACTGGGACGAAGCACACTGAAGAAGACGGCAGATGGAGGGCTTATCCAGAGCGGGGAACGGTCGCGACCGCTCCCCGCCGGCCATGAGGTTCAAAGAACCAAGGATGCATGCCAATTTGTTTCCCACTTGTTTGCCAGCAGCGCCCGGATTGACAGCCGCCAAAAAAGTCAAACCATCGCTTATGATTCGGGCTATGAGACCGCCGCGTCAAGCTTCGGACGTACGATGTTATCCATGAGACAGGCCAGATCGGCGTTCATGGTGTTCTTCATGGTTCCCACGATGTGACGGCCCTTGTTCAGGGTTTTTGCCCAGGCCACGGCATCTTTGAGCGTTTCCTCCGCCGAAGGGCAGCTTTTCCGGATGGCGCCGCAGGCCGCGAGCTCGGTCCCCGTGAACCGATGTCCCGTCAGCTCCGCTTCAAAGACCAGCGACATGGGAAGGGTTCGACGGATCAGGGCATCCATGTAAGCGATGAAGGGAATGTTCAGGTCCACTTCGGGAAAGCAAAGAAAGCCCCGATCGGAGCGCATGTAACGAAAATCGAAGGCGCAGGCAAGAATGGCGCCGCCGGCGAAGGCATGACCCGTGATGGCCGCAACGGTGATCATGGGGTAAAACGTCACCCGTCGATAAAGCCGGTCCTGGGTGTCGAAGAAAACATCCACGTCGGGATCCTTTTCTTTTATGGCCGGCAACAGCCAGTCCAGGTCCATGCCGTTGCACCAGATTTTCGGATCCGACGCGGTTACCACCAGCGCCGAGGCGTCGGTGTTATGCTCGATGGCGTCGAGGGCAAAGAGCATTTCGTTTAAGAAGCGAAGATTCAGGCGATTCTCTCCGCTGTTCATGGTGAGGATGGCGCAATTGCCGTCCAGGGTCCATTCCACGAGAGCCATAGGGGTTACCTCCGAAGTTGATCTCAAAGATGTGTTTAACCATTTTGCAAAATGGCATATAACGAACTTAACCGTCTGTCAAAGTATAATCATCCCAAGGTTGTGCCGGGCCCGGCATCATTGTTCCCGATACACGTACTTGCGAGTGTTAAATCCAAATGTTCATTCCTTTGCCGGCGCAGTCTATCAATCGGCAAGATGCCTGACTGCCGGATGGGCCGGCCTGAAACCAGCATGATGAGGCCGATGATAGAAATCGACCGGAAATGGTTTCAGGGTCAGGGCGTGGCGGCTTTTTTCCCCAGTTCAAACGCCTGCCGGAGAGCATCGGCGTTGTTGACGATTTCTCCTTTTGCGGCGGCCGCAGTCATGACGGCGCCCAGCCAGTTCATTTTGGTCATGTCCGCCGTGGATTTGAAGCTGTGAACGATCGGGTCTGCCGTGTGAATGTTTGTATCCCCGCACACGGTGATCAGGCCGATGCGCTTGCCGCGCATTTTAGGATAGTAAACCTTCTGCCAGCGCCAGTCCGCGTCGAAGAATACGCACCACCGGTCGAGATAGGCTTTCATCTGCGCCGTCATCGTCCAGAAGTAAACGGGGGTGCTGTGAATGATGGCGTAGGCGTCCAGAATCTTTTTTTGAATTTCAGCCATGTCGTCCTTGATGGCGCACACGCCCATCTTGTTGCATTTCATGCAGTCCTTGCAGCCGGCAATGCGCTTGCGGTCCAAAATGACGATTTCCACCTCGGCACCGGCTTCTTTAGCACCTGCCAGGGCGTGACCCAAGAGAATATCGCTGTTCCCGCCAATTCGCGGACTTCCCATAATGCCCAGTACTTTCATCGTGAACCTCCGTGTGATTTGTCCAACGCCATGCGTCCATAGCTTCCATGTTTCCATTGCTATCTTTTTTGGATAAATTTGTAAATAGATAAAAGCGGGTTTCACGGGCCGCTGGAGCTTGGAAAACGGCAAAGCATGCCGCGCATCCATGCAACGATAAAAACATGAAGAACTTACGGATGGGATATGTTAAAGTATGGATCATGATATAAAATAGTCAGGAAGGATAAGCGGCTATGCCGCATGGTGATCTTTTCCGCCCTGCGTATTTGTGCCTCGTCCGCGGGCGGTTAAGAGCAACCGTGGCAAGGTTAACAATGAAAAGCTCTGTTTGGTGCTGCTCCATGACGAAACCCTATCATCATTTTAAATACCATTCGGCTGTGGGCGAGGACTTCACCATCATCGCCCATCGGGGGGCGTCGGCTTATTTTCCGGAAAACACATTGGCTGCTTTCCAGGGCGCGATGGATCTGGGCGCGGACATGGTGGAACTCGACGTTCAACTCAGCTCGGACGGAGAGGTGGTCGCCTTTCATGATGACAAAATCGGTCGCTGCACGGATGGGCACGGCCGGGTGGCTGCGTGTTCTTTGACCACGCTGAAAAACCTTGATGCGGGGAGCTGGTTTGATAAAAGATTCCAGGGTGAAAAAATACCGACGCTTGACGAAGTGCTGATGCTTTGCAAGGACCGGATTGCCGTCAACATCGAAATCAAAAAAGAAGCGGTCACGGATACGATCCGGGGAGGGATTGAGGAGCTGTGTATAGACCTCGTCGAAAAACGCGGCATGAGGAATCATGTGGTCTTTTCCAGTTTTGATCCCCGTGTGGTAACCCATCTGAAAGAAATCGTCCCGGACGTTGCTTGCGCCATCCTCTACAAGAAGAAGGTATATGACTTGCAAATGCCTTCGCAGATTGTAAAAACTCTTAACGCCGACGCGTTTAACTGTGCAAAGAGGGAGCTTGTCGATTCGTGGCTCGACGACCTGAAAGCCAATGCCATTCCGGTCAATATTTACACGGTCGATGACGATAAAAGTATGAAGCGCTTTCTGGGGCGCGGAGTGGACGGCATGTTCACAAACAAACCGGATATTTTAAAGAGGGTTTGGGAGGATTTTCGGTGGAAACAAAAAAACACCAGCATCCGCATCTGAATATTTCCAATGCCATGATCCGCAGCATCATGGTCGCGCTGGATGTGATTTTCAAGGCATCCGGCACGGATGTTCGGTTGCACGGCGCGGAAAATGTGCCGGATCAGCCGGTGTTGTATGTGGCCAATCACTTCACGCGTATGGAAACAGTCATCATGCCGTATGTCATTAAGAGGCAGATTAAAAAATACCCGATATCCCTGGCCGACCAATCCTTCTTTGCCGGAAGGCTCGGAGAAATTATGGATCGCGGCGGCGCGGTGTCCACAGCGGATCCCGACCGGGATAAAATTTTAATTCACGCATTGCTTACCGACAGCCACCCGGTCATCATCTTCCCGGAAGGTCAGATGATCAAGGACAAGAAGATTATCGAAAAAGGCAAGTATCTGGTCAACAGCGCAACGGGAAGGCGTCCGCCGCACACCGGCGCGGGTCGCATCGCGCTCAGATCGCAGTTTATCCGGGAAGAACTGCGGATTTTGCGTGACCAGAACAACCTCGGATCCATTGCCGAAATCGCTGCGCATTTCGGGTTTGATCCGGCCGATCTCGACTCGATCATTGAAAAGGAGACATGTATTGTGCCGGTCAATATCACCTATTATCCGGTGCGGGCCAGGGACAATGCGATAAGCCGCCTGGTCAACCGTTTTGTCCATGACGTGTCCTTACGCATGAACGAAGAAATGCAGGTTGAAGGGTCGATGGTGCTCGACGGTGTGGATATTGATATTAATCTGGGTAAGCCGATCCCGATGAAACAATATCTCACCGCGGGCTCAGGAATCGATGAGATGCTGTCGGATTCCGGCCTTTATCTGGATCCGTCCGAATTGAAGCATGCATCCCCCTTCAAGAAGGTGTATGTGGACATCATGTATGAATACATGCGTGCCATCTACGAGATGACGACGGTGAATCACGATCACCTGGCGGCATACATCCTGACCAAATACCGCAAAAACAGCATTGAAGAGGCCGATTTTAAAAACCGCATCTACCAGGCCATCGATCATTTGATGAAGACGGGAATCTCCAATTATCACCAGACGCTCAATCATGAACAGATTCATCTGCTTTCCGATGATGTCCATCAGAAGTACGAAAGTTTTGTTGAGGATGCCGTCGCCGACAATCTGATTGAGCGCTCCGGCGGCATGATCGTGAAGAATCCGGAGCGCTTCAGCAAAACCTACGAGTTCCACACCATCCGCAGGGACAATATCATCGAGGTGCTCAAAAATGAAATCGAGCCGCTCAATCCCTTGACAACCGGGCTGGATCTCCTGATGCTTTCCCCGGCGGGATTCATTAAACAGAAAATTAAAAAGCAGTTTGTGGACCTGGACCGCCGGATTTTCGAAGAAGATTATGCGCGCCATTATTCCGAGGGAGAAACCAAGCCGATGACGGTGGGATCTCCCTTTTTGAATAAAAGGATTCTGGGAAGCCGGGGGGTTGTCCTTGTGCACGGTTACATGGCTGCACCCGAGGAAATCCGGCCGCTTGCCGATTATTTGTATAAGAACGGTTATAGTGTTTACGGTGTCAGGCTGCGGGGACATGGCACTTCACCTGACGACTTAGCGACGCAGGACTGGCTTGCATGGTATGAGTCCGTCAACCGCGGTTACATTGTCATGAAAAATACCAAGAAGTCTTGTGCTATCGTTGGTTTTTCCACAGGAGCGGGGTTGGCGCTCCTGCAGGCGGCCAACAAGCCGGGGCGGTTTGCGGGAGTGATTTCCATCAATGGTCCCGCCAGGCTCCGGAATACTTCGGCAAAATACACCCCGCTGATTGTCGGTTGGAACAAGTTTCTGACTTTGGTGCGTGCAAAGCGCGGCAGGATGGAATTTGTCGACAATGATCCTGAAAACCCGCATATCAATTACCAGCGCAATCCCGTCCACGGTGTTTATGAACTGGAACGTCTGATGAAATACGTGAAATCGAGACTGGAAGATGTTGTGGATCCGGCGCTGGTGATTCAGGGGTCGGCCGATCCGGTTGTGAACCCCCTGAGTGGCGGGGATCTGTACGCCCGTCTGGGATCGGCCGACAAGCAGCTTGTGCAGATCAAGGCCGGGCACCACGGCATTCTACGCGGCGAGGAATCCGATGAGGTCAACGAGAAAGTGCTGGCTTTTCTAAAGAGTACGATGGGATAGGGGACGGTCAGTTCGCCCGATGTATGCACAAGAAGACCCGAACCTGAAATATGCCGGATGGGTAAGAGTTTACGGTTTATCGATTTCAGTGGCCGTAAATAGAGATTCGCCACCTGTCTCAGGACAAATGGCCCTGTGGCTACAGGGTGTCAATCATTCTTCATTTTTTCTCATTTACTCCTCTTTTTTGCCCGGCTTTTTGCAGACTTCGGCCATCCATGTGCTGACACTCTTTTTTTCTTTCTTGGCGGCTAAAGCAATCACGCTGTATAGAGCCGGACTGACGCGCACAACAGAGCGGCCGGCAGAAGGCTTTTCCGGGTCCTGATTTCTTTCAGCACAATGATCAAGATACGAGTCAACGGCTTTTTCAAAGGACTGTCTGATGTCCTTCACGGAATCACCGCGAAAATCGATGGGTTGACGAATGTCGGAAATACGGCCGACCAGGCATTCGTTCTCTTCACTGTATTCAATGCTCGCGGTATATCCTTTATAGGTCATGGGCTTACTCATGATTGTACCTCCGGTTATTCCGGGTATTTACTCACACACCTTGATCCTGCGGTGCGTGTCTGTCTATACTGACTATGATAATAAGCATCCATTGTCAATGACGGGGTGAAAACAGCATCAAGCACAGGCAGAAATTCAAAAGGCCATGGTCAGGTCATCTGTGTCTGCGTGACCGGTATTTGCGGATGGCGATAGCATAAACAATAACATTAATTAGAATGACCAAGCCGCCGAGCAGTTGCTGTGTGGTCGCGGTCAGGTTTTCGGGGTAAATCAGCGGGAGCAAATACCGGGCGACGAAATCACCACTATAATCACTTCCTCCGGCAAGACGGCGGAAGTGATTTTCCAGGGGTGTCAGCGGACAGATCCAACCGAAGATTTCAACGGCTGCTCCCCACACTGCCGCCGGTAGATGAAAGAAAGCCGCTTGCGGCCAGCGAATGACCCACAGGCCTCCGCAGACAACAAAAAGGATAAACAGGAGATGCAGCAAAATAGTGGCATTAGCAAGAAAGCTGTACAAACGACCCCCTGAAAAGCCGGAATCTTTTTATGCCCGCCGTCCGGTGGGAGGAAAGTGGACCTGTCTCGTGATTTATATGTCAACGACTAGATGAGCGGTCAGCCGTTTATGGGTGGTTTCCAAAAGACCGCAGTAGCCCAAAATCAAGTATACAAACCGGCAACCAATGCCAATCGCATTGTGCTCGATCAGGGCAGGAACGTCAGTATCGACTCTACAGTAAAAAAGCCGGAGCATTTTTGCTCCGGCTTTTTTCAATTTATTTCTTTCTGGCGGGCGATTTTTTCGCCGCCTTTTTAACGGCTGCTTTTTTCATGACAGGTTTCTTTACGGAGGCTTTTTTTGCGACCCCTTTCTTTGCCGCCTTCTTCGGGGTTGCTTTCTTTACAACCTTCCTGGCAGACGGTTTCTTCGGAGCGACTTTTTTTGCAACAGGCTTTTTTGCCGCCTTTTTTAGCACAGTCTTTTTCGTGGCCGGTTTTTTCGCCGCCGGTTTCGAGACTGGTTTTTTGGTTGCCTTTTTGGCTGTCTTTTTCACCACGGTTTTTTTCTTCGGGGCTGCGTTATTCAACGCGGCCTGGGCCGCGGCCAGGCGGGCAATGGGAACCCGGAAAGGCGAACAGCTGACATAATTGAGGCCGGCCAGATGGCAGAATTCGACGGAACTGGGATCGCCGCCATGTTCTCCGCAGATGCCGATCTTGAGTTTGGGATTGACGCGGCGTCCTTTTTCGACGGCCATCAAAACGAGTTTGCCCACGCCGTCGCGATCCAGTACGCGGAACGGATCCACCGGCAGGATTTTCTTTGCGATATAGTCAGGCAGGAATTTGCCCGCGTCGTCGCGGCTGTAGCCGAATGTCATCTGTGTGAGGTCGTTGGTGCCGAAAGAGAAAAACTCGGCTTCCCCGGCGATTTCATCGGCGGTGACGGCGGCGCGCGGTACTTCAATCATTGTACCCACGGAGTACTTCACTTTGACGCCTGTTTCCGCCATGACCTTTTCGGCGCAAGCGACGATGAGCTTCTTTTGCGAGGCCAGTTCCTTCACGGTGCCGACGAGCGGGACCATGACTTCGGGACGAACATCCACGCCTTCTTTGGTCAGCAGGCAGGCGGCTTCAAAAATCGCCCGGGTCTGCATTTCGGTAATTTCAGGGTAGGTAATACCCAGTCGACAGCCGCGGTGTCCCAGCATCGGGTTGAATTCATGCAGAGAATCCACTTTGGTTTTAACGGCCTCGGGCGAAATGCCCAACTCATAGGCCATTTCGCGCTGGCTTTCCTCCTCATGCGGAACAAATTCATGCAGCGGAGGATCGAGCAGACGGATGGTCACGCCATAGCCTTCCATGGCTTTGAGAATTCCGTAGAAGTCTTCGCGCTGCATCGGAAGCAGTTTTGTCAAAGCGCGCTTGCGGCCTTCGAGATTGTCGGCCAGGATCATTTCGCGGACGGCTTTGATGCGGTCGCCTTCGAAGAACATGTGCTCTGTGCGGCAAAGGCCGATGCCATGCGCACCGAAATTGCGGGCCACGGAGGCGTCATGGGGTGTGTCGGCGTTGGTGCGCACATCGAGCTTGCGGACTTCGTCGGCCCACTGCATGATAATGCCGAAATCGCCGGAGAGTTCCGCCGGCCTGGTTTTCACTTCGCCCATCATCACTTCTCCGGTGGAGCCGTCGAGTGAAATGAATTCGCCCTCCCCGATGGTGATGTCATTGATCCTGATTTCCTTGCGGGCGTAACTGATTTCAATTTCGCCGCAGCCGGAAACA
Organism: Syntrophaceae bacterium UBA2280; assembly: GCA_002347685.1. Taxonomy (GTDB): domain Bacteria; phylum Desulfobacterota; class Syntrophia; order Syntrophales; family Smithellaceae; genus UBA8904. The sequence continues at coordinate 30,773 of DDWS01000068.1, forward strand.
CAGCATTTGCCCATGCCGCGAGCCACGACGGCCGCGTGCGATGTCATTCCGCCGCGCTGCGTGAGGATGCCCTGGGCCGCCGACATGCCTTTGAGGTCTTCCGGCGAGGTTTCAATGCGGACCAGCACAACTTTCTCACCGCGGTTATTCCAATCTTCAGCATCATCCGCGTTGAAGACTACACGTCCGGTGGACGCGCCCGGCGATGCGGGCAGACCCTTCGCGACGGTGTTTCTTGCTGCCGCGGGATCGAATGTCGGGTGCAGCAGCTGGTCGAGCGAAGCCGGATCGATGCGCAGAAGCGCCGTTTTTTTGTCGATGAGTTTCTCCGCAACCATGTCCACCGCGATCTTCACAGCGGCCGCTGCCGTGCGTTTTCCGGTACGGGTTTGCAGCATCCAGAGATGCTCGTCCTGAATGGTGAATTCGATGTCCTGCATCTCTTTGTAGTGATGTTCGAGCTTTGTATAGACGCCTACCAGATCCCGGTATGCTTCGGGCATGTATTCTTCCAATGACGGGAATTTCGCGGCGCGTTCCTCCTGCGGGACATTGTTGTCATTGGCCCAGCGGCGTGAACCCTCCAGAGTGACCTGCTGCGGTGTACGGATACCCGCGACGACGTCTTCGCCCTGCGCGTTGATCAGGTATTCGCCGTAAAACAGGTTTTCCCCTGTGGCCGGATCGCGCGTGAAAGCGACGCCTGTGGCGCAGCGTTCGCCCATGTTGCCGAACACCATCGCCTGAACATTGACCGCGGTGCCCCAGTTGTCGTCAAAACCGTTCATCTTGCGGTACAAAACGGCGCGTGCCGTATTCCACGACATGAAGACCGCCCCGATGGCGCCCCAGAGCTGTTCTTTGGGATCCGTCGGAAATTCCCTGCCGAGTTTTCTTAAGATGATTTGTTTATAGCGGGCGACCAGTTCCTGCAGGTCCGCCACGGTCAGGTCGAGGTCGGCTTTGACGCCCCGTTCGGCTTTAAGTTCATCCATGATTTCTTCGAACGGATCGTGCGCGTCCTTGTCTTCGGGCTTGAGGCCCATGACGACGTCGCCGTACATATGGACGAAGCGCCGGTAGGAATCCCATCCGAAACGAGCGTTTCCGGACTTGCGGATGATGCCTTCCACGGTTTCATCGTTGAGGCCGAGGTTGAGCACCGTGTCCATCATTCCGGGCATGGAGACGCGCGCGCCGGAGCGAACAGACAGCAAAAGCGGGTTGGCCGGGTCGCTGAATGTTGCGCCCATAACGTGCTCGACTTTCTTGATTGCCGCGGTCACTTCCTTCTCCAGGCCGGCGGGGATTTGTTGGCCGCTTTTGTAAAATTCAATACAGACGTCAGTTGTAATGGTGAATCCCGCGGGAACGGGAATTCCCAGTTTCGACATAACCGCCAGGTTCATTCCCTTGCCACCGAGAAGGTTTCTCATGTCGGCCGTACCTTCATTGATGCCCTTTCCGAATGTGTAAACACGTTTAGCCATATCTTGAATCTCCTTTAGAAAGAATTGCACAATTAATGGTTGATTTTAATAATTGAAATGTCGAAAAGTGTAAAGTATTTTTCTTCCCCCCAACGTAAAAACCCCCGCCAGTGAACGCGCGGGGGCTTTTACTTCTGGTACTATCTTTAGAGGGAAGGGTCTAGATAATCAGGTTTTTGAGCGCATCGACCACAGGAACCGTAAACAGGGCGATCAGAATGGTGTAAAGGGCAAAAGAACCAATCGCTTCGCTTAAATAAACCTTGTTGTATTTGCGTTTAATGGACACGATAATCAGTCCCCCCACAATCAGGCAGCCCAGATGAAAGTAAGGAAAGCTCGCGCTTCCGGTGGCGCTGAATTGGGCGAAACTGAACGTGGCTGTGGTCAGAACAATAAAACCGACTAAAAGAGCTGTTTGGAATATTTTTTTCATAATATTAATCCTCCTTATCGTATCTGAAAGATCGGCTGCTATTTTTGTCTTATTCTTATGAAATAAACGTGCCATTCGTATGGCATAAGAAAAATAAATTATAACATTATGAAAATATTAACATATTTAGAATCGTGGGCTGGATGTTGATGAGAGTTGTGATTTAATGGCCGACATTGCGTTGAAAGAAACGTTCAATCCTGAATCAAAAAACGAATAAAACATTGAATCAAAGATGCGCATCAAAGGGTTTTCCTTTTTTCAGAGTCAGGGTGACCACGCAAATGACGGCGAGGACGGCGATGTTGATTTCCCACAGATGCTGATAGGAGCCGAAGTGGTCATAGATGATTCCTCCCAGAATCGGGCCGATGCTGCCTCCGAAGCCGACAAAAAATGTTAGAAGACCGTAAATCGATCCCAGAACCTGTCTGCCGAAACGGTCGGCGGCCAGAATCGGCAGGATCGGCGCCAGGCAGCCATACCCAAAGCCGTAAACCACGGCGGAGAGGTACAGGCGAGACACGCTGCCGGCCTGCCACAGCAGAATCGTGCCGATCAGTAAAATGAAAGTACCCAGAAAGTAAGCATATTTGGGGTCGCGGACCTTGTCGGAGAGCCATCCGAAGAAAAACTGGCCGAAAAAGCCGGTCATGCTGATGACCGCAAGAGAGGTGGCCGCGGCGATACTGCCGATATGATTGTCCATGGCGTAGGCCACCTGGTGAACGAAAACAGACATGATTACCATGATGATCAGGCCATGACTGAGGGCAATGGTCCAGAAGCGGGAATCCCGAAAAAGAACACGGGTGGGAATCCTTGTGACGGCGGGGATGGTCGTTGTCGGACCGGGAAACGCCGCTTTATCGCCGTCCGGCAGAAGACCGTGCGCCTCCGGCTGTGTTTTGTGCATCAGCAATTGTGAAATGAATACACCGATACAGCAGGTGATGATTCCCAGGGCCACCAGTCCCGCGCGCCAGCCCAGGTATTGATTGATGTAACCGGCGAGCGGTGTAAGCGCCACCGTGCCGAAACTGATCCCCATGGTGGCAATTCCGATAGCGATGCCGCGCTTTTTGATAAACCACTTCCCCACGGAAGAGCTGCAGACGACCACGCCCAGCCCCGAGGCACCCAGGCCCACCAGCAGGCCGTAAGTGATGTAGAAGCTCAAAGGGGTGTGGATAAAACTGGTTAGAATAAAACCGCAGGCGGCTAGAAGCGCGCCGAAAGTGATAATCCAGCGCGGGGCGACATGGTCCAGCATCCGGCCGACAAAAATAGAACCGATCGAGTACACCAGCATATTAATCGTGGCGGCAAGCGATATGACCGAACGCGACCAGTCGTGCTCCATCGCCAGTGGTTTCAGAAAAATGCCGAAGCAGTAGCGGGCGCCATAGTTGATCGCCATGACAAAAAAAGAGCCGGCAACCACATACCAGCCCCAGTAGATTTTTTCATTGTCGGGCAGCATACTTCGCCGCGCTTTACCATTATTCAGCCATATGCTACAAGCGAATAATGATGACCGAGAAAGTGATTCGGAAAAAACCCTCTTACAAAAACAAAACGTCTCTGGCCGGCCGCAGACCCGGGCGCCAGGCAAGTCCGTCACGGATGAAGCCCGATATCGCCCCTATGCTCAAAAGCGTCCTTGCGCAGATCGGCAAGCCTAAGCCCGCGCCTTTTGTGCCGGATGCGTTCCAGCTTCAGGCGCTGGCCGCCGTCAGGAAAAATGACTGCCTGGTGATTGCACCGACCGGATCCGGTAAAACCTGGATCGCCCGTGAAGCTATTCTATCGGTGATGGAAAAGGGCGGTCGCGCCTGGTACGCCTCGCCGCTCAAGGCCCTGTCCAATTCAAAATGGGTGGAATTCGGCCTGCATTTCGATCCGGAAAACGTCGGCATCATTACCGGCGATACCAAGGAAAACACCGATGCGCCGATCATTGTCGGTACGACGGAAATCCTGCGCAATCAGCTCTACGACGTCATGCACCAGGGGTTGGACCTCCATTGCGATCTGGTGATCCTCGATGAGGCGCATTTTCTGGGCGACGCCGACCGCGGGGTGGTGTGGGAGGAAATTCTGATCTACCTGCCCATGCGGGTCAACCTGTTGCTCCTATCGGCCACCATCGGCAACGGCGACCAGATTGCTTTGTGGCTGGAATCCATCCGGCGCAAGCCCTGCACGGTCGTCCGCGAGGAAAAACGACCCGTGCCCCTGTATCCCCTGTTCCTTCATCCTTCCGGATGTCTGCACCCTTTCCTGGAGGGCAGGAAGGCTGCGCCGGCTGTCTGTGAGTTTCTGAAAAAAGAAAAACCCCGCCGGGAGGGGCGCCGGATGCCGGATTACGCCGGGATCATTCGTGTGCTCGAGCGGTTCAACCTGCTGCCTGCGATCTTCTTTCTGAAATCGCGGTCGGAATGCGACACCGCCTTAAACGCGCGCCATGAGATTGCCCCGGTTAAAAGCAACGGCGATCTGGAAAATACATTGTATGATGTCCTGGAGCGTTTTCCATCGCTTGGTTCACACCGGCAGTTAAGAGCATTAAGAACGGCGGGTCTGGCGGCGCACCACGGCGGGCAGTTGCCGGCCTGGAAACTGCTGGTGGAAGAAATGATGAACCGGGGACACCTGCGGGTGATTTTTGCCACCACCACTGTGGCCGCCGGTGTGAATTTTCCCGCGCGTACGATTGTGCTGTTCAATTCCGATTTGTTCAACGGCCATGATTTTCATCCCCTGTCTGCGACGGAATTTCGTCAGATGACCGGGCGGGCGGGACGGCGCGGTCAGGACAACATCGGGTTCATGCTGGTTCCCAGCGGCCGGTTCATGGATTTGGCCCATATCAGAGAGATGCTTTTTGCCGCCCCGGAAGATATCGCAAGCCAGTTAAAAAATGATTTCGCGATGGCGATGAACCTGCTTTTGTCGCAGACACCCGCCGACGTGAAGAAAATATTTGAGCGATCGCTGGCCGCCTGGCAGCAAAGCAGCCTCGGCGGGCGCACCGTTTCGGCGTCTGACGGGTTGTGGAAGGATTTCCTGCGGCACTTGCGGTTTCTGCAGGAGGAAGGCTTTGTGGATGAAGCGGGCCGTCTCACCGAAGACGGTCACTGGGCGTCGCGTCTCAGGCTCGATTATCCGCTGCTCGTCGCGCAATGCTTAAGGGAAAGAGCCTTTCCTGCGGACAATGAAAAACTGCTGGCCGCCGCGGTGGCGGTATTCGCCTACGACCGGGACGACGAAATCCACTTTCGGGAAAAAGACATGCCGCCGAAATTGTCGGCGACATTGCGCAGGATGATCCTGGCGGTAAGACCGCTTTCGCGCCGGATGGAAGCCGCAGAGTTTGTGACGGCCAGGCTTCATACGTCCGCCGGTGTGGCCATGTATTTCTGGGCGCAGGGTCGAAGCTGGGAGTCGGTCATTAAGATTACCGGGATTGCCGAAGGTGATATGGCCTCGCTGATTTTGCGCACAGCCGACAATCTTCGTCAGATCGCGTCGCTTAAAGACACGTATCCGGATGTGGCCGCCTGCGCGTACCGCGCGCGCGATGCAATCTTGCGGGAACCTGTGATGTTTTTGTAAGAATATAGGCGATGGGCGAGAGGCCAGAGGTCAGAGGTCAGAGGCCAGAGGTCAGAGGCCAGAGGCCAGAGGCCAGAGGCCAAAAAAAGGCTGCAGGTTTGAGGCCGGAAGATGGGAGCTGAAAGAATAAAATTGAAACTTCCTCCCATCTTTTCCGAAGGTGGACATGCGGCTGCCCGGGGAGCGAGAATCGTGGTCCATGTGGAACGAAATCGCCCGGATCGTCATGCAAAAAAAGCGGAGGATTTTGCCTCCGCTTTTTCGAATCAACAGGTAAAAAGGGTGTCAATCTATTTGATTCTTCTTCTCAGGCCGATCAGACCCGCGAAACCCAGAACCATCAGGATGATCGAAGCCGGTTCAGGCACCGCCAATCTCTTTGCAGCGGCGGCGATGATCGCATGGGATTCGGTTGTCGGATGGGTGCCATCCCAGGAGACAAACGTACCCGTAAAACCATTCGGGTTTAAATACGTTCCATCCTCCGCAGGGATCCAGTCATCAGGCGGGACTACAAAGTTCATATCGAGGGCATAGATATCAACTTCAGGATACAAAAGCTGCAGGGAAGCGAGAACCCCGGCCAGATGATCATCGAAAGCCTCAATCCAGGAATTGGTAATTCCCAGATTAGGGATGATGAAGGAAGATCCGCCGAGACTGATCAGGGTCTCAATGGCCAGTCCAATATTGGCAGCCGCTGCAGCGGGGTTGTAATTCCCGTTGATGAAATTCTGCATGGAAACCTCTGTGTAGGGGTCATTCAACATGCCTTTTAAGAAGTTGAACATGTCGTTGCCGCCCGCCCAGAGAGTGATCAGCGTGCCGGGGGCGATGGTTCCGTAAGTGGACTGATAGACGTCTACCTGCCACTGCAGTCCCGTATTGGTGTCAAAATATGCATTTCCTGTGGCCGAACTTGCTGCCGGATTATCCCATCCGGATGTCGCCCCACCGTAAGCCATATCCAGCAAAGACAAGCCCATATCTTCGGCAAGATACTCCACCCAGACCGGCCCGTTGGAATAGCGCTGAAATCCGTATATATCAGCGGGGTTTGTGTTTCCGGGTGTTCCTCCGGGATAATATTCATAATACCCGTTATCCGACAAACTGTCTCCAAAAGCCAGAATGCTGCTGTACGCGTGCGCCGCGACCACAGAAGCAAAAATCAAAAAAACACTGAAAAACCACGCCGCCATAAAATTCTTCATCTTTAATCTCATCATTTCCCTCCTTTATATTTAGAAAGTTACATGTTTGCTTGAAGAATCTTTGCGGCGACCCGCCGCCTGCAGGATCAATGTCTGAATGACGGATACGAACTGCAAATTACATACCGTGTTTATAAAGCAATGATATTATTGATTTGTTTATAAAACGCCTGTTTAGGTAAATTACAGATGTAAGGAAATCCGACAAAAGTAAAGCCGTGAAAAACAGGTGATTTCTTGAATGCACAAAGATATCAAATGATTAGGATCTGATTGTTGTTGTAATGAAACCCGACGGTAAATGGTGCTAAAGGCAGGAATCCGGAGGCCGAAAGATAGAACCATCGGATATGTTTCTTTTTCCTCCCCTTAATCCCCTCGCGGGAGGATATGCGCGGGACGTTATTCTTCTTTCTTTATCCTTCACATTTTTTATGCTAGCGTGCCTGTGCGAAACGGCATGCAGCAGAGAGTACGCAATTCCTCCTGGAAAGGGATACGCTATGGATATGGACAAACTCGCTGAGCTTCGGACAATCGTTGACGCTCCTTATGATTATCTGAGAAAACTTAAAGATCAAAGTGGTAAAAAAATTGTCGGCTATGTCTGCTCCTATGCTCCGGAGGAAGTGATCCATGCGGCAGGAGCCGTACCTGTTCGACTGTTCGGTTCCGGTTCGGGTATTTATCGCGCCGATCTTCACCTGCAATCTTACGGGTGCTCGCTTGCGCGCGGTATTCTGGAGGACGCACTGGCAGGAAGACTCGATGCACTCGACGGCGTCGTGTTCCCGCACACCTGTGATACCATTTTGCGGCTTTCGGACATCTGGCGTTTGAATCTGACCCGGACTTTTCACGCGGATGTCGTCTTGCCGGTTAAACTGACCACACCCGGCGCTGAACAATATCTTGTCGATGTGTTGAAAAAATTCCGAAAAGAACTGGAGGTTGCCCTCGGGTTGGAGATTTCCGAGGCTGCGCTTATGGACTCCGCGAAAACATACAACAGCATTCGTTCGCTGATGATGCGTCTTTACTCGATGCGCCGCCAAAACCCGCAAATGTTAAGCGGTGCGGACTTTCACACGATCATTCGGGCGGCGATGATGATGGAGCGGGAGAAGTTTCTCGAAACCCTCACCGCCATCGTGTCCGATCTGGAAAAGGTTGCACCGGAAAAGAATCCCGCAGGCGCGAAGAGGCTCGTGCTCAGCGGCGGTATCTGCAGCCATCCGGATATTTACGATTCGATTGAAAATGCTGGAGGGGTCGTGGTTGCGGATGATCTGTGCACCGGTTACCGGTATTTTGAAGGTCTTCTCGATTTGCAGCTCCCGCCGCTTGACGCGATGGCGAAGCGCTACACAAAGCGAGCCGTCTGTCCTGCCAAGCATGCGGGATTGACACGCCGTGGAGAAGACCTGGTGCAAATGGCAGGCGAGAGCCGCGCGGACGGTGTGATATTTCTGCTTTTGAAATTTTGCGATCCTCATGCATTTGATTATCCCTATATAAAGGAAATGCTGGATCGTAAGGGTATCCCTTCCTTGCTTCTGGAAATGGAAGAGCAATCGCAGGCGGGCGGTCAGCTGCAGACGCGATTGGAAACATTTGTTCAAATTCTCTGAATCGAACGATAAAGGCGGTGTCATGAATCCTTCCAACCCTGATTTTATGAAAACTCTCGGGATCTATCTGTTTGGTCAGGCAAAAAAGTTTTCACTGCGGTTTAAAAAATCCCCGACGATGAAAGAGCTGATGATGGTCTATTACAGCGAGGCCAAATCGGCGCGGCTTACCGGCAGAAAAGTGGCCTGGATCACCAGCGGCGGCCCGGTGGAGCCGTTGATCGCAATGGATATTATTCCCGTCTATCCCGAAAATCACGGTGCAATGATCGGTGCATCCAAAATGGGCGCGGGTCTTTGTGAAAAAGCCGAAGCCATGGGCTATTCCAATGATTTGTGTTCCTATGCCCGTTCGGATATCGCCTGCGCGACCGTCAATGGCGGGCCCATCGGCGGCCTGCCGCGCCCTGATATGCTGGTGTGCTGCAACAACATCTGCGGGACGGTGCTCAAGTGGTATGAAGTGCAGGCGCGCTATTTCAATGTGCCGCTGTTTATTCTGGACACGCCCTTTTGCCATACCGGTTATTCCCAAGAGGCGGCCCGTTATGTCCGCTCTCAAATCGATGAGTACATTGCGTTTATCGAAAAGGCCTGTCGGAAAAAATTCAATTTCGAAAGGCTCAGGGAAGTCGGGCATCTTTCTTTTGAGGGGCAGAAACTCTGGCAGGCAGTGCTGGATACAGCCGCATGCAGGCCCGCGCCCATGAGCGCTTTTGACGCGTTTTATCACCTGGCGCTGATTGTGACGCTGCGGGGCAAGCCGGAAGTGATTGATTACTACAACGACTTGCTGGCAAAAATGAAGGACCGCGTGACGCGTGGCATCGGCGCGGTGCCGAATGAGAAATACCGTCTGCTTTGGGACAATATTCCTATCTGGCATCGCACCCGCTGGCTTTATGATAAATTTGCCTCACACGATACCTGCCTGGTGGCCGATACGTATACGTCCGCCTGGTGCGGGGCGATGAAGTATATTGACGAAAGCAGGTTTCTCGATTCGATGGCGGAAGCCTATACGCGGATCTACCTGAATATCGGCGTCGATGAAATGGCGAAAATGGTCATCGAGATGATCGACAAGTACGATGTGGACGGGTTTGTTCTGCACTCCAACCGCAGCTGCAAACCCTATTCTTTCGGTCAGCTCGATATCCAGCGGATTGTGGAGAAGGAACGGGGCATTCCGTGTCTGATGATCGAGGCGGATATGGTGGATGACCGCAGTTTTTCAGAAAGCCAGATATCGACCCGCATCGATGCGTTTATGGAGATCATTAAAGAGAGGAAGAAGCGAAGCGCGTAGCGCGAAGACCGGCGCAAAAGGCAAAAGGCCGGATACGAACGACGGGATACGGGGAAACGGGAAACGAATGATTACAGCGGGGATTGATATTGGATCCATTACGGCGAAAGCGGCGATTGTCGAAGACGGAAAGCTTCTGGCTTCGAAAGTGATGTTTACCGGTTACAACGCCGAAGCGGCCGGCAGCAAGGTGTATGAGGATCTGCTGGCACAAGCCGGTCTGGACCGGTCAGCGGTTTCAAAAATCGTTTCGACGGGTTACGGACGCAATTCCGTAAAATTCGCCGATAAGACCTTTACGGAAATCATGGCGCATGCCGCCGGCGCGTTTTTTCTGAATCCGAAGACGAAGACGATTATTGACATCGGCGGGCAGGACAGTAAGGCCATGACGCTCGACGAAAAGGGCAAGGTTAAAAATTTTGTGATGAACGACAAATGCGCCGCCGGTACGGGCCGTTTCCTGGAAGTGATGGCCCGCGCACTCGAAGTCAATCTCGATGAATTCGGTGCGATGTCGCTGCAATCGGATAAGCCATCGAAAATCAGCAGCTTATGCACGGTGTTTGCGGAATCGGAAGTCATATCCCTCATCGCCCGCGGTGAGAAAAGGCCGGACATCATTGCCGGTATCCATGAATCCATCGCCTCTCGCGTCTCATCGATGCTGGCGCGTGTCGGCGTGCAGGAGCCGGTGATGATGTCCGGCGGCGTCGCCCGCAACGCCGGGGTTGTGGACGCGCTTGAAAAAAAGCTCAGGGTCAAAATCGAAGTATCCGCCTACGCCCAGGTGAATGGTGCCGTCGGAGCGGCGCTTTTGGCTGCGTCGCTGTAACGGCAGCGAAAGAGAATTGCCAATATCCCTGTAATAACAGCCTCTCAGCGTCATCAGGAATAATTCATTAGGATATCCCCGATAAGTCTGATATAAGCAGTCTACTTGAAGTGATCTCAGTTGATCTGGTAATGAATCCTAAGGAGAATTGAATGTCTTTAGTCGGTGGTAATATAGATGCGTATTGTCTGAAATGTAAATTGGTTCTGGCACATACCATTTTGTTCAAGGTGAAGGGTGCGGTTGACCGCGTGAAATGCAACACCTGCGGCGCCGAGCATAAATACCGTCCGGCGGCGCCATTGCCGAAGGTATCCACGGCACTTGTCGGATCCACCCGCAAGTCTCCCGCGAAAAAAACGACAACGGTGAAGGCGCCGGTCAGTGACGCGCCGATTCAGTGGGATCTCAGAAGCAGAAACATGCAGGCCGGTGCGGACATCAAAAGCTATTCCATCAAAGCTTCCTACCAGGTGCGTGATGTGATCAATCATCCGGTGTTTGGTGTCGGTTTCGTAGAGCGGGTCGTTACGGATAAAAGCGTCTATGTTCTCTTCAATGATTCCGTCAAACTGATGGGCATGAATGTCGCTTAATTTTCGTTTATCTCAGTGACACACTCATCTGCATCCTGCTGGAAATACGCTTTGATTTTCATTCGGATGGATTCAGGAAGCTTTATGCCGATTTCCCGGATCCGGCTTTCATACTTCTTAAACGACCGGGTGTGTTGCGACGTGTTGATGAAGATGCGGAAGTAGGACCGAATGCTGCCTTCCAGTTCTTTGCGGTAATCCATGTTCTGATTCAGCAGATCTTCCACCGGCGCGATCAGTCTGTAGTTGATGGGTCGGCAGATGGCGCGATAGGCGACAAATCGCATGGCCATTTCGCTTTCATAGTCCCTCTCGCGTATGGCTTTTTCGACAATGTTCAAATCAATGGTGTCCATGATCTGAAAAGCGTATTGGGGTTTCAGGGTGCTTTCAATGATCTGTTCGGCTTCCTTCAATTGCGGACAGGAATTCATGTCCTGTGCTGAATCGGAATTGCACCGGATATAAACCACAAAATCAATATCAGATGTGTTTTCACAAAGCCCCATGTTGGTGGAACCCATGACATCCATGGCAATGTCGCCTTGCACTTTTTCGTCAATCATGCCGGCAATTTGTTCGAGCTTGGCCAGACGTTCGTCCGTCGCTTCCGTCTGGAAGGCGCGGTAAAACTGCTTAATTTCGTTATAGAGCTGAACTTCCGGGATGTGTGAAGCCTTGGTTTCCTGCGTGTCAAAATTGTGGCCCTGTTTCAGTGCCGCATACCTTTCTGCATCGACCAGCTCTTCCTGCCATACACCGTTTAGCGGATAATAATCGGCGATGTCGTAGACGCGGTCTTCTACGAGTTTTTTGAAGATGATTTTTTTTACCTGACCATCATCCATTTCCAGGCTGTAGAAGAAACCGCCTTCGGCAACACCGCCGGTCAGTGTCGTGACTTCGCCGAAATTAGACGGATTCAGATAGACGGTGTTTTCACTGATCTGAAATCCCCAATCCATATGAATATGACCGGTCAGGCACATCAACACCGGGTTGTTGTCGCAATAGTGCCTGAGCGCCGGTGATCCCGACGTTCCGAATTGAGTGACACGGTCGTGAACACCATGGGCCGGTTGGTGAGTGACGATGATGTCGGGTTTCACGGCTTTGAAAAAATTGTACATTTCGTTTTCACCACCGGCATAGGGCCGGTTTCCCTGGTAGCGGACGACATAACGCTCCGGTATGCCCGGTGTCCAGATGTCGGCGCCGCCGTAACCGGCGATTCTGAGTTCCCGGATACTATGCCAGTGCAGATGAAGGTCGCGTTCATGCAACGCTGTGTATTTCAAATCCATGTCATAATTGCCGGGCAGGGCGAAAATCCGGGATTGTTGTTTCGTCGAAAAAATATTTTCCAGCACCTTGTATTTTTGCTGAAGGACCCGGCGGGCGCGGATGGTGTATTGCTGGTACTTCGTGCCGTCTTCTTCCACTTCAGCAGAAAGGCCGGGCATGTCGAGCATCTCATCTACGAAATCCTCAATGGTCATGGATTCCCTGCTCATCCGAATGCGTAGACCATGAAAAAAAGACTGGAGCTCATGATAGTTGATAGCGGTGTTCATATTGTAAAAAGGGATATCGATGAGATCGCCGGCGATGATGTAAACATCGGCCACCGTTTCGGACAGAAGAAGTTTTACGCGGTCAAACGCACCGTGGATGTCGGCTGCATAAATGATTTTCATGCAAGAATGTCCTTTGCTGTTCAGTAAGAAAATTTAAGCGGAATATGGCCCGCAACCAGGTAATAGGCGAGCTTGATGGATTCCGCGGCGAAATCGCGCCAGGCGCTCTGATCGGTCCACCAGCCCTCCTGCCTGGTTTCCGTGAAAGAGGCCTGCGGATAGATTTGGATTTGCATGGTCCGGCCAACATGCTGATAGGCCAGATAGCTTCTTCGCGTGTGAAAAGATGGCGCAACCAGAATGGCGCTGGTGATCCTGTCGCCAGCGAGGTCGTCCAACACAAATTGCGCCTCTTTTAGCGTGACGGGATGGCGTATCGGCACGACAATAATTTTAAAATGATCTTCCTTCAAGCCGTTCTCCAATAATTTGTGGCGGATGGCATCCGGATAGTCGCCGTGAATACCGAAAGGACGGTGCGCCGGTGCGATCCTGTGGACGACGATAACGATTGTTTTTACTTTGCCGGATTTGAGCAGATCCATTCCGGTTTGAATAAAACCGGTGCGGATATAGTCCGCGCCTTCCAGAATGACCACATCCGCCGAATAATCTCCCGTGGGGGCCATAAAATGACCGGCCTTGGTCAACAGAGTTTCGCGACAGGTGTAAGCGATCACCGCCAGAAGAACGACTAAAACCAAAATGCCGCCTGTCCATTTAAGAAGATTTTTCATGTAAGCCTGTTGACCTTTTCGAGTTACCCTTTATATTAAGTGCCTGTGGAGATAAAGTCCATAAAAAAATGAGGAACTCAATGACAGAAGAAGAAAACAATCATGAGAGGTGAACGGTGATGGAAGAAGAGGTCTTATCCGCTTGCACGGTGACGATGACCGTTCCCGTAGCGTGGGGCGAGATGGATGCCATGGGGCATGTCAACAATATTATCTATTTTCGCTACTTTGAAACCGTGAGAATTGAGTACTTCAACCGCCTGGACATGATGGGCGATCAGCGCGAATCAGGCATCGGGCCCATTCTGGCTTCCACCGAATGCCGCTTTAAAATGCCCCTCCAATACCCGGATACGGTCATCGTCGGGGCGAAAATCCTCAGCCTCGAAGAAGACCGGTTTGTAATGGGCTATGAAGTGTTCAGCACAAAGCACAAAAGAATCGCGGCCGACGGCGAAGGTGTTGTGGTCACTTACGACTACATAAACAACAAGAAAGTGCCGGTTCCGGATACTTTGCGGGCGAAGATTATGGAGCTCGAGAAGCTGTAAAAAGGCTCATGGATCAAGGTAAAAGGTACAAGGATAAAAAATGAAATACTCCAGGGAAAATCCTTGAACCTTGAACCGATAGCCTATATTCCTAAAAGCCCGACCAGTTGATATGCCGCGATGCCCCCCAGGTAGGAAACGATCAGGGTCATGATGATGGTGGAATAGAACCATTTGTTGCTGTTCATTTCCTGGCGCAAGACGGCGATGGTCGCGACGCAGGGAATGAAAAGCATCATGACGACCAGAAATGCCGCGGCGGAGGCATGACTCATGATCGTCGGCAAAACGGTCACGAGTCCTTCTTCGCCCACGGAATACAGAATGCCCAGGGTGGCAACTACGGTTTCCTTGGCGACCAATCCCGTCAGAAGCGCGGTGATCATTTTCCAGTCCAGTCCCAGCGGTCCCCCCACGGGTTCGATCAGCCGGCCCAGGGACGCCAGCCAGCTTTCTTCGACTGTGCCTGTCGGAAAATACGAGATGATCCAGATGATCACGGACATGGCCAGAATCACCGTGCCCGCCTTGCGGACAAAAGCCAGCAGCCGGGAGCGGATGACCATGAAAATGGTTCGGGCGTCGGGCCGGTGATATATCGGAAGCTCCATGATAAAAGGCGCGTCTTGTTTCCAGAGGGTCTTGTTGACAAAGATGCCGGCGATGCCCAGTACGGCGATGTTGAGCGTCAGAATCGACCAGGCGACATACGGGGCGTTTGCCCCGAAGATCGCAGCCGAAATCAGTGTCAGGACGGCAAGCCTTGCGGTGCAGGGAACAAAAGGAATCAAAAGCAGCGTGATCATCCGGGCCTTGCGGGTTTCGATGATCCGCGCCCCGAGAATCGCGGGAACGTTGCAGCCGAATCCAAGGCACATGGGTATAAAACTTTTTCCGTGCAGGCCGACCAGGTGCATGATGCGGTCCATAACGAACGCTGCGCGTGCCATGTAGCCTACGTCTTCCAGAAACGCCATGATCGCGAAGAAAATGAGCAAGATGGGCAGGAAGGTGATAACGGCGCCGACGCCGCCGATCATCCCGTTTAACAAGAGCCCGTGCAGCCAGACAGGCCAGTTGATCATGGAAGGTTCAATGATCCTGACCAGGAATTGAATGCCGTCGTTCATCCAGCCCTGCATTGGGATACCCACGCTGTAGGTGAGAAAGAAAACAACGGCCATGACGGCCAGCAAAATGGGGATGCCGAAAACCGGGCGCGTCAGTACATGATCGATGCGGTCGGTCAGGACGACCTGTCCCATCCTGAAGCGCGACATCGACGCACGTGTGATTCTTTCAATCCAGTCGTAGCGGCCGTTGACCACAGCGTGCAGCGCGTCTTCATGTTTGCTCAAGAGTTCCTGTGTCGAGGTCCATGCCGCCGGCTCCGCGTGTTTTTCAACCAGGGCGAATGCTTCCGGATCACCCTCCATCATTTTAACGGCGGCCCATTCGGCCGTGTAAGGATTTGGAACCAGCGGACGGACAGTCTGCAAAATCTGCTGATAAATCTGGAGGTGATCGGCGGAGACTTCCGGCTGATTAGGCCGGATTTTCACACCGCCTGTCGCAAACGCATGCATCTGATCCACCAGATCCTTGATGCCGCTGTTTCTTCTGGCAACCATGGGGATGACGGGAATACCCAGTTCATCCTGCAGGGTTTTGGTGTTGATCTGGATGCCCTGATCGGAGGCGACATCCAGCATGTTGATGGCGGCGATGACCGGGCGGTTGAGCAGCAGCACTTCGGACAACAGGTAAAGGCTTCTTTCCAGTGCCGCGGCATTGAGCACCAGGACAACCAGATCAGGTTTTTCCCGGATGATGAAATCGCGGGCGACCCGTTCCTCTTCGGAAAACGCGGTCAGGCTGTAAGTGCCCGGCAGATCAACAATCCTGATCAGAACATTGGCCGCGCGGTGTTCACCCTCCTTTTTTTCCACCGTTTTGCCCGGCCAGTTGCCGACATGCTGCGAAAGCCCCGTCAGAATATTGAAAATGGTCGATTTGCCGACGTTCGGCTGTCCGATCAGGGCGACGGTGATTTCCTTCTCAATGGCGGGTTCACAGACGGCTTCCGCCGGGTCGATTTTATTAACCGAGATCTTTTCGGCTTCTCCCCGCCCCAGCGCGATGCGGGTGTCCGCCACCTGGATGACGATCAGGCCGCCTTTGGTCTGCGCAATGCGGAATCTGGCGCCGGTCACAATCCCCATCCCCGCAAAACGGCTGGTGAGCGGGGAACCGCCGTCAATGGACGAAATAACGCCCTGGTCGCCTTCACGTAAATCGGTCAGTATCATTGATTTTTTCATGAATCGTCTTTACCTTGCCGGTCCGCGCCGGCTGACGCGATATTTTTTCAAGATCCGTTCCGGACCATAAGATTTTTTCGTCCGCCGCAGATTGCCGTTGCCCATGTCTTCCTCCAGATTCAGATACGGGTATTGATCCAGTAATTTTAATGCCGTATCGTTGAACATGAACTCATAGATGCCGTGATACTTTTTTGAGCCTTTGGCAAAGTGCAGGCAGAACATCTCCGAATTGAGCGCTTCGCCGATAATGAACCCTGCCGGTTCGCTTTCAATGTAATATAATGTGCCCCACAATACAAGATCCTGAAATTTCCGCAAAGCCTCTTCGCATAAAGCGAAGTCGGTTTTGTTTTCGGCAAGGCCGGATTCTTTTTGCCACTGGCGCAAAACGACTATCGCGTCGTCGAGATTGGTATCATCGATGGGCTGGTCCACCGGCTGGTACAAGCCGAAGAACTGATTGAGGTGATTGCGGTGGCGGTGATAGGTTTTTCCCGCAAAGGCGGCCATATCCCCGGTCAGGTAAATATAGTCCGATTCACTGTCGTCATGCGTCACTGAGAATTCCTTTTCCGGAAAATAGGACAACCATTCTTCGGGGATGGGAAAGAAGAAGTTGTCGGGGGTGAGCAGGTCTTTGAGCATATCCAGGCAGCAGACGCGCAGGTCGGCAAGCGGCATGATGTAGTTTTGTCCCTGCCGGTTGTTGGCGGATATGAACACCCCGCAGTCTTTTTTCAGGATTTCATAACAGCTTTCATTGCGGAACAGATAGACATTGGCAAAAGTATAGTCCGATATATTCAAGTGCAGCTGATGAAAATGATCGGCTAGAAACTGCCGGTGTGCCAGATCAATGGTTTCTTTAATCTTCATGGAATAAATGGTTATGGGCCCCTTCTTGCTGAATTAAAGGTCGAACAGCTGCTGATGATCGCGAAGCCAGCGCCGGTGCGTTGCGTACTGCGGCATGGCTTCTACCACCAAATGCCAGAATTTTGAAGAATGATTTTTTTGGCGGATATGCATCAGTTCATGGACAATCACGTAATCGATGGCTTTGGGTGGCGCCATGACCAGGCGGAAGCTGAAAGCCAGGACGTTTTGGGCCGAACACGATCCCCAGCGACTGCGGGCGGACGTGATCCGGATGTCGTGCGGATGCAGACCGAGTGTCCTGCTGAAATGCGCCACCCGTCCGGGAATGTGCTGACGGGCTTTTTCCTTGTACCAGAGCTCAAAATAATGCTTCTGCATGTCCTCGTTTGCCGGGCAGTTGAGAAAAAACCGGTCCTTCCAGAAGATCACTCCATGATTTTCCATCGGTTCGAAAAAGGCCTCCAGCGGATACGCCTCTCCTAGATAGTAGAAGATCTCTCCGGTGGCGTATTCTTTTTGCTTTTTTTGAGCCGGGCTGGTGTTGTGTCTTTGGATTGATTTAAAAATCCATGTTTGTTTTTCTTCGATGAATTTGAGGATTTCCGCCTCGGGCATCAAGGAGGGTGCGTAAACCTTTACCTCCGAGGCGCCGCAGATCTGCAGGCAAATCGTCTTTTTTCTTTTTCGGCTGCGTTTGACAGAGTATTGAATATCCATAGTTCTTATGGATCGGTGATTTAGCATACCGGGACGGGAAAAGCGAGAGGGGAAAAGGGAGAGGCTAATCTCGGTCTGCTATACCCTGCCGTACTTGTCTTCGAGCCTCTCAATATCATCTTCGCCGAAATAGGTGCCTGTCTGGACTTCGATGATGACCAGATCGGTCATGGCGTGATTTTCCAGTCGGTGCGACGATTCTTGCGGGATATCCACCGCCGTGCCGGGGCGCAACGGATGGTTTCGGCCGTCGACGATCGCGACGCCTTCGCCTTTGACGGTGTACCAGTGCTCGGAGCGCTGCCTGTGACGCTGAAGGCTCAATGATTCGCCCGGCTCAACCACAATCCGCTTCACCTTGTGATCCGGTCTGTCGGACAAAACCTGATAATATCCCCAGGGACGTCTGTTGATGGATTCCATAGAAATTCCGTTCCTAAAATATTCAGGGTTTTCCTACCACACTCTGAAGGCGATGAAAAGGTGAGCTTTTATTCATGGAGCACATCGGCCGACTGCACAGGCTGAAAACATAAAGCCATTTTTGCCTGTACACTTCACAAGCCACGGGGCATACCTTTATCCTTTATCCTTTTTCTCCAAATCCTTTTGAGCCTGAGTGAATTACTCACGACCGAAACGGAGCTGAGCGCCATCGCCGCCGCCGCGTATTCGGGATTGAGCAAAATGCCGAAGGCGGGATACAAAACGCCTGCGGCGATGGGGATGCCGATGATGTTGTAGATAAAAGCCCAGAACAGATTCTGCCTGATGACACGTATCGTTGCGCGCGACAGATGGATTGCCTGCAAAACGGCTGACAGATCATCACGAATCAGCGTAATGTCGGCGGCTTCAATCGCCACATCCGTGCCTGCACCCACAGCGATGCCCACATCGGCCGCGGCCAGGGCCGGCGCGTCATTGATGCCGTCACCGACCATGCCGACCACCTGTCCTTCGGCCTGGAGTTTTTTTATCTCGTCGGCTTTACCGGCGGGCATGACTTCGGCGAGCACCCGGTCAATGTTCAGCTCATGCGCCATCGCCCGGGCCGTCGCTTCATTGTCGCCGGTGATCATGGCGATTTTCAGCCCGCTTCGCTTCAACTGCAAAACCGCTCCGGCGGCGGATGGCTTGGCAACATCAGCAAGCGCAATCAGGCCGATGACCGATCCATTCTGAGCTACATAGACCACCGTTTTTCCCTGACTCGCAATTTCTTGAGCATCGCCTTCGAGCACGGATGTTTCGATTCCTTCCGCGGCCATCAGCGCGTGATTGCCGATGAGGCACCATACACCACCCAGCAATGCCTTCGCGCCCAGACCTGAGAGCGACTCGAATTTTTCGGACTGGGGGATTTCGGCGGCATTCATTTGCGCCCGCTGCAATATGGCTTTGGCCAGCGGATGCTCCGACGTTTTCTCCAGACCGGCAGCCACCGCCAGCACCTGGTGTTCATCATATCCGGCGGCGCAGATCACATTCGTGACTTCCGGTTCGCCGCGCGTCAGCGTGCCGGTTTTGTCAAACACAATCATGGAGAGCTTATGGATCTTCTCCAGCGCTTCACCGCCCTTGATCAGGATGCCGCTTTGCGCACCCAGGCCTGTGCCGACCATGATGGCCGTGGGGGTGGCCAGCCCCAGCGCGCAGGGACAGGCGATGACCAGCACCGAGACAAAATTCAGCAGGGCACGGCTGAACGTGGCATCCGACGGCAGAAAATACCATATACCGAATGTGAGAAATGCGATGACAAAGACGATCGGCACGAAAACGGAGGCCACCTTGTCGGCCAGGCGCTGAATGGGCGCTTTGGAGCCTTGCGCCTCTTCCACCATGCGGATGATATGCGCCAGCATCGTTTCAGAACCCACGCCCGTGGCGCGAAGTGTAAAGCTGCCGGTTTTATTGATCGTGGCGGCAAATACCTTCTGACCCGGTTCTTTGGCCACCGGGAGGCTCTCGCCGGTGAGCATGGATTCATCGAGGGTGGATTGTCCTGTTTCAATCACGCCATCCACCGGAATTTTTTCACCGGGCCTGACCCGGACAATATCGCCTGCCTGCAGCACTCCTACGAGAACGTCAACCTCCACTGCGTCGCGAACCAGACGGGCGGTTTTGGGCTTCAGGCCGATCAGTTTTTTGATCGCGGCAGAGGTTTTTCCCTTTGCCCGCGCCTCCAGAAACCGGCCCAGGAGAATCAGCAAGACGATAATGGCCGCACCGTCGTAGTAAACATGAGGTGTCAGTCCCGCGCCGACGAATAGCGCCGGAAAAAATGTCGCGGCCGCAGAATAGGCATAGGCACTAAAAGCGCCGACCGACACCAGCGTGTTCATGTCCGATGTTTTCTGCATGGCGGCCTTGTATGCACCGACAAAAAAACGGCTGCCCACCCAGAACACGGCAGGCGCGGTCAGCACGAACATTGCAACCATCATCGCCTGGCGGGGGATAAAATGCAGGAACGAAAACCAATGCTGCATCGAACCGAAAAAGATAATCACACTCAGAGCTGCGCCGGAAACCAGCTTGATTTTCATTTCACGCAATTCTGCGGCACGCGCCGCTTCCAGCGGGTCGGCGGCAGAATCGGTCAACTCACCTAAAAATTCATAACCCGCATCGGTCACCGCTGTCGCCAGTTTGTCGAGCCCGGCCCAACGCGCGTCATGGGTTACGGTCGCCCTTCCTGTGGCAAGGTTGACGCTGACCTCAGTCACACCCTCAACCTCGCTTAGGGCATTTTCCACACGGCGCACACAGGCCGCGCAGGTCATGCCTCCAACCGTGATCGTCACCTTGCTTTGCCGCGCATCGGAATCGTCGACAAAAGCCTCATACCCGATATCCCGCACGGCCGCCTGAAGGGTACCCGTAGAAGTGAGGCTTGCATCATACTCGATGAGGGTTTTCTCGGTGGCAAAATTGACCGTGGCTGAAATCACCCCCGGCATCTCATGCAAGCCTTCTTCCAGACGCTTCACGCAGGTGGCACAGGTCATGCCCTGAATGTTGAACCGGACCTTGTCAGCCAATCTCGTATCCCGCCTTCTTCACTGCCGCGGCGACAACGGAGGCGTCCACGGGCTTTACTTCGTCAAAGGTGGCCGTCCCCGAGGCCAGGTCGACGGAAACGTTTTCAATGCCGTCCACCGCGCCGAGCGCTTTGGTGACCGCCATCACGCAATGCTGGCAACTCATTCCCTTTACTTGGATGCTTTTCATTAGAATCCTCCTTAGATAGAACAGTATTCATCTAAAATAACTGTTTTTCATCCAATGGCAAGCCCAAAAACTTTATTTCTCCATGCCACTCCAAATCAAATCATATCCGGCTTGATAAAAAAAATTTTTCCGGTATGATAATGGATCACTAGGAGGAATATGATTATACGCTGCTTCGGGGCCAGGGGGTCCATACCTGTTTCGGGGAAAGATTATTTTCGCTACGGCGGCAACACGACCTGCCTGGAGATTCGCAACAGCCGGGGAGATATCCTGCTTATCGATGCGGGATCGGGAATGCGGGAAGCGGGCAATGCCCTGCTTGCCGAGGGCCACCGGGATTTTACGTTGATCCTGACGCACGCGCACTGGGATCACATCATGGGATTTCCTTTTTTCAAACCGCTTTACCGCAAAGACACGTCCATCACTGTCTGGGGATGCGCATTTGCGCAGGATTCCATCAAGGACATGCTCACGCGCGTCATGTCCGCCCCCTATTTTCCGATAAACTATGACGACGTTCACGCACATGTCGCCTACACGGATCCCTG
Organism: Syntrophaceae bacterium UBA2280; assembly: GCA_002347685.1. Classification (GTDB taxonomy): domain Bacteria; phylum Desulfobacterota; class Syntrophia; order Syntrophales; family Smithellaceae; genus UBA8904. The sequence continues at coordinate 52,541 of DDWS01000068.1, forward strand.
CGGAGGTTTCTATCAGCTGGGCGGGCTGGCAGTCACCCCGATAGCGCTTTCCCACCCCAATCAGGGAACGGGCTACAAATTGTCGGAAAATGCAAAAAGCATCGTTTTTCTCACCGATAATGAACTGGCGTTTGTTCATGAAGGCGGCCTGGCCTATGAAGATTATCGAACGTTTTGCCAGGGCGCGGACCTGCTGATTCACGACGCGGAATACCGCAATGACGAATATCCGAAGAGGCGGGGCTGGGGGCACTCCACCATCGAACAGGCCGTGCAACTGGCGCTGGCCGCGGGCGTCAGGCAACTGGGATTGTTTCACCATAATCAGGATCGCAAAGATGATGAAATCGATGACATGGTCGCCACCTGCCGGCGCCTGATCCGCGAGCAGGCGTCCGGGCTGGAATGCTTCGCTGTCCATCAGGGCATGGAACTTTCGTTTTAGTGCCTCAGGCACATCATCATTCATCCATGAGGAGGGAAGGGGTATGTTGATCGTTTTTCATTTATCGTTCATGAGCGCGGCAGCGATCTGCCTGATCGCGGGAGTCAGCGTCGCCATGTTTTTGCGCAAAAACAAAAACTGGCTGAACATGCACAAGACGATAAACCTGACGGGCGTTTGCCTTTTATCGGCAGGCGCGATCATGGCGGTTGCCGGCGTGGCAAGCGGCAGTGGAGATCACTTCGCCGGGCTTCATCAGCGCATCGGCCTTGCCGTCCTTGTGCTTGTTTCTCTTACGGCATTTCTGGGATTTTACTCCTTCAAGGCAGCCAATAAATCGGCTGTGCGCACCGCGCACCGCTGGGCGGGAAGAGTGTCGATCATCGGGATTCTCACTGCCCTTGTGCTGGGCCTGAGGATGATCGGAATCCTCTGACATGTTTTTGCCGACCACCAACGAAGAATTCAAAAAACGGGGATGGACAAAGCCTGACATCATTTTGGTGACGGGCGACGCCTATATCGACAGTCCGCACATCGGCGTGGCCGTGATCGGCCGCGTTCTGGCAGATGCGGGCTACCGCGTGGGCATCATCGCCCAGCCGGATATGAAAAGCGGTCAGGATATCCGCCGCCTGGGCGAACCGGGCCTTTTCTGGGGCATAACCGGTGGATGCATGGATTCCATGGTGGCCAATTATACGGCAACGAAAAAAAAGCGGCGCGAAGATGATCTGACACCCGGCGGGAAAAACAACCGCCGTCCCGACCGGGCCGTCATCGCCTACGCGAACCTCATCCGACAGTACTTTAAAAACACCAGACCGCTGGTTTTAGGCGGTGTGGAAGCCGGCATGCGACGTGTTGCGCATTACGATTTCTGGTCGGACACAGTTCGCCGTTCGATCCTTTTTGACGCGCGCGCCGATATTCTGGCCTATGGCATGGCGGAAACGGCGATCATCGAAATCGCATCCAGGCTTTCAGCAGGCAAAGATATCCGGAATATTCGAGGTACCTGCACGATCGAGAGTGAACCGCCGGAAGGCTATTTGAAGCTGCCTGCGTTTGAAAAGGTCGCCGCCGACAAAAAAGCGTTTGCCGAGATGTTTGAGATTTTTCACGCCGAAAACGATCCGGTAACGGCAAGAGGTCTATACCAGATGCATGGCAACCGCTGCCTGGTTCATCATCCGCCGTCACCGCATCTGACCGTCGCAGGACTCGACGCGATTTATGCGCTTCCCTTTTTACGTCGCGTTCATCCTTATTACGCCGTGCAGGGCTGCGTTCGCGCGATGGATACGATTTCATTTTCGCTCACCACGCATCGCGGCTGTTTCGGTGAATGCCTTTTTTGTTCCATTGCATTGCATGAAGGACGTACGATTATCAGCCGCAGCGAGGCATCCATTCTGGCCGAAGCCGGAAGGATAGCAAAGCTTCCTGAGTTCAAAGGCTACCTCGTGGATGTCGGCGGCGCAACCGCCAACATGTATGGCATCGACTGCGCGCGCAAGAAGACTCACGGTGCCTGCACCGACAGAGGCTGCCTGTATCCGCAGGTCTGTCCGTCATTGAGAGTGGATCACACGAGGCAGATTCGCCTGCATAAAATGCTGCGGGACATATCGGGCGTGAAGAAGGTGTTTGTCGCCTCCGGCATTCGTCACGATCTGGTTTTGGCCGATCAAAAACACGGCGCGGCCTATCTGCGGGAGCTGATCAAACACGGCATCTCCGGCCAGTTAAAGATTGCGCCCGAGCACGCATCTCCCGGTGTATTGAAACGGATGGGCAAGCCGCAGGCAAAAACGCTGATCGATTTTAAGAGCCTTTTTGATCATATCAATGATCAGGAAGGGAAAAAACAGTTCCTGACCTATTATTTCATCGCCGCGCATCCGGGATGCACACAAGAGGACATGCAGGCATTGAAAATCTTTGCGACGCGCGAACTGCATACCACCCCGCAGCAGGTGCAGATCTTCACACCGCTTCCCTCCACCCAATCCGCGCTCATGTACTGGACGGGAACTGACCCGTCAGGCGGCAAAAAGATATTTGTCGAAAAAGATCCGGTGAAAAAACAAAGGCAGAAAGACATTGCCACCGCGGGCAGAAAACAAAAGCGTTAAAAGAGGACATAGACTAAAACCGGGGAATCCATCCCCATGATCGTGTAAACCTGAAATTTCTGTTCCGACTCCCTTCGTTCAGTCAGACAGGGCTTCGCGAATTTTTTGTGACAGGTCGTCCAGGCGGTAGGGTTTCTGCAGGAAAGTACGGGCACCCTTTTCCATGATGGCCTGGGCTTTGCCGTTGAGGCTGTAACCACTCGACAGAATCACCCGGACGGATGGATTGACCGCTTTAAGCGCGTCAAACGTGTCGGAGCCACTCATGCCCGGCATGATCATATCCACAATAACCAGATCGATATCCGCATGCTTTCGGGTGTAAACGGCCACCGCTTCGTCGCCGCTTGTGGCGGTGAGGACGGTATAACCCAGTTCTTCGAGCAGTCGGCCGGTCACTTCGGTAATGACCGTTTCGTCATCCACAAGCAGGATGGTCTCCCGGCCGCCTGTCAACACCCGCTCTGAAGGCTCTTCGCAGACGACGGTATTAGAGGTGGCAGGCAGGTAGAGGTTGAAGGTTGTTCCCTGGCCCTTTTCGCTATAGACGTTGATGGTGCCGCCGTGACCCTTGATAATTCCGTAGGCGGAAGCCAGCCCCAGCCCGGTCCCGCGGCCCATTTCCTTGGTGGTGAAAAAAGGATCAAATATCCTCTGTTTGATGTTTGCGTCCATGCCGACGCCGGTGTCGGTTACGGATATTTTAACGTAACGGCCGGGCATTAAATCGTAGGTTTTCGCAAGGGCAATATCAAAAACCACATTTTCCGTTTCCAGATAAAGGGAGCCGCCACCGGGCATGGCCTGCCAGGCATTGACAAACAGGTTCAGCATGACCTGCTCGAGCTGGCCGCGGTCCGCCTCCACGATCCAGATATTTTCCGCGTACTTTTCGAAAATGAGGATTTCCTTTCGGGTCCTGCCGAAAAGGCCGACAGCCTTGCCGACTAAATCGTTGAGATTGACCGGTACGACTTCATAACGGCCGGCGCGGGCAAACCCCAGTAATTGTTTGGTGACATTCGCGCCGCTTTGGACCAGCGTCTGGATCGCCGTCAGCTGACCGTAATACGGGTGTGTTGCGTCCACCTCCAGCAGCATCAGCGACGTGTAGCCCTGGATGCCCATCAGCAAATTATTGAAGTCGTGCGCGATGCCGCCGGCCAGCGTTCCGATGGCTTCCATCTTCTGGGCCTGATAGAGCTGTCCGGTCAGCTTTTTGTGTTCCTCTTCCATCCGGAAACGATCGGACACATCGCGGGAAATCCCGCGGAAACCGGTCGGGTTTCCCTGCGCATCGCGGATGAGGGAGGCGGACATTTCCATGTGACCGATGCTGTTGTCGCGACGGAACATTTCGCAGTCCAAAACCCGCGCGGGTTTTCCGGATCGGTAGACTTCGTTGAACGCCGCATTTATCCTTCCGGCCACTTCCGGGGTCGTATACTGGCTGTGATTCGTGCCGATAATATCCTCACGTTTGTGGCCTGTCCAGCTGAAAGGTTTATTGAGAAACGTAATATTGCCTTTCAGATCCGACTCGAAATAATCGTCATCAATGTTTTCGATAATGGACCGGTAGCGCTCTTCGCTCTCCCGCAGGGCGTTTTCCGCACGCTTTTGTTCGGTAATGTCGGTCAAAAAACTGATCACTGCGGGTTTCCCCTGGAAAATGATCTCCGTTGCGTTCACGCTTAAGTGGACCACGGAGCTGTCCGGCTTGATGGCGCGTGCTTCGTAAGAGGCGGCATTCGGATTTCCCTTTTTCCTGGCCTTGAGATATTTTTTGCCCAGGCCGATGTCATCCGGGTGAAGGTAAATATCCGCCTTTTTGCCGATGACGTTTTCATCAGGCCTGCCGATGGTATTCATCAGCCGCGAGTTGACGTACAAATACTGGCCTGTTTCGATGTCGGTAATAATGATTCCGTCGCTGGTGTTTTCCAGGGCGGTCCGGTAGAGCACCTCGCTTTCGCGCAGGCGCTCTCCATCCTTACGGCGCGAGGTGATGTCCATGACCATGGAGCGGGTCATGACGAAGCGGCCCTGATCGTCTGTCACCGCCGAAGCCGTGACCAGGACGGGAATATTTGAGGCGTCATTGCTCAGCATGGTGTATTCCACGTTGCGCACGATGCCCTGCTCCTTTAAGCGGGCAAAAGCACTCAAAAAGGTTTCACGGCTGGATTCCGCCAAAATCCGCGTGTAGGGCTGGCCGATCAGTTCTTCACGGGTATAACCCAGCCAGGAAAGCTCCGTATCGTTTATGCGTACGATGTTTCCGTCGGCATCCAGCGAGTGATACCCGCAGGGGGCGTTATGATACAGGTCATGGATTTCGCGCGCCGAAGCGACCAGGTCTTCTTCGATCTGGCGCCTTTTTTGAGCCGTGAGACTTTCACTGCGATACCGCATCAAGCCATAGCCAATGGCGGCAAAAACCAAAAGCAGGATCATGCTCAGCAAAAGAATGTGATTCCTGCTGCCTTTGAGTATGGCAAACAGGAAATCTTCGGATGTGGATACCAGGATCGACCAATGGGTGTCGCCGACACGCACGGGCAGATAAACGGCATGTCTTCTCGAGCCGTCTTGATGTCCGGCTGCGGTAAAATCCCTATAGGTGGCGATACCGTCTTTCCCCTGGATCATTTCCCCGAGCATGGCGAGGTATTCAGGAGCGTTCCGATGGGCTTCAAACGCGGAGCGCCCCTGATGACCGGTGACAGAGCAGTAGATGATGGTTCCCTGCTCGCTGATGAGCTGGGCATAGCGATACTTGTCAGTATGAAGGTCGGCCAGATAGGTTTTCGCCAGATCGTCAAAAGAAACAAGAAAACCGACCGTTCCATCGAAGGTTTCTCCCCGGTAAACCGGTACGTGAATGGCGATCGCGTCATAACTCTGGACGGCCTTGAAAATGTCGCTGATCACCGGCCGGCGGGTCTGGAGGACTTTCTGCATATGGGGTTGGGCGGAGATGTCCGAGCCGACCGTGCCCGGAACATCCGGCCAGGAAAAGATAATCTTTCCCCGTGCGTCCACGCGCGACACGCCCCGGACGTGGTTTCCCGTGATTGTCTGAAAAGAGGTAAGAAGGTTTTTTCCATTCCGGTCCAAACGGATGATGTGTTCGTCTGCGGCCAGGTAACTCAATGTGTTGAGCTTGTGATCAAAATCGTTTTCAATGCCTTTGGCGGCCAGGCGCGCGTAAACGGTCTGTCGGTTGTTCAATTCCTGTACGGCATGCTTTTTGATTTCTGTGTAGATGGAGAAAATGAAAGCCCCGCAGACCATCAGGCAGATACTCAGGAAAACGAACTGTCTTTTGTAGGACATCATGTCGGCGCCTTCCTTCAAGTGCCTGTGAAATCGAACGGTCCGGTCTTCACTTTCAGGCAGTATAAGGAGAATAACCGGTTAAGTCAACCAGTTATTGTCTGCCGGCTGCGTTCGGCGGGCGGGGTTTCGTCGTGCGTATGCGGGTGCGACAAGAAACCCTACCCTTGAATAATGATTTGACTTTTCGGCCTCTCCATTTTAAGTTTTAAAAGTTTTTAAAAAGCGGCAACGTCGTGCCGGAAACGGAAAGTATGCAAAAGCAGAAACGAATTGTTATTACAGGCCTGGGAACAAAAAACGCGATTGGCGCGGATGCCGTGCAATTTGCCGACGCTCTGCGTGCCGGTGTCTGCGGCATTGAGCCGATTGATTTGTTTGATACGTCCGAATTCCGCACACATAAAGGCGGTCAGATCAGGAACTTTGTCGCCCGTCAGTCGATTCCGGAAGAATATTCAATAAAAAGAATGTCGCGGGCCGATCAGCTTTCCTTTGCGGCCACCCTCGAAGCGCTTACCGACGCAGGGCTCTATCCTCTGACGGAAAATCTCGGTGACGAAACGGGTGTTGCCATCGGCGGCGGCTCCGGCGGCCTTCTGGAGGCGGAAAGCTTTTATACGGAGCTGATGAGCAGAGGTTTCGACCGGGCGAGGTTTTCTCAACTGTCGAGTATCTATTGCGCGTCGTCCGCCGACCGGATCGCTTCGAATCTGGGTCTTTTCGGTCCTAAAACCACGTTTATGACCGCCTGTTCGGCCGGCGCCACCGCGCTGGGGTATGCCAGGGACATGATTTTGAGCGGACAGGCGAAAATGATGATCGCAGGCGGTGTGGAACCGATGTGCCGGATTACCTATGCCGCGTTTAACGCGCTTAAATCCGTGGAGGAGGACGTCTGCCGGCCGTTTGACAAAAACCGCGCCGGGCTTTCGCTGGGCGAGGCGGCGGCCATCGTCGTCATGGAGCCTTTGGAGGCGGCGCTTGAGCGGGGCGCGAAAATTTACGGCGAAATCCTGGGTTACGGTGTGACCTGTGATGCATTTCACATGACCGCGCCCGATGAAAAAGCCTCCGGCGCCGTGCGGTCCATGCAGGCGGCGCTCAAAGACAGCGGTCTTTCCACGGAAGATATTGATTACATCAACGCGCATGGAACCGCCACGCCGGTCAATGACGTAACGGAAACCAGAGCCATCAAGGCGCTCTTCGGAAAGCGGGCCTATTCCATACCCGTCAGTTCAACAAAATCCATGCACGCCCACACCCTGGGCGCGGCAGGCGCGCTCGAAGGCATTGTCTGTCTTCTGGCTTTGACGCACGGATTTATTCCGCCGACCATCCATTCACAGGAGCGCGATGACGAATGCGATCTCGATTATGTGACCCAGGGCACCCGAAACAAAGAGTTGCGCGTGGTGCTTTCCAATTCTTTTGCCTTCGGCGGCAACAACACCACGCTGATTTTCGGGCGGTATGAGGGGCCGGGGGCAGTCCATGGTTAATCATCAGGAAAGACCGGACACGGAGCGTATTGTGATCACAGGCCTGGGCATGGTGACGCCGCTGGGTGTAGGTAACGAAGAATTTTCCCGCAGGCTCTTTGCGGGCGATTGCGCCATTGACGTCGTGCAGGCGTTTGATACCGGCGCACTGACATCGCATCTGGGTGCGGAGGTGAGAAATTTCGCTCCGCGCGATCATATTTCCGTCAAGAATCTGCGGCGCATGGACAGGATCTCGCTCATGACGGCCGCTTCCGCGCGACTCGCGCTCGATGACGCGAATCTGGCCGTGACGGAAGAAAACCGCGACCGCGTCGGCATGGTGCTGGGAACGGCGTTCGGAGCGACGGATGTCACGGCGCAGTTTGCCGGCACGCTGCTTTCCGAAGGCCCGTCTTCGGTCAATCCGATCCTGGTGCCTAATACGGTGATGAACGCGCCTGCGGGGCACACGTCCATCGAGCTGGGATTTCGAGGCGTCAACACCACCGTCACGCATTTTGCCGTGTCGGCGGAAACCGCCATCGCCTATGGAGTCTCTGAAATCCGGCGTGGCGCGGCGGATGTGATCCTGACCGGCGGTGCGGATATTCTATCCAAATTCTATTATGAGTCCCTGTCGAAGTTTCGCGGCTTGTCTCGCGGCAACGGGCAAGGGGAAGGGGAAGGGGCCCGTCCTTTTGACGAGGCGAGAAACGGCTATGTGGCGGGGGAGGGATGCGGCATTCTTTGTCTGGAGAGCCTTGCTTCCGCGCGCGGGCGCGGTGCGAATGTTTACTGTGAAATCAGCGGCGCGGGTCTGGGATCATCTCCTGCCCCGCCTACCGACTGGCCGCAAAGCACGGAGGGTATTTGCCGCGCATTTAACCGGGCATCGGTAAACGCGGGCGTGAGTTTCGGGAAAATCTCGGCGATTATGGCGTCGGCCAACGGCAGCCGGATACTGGATCGGACAGAAGCCTGCGCCTATGAAGCGCTTTTTACCGCCTGTGATCCAAAGCCGCCCGTCACGTCAATCAAAGGTGCGATCGGTGAGAGTTTTTCCGGTGGCGGGATTCGGGCTTGCGCTTTGGCTTTGTCTGTGAAAAGAAACCTTTTGCCTCCGACCGTCGGACTTCTGCGGCCCGAGTCAAGTCTGCCCTTTGTGACGGGCGGGCCGTCAGCCGTTTCGATGAATCACGCGGTGCTCGCCGGTATTTCTTTTGGCGGAACTTATGCGTACCTGATGATGAGTCGTTGTGAAAGCTGATCCGCGAAAAAAAATATACGTGCACGATTCAATCGTCCATTCGGCGGCTGGATAAATGACGCATAACCAAATAAAAATAATAAAATGAGGACGTATGAAATTTTTATTGATCTATCCGAAGTGGGAAAAGCTGGACCGTCAGACACGTTTCACGCTGCCGCCGCACGGACCGGTCGTGATGGCCGCCGCGCTGCCTGAAGATGTGGACGTGACGTTTATCGATGAAAACGTCGAACCGATCGACTTTAACGCGGAGGTGGATTTCGTCGGTATTTCGATGATGCTCACCGCACAGGTCAAACGCGGCTGGGAAATCGCGGATACGTTTCGCGCCCGGGGCGTGAAAGTCATGTGCGGCGGGATCGCCACCATGTTGCACGCCCAGGAATGCCAGATACACGCCGACGCTGTTTTTCTGGGAGAGGCCGAAGGCCGGATGGAGCAGGTTTTTGCCGATTTGAAACAAAACCGTCTTTTGCCGGTTTATGACTACATGCATCAATTTCCCCCGATTGAATCCGTGGGCACGGCACGCCGCGGGATCTTAAACCGCGAGATGTACAATTATCGCGGCGTGCAAATGGTCGATCTGGTGCACGCCTCGCGCGGATGCCGGTTTAACTGCTATCCGTGCGCGGTGAGATTCCTGGGCGGTCGTCAGTTTCGTCCGCGTCCCTATGACAAGGTTATTGAAGAACTGGGGAATATCGACAACAGCCGCCTGTTCATTGTGGACAATTCGCTCGCGCAGGACAAGGACTGGGAAATGGGGCTGTTCAAGGAGATGATTCCGCTCAAGAAGAAATGGTGCTCCCATCCGATTGAGGACGACGATAAAGTGCTGGATCTGGCCGCGCAGGCCGGCGCCTGGTTTGTCTATCAGGCGATTTTTGATTCATCCGATTTTATCCGGGACCGGGTCAAACGTTATCACGACTTCGGCATCGCGGTGGAAGGCAGCATCCTGCTGGGCCTGGATTACCATACCGAAGACTACATCAAGCGGTGGATGGATTTCCTGCTGGAGATCGAGTTGGATATGGCCGAATTCACGATCCTGACGCCTTTTCGGCACACACGCACCTTTGACGATTTGCAAGGCGAAGGCCGGATCATTTCGTACGACTGGAACGACTACACCTGCGGGAAGGTGGTGTTTCAGCCGAAACTCATGACGCCCGAAAAGCTTCAGGAGATGTATTACTACTGCTGGGACCGGTTCTATGAAGAAGAGCCGCAGAATTACAAAATGTTCAAGATGCTCAAAAATGTGATGGATAAGGAAAAACGCGACGGCACATACAAGCCGCGCGAGCGTTCGTAGCCCGGACGCGATTGAAAGGAGATCAGAGGCGCTATGGGAAAACCGCGCAAAAGCGCCGCCGTGGTGATTGACGGCGGCCATGTCAGTTATGCAAATATCCTGGCTGTGTCCAGGGATGGAAAGCCGGTCGTTATCAGTCAATCGAAGGCCTTTATAAAACGGATGGCCCTCACGCAAAAAGCACTGATGGACTCAATGGAGAAGGGCGTTGCGGTCTATGGCGTGAACACAGGCTACGGCAAATCCTGCGGAAACCGGATGAGTCTGAAGACGGCCATGAAAAACGGCGTCAATATATTCCGCTTTCACGGTTGCGGTACAGGGGATCCGATCGGCATCGAGGAGACGCGGGCCGCCATGTTGACGCGCATCCTTTGTCTGGCGCGCGGCTATTCGGGTGTTTCCATCGGACTGCTCGAACAGATGGCGGCTTTTCTAAACGCGGGCATTACGCCCGTGGTGCCCTGCGAGGGGTCGGTGGGCGCATCCGGCGATCTGACGCCGATGTCCTACATCGGCGCGGCGCTCGCGGGTGAGCGTGACGTCTTTTATGAAAACGACATCATGCCCGCGGCGAAAGCCATGAAGAAAGCCGGCCTCAGGCCCTATAAATATCTTCCGAAAGAGCCCCTTTCGATGGTGAACGGAACCACGACCATGACAGGCATTGCCGTGCTGGCCGTCGATCGTGCCGAAAGAATCCTGGACGCGGCGATTTTTGCCACTGCGCTTTGCGTCCACGGGATGAAGGGTAACGCCCATCACTACCATCCGGTGATTTCCGAGGCCAAGCCTTTTCCCGGTCAGGTTCTGGTCGCGAAAAAAATCGCGCACCTGCTCATCGCCAGAGTATCGGCGCGCCAACTTGAGGATGATTCGCTCGAAGCGCTGCAGGATCCCTATTCACTGCGCTGTGCGCCTCAGGTGCTCGGTGTGCTGGCGGACGCGCTTTCGTGGATAAAAAAATGGGTGGAAATCGAAGCCAATTCCTCCAACGACAATCCGATATTCGATCCCGCCACGGGTCAGGTGCTCATGGGTGGTAATTTCTATGGCGGCCACATCGCATTTGCGATGGACGGTTTGAAAGCCGCGCTGGCCTCCGCCGCCGATATGTGCGACCGTCAGATCATGCTGCTGGTGAACCCCACCCTCAACCGCGGCCTGCCGGGGGATCTGGTTCGTCTCAATGGCGCGCAAACCGGGCTGCATCACGGTTTCAAGGCCATGTCCATTGCGTCATCGGCGCTGGCCGCCGAGGCGCTCAAAGCAACGATGCCGGCCGCGTCTTTTTCACGCTCAACCGAATCGCATAATCAGGACAAAGTCAGTATGGGCACCATCGCGGCGCGCGATGCCGAGCGTGTCTGCACGCTTACGGAGCGGGTGGTATCCATTCATCTGCTGGCGGCGGCGCAGGCTTGCGATATCAGAAAGAATATAAAGGTCCGGCCTCTTTTAGACCGCGCGTTGCAGAATATCCGGCAGGTCAGCGATCCCGTGATAGAAGACCGGCCGCTCGATGAGGATATCGAAAGAATGTGCATGGTTATCCGCTACGCCGATTTCTTCAGGGGTAGGTCATGAGCGCAGATAAAAAAAGCTTTGAAGTCAGCCTCAGTGTGCCGTTTTTCGATCTGGATCCCATGCAGATTGTCTGGCACGGCAATTATCTCAACTACTTTGAAATTGCCCGAGCCGCGTTGTTTGATCATTACGGTGTCGATCTTTACGCGTACTATGAACGCGAAAGAATTATTTTCCCCATCATCCGGACATCCACCAAGCATATATTCCCGCTCAAACACAGAGATGAGGTCATCGTGAAGGCGACACTCGTCGATGCCAACATCAAGCTTGTCGTGGATTTTGAAATCCGCAAGGTGGCCGATCAAAGCGTCTGCGCGCGTGGACGTACGGAGCAGGTGGCAGTCCTGTCGCCGGAAATGGAAACCCTGTTTAGCATTCCGCAGGATATACGAAAATTATTGGGGTATGAATAATGGATGATCTTTTAAAAAAAGCTTACGTGACAGGGGTGGAGCGGGTGGCGGCCTGGTCGGATCTGCTCGACGCGATTAATGTGTTTCCCGTAGCCGACGGCGACACTGGCCGGAATCTTTCGATCAGCCTCTCCCCGCTTCGTTTCGCCGGCGAGGATAAAGACAAAGTTGTCCGTCAGCTGCTTATGGCGGCACGCGGCAATTCGGGCAATATCGCGTCGCAATTTTTTTCAGCATTTTATGCCGCCCAATCGGTGTTTGATCTCGCCTGTGCGGTTCAGGAAGGAAACGCGAAAGCCTGGAAAGCATTGAGCAATCCGCGTCCCGGTACGATCCTGACGGTTTTCGATGCGCTCGAAGACGCGCTGTGGCGCGAAAACTTCGTTCCGGATGCCGTCACGGTCGAAAAATTGATGGCGCGCCTGGAACAGGCGGTTTCCGAGACGCACGAGCTGTTGCCCAGGTTGAAAGAAGCGGGCGTCATCGACGCAGGCGCTCTGGGGATGTACATCTTCTTCGAGGGATTCTTCCGGACGCTGGCAGGCGAAAGCGGATATTGCCGGCCGGTGACGGAGGTGTTCAAGGGCCGTCTTCAAATCGCGTCGTCGTTTAAAGGAGCGTCTGAATCAGGCTATTGTGTCGATTTTGTTCTGCAGGCGGGAGACAAAGCCACAGACGATCTGGCTTTGGTGATGCGCTCGCAGGAGAGCGCCATTGTCATTGGTCAGGGCGATTTGTACAAAATTCATCTGCACACGGCGGATAAGGAAATGATCCGGACAAAGATGGCCGCCATAGGCAAGGTGGTCAATTGGGAGGCGGATAATCTTTCTCAGCAGATCGCGCAATTTGCCGCCGCGCCCTCTGAATCCGGTCTGCATATCATGACCGACGCGGCCGGATCGCTCACCCGCGACGACGCGAAAAACAACGGGTTTACGCTTTTAAACAGCTACCTCAATGTCGGCGAAAAGTCGCTGCCGGAAACCTATTTTCATCCGGAGGATCTCTACAGCGCGATGCGTCAGGGCGTGAAAGTCTCGACATCGCAATCTTCCGTGTTCGAGCGGCATGAGTATTACGCCGCCGCCACGGCGCGTTTTGAAAAGGTTCTTTACCTATGTGTCGGTTCCGCCTTTACCGGCAACTACCAGGTCGCCCTTGACTGGAAAAAGGAGTATGATCCGGCCAATCGTCTGGTCGTCATCGACACGGGCGCAGCCTCCGGCAGGCTCGGTACGATGGTCCTGGCCGTCTGCCGTTATCTGAGCCGGAACCGGGATATGGACAAGACCATCGCCTTTGCAAAAAAGGCGGTGGAAGACTGTGAGGAGTATGTTTTTCTCGAAAAGCTCGAGTACCTGGCCGCGGGCGGGAGGCTTTCCAAGACCAGCGCTTTTTTCGGCGACATGCTCAAGATGAAACCCGTTATTTCGCCTCAGCCTGAAGGCGCAAAAAAAGTCGGTGTGGTGAGAAACCGCAGAGACCAGATCAAAATGGCACTCGCGAAACTGGCCGCAACGCTTGATTCGAATTCCGACGCGTTGATCATGTTGGAGTATTCGGATAACTTCGAGCAGGTATCGGAATTGAACGAAGAGATCAAAAAGCTGTATCCGAAGGCCGAAATGATCCTGCAGCCGCTCTCCCTGACTTCGGGGGCGCACATGGGGCCTGGAACCTGGGGCGTTGCGTTTTTGAAGATGTGAAAAACAGGCGATAGGCTATAGGCTATAGGCTATAGGCTATAGGCTATAGGAAGAAGCTCGTTGCTGGTAGCTCATGGCTCATGGCGAAAGACAGTAAATAGTGGATGGTGGATATGTTGGATATGGGAAATGAGAACAGACAAAACCGGTTTGCCATTGTGATTCCGGTTTACAATCACGGGGCGCAGGTGGCGCATGTGGCAAGGCAGGCGCAGGCGCTTGGTTATCCCGTCTTTGTCGTGGACGACGGTTCAACCGACGACGCGCCTTTGCGTCTGGCGGAGGTTCAGGGCATCACCATCTTGCGACATTTAAAAAACGAAGGCAAGGGCGCGGCGATCATGACCGGCTTCATGGCTGCGTCCAATGTCGCGGATTACGCCTTGACGATGGATGCCGACGGTCAGCATTTACCGGAAGACGCGGTCACGTTAATGGAGGCGGTTCCTGCGGGGGAAAGACCGATTGTCGTCGGCGCGCGCGAAGGCATGAATGCGGATCAGGGTGCCCACATTCCCTGGACCAGCCGTTTCGGCCGGAAATTTTCCAACTTTTGGGTCTGGATTTCCGGCGGGCCCTGGCTTTCGGATTCGCAAAGCGGGATGAGGGCCTATCCCCTGCCCGAGGTCATGAGTCTCGATATACGGGCAAGGCGTTTTCAGTTTGAGGTCGAAATTCTGGTCAAGGCCAAAAGAAGAGGCATTTCTATCCTTGAAGCGCCGGTGCGGGTGGTCTATCCGCAGGATGGCACAAGGGTTTCCCATTTCCGTCCATTTGTCGATTTTATGCGAAACACCAAAACTTTTACGCGCCTCATCTTCACCCGCATTTTTTTGCGTCACTGAAATATCAAAGACGTCATAAGGAAGGATTCAGGCAGCCCCGGCCGGATAATCTTCACGGTAGGCCTTTCTGGCAATGATCATCAGGGAGTTTCGATAGCCATTTCCCTTGTCGTGGTGCCAGGTGGTGATGAGCGTCGGGGTTACTTCCACAACGCTCTGCGTGGGAACGGCGGTATAGGTGTCAAAGAATCGCGGATGCTGCCGTTTATAAAGGTCGCAGAAATACTGGTTCTTCGGTGTCAAGGGATGCCCCATGTCTTTTGCGATGCCTTCGATCTGCACATGATCCCGGCACAACGCGACGTTGGGATTGGTTAAAATCTGCCTGTGTTTTGTCAGACGCGTGTCGGTTTGAAAATAGAGTTTCAATCCCACATTGACGGTAAACACGGTGCGGCAGGTCACGTGGTTGCTCACAGCCGTTGCCAGAGCCCAGGTCGTATTCTGACTGATGAAATGAGCGCAATCACGTTCGAGTGCGGCATAATCAACTTCTGTGCGATCCATCATTTTCTTCTCCATTCCACCAGACTTAAGGGCATTTGTTATACGAACGCGGGTGACAACATCCTTCGAACGTTTCTGCACCTGAATTTCAGAGGCTTCATCAAAACAGAAGTGCGCCTTAAAATCAACCCGATTTTCACCGGATCCGGGGGTGGGTATCCATCGGATCGCGCTACAAAGTCGTTGCCTGTCTTTCGAAGGTATGCTACTTTGCCGCTGATGGTACCGGTGAAAAATACCCGCCAGGAGCGCGCAATGAGGATAAGGGTTTTGGGGTGTCATGGTTCGCAGCTTCCGAATTACAATACCACGAGCTTTCTTCTGGGAGAAAATGTTCTGGTCGACGCGGGCACCGTCACGCCGGTGCTGACGCTGCGCGAGCAACTCAAAATCGATTACATCTTTATCACTCACGCCCACATGGATCACGTCCGTGACCTGATGTTTCTGGCCGACAATATTTTCTATTCCAAACGGTCCAGGCCTCTGTATGTGTGCAGCGCCAAAGGCGTACTGGACTCGCTCTCCAAACATTTATTCAACAATGTAATCTGGCCGGATTTCTCAAAAATTCCGGATAAAAAAAATCCCCTGATTCGTTTCAAGGTGCTTGTGCCCGGCCGGACGCAGGTTATAGGTGATTTGCGGGTGCGCGCCGTTGCCGTCCATCATACCGTCGAGACAATGGGATATATGATTGAATCGAAAGGCAAGGCGGTGATGTTTCTGGGCGACACGGGCCCCACAGAGCAGGTCTGGAGAACCGCCAAGACCTGCAAAGGTCTCAAGGCGATCTTTGTGGAAACTTCCCTGCCCGACGCCATGACGGAGATGGCCAGGAAAACAGGGCACCTCACGCCATTGTCGCTTACGGAAGAACTCAAAAAACTCAAAGGCGCGAAGCCGGATATTTATCTGTATCACATGAAGCCCTGGTTTCATGAGGCGATCCGCGAAGAAGTCGCATCCATTTCCGACCGGAAAATCCATATCATTGAAGACGGTCAGATCATCCGCGTGTAATCCCCTTCCTTCATGAAAACATTCAACGCCACCGCCTACTTAAACGGATTGAATATCGATGTGATGCGTTTCGGTCTCGATGCGATCACGGACGCTTTGTTGAGGTTGGGCAATCCGCAAAACGACTACCCCGCGATATTGATTGCCGGCACCAACGGCAAGGGTTCGACTTCAGCCATGACCGCTTCTATCCTGACCAGAGCCGGTTATCGGACAGGGCTCTACACATCGCCGCATCTGCTCGATATCCGCGAGAGGATCGTTGTTGGCGGGAAAATGATCCCCCTTGCCCGCTTCAACAGGATCATCGGGGATATCCGCGATGTGATCCGAAAGCCTCTGACCTACTTTGAAATTCTAACCGCCGCCGCTTTCGTGTATTTCCGGGAGCAGAAGGTCGACGTCGCCGTGCTGGAAGTAGGCCTGGGCGGAAGGCTCGACGCGACCAATGTCTGCGATCCGCTGGTCTCGGTCATCACCAACATTTCGTTGGAACATACCGCATGGCTGGGCAAAACACTCGACGCGATTGCCCGTGAAAAAGCCGGGATCATTAAAAAGAACGGCGTCTGCATCACTGCTGCCGCGCAGCGAAAAGTGCGCGATGTTTTCGCATCTGTATGCGAATCCCAGAAATCGGATCTATATTGCCTGGGGCGGGATATCCGTATCAGAAGGCAGTCTGACGGGCAGGTGTCCTACATTGGACTTTTCCGATCGATTGACGGTCTGAATATCGGTTTGCCGGGAGATCATCAACGGGTCAATGCCGCGCTCGCTATCGCCGCCGTCGAAATAGCGGCCAGGAAAGGACTGCCCGTTGACGACGAAGCCATCCGTCAGGGGCTTTGCGAAATCCGCTGGGCGGCCCGGGGAGAGGTGTTGATGGACGCGCCCGTTTTTCTGCTCGACGGGGCGCACAATCCCGCGGGGATCCAAACACTGTGCCGGTCATTGAAAAATGATTTTTCATACCGGCGGCTGATCCTGATATTTGCATCCCTGTCCGATAAAAATTATTCCCGCATGCTGCGACAACTCGCGCCGCTGGCGGATAGGATATACCTTCCCCGCCTGGGGACACAACGAGCGGTACCCCCGGAGCGTCTGGCGCGAGAGTTGCGCCGGATGAATATTGCGGCGCTGGAAACTCAAACGGTTCACGAGGCGCTGCAAAAGGCTCTGGCGACAGCAAAAAAGCAGGATATGATTTGCGCCGCCGGGTCCATTTATCTGGCAGGCGAGATAAAACAATCATTTTCTCAAAGCGCATCTTATGGTAAGTGCGTCGGGGGGAAAACAGTTCGAGGTTCAAAGTTTCAAGTTTAACGTTTCAAGTTCAAGGGAATGGAAGGCCGACGATTTTGCCGACATTATTAAAATTCATCCTGATGAGTGCCGCGGCATTCTTTTTTGTCCTGACAATGAGTGCGGGCAGGGCGGCGGCTCAGAATATTCTGGCGCCCGCGGGCGCGCCGGTGGAGATTGAAGCGGATCATCTTGCCTACGATTCCGAACGCGATGTCTATACGGCGCAGGGCAACGTGGTCATCACATACGGTGACGGGGTTTTGCGCGCAGATTACGTGGAATACAACAAGAAGACGTCTCAGGCGTCCGCGGCGGGCAACGCCCGCCTGAAAATGGATGAAGACACGCTTGAGGGCGACCGCATTGTGGTGAATACAGAAGAAAAAACAGGCGTGGCCTACAACTCTAAGGTATTCTACGCGCGCAATCACTTTTATATCACCGGCGACCGCATCGAAAAGACAGGCGAGCATACCTATGTCATCGATAAACCCGTTGCGACTACGTGCGACGGAGACCGTCCGGATTGGGAGTTGGCCGGTTCCCGGATGAAAGTGACCATTGACGGTTACGGATGGATAACGCATGCCCGCTTCCGCGCCGCCGGTATTCCGGTGATCTACACACCCCTTGTCGCCTTTCCCGCAAAAACCACCAGGCAGTCGGGATTTCTGCTGCCCTATCTGAGCTATTCCAAAGACAAGGACGGCGTGGATATCGAGGTGCCGTTTTTCTGGGCGATCAGTCCGCAGATGGATGCGACGCTGTATCAGCGATACATCGAGAAGCGGGGCTACAAGCAGGGGTTGGAGTTTCGCTACTGGGCCGGAGAAAAGTCGTCCGGTACATTCTACGGCGACTATTTGGAGGACCGAAAGAATGTGACCGAAACCGGCCAGACTGCAACCCGCCGCGACTGGCAGGAAATGCACAAGCGCTGGTCGTATTACCTGAACCACCAGACCCAGTTCGATTCCAGTTTTTATCTGCGCGCCGATTTGCGCCGTGTTTCCGATCCCTGGTATTTCCGTGATTTCAACGCACACAACTACTATCTGGACCACTTCGCCCAAAACGAGCGGGATCCCTTTAAAAAAGTGCCGTTTCGAGGGGATGAGTCGCTGCGGTCCCTGGATTCAACCGTTCGTCTTTCGAAGCGCTGGGATCAATGGAGCGTGACGGCCCTGGTCCGTTCGACCGACGATTTCGCCGTCGTCAACAATGACCGGACATTGCAGAAATATCCGGAGATATCCCTCACAGGCACGCGCCGGCAGGTCATGCAAACACCGCTTTATTTCGAATTTACGGGTGCGTACGATTATTTTTACCGCAAGGAAGGACAACGCGGGCATTATGTGAATGTCGCGCCTGCGCTTTCCGTGCCCTTCTCTTTCGGGCCCTATGCAAAGGTGACGCCGCGTTTCGTTGTTTATGAAACCTTCTGGAGTCGGGATGACAAAGACAGCACACAGCCGGAGAATAAAACCGGGGTTCGTTCGATCTATAATGCTTCCGTGACAATGAGTTCCCAAATTTCCCGGGTGTTTGATATCAAAACGGGGGGGTGGGAAAAAATCCGCCATGAAATCAAGCCGGCGGTTCAGTACTCTTACATTCCTTACGTGTTGCAAGACGACGTTCCCGACTATCTGTCAAAAATTGCGCCGGCTATCACACCGCTTTCCGGCGGCGACACGAATGTTCTGATGGAGCAAAACGCCGTGGCGTGGTCTTTGACCAACACGCTGACGGCGAAAACCCGTGAGACAGAAGGAGTATCCCAGTATCTGGAATTTTTGAGGTTCAAGCTCTTTCAGTCCTATGATATTCGTGAAGCCAGAAAGGACATGGAACAGGGGGATCACGACAGAAGGCCGCTTTCAGATCTGGGGGTGGAATTTGATTTTAAACCGCACCGGTACCTGTCGTTTGCCGCAAGAAACAAATACAGCGTCTATCAGGGCTGGAAACAGACCAACTACGATCTGTCGATCAGCGACTGGCGCAAAGACAAAGTGACGCTGGGATATCGCTATACACTGAATTCCATCGAAGAAATCAATCTGGACATCAAAGCCGTCATCAACGAATATCTGGATGCCAGGGTGATTTTCCGTCAGGATTTGTTCAATGACCGCAGTGTGGAAAAAACAGTGGGACTGACCTATACCGAACAGTGCTGGAGTGTGGGCATCGATTATACGCGGACGTGGGATGATGAAAGGGTGATGTTTAGGCTGTCCCTCGTCGGCCTTGGGGCATTCGGGATCTAGCTCCTGGTGGATGGTGGCTAGTGCGCGCCTGGCGCGCAGGCGATAGGCCAGGGGCTATGGGCGATGGGAAAAGCTCATGGCTCATAGCATAGCAAAAGGCAGTGGCTAGTGGCTAGTGGATGGTGGATGGAAAAAAGCTCGTAGCCCGTAGCTCATGGCTCATAGTAAAGGGCGGTGGATGGAGGACACATCATGGATTTGAAAATCAAAGACAAAATTGCAGTGGTGACGGGCGGGGCAAACGGTATCGGACGAGCGATTGCGCTCAAACTGGCCCAGGAAGGCGCCAAAGCGGTGGTGGCGGATTTGAATCTGGATGCCGCCCGCAAAGTTATCGATGAGATAAAAACCGCAGGTGGAGAGGGCATGGCGATCGCTTGTGACGCGACCAGCCCTGAATCCGTGGATGCGTTGTTTCAGGTAACACTGGACCATTTTGGCGCGGTTGATATTCTGGTCAACAATGTGGGAGGCGGCACCGCCATCGCGCTGGTTGTCCGGTCGCAGGTCGAAGACTGGGACAAGGTCATTGAGATGAATCTCAAAAGCGCCTATCTGTGTTGCCGTGCCGCAGCCAAGGCCATGATGCCCCGCCGACAGGGTAGAATTATCAGCATCGGTTCCGTGTCGGGCAGGACAGGAGAGCCTTTACTGGGGCACTACTGTGCGGCCAAGTTCGGTTTGATCGGGTTCACCCAGGTTCTGGCCAGGGAACTGGCGCGATACGACATTACCGTCAACACCGTCCATCCCGGATATGTTTTTACGCCCGGCTGGGAGAAGCTTGCCCAGGCACTCAAGGACATGCAGCCACTGCTTGCGGATAAAAGCCTGGAAGAAATATTTAACCAGAGGGTTCAGGCGGTCACACCTCTCAGGAGGGCTCAAACGCCTGAGGAGATCGCCGGGCTGGTCGCGTATCTCGCGTCGTACGAGGCCCGAAGCATTACCGGCCAGGCCATCGGTATTGATGGCGGCGTGGTCATGAGTTAAAGCCCATTTCATCATGTCTTGGTGAGAGGAAGGGAATTATGAAAAAAGCATTTATCCTGTTTATGGCCGCCGCGGCACTGCTTTTCGGATGGGCCGGAACGGTTATGGCCGGAGAGTTTATGGCCGACTTTAAGCAGCACACAGGCTGGGAGGATGAGGAGTCACGAGACCAGGCGGGAAAGATATATTACAAGGACGGCGCTTCGAGGATGGAGTTTGTCCGCGATGGCCGACCGGTCGAAATGCTCATCATGAATCCAAAAATGAAGAAGGCCTGGGTCCTCAATGCGGAAGACAAGACCTACATGGAAATCCGGTTCGCGGAAAAACCCTGGCAGACAACCGGCAAGGATCGTGAGGGCTTGAAGGAAAAGAAGCTGGGCAGGGAAACCGTCGCGGGTTACGTTTGCGAAAAAACGGCTTATTCTTTTGAGGACGAACCCGGTGCCCAAATGACAGTCTGGATGTCTTCCAAACTCGGTTATCCGGTGAAATGGGAGCGCAAAAACGAAGACGGGATCTCCACGTTTGCACTGTCCAAAATCAGGGAGGCCCGTCTCAAAGATTCCCTGTTTGTTTTACCCAAAAGCTATCGGGATGTGGCGGATGAAGAGGACGAAGCGGTGGGAGCTAACCGGGAAGAAGAAAGCGATGTGGCCAGGGTTGTGAAAGACGACGCGAAAGATCTCGCCTCCGACGCCAAAGGAGCGGCAAAGGACGAAGTGACCGGCATCGTGACAGATTCCGTCCGCGAGGGAATCCGGGGTTTGTTCAGGAAGTGAACCGTGCAGGATGAAGGAGGTGTGCCATGAAAAAAATGTTGACTTTTTTATGGATGCCATTGTGGGGCCCCTGTTGCCTGCCGCGTCCAACGGCACACCTGAAGGCAAGGCCAAAAACCGCCGTGTCGAATTGGTGGAGCAGTAGTAAAACCGGACTATGAAACGAGTTTGACATACAGCTTGTAGAGGATGCCGTTTAGTTTTGTCCGGTCAAGATGTTTCATCTGTTTTACGAAACCGCCGTTTCCGCCCTGACCGTAGATCAGCTTGTACTGAAACAGTTTCCATCGAATGATCCGGGCCAGATCGTGACGTCCCATCGCTTTGAGCGGCTCGATCAGTTCGGGAAAATGACCGTTGTGATCCATCATGGCGCCCGGCCTGATTTTACGCATGAGCGAAGCCGGAAGATTCTTTTGAGGAAAGCTCTGCGCGCGATCGAGGCCGCCTGCGACAAGCAGCCCGGCCATGGCATTGACACATTTGGGGCACGTCGCGCAGTTGCCGGATGTTTCCTCGTTAAGGTAACACACGCGCAGGTGCTTCATGGCGGTTTCCCATTGAACAATTTCACGGACCTTATCGAGCCTTGAGTACTGAAGGCCGTCGTAGACAATCCGCATATCCGCGCTCGAGTATTGAGGATCCAGCAAAGGGTGCGAACCCCATGGTTGAAGGTTGAAGTAAGTGCCGCTCGACGGGATCAGGACGCTGTCAAAACGAGGCGAAAAACAATGAGCGGCGGCGGCCAGCGCGGCGCTGTGGCCCTGATACTTGAACATCCATCGGTCAACCAGCAGGTGGCGTGTGTTCGTATAGACGGGGATGATATCGAGATTCAGTTCGTCCGTGATTTCAGCGAGCACCGACCGAACCCGCTCATACACAGGTCCTTGAGATCCGTAGGTCTCCTCCGTATTGCCCATGTCAAATCCGTATATGAATAAACCGGCGCGGATAAAACCCGGGTGGTCCGGCGGATAGTTTTGGCGGTTTTTCCTGAGGGTGAAGAGGGAGTCGATGCCGCAGGAAATCATCTGCGCCCTCTGGCGCGGCCCGAAATACGTGCGGGTGCGAAAACTATCCGCTGTTTCGATCCGGATTTCCGGCCTGTGCCCTTCATACCAGTGTGAAATCCAGCCCGCTGCCACGTTGAGTCCCTCCTTGAGATCCGGGCAGATTGCGCCTTCAACATGGATTCGTTTTTCGCCCAGACACATTGCCGGATAAATGCCGGCCAGCAGGAAAGCGTGAGGGTTTAGCTCAAACGCGCTTTCAAAGCGGATATCCGTCTCAAAAAACATTTCGAATTCAGGCCGATCCGCTTCTTCCCAATTAAACGTGGCGCATGCCTTGATACGACTCGGTGATTTTTCCAGACGCAGATTGCGGATTTTCATTATTCAGGTTCTCCGGCGCTGTAGTGTATGATTCTCATCTTCCCGCTGGGATCCGGAGCGATATCGTCAGCCAGGTGGATATCGGCGGCAAGACCGCCCGTGACCCTGCGGATATTCTCCGCGAGATCTGCGAAATCCACCGGGGCACCCTTGCTTTTCATTGTGAGGGTCACGCGCACGGTTTCGGGAGAATTCTGGACAAAACGGAATTTCCTAACGACATGGTAACTTTCCCGCATCAGATAAATCAATCTTGTCGGCGCGATAATTTGGCCATCGGGACTCTTTAAAAAATCATTGTCGCGGCCGCAGATGGTCTGGATTTTGTTTGTCGTCAGGCCGCAGCCGCAGACGGATGTCATTTCCGGCCAGGGCTGGCAGACATCGCGGGTATTGTAGCGGATGAAGGGCGTCGCGTAATTATCCAGGTTTGTGCCGACGAAGTGCGGCAGGCCGCCGATTTCTACGATCTCTGCAATGATGCTGTCTTCATAGAGATGGTAGCCGCCGTGGGTCTGGCACTCGTCGGCAACGACGCCCAGCTCCGTGGTGCTGTAACGGTCTACAATTTTCGCGCCGAAGGTGTCTTCCACTTTCCGACGCATGAAATCGTGGACCATCTCCGCGGAACACAGCAAAAAGCGTGGTTTCCAGGACAGGCGGATCCGGCGGGTTTCCAGCCAGAGGCTAAACGAGTAGAGAATGGAAATAAAACTCCAGACGACATGGGGCTTGAACCGTTCGTAGACGGGAAGAATTTCCTCAGGCGCGGTAAACGAGGACAGCAGCGCCGTATGAAAAAACATTTGCTCGAAGGGGTTTGCGGGACGCTTCAGATCGGTTTGATCGCCGCCGATTCTCAGCATGCGGTTGCGCGGTCGTAATCCGTGTCGAATCTTGGAGCGCAGCGTATCGAGGCTGACGATTCGCAGATAGCCTGGATCGGCGAAAAAGACAAAAGGTTCTCCCGTGCTTCCGCTGGTTTTGATCGGGGTCAGTGCTTTTGGATCAAAGTGCGTCGATGTGATTTGATTGCGGTCGAGTCCCACCAGGTCTTTTTTGGATGTCAGCGGAATCTTGTGCATATCTTTGACGGATAAGATGTCTGCCGGCTTCAAATGGTGTTTGTCAAAAAAGTCGCGCCAGTAAGGGACGGTGGCATAAGCGTGCGCAACCAGCGTGCGAAGTTTCCGGGATTGCAGCGCTTCGATTTCCAGCCGGGACCGTTTCAGAAACCTGAATTTATTCCAGAGCGTAAAGGCTTTCGTCACTTTATTGAGCATGATCGGGGGCTCCATTTTCTCGGTGGCCATGTTTGCGAGTGAGTAAGTATAGGGACAAACACTCCTGCGTGTCAATATCATACTGACGCCCGTTGGCTTTTCGATTGACCGATGATGGTGTTTCCACTATGCTGAATCCCCGGTGAAAAGAGCCGTTGTCATCCCGATGTGTCCGCTGCCGTCAGGGTGCCAATGCATCGGACATCCCCTGAGTGTGAAGGTTTCCGCTTGATTTATTATCTGGTCACAAAAGAGCACGATTACACGATCCGGTCGTTTCTTTCCACATGGGGAAAATCGCTCAAGCCATATTTGAAAGTGATGTCTTACGAAACCCTTTTCCGGAAGCCCCGGCTGTCGGCCGCGACCTATATTTTCTCGGATATTGAACGGCTCACCGAAAGCGATGCGCAGACCGCCGCACTCATTGTAACCGCGCTTGGTGATCAATGGGGCGCCTCCATTCAAATGCTCAACCATCCCACCGTGTCGATGACCCGCTACGAATTGCTTCGGCGCCTGCACAGCGAAGGGGTCAACGATTTCAATGTTTATCGGCTGACGGAGGCGTTGATCCCCGAGCGCTTTCCCGTGTTCATCCGCAATGAAGATGATCATGAAGGGTCGCTTAGCGAATTGATGGAAACCCCCGAAGCGTTATTCGCCGCCATCCGGGATATCGAAACCCGTGGGGTGAGCCGCCGCAACAAAATGATCACGGAATATTGCGACACATCGGATTCGGACGGCATCTTCCGGAAATATTCCTGCTTCTGTCTGGCCGGTGAGATCATCCCCAGGCATGTCTGCTTCGGGCGGCACTGGATGCTGAAATACCCGGAGCTGACCGGTCCGGAGCAAACGCGCGAAGAGATGGATTTTGTCCAATCCAATCCGCACGAGCGGCAGATTCGGGAGATCTTCGCGCTGGCCCGCATCGATTACGGTCGGATAGACTACAGCTTCAAGAACGGACGCATACAGGTCTGGGAGATCAATACCAATCCGGGCCTCGTAAGCTTTTTGAGCGCCGGGGTCTCGGAGCGCCTGCCGCTGCATGAAGCTTTTCTGGAGAATTTCACCCGGGTGATGCGGAAAATCGACAGGCAGGAGAGCAAAGAAAAAATGGCGAATCCCGCTTATCGCGTGCTGCGATCCGGACGCCTGACCCGGCGGATGAAAAATTGGAGCATGTCCACGCTCTACACCCTGCCGGTGTCCATTTCCGCCAAAGCCCGTCTGCTAAACAGGCTGGTCGCTTTTAAAAGACGAATGTTTCAGGAGTAAATACATGGAAAGTAAATCAGACGATAAAAACATCACGCTGCGTAAAATGACAGATAACGATCTTGACGCCGCAATAAAGATTCTTTCAAAATGGAACATGGCGCCGCTGGCCGCCAGCCGGGAGATTCCCAATCCCGAAAGAAGTTCAATTCTTATCGAAAATGCATTTGTGGCCTGTGATGCAGGCAAGGTCGTCGGTGTGGCCAGTTACATTGATTTGTCGGATACGGTTGCCGAGACAGCCAGCATGGCGGTCGATCCCGCATACAAGGGTAAGGGTGTCGGTTTCAGACTTCAGGAAGCGAGGCTCCAAGAGATGATCCGGCGGGGTTTTCGCCGGGTGCTTTCCGAAACGGATCGGCCGGAGACCATCGACTGGTATGTCCGGCATTTCGGTTACCGGATTTCGGGAACCCATCCCAAGAAACACACGTTCAGCCTGCCGGATGTTGACGAATGGACCATTCTGGAGCTGGATCTGGAGGCATATGGATCGCAAAAACCCGGCGAGCCCGAATTGAAAACCCGGGCCGCCGGTCTTGAATAATCCGGACGGATGAAGCCTAAATCGCCTCGATGGTGGATGTTGGTTTCGAGGTGATGTTATAGGTGACACTCACCACTTCCTGGATGTCTTTGGTAATCTTCGTCGCCATTTTTTCCAGCACATCAAAAGAAAGTCTTGTGGGGCGCGCGGTGCGCGCGTCTTTGCTGTCCCAGCAGCGGATTTCAATCTGATTGCCGAAAACGCGCTTCCCGTCGCGCATGCCGGTCACGCGGTCTTCATGAAGAATCGCCAGATACTGAAATGCCTTCACATCCTTGAGCGCGGTTTCGACAATGGTGGTTGCTTTTCTGACCAGGGCGATTTTGGCGGGAGTGACCTCGCCGATCACGCGCGCGGCCAGCGCCGGCCCCGGAAAGGGAATGCGGTCGAACATGGCGGCAGGCAGGCCGAGCCCCGCGCCGACTTTGCGCACGCCGTCCTTGCGAAGCTCGATGAGCGGTTCGAGGATTTTATAGCCGAAGGCTTTCTGAGGATCGATGCCCAGTTGTTCGAATACGTTGTGCTGCCGTTTGATGCCCGCCACGGTTTCATCCACGTCTGTCAGAATCGTCCCCTGCAGCAGATACCTGGCCTTGCTTTTTGTCACCAGTTTGCCGAAGACGTCTTTGTAGAAGGTCTGCGTGACGGCCTCGCGTTTTTCCTCGGGATCGGTCAGACCCTTGAAGGCCTTGAAAAAGGCTTTGGACGCGTCAACGACTTCCACATGGATGCCCAGCTTTTTGAAGGCGGCCGCCACTTTGGCCGGTTCATTCTCCCGCATGATGCCGTTGTCGATAATATAGGTTTTCAGGCGGTTGCCCAGCGCTTTGTGCCCCAGGGCAGTCACGACCGCCGAGTCCACGCCGCCGGACAGGGCGTTGATGGCCAATCCTTCGCCCACTGCTTCGCGGATGGCCCGGACCTTTTCGTCGATAAACTTTTCCACATTCATGCTGCTTGCTTTGATTTCCTTCATCTTGATCATGACGGCTCCTTTTTAATGGCGGTGATGACAGTTGGTTTAAACGAAAATGCCCCCCATTTCAAGATAAATGACAAGTTGAACAAAAAAGGCAGGCTTTTTTGTTCAACTATCCATATTTCGGTTGTAAATTCCCGCTGTTCGTTTTAAAAGCAACGATATGAGTTGCAAAAAGAAGCGTGCCCAAATCAGCGCGCCGAAAGGAGAATTGTATGGAACCGATTAAAATCATGCCGTGTCTGGATATGAAAAACGGACGGGTGGTCAAGGGGGTTCACTTTGTCGATATCAGGGACGCGGGGGATCCGGTTGAAAACGCCGCCTTTTACCAGGCCGAAGGCGCCGATGAACTGGCCATGCTCGACATTGCCGCCACACTGGAAAACCGCAAAACCCGTCTGGAATGGGTTAAAAAAGTGTCGTCCGTCATCACCATCCCGCTCACCGTCGGCGGCGGAATCGGCTCGCTGGAAGATATTGAAATGGTTTTGTCCGCGGGGGCTTCGAATGTCTCCATGAACAGCGCTGCGGTAAAGAATCCGCCGCTGGTTGAGCAGGCGGCAAAAAAATTCGGGTCGGATAGAATCACGGTGGCGATTGACGCGAAAAGAAACGCGGCGATGCCGTCGGGCTTTGAACTGGTGGTTTCCGGCGGTACGCTGCCGGTGGCAAAGGATGCCGTGGATTGGGCCAGGCAGTGTCAGGAACTGGGCGCGGGTGTGATTCTGCCCACCAGCATGGACGGCGATGGTACGAAGGCGGGCTACGACATTCCCTATACCAAAGCCATCTCTTCGGCCGTAACCCTGCCGGTGGTCGCCTCCGGCGGCGCGGGCAAACTCGAAGACTTCTATGAGGCGGTCGTGGAAGGCGGCGCGTCGGTTCTGCTGGCCGCTTCGGTCTTTCATTTCCGGCTGCTCAAAATTCAGGACGTTAAGCAGTATCTCAAAGACAGGGGATTGCCGGTTTAGGAATTCGCCTCTTTTGCCCTAAAGGGCACGCGAAAAAAGATGGGAGCGTGCGCTTTGGCGCAATCTCCCCTTGCCCTGAAGGGCACATGCCGCAGGGGAAAAAAGCCGAGACCCCGCGAGCGCGGAAAAGATCATGCCAGAAGGATGACGCCTTCTTCCTGCAGTGCTGCGATTTCATCCGGCTGAAAGCCGATTTCCGAAAGCAGTGACGCAGTGTCCTGCCCCAGCGACGGCGCGGGACGGGCGGCCGGGCCGGGGGTTTCCGAGAATTTCAGCGGCATGCCGATGCCGGAAATGTTGCCGCACACCGGATGTGACTGTTTAATGATCATGCCCCTGGCGCTTAGATGCGGATCGTGCTGCAGTTCCCCGATCCCGCAGACGGGTGTCAGGCAGACGTCCAGACCGGCCGCCGCTTTCGTCCAATCGTCTCGAGACCTGGTCTTGAAAAGACCGACAAGCGCCGCCCGCAGCTTTTCACCTTCCTCGCCGAGGGCAAAGAGCTGATCGGTCCAGTCGGGCCGATTCACCCAATTGCAGAAATGCTTCCAGAACTTCTCTTCCAGAATGCCCAGCGCAATAAAATTCCCATCGCTGCATTCGTAGACGCCATAGTGCGCAAGCCCCCCGGACAGAGGCGCGTCCTGGGGCGCGAAGTTGGTTTGTGTCGCGAGACTGTGCGCCATTTGCAGGGTCATCAGCGGCAAGACGCCGTCGAGCATGGCGACGTCCACCCTTTGTCCCCGCCCCGTTTTTCCCCTGGCCCATACGGCGGAAAGACACGCGATGATCGTCATGTAGGCACCGCCCGCCACGTCGGCCAGTTGCGGACCGGGAACGACGGGGCCTGAAAGCGCCGTTCCCGTGGCGGCGAGGATACCGGAGTAGCCGATATAATTGATATCGTGACCGGCCTGCCGGCTGTAGGGGCCATCCTGACCATATCCGGTCAGCGATACATAAATAATGCCTGGATGAACCTCTTTTGCCCGCTCATAGCCGATACCCATCGCATCGACGACACCGGGCCTGAATTGTTCGATCACGATGTCTGCTCCGGTCGCGAGTTTAAAAAAAATATCCCGTCCTGCCGGGATTTTCAGGTTGAGCGCCAGACTGCGCTTGGAGCGGTTCACCGCCAGGAAGCCCGCGGACTGATCGGCTATATACGGCGGATAAAACCGCATCGGATCGGGCGCGGCCGGGTCTTCAATCTTGATGACGTCCGCGCCCATTTCCGCAAGCATCATCGTGGCGAGCGGGCCCGGGTAGAGTTTTGTCAGATCCAGGATCCGAATGCCTGCCAGCGGTCCGTTTTGGGGTGTTTTGTCCATCATCCGGTTTCTCCTGTCGTGCGGTTTTATAAAATGTGATAAATATTCCCATGAGATTCATCATTCCTTTCATGGAGAGACGATCATGGGCAGATTAGCCGATTGGGTTTTTTTTCGCAACCACCGCCTTTGTCCGCGCTGGATGTGCTTTACGTTCGACAATGGTCTCAGAAGACTGGTCCAGAATCCCGAGCGGATCATCAGGCCATATGTCCGCGAGGGAGACACGGTGCTTGATGTGGGACCCGGCATCGGCTATTTCACGATCCCGATTGCGAAAATGGTCGGGCCCGGCGGCCGGGTCATCGCGGCGGACATTCAGTCTTCCATGCTCGAAGGGATTCAAAAGCGGGCCTCGCGGGCGGGTGTCGCCGACCGGGTCCGCCTGCATCTGGCCGGGGCTGCTTCTTTAAATCTCACGACCAGAGTGGATTTTATTCTGGCTTTCTGGATGGCGCACGAGGTGCCGGATCAGGAAAGATTTTTTTACGAATTACACGCTGCTATGAAAGAAGACGGAACGTTTCTGCTCGTCGAGCCGAAGCTGCACGTTTC
This sequence comes from Syntrophaceae bacterium UBA2280, assembly GCA_002347685.1. Classification (GTDB taxonomy): domain Bacteria; phylum Desulfobacterota; class Syntrophia; order Syntrophales; family Smithellaceae; genus UBA8904. The sequence goes on from DDWS01000068.1 coordinate 82,349, forward strand.
CGGAAGTCAATTCGACGCGCAAATCGATATCGCGCAAAAAGCCGGGTTCAGGCTGCTTTCCCGCCCCGCGGTTTCGCTGAGTTTAGCCGCCTTGTTTGCAGGTGTTTAGAGCCCTACCATTTCCCGCAGCGGCCGCCTGTTCGTCCCACCACGTTTCCGTTGTCGATGATTTCGATGATTTCGCAATGATCGGGACAGTCTTCGCAGGCAACGCCACGGGTGTGTATGCAGTGGGTCCAGATATCGGCGCCGCAAAATCGGCTTTGGGTCACGTTCGCCTCCATGGCCAGCAGTGCCGCCCCGTAGGCCCCCATTACCATGTGGTGTTTGGGAACAATCACCTTGCATCCCAGCGCGTCCTCAAACGCCCTCACAATCCCCAGGTTGGCGCTGACACCGCCCTGAAGGAGCACGGGCGCGTCCAGCGGTTTACCCCGGGCTACATTTCCGATAAAGTTTCTGGCCAGAGCATGACACAGCCCCATGAGAATATCCTCCTGCGCGTGCCCGATCTGCTGCTTGTTGATCATGTCTGATTCGGAAAAGACCGTGCAGCGTCCGGCGATGGCTGTGGGGTGGGCCGACAGGATGCTGCGCCGGCTCAATTCTTCGACAGAGATGTCCAGACGCCGGGCCTGGGAATCGAGAAAACTGCCGGTGCCGGCCGCGCAGACGAGGTTCATCGCAAAATCCACCACGATGCCGTCTTCGATGATGGTGACCTTAGAGTCCTGCCCGCCGATTTCTATGATGGTGCGTACATCCGGGTGCAGTTCAATGGCCCCGCGGGCGTGCGCCGAGATTTCATTTTTCACCAAATCGGCGCCAAGCAGAGCACCGACGAGTTGACGTCCCGACCCGGTGGTGCAAAGAGCGCCGACTTCCATTGCGTTGTCCTGCATGACACAGGCAAGCTCTTTGATGCACATCTTTATAGAATCGATGGGACTGCCGCTGACGCGCGCGTAAGACTCAAAAATGATCTTCCGCCGTTCATCCAGAAAAACGACATTCGTGCTTATGGAGCCCACATCGATGCCAAGGAATCCGCGGCGCATCAGGATGTCCCCCTGCTTTTTGCCTTGGTCAGGCCTTTTCGACGGCGGTTCTGCAGGATATCCAGAAAGGCTTCCACCCTGGTGATCACGCCCAAAGCGCATGTATGCTCATCAAAAGAAAGTTCAAGAACGGGAATATTCATGTCTTCGCTGACTTTCCGTAAAATCGGACGAATGCTTACTTCCGGCATGCAGCCGGTCGGGCAGACATGTACCATGGCGTCAAACCCCTCCCTGGCGCAATGGATGGTATGCGCCACGGAATCACGCGCATGTCCCCCCACCTCACAGCCCAGATAGGGCCTGGCCACCAAAGCCAGTTGTCTGGCGGTTTGCTGTTTGTAGCCCATGGATATGCCGAAGTTGTTTCCAATCTCCCCGCCGAGCAGAAAGAAGTTTTTTGTTTCCACACCCCGGTGACCCAGAATCTGTTCCAGGTTCCGGTTGAGCTGACGGTCGCGCAGCAGCGAGACCTCGCCGATGAGTCCGACGCGCAAAGGGTCGCGGTTTTTGTCGATGGCGATGGCCTTGAACCGCTCGCGCACCGTTTTGTGGAAAACTTGTACCCTCTTTTTGGTGTCGATTCCGCAAAGCTCGCTCAGGCAATGCTCCGTGAGCAGGGAGGTTTCGCCTGTGTTAAGCTCGCGCGCCCGCGTGAAGGCGGTCTGGATTTCAATGGTATCGATGGTTCTGATTTTTTCGATTCCCAGGAAAACGGCCCGCAGCAAAGGGATGATTGGCGGGTCGAAGTAGCGAAACACCGGCGGTTTGAAGCCGTCGAATCCGAGGCCGAAGAGTCGGATTTTTCGGCCCATATCTTTGAGCGTATCGTCGAGCATTCCCCGGTAGTAGTTCAGGCGGCAGGCGCCGATGCTGTTGACCATCATGGCGTTTTCCACCCCCGCTTCGTCCGCCTCGAGAAAATGCCCCAGATGCGCCTTGAAAGGCAGGCACACGGACTCGGGGGCTGCGGCGATACCCAGGGACATGGCATGGTCATGGGTATAGGTTGACCACCAGGGCTCGGCGCCCATGCCGTCTACCATGGCCGCGAGGGCGACCGTGTAATTGCCCAGATTGGGGATGGCGAGGCGTTCTTTCATGAGGCTTTACCCGTTTTTTGCCAGGAGAGGGAATCCACAAATGCTTCCAGCCGTGTATCCAATCCCGCTTTACCCGTGTGTTCGTCCATCATAAGCAGCATATACGGCACACCTTTTTGTCTGCACACGCGCCGGAAACGATCGGCCATCATCGAGTCTGCTCCACAGTTGAACGTGCTGATTTGAATGACGCCCGCGTAGGTCTGAGTGTCGAGCTCGTGGAGCTTGTGGTACATTTGATTGAAGACACACCACAGGATATCCCCGGGTTTGATGTGTCTGCTGCCGGCAAAGCTCATCAGCTCCACAGGCACCTGAAGCTGTGCCATTTTTTTGATCATGGGGTCGGCAATGAAGTGGTCATGGAGCGTGTAAGGGTGTCCCAGAAGAAGATATCTCTTCCCCGGGGTTTGCTCCCGTTGCCGACGGGCTTCCTCACGGTGGTGCTGTGCCATGGCTTCAATCGCCTCCTTCACGGCGAGTTTCGCTGTCTTCGTGTCTGCGCCGAGAGTCGTCCGTGCCAGTTTCATCAGCGTTTTGGAAAGCGGTGCAACCGTTTCGTTGATTTCAATCGGAATCAGCGGTACCCCTCTGGCAATTCCTGCACGGGTGGCATCCAGCAATGCGCCGAAACGCGGGCAGCAGTTGTATTTTTTGACGATGGAGATGATTCGCGCAACAAAGACGGCATCGACTTTACCGATCAGTGACAACACGTGCCCGTCGAACAGCTTCTGGGGAAGACATCCCTCCGTTTCCGTTTGCGCTGATGCTTTGTGAAGAGTTGCTTGCGTGGATGGAGGCGAAACCACAGGTTCATGTCCGAGCCGCCTGAAAAAACACTCCCACAATCCGGGATAGGAATGGTAGTAGAACGCTCTGGGAATTCCTATCTTCACGTTCTTGGGCCCTTTCAAGAGTATATTCGTTTTCCGCCGGGTCGAGGCGTGTCCGGTTTGAAATCCGGATTTTCTGTCACTGAGGGAAATGATACCGATTTTCTTCAAAGAGCTTCAGGCAGGACCGGGCAGCCGCTTCGTCGTAAATGATTCCGCTGTTTTTGGCGATTTCCTCCAGCGCAGGTCCCATACCGAAGGCCGGCCGGTAGGGACGATTCGACGAGATGGCTTCCACGACATCAGCCACGGAGATGATTTTCGACTCAAGCAGAATCTCGTCTTCTTTCAGGCCCTGCGGATAACCGGATCCGTTGATGCGCTCATGATGCTCTAAGACCATCCGCGCAATCGGCCAGGGGAAATCGATGTCCTTGAGGATGTTGTATCCGGCTTCGGAATGGGTTTTAATCAGTTCAAATTCCAGCTCGGTTAATCGGGTCGGTTTGGTCAGAATCTCCGAAGGAACGGAAATTTTGCCCAGGTCGTGAATCATGCCGGCCAGGCGGATGCCGTCAATCTGGTCGCGCGGGAGTTTCATCTCCGTTGCGATAGCGCGCGCCAGATCGGCTACCCGGCGTTGATGTCCCGCGGTGTAAGGATCTCTGGCTTCCACGGTCGCGGACATGGCGTTGATCGTTGCCCCCAGCGATTTGCGCAGACGGTCGATGCTGTCCTGGCGCTCCCGCTCCAGCTTCTTTTTGGGCGTAATGTCTTCTACAATGCCGTGATAGTAGAGAATACCATCGGATTTATCCCGCAGGGAGCTGATGCTCATACTGACCCATATGCAGGTCTTATCTTTTTTGTAAAATTCTGTTTCAAATCTCTTGATGCCGCCTTCTTGCTCGACAATATTCCGTATCCGCCAGTATTCATCAGGGCGGACGTATACTTGTTTGGGAATGTTGCTGATGGCTTCTTCCGCTTCTTTTGCGGAGTCGTAGCCGAGCATATCGGCAAAAGCGCGATTGACCGATATCCGGCGGTTCCGGGGTGAAAGCTGAAAGATGCCTTCCTGGGCGCTCTCAACAATCGCGCGGTATTTGAGCTCGCTTTTGGCGATGGCGTCTTTCATCTGCTTGTGTTCCGTCATGTCCCGGACAATGCCATGAAAACCGATAATGGTTTCTTTTGAATCACGAAGCGGTGCGATGGAGGTATCGATGAATTTTCTGCCCCCGTCTTTGGTAAGGATCTCATAATCCATGCCTTTGCCGGGTTTGCCTGTCTGATAAACCTGGTTGTATGCCTCAAGCACTGCCTGAACAGTGGCCGGTTCCGTGTAAGCCCGAAAGCCGATTCCCGTCAGTACCTCGCGGGAATATCCGCTGATCCGGCACAGGGCATCGTTGAAAAAGGTCAGGTTTCCTTTCAGATCGACCTCGTAATAGCCGATGTCAATGCTTTCGAGAATGGTTTTGTACCGCAATTCGCTCTGCTCGAGTTTCTGCCCTGCTTCCGGCTGACGCGGCAGCATTTCACGGATGGAGCACTCGACGTATCTCCGGTCGCGGACGGAAAGCAAACGACAGGTGAAAACCACGTTGATCAGCCGTCCGTCTTTTGCTCGAAGCGGAAAGTTTTGATGTCGCAGGGTCTTTTTTTGTTTCAGGGTAGAAACAGCGCTGCGGAAGGCGGTCAGGTCTTCCATAGAGAACATGTCCAGGATGTCGTGTTCCAGAAATTCTTCGCGGGTACAATGAAGGATGGCCGCAAGGGAGGCATTCACGTCAACCGTTTTGGCGGTATCCGCGTCGAATATCATAATGCCTTCGGGGCTCTCGTTAAAGATCCGTCGGTAGACGCATGACTCGATTCGATGGGGTCGGGTGTTTTTGGCGGAGCCGCCGCGCCCCGGAGGAAATTTCGACTTTTTGGCTGTTTTTTTTTCGAGCATCCGTTCATCTCCGCTTCATGCGATAAAGAATATTCCATGGCACGGGTTTGTTCGCGCGAACCATCCTCAGGGGCTTCTTACAGGAATCGGCAAAAGAGACATTTACTTGAGATTTTACCCGCAAACGGCAGAAAGTCAAGCAGGAACAACAGGATTGCCGCCGGTTGTCCGAAGGCTTTCGCCCTTTTGCGCATGACGGTAAAACAGCGGCATTATTTTTTGAGCAATCGCTCGTACATGGCGCGCAGCGCGCTGTCGGCGTAATAATTCTGGAAACCGAAATGAAAACTGATCTGCGCGGGTCCCTGATTGATGATGTCGATATTAATGTTTTGCTCTTTGAGAGCGGTTGCCGCATCCGCGATGACGCCCGGATGATCCTTCATTCCGATTCCCACGGGGGACAGAATCGTAATATTGTAGTGAAATTCAAAGCGGTCCGGTTTGAACTGAGTTTCAATGGTCTCTTTGATGTCATTTTCACAACCGACCAGATCGTCCTGGTTGAGCAGGATGGCGACATCGTCCTTGTCGGTGGGGTAGTGATAGGTTTCAATGTCATAATTGCGCACCACCTCGATGAGGTCATTGACAAAACCGATGTCCTCACCCGCGCCGTCGCGCTCGATGTAGAGATAAGCGACATTGTCATTGCGTGCGATGCCGACCACCACCTCTTCGGGGACACGCTCCGACACAATCAGCGTCCCTTCAGAAGACGGGTTGTTGGTGTTTCTGATCTGGATGGGGATGCTCTTTTTTTTGCAGTTGACCATCGCGTCGTAGTGAAACACCTCAAACCCTTTGGAAGATAGCAGACGTATTTCCTTGTAGGTCAGCCGGGGGATCACTCTGGCTTCGGGAATCAGTCGCGGGTCCACCTGGTAGATGCCGTCCGTGTCGGTCCAGTTTTCATACACAGATGCGTCCATTGCAAAGGCGATTTCACCGCCGGTCAGGTCTGAACCGCCCCTTGAAAAGACGGCCACGTCGCCTTTTCTGGTGATGCCGTAAAATCCTGGGATGACGGCAACGCCTTCGATGCTGCCGAGTTTTTTGCGGATGTTCCGGTAGCTGGCGGGCATTACCCGGGCATTGGAAAAATCCTCCGAAACAACGAACCCCATGTCCTCCGGCAGCACCAGTTCAGAAGGGATGCCCTGACGGTTGAGATACCGGCAGATGATCTCCGCATTATACCGCTCCCCCCTGGAAGCAAGATAATCAGACCTCTTTTTTTCCGGTAGGTTTTTTTTCAGATCGCTTTCCAGCTGTTTGATGATGTCGGCGCCTTCAACGTTCAAATCATCGATAATACCTTTGAATTTCCCTAAGACCGCTTTATGGCTCTGCTGAGGACGGATGTCTTTTTGCCGGGACCGGAAGTGCCTGCCACCGGTGGCGATATTGAGCAGATGATCGGTGACTTTTTCAGGGTCGGAAGCGTCTTTACCCGGCGCGGAGACGACGACATACCGCCTCGCATTGTTTTGGGAAACAATTTCTTTGACCTTATGGATTTGCCCGGCGTTGGCCACGGATGACCCGCCGAATTTGCACACGATCTGATTTTTCATGGAATCCTTCCTTCTGTGAAGACGATTGGCCGTGCCCTGGACTTCCAGAATCATCACCCAGATAAACTATTTACAAAGAAAATCAAGAATGTCAAGGTGGCAGGTCCGATAACAGAGGCGACGGTTCACCTGTTTTGTAAATTATGATGGATAATTAACCGATAATTTTCTATATTGTCCGCCAAATACATAGGAGATCTCATCATGACCGATCGGCAGTTCGGGAGGGTTCGCTTTATTTATGGAGACAATGGCGGCAAATACCCTTTTAATCATTCACTTTATCTTAAAGGTGACAGGGAGCGGGTGATCATTGATCCGGCTTGCTCTGCGGTAAAGCTTGCGGACCTTCGCGATCGAGACGGTGTCGATGCCGTCTGGCTTTCACACTGGCACGAGGATCATATCCGCTATATGGATCATTTTGAACATTGTTCCGTGTGGCTCTCGAAGCGGGATTTTCCACCGCTTTCGGATATTCAGGTGTTTCTGGACTGGTACGGTTTGAAAACACCGCACCATCGCGGATACTGGGAAAAGATCATGCTCGAAGAATTCCATTACAAACCCCTGAGCCACGCCGGGTTTCTCGCCGACGATACCGCAATCGATTTAGGCGGCTTCACCGTACAGGTGATCGCCACGCCCGGCCACACACCCGGGCATCTGTCTTTTTTTTTCCCCGAAGAAGAACTGCTTTTCCTGGGGGACTACGATCTGACATCGTTTGGCCCCTGGTATGGAGACGTGGCCTCCAGCATCGAAGATACGATCACATCGATCCGGAAGCTCAGATCGATTCCCGCGAAAAGATGGGTTGCCGCGCACAATGAGGGGCTTTATGAAGAAAATCCCGGTCGCCTTTGGGACGCTTATGAAAACATCATTTATGAACGTGAAAACAAACTCCTTGCGTTTCTGGCGCAGCCGAAAACACAAGATGAGATCTGTGCAGCCTGGCTGATCTACGGCCGGCCGCGCGACCCTTTGGATTTTTTTGAATTCAACGAAAAGGTTCTGGTCGGCAAACATCTGGAGTATCTGCTTCGGCGCCGCCTGATCATTTTGGAGGGTGAGCGTTATGTCAGGGCGTAGCGGGAGATTTGACTTGATTAAATACGGGCGGGGTTGTAAAAAAGACGTTAAATGGCCTGTGGCCGGAGGATGAAATGTACTGGGATGAAGAAGTAGAAACCATGGAGCGCTCCAGACTGGAAACGGCACAATGGATTGCGCTTCAGGATACACTCATGAAAGCCGGAAAATCATACTACTACGGTAAAACCTTCAGGGAAAACGGGCTGGGTGTCCAATCGCTCAAATCCCCGGCGGATATTACGAAGTTTCCCTTTACCAGCAAGGATGATCTGCGCGAAAACTGGCCCTACGGTTTTATTGCCGTTCCGAAGGAAGAACTCGTCCGGATGCATTCATCGTCGGGGACGACCGGCCGGGCGACTGTTGTCTTTCACACGGCTCAGGATATTGCCGTGTGGACCAACCTGCTGGCGCGTTGCCTGTATATGGCGGGAATGCGCAAGGGCGACGTTTTTCAAAACATGATGACCTACGGGCTGTTTACGGGCGGGCTTGGTTTTCACTACGGCGCGGAGAAAGTCGGCGCGCTGGTGATTCCCGCGGGCGCCGGGAACTCCAAACGCCAGATTCAGCTGATGAGGGACTTCGCCACCACCGCGGTTCACGTCATCCCCAGCTACGCGCTGCATTTGTCCACGGTGTTTGACGAGATGAATCTCGATCCGCGCAGGGATACCTCCGTGAAGATCGCTTTTCTGGGCGCGGAGCCGCACACCGAAAAAATGCGCAAAAAAATCGAAGAAATATACGGCTACAAGGCGTTCAATTCCTACGGGTTGTCTGAGATGAACGGGCCCGGGGTGGCTTTTGAATGCCCCTATCAGGACGGCATGCATATCTGGGAGGACAGTTTTCTGGTGGAGATCATCGACCCGAAAACGCTGCAGCCGGTGGCCGACGGGGTTGAAGGCGAGCTGGTGATGACGTCGCTTAAGAAAGAAGGCATGCCGCTCATCCGTTACCGCACGAAGGATCTGACAAGGATCATCCCGGGGACCTGCGCCTGCGGCCGCACACACCGCCGCATCGAGAGGATCAAGGGACGGACGGACGACATGCTGATTCTCAAGGGCGTCAATATCTTCCCGATGCAGATTGAAAGAAAACTGATGGACATCGCGGGCGTCGGGACCAATTTTCTGATCATTCTCACCCGGGAGGGGTTTAACGATGACATGACGGTGAAAGTCGAAGTGAACAGGAATTATTTTTCCGGTGATCTAAAGCAATTAGAAACCCTTCGGAAGAAAATCGTTGAAGAACTCAAGGGTGAAATCTTGATTACCCCCAAAATTGATCTGGTGGAACCGGACAGCATTCCGAAAGGCGAAGGCAAGGCGGTCAGGGTGATTGACAACAGAAAAGAATAAAACGAGGAGAAAGTATGATTGCCTATCAGTTATCCGTGTTCGCGGAGGACAAACCGGGAAAACTGGCGCATGTCACAGGCGTTCTGGCCAGGGCCGGCATCAGTATCCGGGCGACGACCATATCAACATCCGATACGTTTGGCGTCATCAATCTGATCGTAGACGAGCCGAAGCGCGCGGAAAAGGTGCTGACGGAAGCCGGGATGACCGTTCACCTCAAGAGCGTTCTGGCCGTTTTGATTCCCGACCGGCCGGGCGGACTCGACAAGCTGATGCAGCTTTTGTATCACGAAGGTATGAATATCAACAATGCCTACGGCTTTGTGCTGGAGTGCTCGGCCCGGGCTGTTTTTATCGTCGATGTGGATCAGATCGAAAAAACGGAAAAACTCGTGGAGAAGAACGGGTTTAAAACACTCGATACGCAGGCGCTCTCAGCGATAGAACCGTTTCACTACATGAAGTACTGATAAGGAGATCACATCATGGCGCACCAGGACAAGGGAAAGTATTTTGAAAAGCATCCTCAGGGCACACCAATCAGCGAAGATTTGAAACAGGCCATCCTGAAAGCCGCAAAGGACGGCAACGTGGCCTGCAAGGCAGCCGAAAAAATCGCCGGGAAGCTGCAGGTGAGTATCGGGGAGGTCGGCGTGGGCATTGACATGCTCAATATCAACATTGTTGAATGCCAGCTTGGGCTTTTCGGTTTCGACGGCAAGAAAAAGCTTGTGGTTCCCGCCGCGTCCGTCTTGCCGGATCTGGAAGCCGCCATCCGCAAGGCGCTCGTCGTGGACCGGCTTGCCTGTGCGTCGGCCTGGGAAATTGCCGATCGACTCAAGATCAAGCGCCTGGATGTCTGCGCTGCCTGCGAACATCTCAAGATCAAAGTCAAACCCTGTCAGCTCGGTGCTTTTTAATTTTGCACAAAGATTCATATTACGGTTGCCTGTTCTTTGAGCGTATGCAGGAGAGGTGTGAGCAGCATGATCCTTGACTGGCAAAAAACCTATCAGGAAAGACTGACGGACGCCGCAAGCGCTTTATCGCGGATCCGGCGCGGGGCGCGGATCTTCATTGGTTCGGCCTGCGGGGAGCCTCAAATGCTCTTCAAGACGCTGCTCGATTCAGCGCAGAATCTTGCCGATGTCGAAGTGATTCACTTTCTGGATATCGGGGTCACCCCCTATACAACAGATAAGTACAATGAAGCTTTCCGGCACAATGCCCTGTTCATCGGATCAAATTCCAGGGCGGCCATCCGGGAGGGAAACGCCGACTATACTCCGGTGTTTCTGTCCGAGATTCCCCTTCTGATTCAGCGGGGCGCCATGCCCATCGATGTCGCCTTGATCACCGTGTCCCCGCCCGACAAAAGCGGGTATGTCAGCCTGGGCATTTCCGTGGACATCACCAGAACGGCGGCTCAAATGGCGCGCTACGTGGTGGCGGAAGTCAATCCGAACATGCCCAGAACCCTGGGCGACAGCTTTCTGCATGTCAGTGAAATTTCCGCTTTTGTGGAAAGCAATATGCCGCTTCTGGAGTTTGAGGAAAAATCGCCGGATCATATTGCGGCAGCCATCGGCCAACTGATCGCGGACCTGATTGACAACGAATCCACACTCCAGACGGGTATAGGCAAAATCCCCAATTCGGTTTTTCCCTATCTTAAAAACAAAAAAGACCTGGGCATCCACACGGAAACCTTTACCGACGGCCTCATGGATCTGATAGAGGGCGGTGTGGTCACCTGTAAAAGGAAAACATTGCATCCGGGGAAAGTTGTCGCGGCCTTTTGCATGGGCACCAGACGCCTCTACGACTATGTGCACGACAATCCGCTGTTTGAGTTTCGCCCGTGCAAATATGTCAACGATCCGTACGTGATTGCTCAAAATGATAAGATGGTGTCCATCAATTCCGCGCTCACGGTTGATCTGACCGGCCAGGTATGTTCCGATTCGCTGGGCTTTGAATTTTACAGCGGCATCGGCGGGCAGGTGGATTTTGTGCGCGGCTCGGCTATGTCCAGGCGCGGCAAATCGATCATGGTACTGCCCTCCACAACGGATCAGGGAAAGACCTCCCGAATTGTGCCCTATCATTCTCCCGGCAGCGGCGTGGTGGTGACGCGTGGGGATATTCACTATGTGGTAACGGAGTACGGTGTTGCCTATGTCCATGGCAAATCGATCAGGGAAAGAGCCCTGAAGCTCATCAGCATCGCCCATCCCGATTTCCGCGCCTCGCTGTTGGCCGCAGCCAAGCAGCAGCGATATATTTTTCAGGACCAGACTCTCCCGGTTGTTTTGTATCCGAAGGAATACGAAGTCTATTGGACCGACAAGCAGCAAACCCGGATCTTTTTCCGTCCGGTGAAGGCGACAGACGAACGGGCGATTCAGGACCTCATCTATGGCTTGCCAAAGCAGGATGTCTTTACCCGGTTTTTTCAAAGCCTCAAATCCTTTTCCCATAAAGTGGCCATGCCTCTGGCCGCGATTGATTACAACGACAAGATGGCCATTGCCGCCGTGATCGGCAGGGAAGAGCCGGAAGGCCGTGAGGAGATTGTGGCCATCGGCCGGTACATCAATGATCCGAACACGAGCTTTGCAGAAGTGGCCTTTACGACCCACCGGGACTGGCAGGCCCGCGGCATCGGCACGTTCCTGCTTCGATACCTCATCCGCATTGCGAAGGAAAAAAGCATTGCGGGGTTTACGGCGGATGTGCTTTCGCAAAATAAACCGATGATGCAGGTATTTTCAAAATCCGGTTATCCCATGACGACGCATCTTGAAGATGGCGTCTATGAATTGAAAATTGACTTCAGCGGTGATGCATCATAGAAGTCAAGGATCGGCGGGGGATGATACCAAACCTTTTTCAAGGAGCGAGAAGATGGATACCAGACGGGACTTTATCAGGAAAAGCGCGATTCTGTGCGCGGCGGCCGGTCTGCCGCTGGCGCTTCCCTCCGGAGGGCACGCGGCTGTGAGGGAAATGAAAATCCGCGATCCGAAAAATGCGCTGATCCTCTATTACACGCAGACAGGCATGACCCGCCGCTACGGAGGGCTGATCGCCTGCCTCCTGAAAGAAAACGGCCTTGCCGTAAATCTGGCTGACATGCGGCATTTCGACAAAAATGCTCTGACGGATTACGATTTGATCCTGGTCGGTTCGCCGGTTTTTTATTACGACATTCCGTCTAATGTGAGCGATTGGCTCTCTTTCCTGCCGTCGATTCCGGGTGTTCCGGTGGCGGCGTTTGTTTCCTTCGGAGGCCCCGAAGGCAATCAGCATAATGCTTTGTGCCACGCCCTCAGGCTTCTGGAAAATGCGGGGGGTGCGACGGCGGGGATGGACGCCTTTCGCAGTGTGCCGGGCTATCCCACGCCCGATTGGGACAGTGCCAATCAGCGATCAGGCGAGCACCTGCCCGATGAACACACGTTCGAGCAGGTGCGGGCCTTTACCGGACGAGTGCTCGCACAGGTTGGCCGTGGTGAATCTGTCGGGTATGAAGCCCAAATCGCTCTTCGTGAGTTTTTACGGATACTGCCGCTGGTCTGGCTCAACAAGAAAGCGATCAGCAAACACACGGTCGACGGCGATAAATGTATTTTGTGTCGAGCCTGTGTGAAGACGTGTCCGACCGGCGCCATCCATCCCGACAGGCAGTTCGTGGATCGGGAGAAATGCATTGCCTGTTTCGGCTGTCTGAATAATTGCCCGGTGGACGCCGTGGTCATGGAGTACCGCGGGAAGCGACTGTACGGTTTTCCGGAATATCTCAGACGAAGGAAGATTGCCATTGCCGAGCCGCCGGAGTTTCAGACATGCAGGCCGGAAGATACCGGGGAAGTGTAACGAAACGGGTAACAACAACACAGGACGCGGCCAATGGAGTTTTTCATCCTCGCGGGGCTCATATTTTTAAACGGACTGTTCTCCATGTATGAGATCGCACTGGTGTCCGCCCGCCGGTCGCGCCTCGAAGAAAAGGCCGCCGCCGGAAGCACCGGTGCCGCCGCGGCCCTCGAAATGCTCGAGGAACCCGAGCAGATCTTTTCCGCCATTCAGGTGGGGATTACGCTCATCGGCATTCTGACTGGCGCCTATGGCGGCGTGATGATCGCCGCGGATCTTGCGCCGGTGTTTGAACATGTCGCCCTGCTGGCGCCGTATGCGCAGACGCTGGCTTTTATGCTGGTGGTCGGTGTCATCACCTACCTTTCCGTGGTTGCAGGGGAGCTCGTGCCGAAAACCATCGCCATCAATTACGCGGAACCCATCGCGACAGCTTTTTCGCCGCTGATGAAGCTCTATCGGTTTGCGGCCTATCCCGTCGTCTGGTTTTTGAGCGCTTCCACACGGATGATCCTCCGCGTGTTCCATATCGAAAGAAAGGGACAGCCTCCGATTTCAGATGAGGAACTACGGATTTTGCTCAAAAAAGGGTTCGAGCACGGTGTTTTTGAAAAAGGGGAATCCGACATCATCAACGAGGTCATCCGTTTCGGGGATAAACGGGCCGGCGCCCTGATGACGCACCGCGTGGATGTGCAGTGGGTCGACGCACACCAGTCTGCCGAACAGATTCTCAATGTGGCGCTGACCACGCCTCACCCGCGCCTGCCGGTGTGTGAAGGCCATATTGACCGGATCCGCGGCGCGGTCAACACCCGGGACATTCTGGCCTACTCCCTGCGCCATCAAACCCTGCATCTGGAGGCCATCATTTTCGAGCCCCTCTACATTCCCGAGCAGACGCCGGGGCTTCACGTTTTGGAAATGTTTCGCAAATCCAAAATGCATTTCGGTGTTGTCGTCAATGAATACGGTTCCATCGAGGGCATTATCACTCTGCATGACCTGGTGGAGAATATCATGGGCGACCTGCCGGAGCACGAAGACGGCGATGCGCCTGATGTGTTTCAGCGCGAGGATGGCTCCTATCTGATCGACGGTTCAACCATGATTGAGGATGTGGAAGATCTTCTGAAAAATCCTTCCCTTTTCGACGCCGATGGAGAAAGGCCCGACGTCAACACCCTGGGCGGCATGGCCATGTTTAAGCTCAAGCGCCTTCCAAAAACGGGTGACAGGTTTTACGCGGGCGGCTATTTATTCGAGATCGTCGATATGGACGGCAAGCGAGTGGACAAGCTCCTGGTGAAAGCCGTTCCCTGAAAAGACGTGTCCACCGCCGCAAGGCTTTACAAAGGCCGGCCGATGTAGGCTTCCAGCAGCCGGATCATGGACTCGGCATTTTTACGGGTGCCGGCAATGATCTGCTCCATGCCGAGCGGCTTTTCAACCAGACCGTGGCCGAAGTTGTCCACCGAGCAGGCCGACGCGTAGGCCAATCCAAGTTCCTGAGCGATCACAGCTTCGTTGGCCATCGTCATCCCCACCACGTCCGCCACGCCGGCCATCATCCGGATTTCCGCTCTGGTTTCCAGCCTGGGACCCGCCACCTGCCAGTAAACACCCCGGTCCACCACCTCGATGCCACAGGCGCGCGCGGCAATAATCAAGTTCTGCCGGACGTCTTCGGAAAGCGAAGGCGTGATATGGACCGCTTTGCCGGCGTGGATGGTGGGCGTCGCGGTGAGTGTGATGAAATCATCGGGAATGACAATGGTTCCCGGTGTCAGTTCCTTTTTGAGCGAGCCGGTGGAGTTGATGCCGACCACCTCCGTGGCCCCCAGGTCTTTGAGGGCCTGCAGGTTGGCCCGGTGATTGATCAGGTGCGGCAGGATGTATTCCGCCGGGTCGTAGCCGTGGCGCAGAATCAGCGCCACGGAATCGGTGACCACCGCCAGCGCATCGCCGAACTCTGTCCGGACGGCCCTGATTTGGCGGTCCCGGGAAAGATGGCTTTTTTCCATAATGGTTGAACCGGACAATACGCCAATGAGCGCCATAGGCACCTCCTTTTCCGGTGAGATATAACAAATATCGGAAACACAGTCAAAATAAACTCCGAAAGAAGGAGGGGGAAATAGCATTTGACTTTTTTTACCGCGCTTGACATATAGAAACTTGATAAAAAATAAGGAGGGTGTATCCATGAACGCTTTAGCGGCGACCGACAGCAATTTCGAGGCGGAAGTGTTGAAGAGCGACAAACCGGTGCTCATCGATTTCTGGGCGCCCTGGTGCGGACCCTGCAAGGCGATCGGACCTCTGGTCGAGGAGCTCGCGGGCGAATATGAAGGCCGGCTGAAAGTCATGAAAGTCAATGTGGACGATAGTCCGAAAACATCGACGGCCTATGGGGTACGCAGCATTCCGACTTTAATCCTGTTCAAGGACGGCCAAGTCTTAGACACGCTCGTCGGCCTGGTGGCCAAAGAAAAACTTGAAGAATTCGTAAAAAAGGGCCTGTAAAAACGCCCGGGAACCTGATGAGGAATCATGACGTCCGGATACCGAATATTTAAGACGGCGGCCTGCCTGCTGCTGATACTGGTCATGCTGACCGGCTGCACTTCCACGCTGTGGACCGTGAAATCATTTTTCGTCAAGGAGCCAAGGGTGAAAATGACGCCGGAGTCTTTGTATGCCCGCGGTTCCCAGGAGTTTCAGCACGGAAGCTACAAGAAGGCGCGCGAATTCTACACGCGCCTCAAAGAAGAGTATCCCCTTCACGAGATGGCTATTTTAGCCGAGCTCGGTGTCGCGGACGCCTATTACAGCGGGAAAGACTATGTTGAGGCGGAGGGCGCCTATCGCGATTTTCTGATGATGCATCCGACCAACGAAAATGTTCCGTACGTGATGTATCAGATCGGTATGTGTCACTACCAGCAGATCGGCTCCGTTGACCGCGATCAGACGGAAACGATCAAGGCCCTGCGTGAGTTTGAAAGGCTGGTGACCCGTTTTCCGCAAAGCCAGTTTGCGACGCTTGCGGAAAAAATGATCCGTGACTGCAAACAGAAGCTTGCCGAACACGAGTTTTATGTCGGCAATTTCTATTTTAAGCAGAAAAAATATGATGCGGCGCTTAAGCGCTTTGAAACGATCCGGCGGGAATATGCCGGAGCGGGACTCGATTACCGGGCGGAACGCTACATTGAGGAAATCCGGGCAAGACTCGCCGCAATCGAAAGCAAGGAGGCGGCCAAATAGCTCTGGCGGCATTCCTGCAACTTCTTTCCGGTTAATCCCTTTTCATTTCCTGTATTTTTAATGAGTGGAGGATGTGCTGCCGTGCTCTCTCCGGCCGATCTGACGTGTCGATTTGCCAGTAATGTCCGGCGGGAACATCCCGGATTTCCTGATAGTGTTTCTTTTGTTCGCGCAGAATCTCCCGGCGTCCGTCGGAAGGGTTGTCTGGATTTTGCGCTCTTTTTTCCAATCTCTTTTTAACCACCTCCTCCGGGCAGACGCATTCCAGGAGATAAAACGGGACGTTAATTTTTTGTGACAGTTTCACGGCCTCCTCGCGTTGCTCCCGAAGGCTGAAGGAGGCGTCGAGGATGACGGGATATCCTGCTTTCATTTCGGCTTCGGCCAGTTCGAGCGCTTTGGCGTATGTTCGCGAGGTGATGTCGGCCGAATAAATGCCGCCGCCGAAAGCGTCATGGTGCTTTTCGGAAGGTGCGATCCCGAGCAGTTGCTTGCGCAGCACGTCGGAACGAATGATCTTCGCCCCCAGACGCGGTGCGATCTCGCCTGCCTGATAGCTTTTTCCCGAACCGATGAGCCCCGCGGTGACAATCAAAACCGGTTTTTCCAGTCTGGCCGCGTATCCATAGGCCAGGTCGAAATACTGTGTGGCGGATTGGAGGATGTCCGTGCGCTCGGATTCAGCAATGCCGCTTTGCCGCAGACGGAAACCGGTTACTTTTCCCCGGACAAAGGCATAGTAACAGCGGTAGAAGTTCAGCAGCCGTAATAGTTCCGAATCCATCGAATAGTGGATATAGTGTTTCAAGAACATGTCCGCGTCGGCGGTAAATCCGTTATAATCCAGGTCCATCATGAGAAAGGATATCTCGGCGGCCGTATCGACAAAGCGGAAGCGTTCGTTAAATTCGATGCAGTCAAAGATGAAAATCTCGTTCGTCACGCAGATATGGTCCAGATGCAGATCACCGTGGCAGTCGCGAATCCGGTGATCAGTCACGCGTTTTGCAAACAGGGTCTCGTTTTGCGACATGAAAACGCGCGCGAAGTCGGAAACCAGATGATACTGGTGACGGGGAAGGGTGACGCCGATCATCATTTTTGTTTCTTCAAAGTTTTCTTCATGATTCTGCCGTAGGGTCGCCATCGAGCCCACTTCGTCGATATGCGGACCGGTTCGGGCACTTGCGTGAAATGCGGCAATTCTGAGGGCCACACGGTTGAGAATCTGTTCGTCAGCCTGATTGCCGTGCAGGAGGGCTTTTAGCATTCTGTCTGCCGGGAGCTTTTTCATCCGCACGGCATATTCGATGACGGTGCCGGCGTCTCCGGGATGAAACCTGCCCTGACGATCCTGCGACAGGGGTGTCACATCAAGGTAGACATCTTGTGCCAGACGCCGGTTAAGGCGAAGCTCCTCTTCGCAATAGAATTTCCTCTTTTCGAGTGTGGTGAAGTCGAGGAAATCGAAGCGCACCGGTTTTTTGACTTTGTACACCTCATTGCCGGCGATAAAAACCCAGGACGCATGGGTCTGGATCAGTTCGACGCTTGCCGGCGCGTGAGGGTAGAAATCCGGCCGGCTCATGGCGTCGATCAAACGGTGAAGCGTCATAACCTCCTCCGGGGGCGCATCCCGACTGGCGTATCCGGAAGCCCTGAACGTTATTTTTAAACATTTATCCTCAATAATCAAGCACGGATCGGAATTTGTTCTTGCCTGGCGGCCGGATTCATGATTATGAGTCGCGCGAACGGATCGGGATGGGGTATGTTGAAAAAACTGATAAAAAAAATACGTCGTTTTGCGATGTCAGGGGTGGCCGGAATAGTGATTTACAGGCTGGTGTGGCTGTATTCATTTACGATTCGCCTTAAGATCGAAAATGAAGATGCCTGGCTCGATGATCTTAAGAAGGGCGGGCGGGTGCTCCTTTGTGCCTGGCACCAGCAGATTTTTATCGCCGTCAAGGTTTACCGCCGGTATCGGAAGCATCCGGTCTGTGTGATGATTTCAAAAAGTCAGGATGGCGAAGTCGCAGCAAGACTCGCTCAGGCGGCGGGAGCTCACCCCATTAGGGGTTCGTCCTCGCGCGACGGCGGGATTGCGATGAAAGAGATGATCAATTTCATCATTCATCACCGGTTCGGCGCTCATTTGCTCGACGGTCCGCGCGGACCGGCAGGCGTCGTCAAACCCGGCGCCATTGCCATCGCGCAGGGCGCCGGCGCAGCGGTTGTTCCGGCGTACGTCAAGGTGAACCGGGCCTGGCACCTGAGAAGCTGGGACAGGTTTATGATTCCGAAACCGTTTTCCTGCGCCACCGTCACATTCCATCCACCCTTCTGGACGGGATCGTTCAAAGACGAGCAGACGTTTGAACAGCAAAGAAAAAGACTCGAAGACATTTTGCGGCCGCACCTGCTGCCCTAGCGACGAAAGATCCCGTTCATGGAAGCTGTGCGATTCGGTGTGGCCCGCGCGAAGACACTTTTTTTCGGCCGTCAGGCCGACAGGGTTATTTTGATTCTTTAAAAAATGCTTCCACTTTTTCGAAATTTCCGTCCACGGTGCTTTTAAAATCCTCACAGCCTTTTTTATAGGCTTTCATCCAGTCGGAAATCGCTTTTTTCCCTTCTTCCGGAAACATCGGCGATTTTTCCCAGAATTGGTTAACCAGTCTTTCCGTCTGTTCGTGGAGAGCCTGCATTGCGCGGAAATTGTTATCGAAAGCCGTTTTGTTAAAAACGATCATTTGTTTTGCGATCTGTTTCGGATCCATGTCGTCCTCCCTCACGAGTATGTAAGCGGTGTTTCATTTTTTTCCGGGCTTGCCTGTTTCTGTTTTTGCCGCCTGGGCGAAATACTCGGCAACCTTCTTGTAGCTCTCATCGGCCGCCGATTTCATATCCTCCCGGCCTTTTTTGTATCCGCCGACCCAGTCGTTGATGACTTTTTTCCCTTCTTCCGGAAACCAGGCCGCTTTGTCCAGAAAGCCAAAAACGAGATTTTCCGTCTGGTCCTGCAGCGCGGACATTGCGCTGAAACTGTTGTCAAAAGCGGTTTTATTAAACTCGATCATCTGCTTTGCGATCTGTTTCGGATCCATGGTGTCCCTCCTTTTTTATGACAGGTTGTTGACAGGTTTGAGTTGATGGTCTATTTTTTTACGTCCAATGGTTGGCATTGTAACGTGATTCATCTCAATGGTCAAGGCGATTCGGCCAAAAACAGCGAGTTGATTTTCCAGTCTCCCGTTTCCAGTCCGGCATACCCGGAGATTCGCCGGGCAGGCTGCTGAATTTTGCTTTTATCCCTGCTCTTTTTTCAGCCATTTCGCCAGCAGCGGCTTTTCTGTTTGCGTCCATTCGGCGGATAAACGGAGAGTTAGAAACGATTCAAAGAGATGATCCATGGTTTTCACGGCGTTTT
Source organism: Syntrophaceae bacterium UBA2280 (assembly GCA_002347685.1). Taxonomy (GTDB): domain Bacteria; phylum Desulfobacterota; class Syntrophia; order Syntrophales; family Smithellaceae; genus UBA8904. The sequence goes on from DDWS01000068.1 coordinate 101,933, forward strand.
CAATCAGGTAGATGCGCTCAAGCAATCCGGCCGCGGGATCTTCCGGCTGGTCGCGCCAGTCCGCCACAGGCATTTTCATGGACTGGTAAAAAAAAGTGTCCGCTTTAAAATTAAATTCCCATTCGCTTTGGTCACGCAACATTTTCATGCCGGTTTCCTTTACTTTCTTGCCCCGGCGGATGGCTTCCTTGCCTTCCGTCAGTTCTGCGTGCAGGCCGGAGCATACGACGCCCTGGGCGTATTCTCCCTCACCCGCCTCGAGCGCGATGCGTTTAAGCAGATGCAGCTCCACTTCCTCGCCCCGCGTCAGGCTGATTCTGCCGTTTCGCTCTTCGGACTTATACCACAGCCAGGTGACGAACTCGCGGCCGATCAGCGGCAACTCCTCGGCGGGCACGGTTCCTTCGGCCTTGCTCTTTTGCGCCAGCGGATGCTCCTGCGGCACAATACGCTTCAGACCCAGTGAAAACGATTTTTTGAAAAGATCGACGAAATCGTCCGCCACCTTTTCTGCAAGCGATGAAAAATATACCTTGTTTTGTCCAACCGCCCAGCACACGTCGTAAAATGACGGCACCGGTTCGCTTTTGGTTAAAAGCTCCATGCGGATCTTTTCTTTGATGTTTTCGTTGGTCTGCTTGCCCAGCCTGGTTTGTCCGCTTGCTGCCAGCACCCGGCGCTGCTCCTCCATCAGCTTCAATGTGAGCAGTTTCGGGGGGATGACTTTCCGGTCGACCCGCAGGGAAAAAATCAGGTAATCCCCCAGAGCGTAATTGGCGTTTTCAAAATCGGTATCCAGAATATCCGTCAGTGAAACCCAGCCGAGGCGTTTTTCCTCGGCGGTGTTGCGTGTTTCTCTGAACGAGTTGGCCTTCATGCGGTTGTTGATGAATGTGTTGAAATCCGGCGGAAGACGTCCCTCCACCTCAAATTGCATAAAAGAAAAACTGCCCTTTAATAATCCCATTTTTTTCTTGCCTCCGGGCGGCACCGTATCTTATCGGGGGCAGTCCTGTCAAGGGTTTATGACGGAGGATTGTCTTGATAAATCGTAGTGTTTTCGAAGGCCTGCGCTTATGATTTATCCATAGACATCGTCTTTTTTTTATGTTACGAAACGTCTTCTTTTGGGGAAATCAGCGCCATGAAAATGAAAAAAGTCGGCATCATTGCCAATGTTGAGAAGGAAAAAATCATCCCTTATACCGGTTCATTGAAAAAATGGCTGGAGGGAAAGGGCGTCCGGGTTTTTCTGGAAGAGGAAATCGCTGCCAAAATGGGCCTTCCCGCAGGATTTCGCAGGGACGATCCGGTGATGAAGTTCGATTTGATCGCCGTGATCGGCGGTGACGGAACGATGCTGCGCGCCGCACGCTTGGTGGCATACCACAACATTCCCATCGTCGGCATCAATATGGGCACGTTCGGTTATCTGACCGAAGTCAATCTCAATGAGAGTCGGCAGGCGTTTGAACTGATTCTCAAGGGCGACTACGTTACGGAAAAACGGATGATGCTGGACGTTTCGATTTTTCGCGGTGAGGATCTGATCGGTTCCGGCATCGTGCTCAATGACGTGGTCATCAACCGCGGCAATCTTTCAAGAATCGTCGAGCTTGAGACGGCGATCGATCAGCAGTATCTGACCACCTACAAAGCCGACGGCCTGATCATTTCCACGCCGACCGGCTCCACCGCCTACTCTCTGTCGGCGGGCGGTCCCATTGTCTTTCCCGGTAAAGAGCTGATCATCGTCAATCCGATCTGTCCGCACACGCTGACCAACCGGCCGATCGTGATCCCCGAAGATGCCAATGTGCAAATGACGCTGAGGACAAAAGGCGCCGGTGCAACGGCGACGCTCGACGGACAGGAGTCCTACCGGATTTGCCCGGGCGATGTGATGCACGTGAAGAAGTCAAAGCATGTAACCAAGCTGGTTTTATCTCCGCACCGCAGTTACGGAGAAATCCTGCGTTCCAAATTAGGCTGGGGCGGATTGCATTCGGGGGCGAAGAAAAGAAAAAATGCTTCATGACCTGAGCATCAGGAATTTTGCCATCATCGATGAACTTTCGGTTTCCTTCGATGAAGGGCTCAATGTTATTTCCGGAGAAACCGGCGCGGGCAAGTCGATTCTGATCGGTGCGGTAAGCCTGCTTTTGGGGGACCGGTCCGCCGTGGATATGATCCGGACAAATGAGGACACGGCGACCGTGGAGGCGCGATTCGGCATCGCGCAAAACGGTGGTATCCGGCAAACCCTTGAACGGATGGGCTTTGCCGCGGATGACGACCTGATCATCCGCCGTGTGATTTCAAGAACGGGTAAAAACAAGGCAAGCATCAACGGCCAGATGGCCACACTGTCCAATCTGGCGGCGATCAGCGAATCGCTGATCAACATTTGCGGTCAGCATGAACATCAGATGATCATGGCCGCGGATAGCCATATCGACATCCTTGATGAATTCGGGGGGTGTCTCGATTTGCGGCTGGCGTATCAGGCCGGCTACGAACGCTACCGCCAGATCAGCGAACAGATCGCAAAGCTCGAAGACACCCGCCTCAGGCAAAACGAAAAGATCGATCTGACGACCTTTCACCTCAAAGAGATTACGGACGTTCATCCCCTTGAGGGCGAAGACACTCTGCTTGCCGATGAAAAAAAAGTGCTGCTCAATGTTCAGAAACTTGCGGCCTGGGCCGGACGCGCCTACGATCTGCTTTACGCGCAAAACCATTGCGTGACCGAACAGCTCAAGGAGGCGCTTTTCCAGATCCGCGAGATCCAGAAGATTGATCCGGGCCTGTCTTTGTCGGTTGCCGATGTGGAGGGAAGCGCCATTGTTGTGCAGGAGGCGGCCCTTACGCTGCGCGATTACAGTCAGCGTCTGGTCTTTGATCCTGAACGACTCACCGTGGTTGATGAGCGCCTCGAAGTTTTAAACCGGCTCAAACGCAAGCACGGCGGATCGCTTGTGTCTGTCCTGGCCGCGAAGCAGTCCATGGAAGAGGAGCTTTTGCAGATCTCCGGCGTGGAAGAGGCATTGTCGGCGCTCCTGCGTGAAAAAAGCGCAGCCGAAGGTCAGATGCGTCAAAGAGCGTTCGAGTTATCCGACAGAAGAAAGCAGGCGGCTCAAAGTCTGGAGGAGGCGGTGGATCGCGAAATCCACGCCCTCAACATGCCGCACGCCCGTTTTGTCGCGCGGTTTTTGAAATGCTGCAGCGAGACTTCGGGGAGCTACGGCCCGAAAGGCAAAGATGAAATCGAATTTTATCTGGCGGCCAACGCCGGCGAAGAACCCAAGCCGCTCAATCGCATTGCATCCGGCGGGGAGCTTTCGCGAATTGTGCTGGCCATGAAAAACGTTTTGTCGCGCACCGGGTCGGTGGCGACGGTAGTTTTCGACGAGGTGGACAGCGGCATCGGCGGGGCCACGGCGGAAATTGTCGGCCGCAAATTAAAGGAGGTTTCCGCCAATCATCAGGTCATCTGCATCACACATCTGCCACAGATTGCCTGTTATGGCGGCACCCATCTGCGCGTCGCCAAAAACGTCAAAAACGGCCGTACCACCACCTCGGTGGAGCTGCTCGATGAGGACAGGAAAATTGAGGAAATCAGCAGGATGCTTGGTGGTGTGGATTTAACCGAAACCGCCAGGGATCATGCCCGGGAAATGCTGAAAGCCGCCGGGGCGGCTAAGGAAACAGACGAGAACAGGAGCCTGTATGTTAAGAAAAGCACGCATCGATGATGTCAAGACGATTCACCGCATGATCAATCTATCGGCGGGGAAGGGTGAAATGCTGCCCCGCTCCCTGATGGATATGTATAATTCCTTGAGGGATTTCATTGTTTATTTCGATGAAGAAACCTCGCAGATCATAGGCATTTGCGCGATGAACATCATCTGGGAGAACCTGGCCGAAGTCCGGTCTCTGTATGTGGACGACGCCTACCGGGGGAAGGGGATCGGCCGGAAACTCGTTGAGTTCTGTATTTCCGAGGCGATTACTCTGGGGCTGTTCAGGGTTTTTTCTCTGACCTATAAAAAGGAATTCTTCGCCAATCTGGGTTTTAAAGAAGTGGACCGCTCCACCCTGCCGGAGAAAATCTGGGCCGACTGTTTCCGCTGCTCCAAGTATCCCGATTACTGTGATGAATCCGCGATGGTGATCGATCTATGAAATTCCTGCGGTTCCTCTTGTACGCGGTACTCACGGCAGTGCTTTGTTTTTCCGCCTGTACTCGACGTGTGGTGTATGAAGTGCCCGTTTCGCCCCCTCCGGCCGCGCTGACAGAGGTTGACGCGCGGCAGATGGATTTCGAAGACGATCAGGATCCGGCATCCCTGCTTCTGGCCATTGACCGCAGTTTGATGTATTTTGACGGTCCCGGTCGCGGGCAGGTCTTCGAGATGGGTGATAAGCGTATCGGCGCCAGGCAGATCAAGGAGACGCTCATTGCTCTGCGCAACATCTTTTCATCCGGTCTTTCTTCCGAAGAAAGAAACAGGCGCATCGCGGACGAATTTTTCATCTATCGTGCGGTGGGTCAAACCGGTGACGGAGACGTATTGTTTACCGGTTACTACGAGCCTGTGCTGGAAGGCTCTGAGGTACCCACGGACGAACATCGGTATCCCCTCTACAGGGTTCCGCCGGATCTGGTTGTCCATCGGATTTCCGCGCATGAAACCGGAATCACGCGCATGGAGAACGGCCGGTCTGTCCCCTACTATTCACGCCGGGATATAGACGTGGACGGTGTTTTGCGGGGCAAAGGCTTTGAATTGATCTGGGTGTCCGATCCGGTTGAGCTGTTTTCGCTGCATATCCAGGGATCGGGCAAAATTCGCCTGGAAGACGGGAAGATGCTTTCCGTCAGCTACGCGCAGAACAACGGTTTGCCTTTCCGTTCCGTGACGCGAAACATGCTGGATAACAATCAAATTGCCAGAAGCGATTCCGGCTATCGCAGCTTCAAGGTTTTTTTAAAAACGAAAAGTGAATCCGAGCTCTTCGATATTTTAAGCTATAACGAGCGCTACATCTTCTTTCGTTTTGTCGACGGGGAGCCTCTGGGCTCTCTGGGCGTGCCGGTGACCCCGGACCGTTCGATTGCAACCGATCCGGCATACTTTCCGCAGGGCGCACCCGCGTTCATCCGCATGCGCAAGCCCGTGTTTGACGCGGCGGGAAACATCACGTCGCGCATCGGGTTTTCGCGGTTTGTGCTGAATCAGGACCGGGGATCGGCCATCAAAGGCCCGGGGCGCGTGGATCTGTTTTGCGGATTCGGCGATCAGGCGCAGGCCACCGCCGGCACGATTAAGGAACACGGTGAGATGTATTTCCTGTTAAAGCGATAAATCAGCTTACGGACCTTTGCCTGCGTCTTCGAACCTGCCGGGCCAGGCTTCCCGTCAGCAACAGCATCGACGTCATCAAAAGCAGTGTCGCCGACCATCCCCATGCAAGGACAATCCATGAAATGCCGACCAGCGGCAGCAGCAAGACGCGCACGATGGTCTTGAGCACTTCGCTTCTGGCGATGCGATCGGCAATCGGCGGGCTTGCCGAGTAGTAAAATTTCACGAAAGCCTTTCCCGCGTCAAAG
>DDWS01000064.1 GCA_002347685.1 Syntrophaceae bacterium UBA2280
TTAAGCGAGTTACGGATCATGTGCAGATGCAGAAGCGAGTTACGGATCATGTGCACGATGCAGAGTTGAATCTCCGTTTTCGGGAAAGCGCTGTTAATCGCCTCCGGGAATCCCTTTAAACCGTCAACCTTTGCTTTACCGAATGACAATCAATTATTTATTGGAAGCGTGATTTCGAGGAAATGCTTTTATGTAGCAGATTTCAACCCGTATTGTGCAGGATTGATCGAAGAAAAAATGAAATTCGCCCACTATTGGTATCTACTGTAACAAATTGTCTATCATGAAAGTTAAAACAACAATTACTATTTGAAACAAAGCATGAACCACGATCCGATTCCGCTGCGTTATTCTGGCGATAGGAACTATGAAGATGGTGGTAGTTGCAGGAGAAAGACGGAGAGGTATCGTGGACTTGGTCTTCTTATTTCACATTAGCAACAGTTGTGCATCTCGTCATATTTCTGTTGCCGGATGTATTCGCGGCCGCAGCCATCTCACTCAAAGGCCTTATACATTGTCCAGAGTTTCGCGCAGCTTGTCTGCCAGGTTCATTATGGAGAATGGCTTCTGAATAAAATGCACGCCTTCTTCCAGCACGCCATGGTGGGCGATGACATTGGCAGTGTAACCGGACATGAACAAGCGCTTGATGTCAGGATATAACGACAGTAATCGCCGGGCCAGGTCCCGGCCGTTCATCTCGGGCATGACCACGTCGGTCATTAGCAGATGAAGTTCTCCGGCATGCTGCTCGGCCAGTCGGATCGCTTCACCCGGGGTGGAAGCGGCCAGCACCCTGTAGCCTAAGTGTTCGAGCATCATTGTGGTTATTTTCAGGATCGCTTTCTCGTCTTCGACCAAGAGGATGGTTTCGTGGCCACGTTCGGCAGGAGATGCCAAACCTTTTGCCTGGATCTGCTCGGCCTTGCCAAAATACCGGGGCAGGTAGATCTTGAAGGTAGTTCCGTGACCGGGTTCGCTATAGACATTGATAAAGCCGTTGTTCTGCTTGACAATGCCGTACACGGTGGCCAGCCCCAGGCCGGTGCCCTCTCCCACGGCCTTGGTGGTGAAAAAAGGCTCGAACAGCTTACTTTGTGTCTCCTTGTCCATGCCGCAGCCGTTGTCGCTTACGGCAAGAAGGACATATTCCCCGGGGGTAAAGTCCGTATGCGCGGCGCAATAGGCCTCGTCGAAAGTGATGTCTTGTGTTTCGATGGTGATTTTGCCCACATCCGCGATAGCGCTGCGGGCGTTGACGCTCAGGTTGGCCAGGATCTGGTCGATCTGGGACGGATCCATCTTCACCGGCCAGAGGTTTTTGCCGGGCATCCAGGCCAGATCAATGTCCTCGCCGATCAGTCGACGCAGCATCTTGAGCATGCCTTCCACCGTGTCGTTGAGGTCGAGCACTTTGGGGGCGATGGTCTGCTTGCGGGCAAACGCTAGCAGCTGCCGGGTCAGGTCGGCGGATCGCTCGGCGGCTTTCCGGATTTCCAGAAGCTGGGTGTAAAGAGGCTGCGACGGGTCGAGTTTGTCCATGGCCATCTCCGTGTGCCCGAGGATCACGCCCAGCATGTTGTTGAAGTCGTGCGCCACGCCGCCGGCCAGACGACCCACGGATTCCATCTTCTGGGCCTGGGTAAGCTGGGTCTGGAGCTTCCCTTTCTCCTCCTCGGTCCGCCTGCGGTCGCTGTCTGCGAAGCAAATGGACAGAAGAGCTGCCATATTTGTTGCCAGTCTCGCATCTTCGGAAGTCCATACGCGTTGATCGCCAACATGCTCGAATCTCAGCAGCGCCCCCAGGCGATCACTCATCCAGACAGGGGCGTCCAGCAAAGAACAAATGCCGTGCTCTTGATAGTAGGAAGACGGAATATCAGAAGTTCGGGGATCGGTATAGACATCCACGGCCGCTATTACTTCTCCCTTCTGGCGGTTAGCGGTATAAGCAGGGAACTCCTCACTTCGGAGCTTCTCTCCGGATGAGTGATGATGATCGCTCTGGCGGTAAAGGTCGATGCAGCTAATTTCTGAATAGTCTTCGTTATAGAGCCAAACACTGACTCGTTCGGTGCCGATAAGAGCGGCGCTCACCTCTGTGATTTCAGCAATTGCCTTATGGAGATTGGACTGAAACAGTGTGCCACGGGACATTAGTGTGAGGAGTGCATCATTCTGCTTTTGTAGACGTTCTTCGCCCTCTCGCAGCGCTTCCTCCGCCCGCTTGCGCTCGGTTATGTCCCGCGATATGCCCACAAACGACATGTCAGCTCCGTTTACATCGCGGACTAACGTAATGGTGCCTTCGTGCCATTTCCAGTCTCCGCTCTCGTGTTTTACCCGGTATTCCTGACTGGGCAGGGAAGAACCGCCCTGCGCGACCCGCATCATGTAACCTTCACATACGGCAATATCATCCGGATGAACAAACGGCCGGAAATCCTTGCCCGCCATGAATGACGGCTTATAGCCGAGTATCCGCTCCCACGATGTAGAGACGTAGGAAAAAACACCATCAGATCTCAGTCTCCATATCAGGTCGGACGAATGATCAACCAGCATGCGATAGCGCTCCTCGCTCTCGCGTAATTTATCCTCGGCCTGTTTGTGCCCGGTGATGTCATACAGGAAGTAGAGCGTAGCACCCCTGCCGCTCCAGTTGATCGCGACAACATTCAGATCCACCCATCTGAGATGTCCCTCCTTGGTGACAATGCGATATTCATATTGCCGGGGAACGTCTTCGCCCTTCACACGCTTGACGTGGCGGTCCAGAAACATATGGCGGTCTTCCGGGTGGATAAAGTCGGTAAACGGTCTTGACAGCAGTTCTTCGGCGGGATGTCCGATTATGGTGGTTGTCTGCCTATTGAGGTAGACGACCCTTCCGTCCTGCGCGACGACGATGGCTTCGTTGGCATTCTCAACGAGATTTCTGAACATCTGTTCGCTGTGCCGGAGGGCTTCCTCCGCAAGCTGACGATCCGTATCCGCTGCTTTCAGGTCCTCGATTCTCTTTTTCAATACGGCGTTTTCTGCGGTGAGCTTTTGAATGGTCTTTGACGGGTCGGCCATACTCCTCCCTCTTATCGTGTTGAACGATGCTTAAACGGAAATGATAACGACGATAATGCACAGTATCCGCCATTCGAAAGTTACACGAATATCAAGGGGATGTCAAAATAATGTTAATGGGGCACACATTATCGTTTGAAAGAGTACGTTCCTTTGACAGGTGGCGATTGTTGACTACAGGAAGACACGAATAGCCCCAGCGGACAGAAAAACAGGATGCCAATGTGAGCGCCTTTCATCCCGAATTCATTGATCCGGCACGATCAGCATATGTGACGATAAGTATTTGAAATTGTGTATGTCCGCATGTATTGCCATTTCATTGAGTACAGGAAGCACATCGTGCGTATAGCAGGAAGGCATACGTAACAAAAGCAAAATAATAATTTATCAAGAGCACAAAACCGGCTGAATCCCTGTAGCCATTTACAAACAAACAACTTTTAAAAATATTTTATGTTGAGGATTACTAGTTGAAATGTGCAACGAGTCTGTAGAAAAACCTCTTTTGCGCACCTTGCGCATCCGGTTGGCCCGGTTTTTCTTATTGCCGATTTTGCTGCTTGATTTGTTGTTCTTGACTAAATCATTTCCGTATTTTGTTCAACAGGTCTTTTAATAAGGTTTTTCTATCCGGATTTCTCCGCCTTTTGCCGCCTATTGGCCTCTCAGGCATAGCCGGGACCATAGCGATGGATCTTTGCCATGTTGTGCACGATGCAGAAGAGATTCCACTGCGTGTTGACTTTTGTTTTTCCGCGTAAGGTGAAACGGTCCAGTTTCATCGCGGAGGTGATATGAGAAAACGGCGGCTCGCTGATGGCTAAACGCATGCCGTAAATCACACGGCCTGCAGCAGAGTCGATCTTGCGTTTCATTTTGTCGGTAAAGGTCGGGCCGCTTCCTGTTTTGCTTGTGAAGTAGGCCACCTGGCGAATGACTGTCTTTTCCGGATGTCGAAGGCATTGCGCCCGGAGTTTACAGGATACGCAGGTGGTTTGCGTTCCTTTAAATCGATACGCTTTTGCGTTGGCGCCACTGCGGTATAAGCGCTTGCCTGAAGGGCAGATGAAATGCGTCATGTCTTTATCGAAGGTGAAGTCTTCCGTCCGAAAGAGTTTGGCCTTTCCTTTGGCCCAGTCCTTCCGGGCTGCATCCTTATATTTCTCATAGTCGGCAAAGCGCGGGTCCCGTTTCCGGAAACGATTGTCCGCGACATAGGCGTCAATTTCTTCTTCGGCCAGCATCGCCATGTTCTTCTCCGTATGGTAACCGCTGTCCGCTAACAACGTTGCTTTTTTAAATACGTCTTTTTCTTTGCCGATTTCCTGAAAGTTCTTACGCACGCTTTCGACCATCGGTTTTAATAAGTCATGTTCCTGGCCTTCGCCAAAGGCCTCAGCCTGGACAATGATCTGGTGTTTGCCGTCGGTGGCGGCCACGCCGTTATAGCCCTGGATGACGCCCCGATGGGTTTTCATCTTGGCGGATTCGTTATCGGTGATGTTGCTTTTTTTGGGCTTGCCGGTTTTCCCCGGTTTGTCGTCGTTGTCTTTGAGCCATTCCCGGATTTTGGATATTCTTTTGTTCAAGGTTGCGACAAACTTGTCTTCGCTTTCCTTTTCTTTTGGTTCCTTTTTGTTTTGGTCTTCTTCACGGTGCTTCTTCAGGATGTTTTCGATAGCCTTCTCCATCTTGGCGGCTTTCTTCTCAAAGTCGGCTTTGGTCCCGCTCCATTCTTTGGAAGCATTCGAAGGCAGCTTGCAGCCATCGATGGCGAACATTTCCTTCCCGATCAGACCCAGGTCATCACAGGTCAGCAGGACTTCACGAAAGAGTCGGGTGATTTCCTTGTCCATGGTCGAAACGAAATCGGCAATGGTCGTAAAGTGCGGTTTGGTGTCGCAGCTCAGTGCCATGAAGATGATGTTCTCCTCACAGGCCTGCGCGATTCGTCTGCTGGAAACGATTCCCCGCGAATAGGCAAACAGGATGATCTTCAGCAGGATTCTCGGGTCGTATGCGCTCGCGCCCGTTTCTTCATTCCGGTAGCGTTCATCGAAGATGGATAAATCAAGTTCATGATCTACAAGATGGTTGAGGGAGTGTTCGAAGGTGCCGGGAATGATTTGTTTCTCGAAATGGACGGATATGAATTTACCTTGGGCGTAGGAGTATGACTTGTATCGGGCCACGGCAAAACCTCTGGAATGGATTCAAATCAGATGATGATCTTTATAATAGATTGCCGCTTGCGATACAAGGATTTTGAGGATAAATAATGACTTTTTCTACAGGCTCAACGAAATGTTCAGCGGCGGATCGACACGGAACATGCCTTTGTCGCCTTAAAAACAGCCGCCCGTCAGCATGATTTGGCAGTGAAGTATTTTTTGATAAATCCATGCAGAGCCACTCGTTGAATTCAACCAAGCGCTTCCAATGGCAAGACGGGCAGAAGGAGTTGCGCTTACACGAGAAGGCAAATAAATATTCATGGCCGCAGTCCTTACATTTAAAACGGGCAAAGCCGTGGATCAAATCGCCGCAATCAAGATACCGGTAAACAAGCTTCTTCAGATAGGTCCGCCAGAATCCGTACCGAGTGAAATATTCATAAGTTTACAACTGTATCTATAAATGTTAATCATTTTTTGGAGGATCAGGGCGCGGCATCATCAAATGCCGCGCCCTGAAACATGCGCCCTATCTCTTTTTAGGCAAGTCGTTCTTGGTCCAATCCTGAATCACTTTGACCTCTCCTTTGGGACCGCACTGCCAGACGCGGAACTCCGCCGGAGGCAGATGACTCTTCTCCGACCAGGAAACTCTCGGGCCGATCCCCTTGAAGTCGTTCATGCTATTGAGTGCCTTGACAAGGGCTTCCGTGCTCAGGTCTCTGCCGGCCAGACGAAGTGCGTGCACCATAGGTTCGGCTGCGGCAATACCGGCCGCGTAAAACATTCCCCAGCGTTCGCCCGGAGCCAGCCGTTTTGCGGCATCGGCATATTCCTTCATCTTCGGTATGCTGAAGTCAAAGATATCGTCCGTGAATGCGCTGGTCATCACGCCTTCTTTGGCCCATAAACCGTCTGTAATGTGATTCATGAGGACAAAATCCGTCAGGTTGTAGGAATGAATCCACTGCGGCCGGAAATCGACGGAAACTGCGTTTCTCAACGCAATGGCCGCCTGTGTGGGGGCAACATAACCGATCACCACGTCACAGCCCGCTGCCTTGAGCCGGGAAATCTGCGAAGACAGATCTCGTTCGATCGGCTCAACCGGAACCACAATCGCCAGCTCCATGTTGTAGGTCTTCAGTCGCCGCTGAACCGCTGCAAGAGGATCAAGGCCATAATCGTCGTTCTGGTAAAGCATGCCGATCTTTTTGGCTTTCAGCTTCTGCACAACAAACTGCGCCATCACCGATCCATCATCATCGTACATTGGCCACATACCCCACAGCCAGGGGTTATGAGGCACATGAAGCATTTCAGCGCCTGTCATCACGCCAACCAGAGGAATCTTGTTTTGCGCAAGATATCTCCTCACGGCAAGAGCGGGCGCCGTGCCGACACCACCGACAAAGGCTAAAACGCCCTGGCGATCAACCAGATCTCTGACGCCGGCCATGGTCTGGGAGGGGTTATACTGGTCATCTCGAATGAAAAGTCGGATCTGTCTGCCGTGAATACCACCCTCTTCATTAACCATGTCGAAAAGGAGTTTGGCACCGCGTGAAGTTGCGCCCCAGGGAGCCGCCGGACCTGTCTGGGGCGACCATGAACCGATTCTTATTTCCTTGTCGTCAAACCCTTTTTTCTGTGCAAGTCCGTCGGTAGCAACCAGAAAAACGGCAAGTAATGGAACGAGCATTGTTACAAGAATTTTTTTACTGATACGCATAAACCTTTCCCCTTTCTGAATGTGTTATTTACTGCATTATCGTGTATATAGCTTACCGAAACTATGCGGTATTCGATCATCCTGTAGGGCAGTGCCTGAACTTCAGCCAGGTATTGCTCATAGCTGTGCGCCCGGACATACGGAGAAGATGATGCAAAACAGGCGTAGATCGCCGGATAATCGCGCCTGACTTCCGCATCAAGAAAACAATCGTACTGCTTTTGAAAAGCTTAATATCCTCGTAATACGCACGCTTCATGTTGATCATCGGAAACACCCCTTCAATGCATATCTGAAATTTTTCTTATTCCCACAACAAGCCGGCAAACTCTCACATACCGGTTTTACGGCCTTCTGTCCTGAATTTTTCCCGCCAGCATGATCGGGTGTTTTATATTAAAAAGCTCGGTTATCCGTGTTTTAAACATGAATGCGGTTCTCCTTCTTTTGTTTAATCAATATCATATCAATAAGTTACCTGATTACATCATCGGGCATAGGTCTGTAAAATGCTACTTGTTTTTCCAGACCGGGTCACGTTTTTCCAGAAATGACTTAATCCCTTCCACCGTATCTTCGGTCTTTGCGGCAAGCTGAAAGCAGTAACGTGTGGCCTCATGATGATGCTCGATTGTCCGCTCCAGTCCCATGTACATGAGCTGCTTGGTCATTTGCACCGCCAGTGGCGCCGCTTTTAAAAACTTTCGGGCAAGCTCCATTGCCGTCGGCATGAGTTGATCGTCCGGTACAACCTGATGCACAAGGCCTATTCTCAACATTTCGTTGGCATCAATGACTTCGCCGGAAAAACACAGTTCGCAAGCCTTGGAGAGACCTACGATATGTGGAAGCAGATAGGTGCCTGCACCGGTATCCGGTATCAATCCCCTCTTGACAAATACCTCCCCCCATTTGGCGCTTTGTCCGGCAATCCTGATATCGCACTGCAGTGGGTATTCCGATCCCGCGCCTGCAGCCGGACCGTTGATAGCGCATATGACCGGTTTGGGAATACCGGTAAAAAACCAATGAGAAAAAGATGATGTAGTGGTCTCTTTGGACTTCATATAACACAGCTCTGTATCGATCGACTGCGGCACATCGCCGCTCAGGTCAGTGCCGGCACAGAAACATTTACCTTTGCCCGTAAGGATGACAGCCCTAACATCATCATCCTTACCTATTTCTATGCAAATTTGTCTGAACAACTCTAACATCTCATGTGTCATCGCATTCATCTTCTCAGGCCTGTTCAGCGTAATGATACCTATATGGTCCTGCTTTTCATAAAGCACATCTGTTGTTGCCATCGGTTACCTCCCTTTATTATAATAGTCCCCTTGCTACCGTTTTATAGCGGCCACAACTTTTCTGTTTTGTCCTGTCGCGATAGCCTCATATTATACCTTTGAGTGTCATACTACTCAGTAGTTTTATAGTTTCCACCGTATTTAAGTTGTAAGTATTTGTCAATAGGAATTTACAAGGAATTTACAAGTTTATTTTAAGAGCTGTGAGGAGAAATGGCAGAAAAAAGATAAAGAGACAATACACGTAAAAACCCAAAAACCCGCTCTACGTAAGATGTCCAAAGACACGGTCAAGGGAGAACAACTTCGGAAGAAGGTTTATGACGTGGTAGTGAAGCCCCGTTCATTTATGAGCACTCTTATCAAACGACCAACATTTTTTTTGCAGTTATTAAACAACCGAAAATTGATTATGCCGCTTAATTTTGTCATGTTTAATTGCCAGAGTAATAATTCCATCCTCTCTGGACGTTAAACATAAGTTATACTGTTAGGCTAATTCTTCAGCCTCTTCACGAGTGTATCCTTTCAGCAGGGATTTAAGTGTCAGATATCTAAAATGAGGCTCCAGCTCAATTTTTGCAGCCTCGTGGATATAATCGTGCTCACCATCTTTGGGCTGATGGACTATGATGTCCCTCTTTCGATCATCGGAAAGAGATGATTTTCTTCAGTCCGCCCTTTATATTTGAATCTTAGGGCCTCATCCCGCGGAATTTCGGACCAAGCTGTGTGGCGTTAACTTCCTGTGCCTGTTTGGCAAATTCGCACAGGATTGGTCTTGTATCGCGCGGATCGATAACCTCTTCAACACCCATTAAGCCAAAGTAATGAGCGGTACGAATGGGCGATTCGAGGTCGGCAAGACGTTTTTCAATTTCAATTCGCATGGCTTCAGGATCGGCAGCCGCCTCAATTTCCGCTCGAAATGCCGCCAAAGTTCCACCGGCAATCGGGAGTGATCCCCAACGGCCCGATGGCCAGGAATAACGCAGGTTCAAGCGGTTATATTGACCATGGCCCGCGCCGGCAACACCAAAAGCCCGTCTTATTAAAACAGTGACCCAAGGCGTAGTAGCTTGATGCATAGCCGCATGGAGCCGAACGGCCTTTCGTTCCGGCCCGGTTTTCTCCGAATCCGGACCTATGAAGTAACCAGGCACATCCATCATACAGATAATTGGTAAATGAAAAGTATCCGCCAGATCAATGAACTTCAACATCTTTTCTGCTCCGGGCACGTCCTGGGCTCCCCCCAGGCAGGTGGAATCGTTGCTGATGACCGCCACGGGATAGCCGTTGAGGCGGGCGAGTGCGGTGACAACGGACTCGCCGTAATAGCGCGCATACTCAAACAGAGAATCTTTATCCACCACCAGACTGATCAGTTTGCGAATGTCAAAAGCCTTCCTGGGATCGTGGGGAACAAGGGAAATCAATTCTTCCTCCCGCCGGTTCGGATCATCATCCGTTTCTACTCGTGGTGGCTGGTGCCAGACATTGGGGGGCAGGTAGCTGAGAAACTTCTTGATCTGACGGAAGGCATCTTTCTCATCTTGGGCCACATTGTCCACCACTCCGCTCTGGTAGGCATGAACTTTATAATTACCCAACTGCTGCTTGGTAATATCAATATCCAAAGCGCGCTTCACCAACGGCGGTCCGGCAACAAATAGTTCGCTGTTTTTGGTCATTACATTGAAGTGGGAAAAAGCAACCTGCACTGCAATCCATCCGGCCGAAGTTCCCAGGTTGGCAGTCACAACCGGAACAAGCGCCATTAATTCTGTGAGCGTGGCCCAGCCATAGTTGACGGGAACGATCGTATGGTCTCCCCCTTCGGTAACACTTCCACCGGCACTATCGTATAGGCAAACCAAGGGCATGCGTCGCTCTTTTGCCATTCGCATCAGAAACTCGGCCTTGTTGGCGGCGTTTTCGTCCGATGATCCGCCTTTAATCGTAAAATCGTTTCCAAAAACGCATGCCGTTTGCCCATCGATTTGACCATAGCCCATCACCGTACTGCTCGGCAAGAAGGACTGAAGCTTTCCGTCATCGCCATAGACGGCCTGTCCGGCCAGGGTTCCGATCTCCCGAAAAGAGCCCTGGTCCAAGAGACAATCCAGCCGCTCACGCACCGTCAGCCTTCCTTTGGCATGTTGATTAGCAATCCTCTCGGTGCCGCCCATTTGTCTCGCTTTTTCTACTTTTTGTCTCAGATCATCAATTTCACTTTTCCAACTCAGCTCTTCCTCCACCCGTTTGCCGTTGTCCGCAACCTCGGCTTCCCGGATCGCAAATAGAACTCCACCCTTTTCAACGACGTCGCCTGCTGCAATATAAATTTCGGCAATATACCCGCTGCAATCAGCCGTAATGATATGTTCCATTTTCATTGCTTCCAGCACAGCCAATTTTTGCCCCTTGGTCGCCGCGCCGCCTTCCCGGACGGCGACTTCAACAATCGTTCCTTTCATTCGTGTCACGACGGAAACGGTTCCTTGCGGGATCATCTGCATATTTTCGACTTGCGGCGTTGACGCTTTGTTTGCGGCCATTTCAAAATAACGGCTCAGATGGTTCCCTCCGGCTACAGCCAGTTCCTGTCCATGTTCATCGATAAAACACGTGTGAATGTCATTGCAAATCACCTCAGAGCGACACAGGAGATTCTGTAAAAACGAGATGTTCGTTTCCACGCCCTTTATTTTGAACTCCGACAGGGCTCGGTAGGCCTTACGGACCGCATCTTCATAGTTTGACGTGGAAGAATGCACAATGAGCTTAGCAATCAAAGAGTCGAATGCCGGATTTGTGCAATAGCCATTGTAGCCGTACCCATCCACTCGAATGCCTTTGCCGCCGGGAACTTCATAAGCGCTGAGCGTGCCACTTTCCGGAATCACACTGCCTTTTTCATCCATGGTCTCCAGATTGATTCGCAATTGCATGGCATGACCGCGCGGTTTAATGTCTCTCATAAGATCGAGATCGATCAAAGTTTTTCCGGCGGCGATCTCCAGCTGCGCCTTAACCAGGTCTACGCCGGTAACTTCTTCGGTGACCGTATGCTCTACCTGCAGACGGGGATTGACTTCCATAAACGCGTAAGACGACTCTTCGGCTGCCACGGATGCATCCACCAGGAATTCAAAAGTCCCAAGGCTGAGATAGTTCACTTTTGCGGCTATCTTAAGGGCAGCCTGCGTAAGCTTGTCGCGCAAGGTGGCCGACAAACTCGGAGACGGTGCTACTTCAATAATTTTTTGATTATGCCGCTGTATCGTGCATTCCCGCTCACCCAAATGACTTACGTGCTTACCGTCGCCGATAATCTGAATCTCGATATGGCGTGGACGAAGAACTTTTTTCTCCACAAAAACATCGCCGTTGCCGAACGCGGCCATGGCTTCCGACCGGCAGCGGTTATAGGCTTCTTCCATTTCGGCAATGTCATGCACGGCCCTGATTCCACGGCCTCCTCCGCCGGCAAGGGCCTTGATCATTAAAACGGCACCTGGTCCTGCGCCTTTGAAAAATTTAATGGCCTCTTCCAGTGTTGTTGGACCGTTCGTTCCGGGAAGCAGAGGAACACCGCACCGCCCTGCAAGATCGCGGGACTCTGTCTTGCTGCCGAACAGACTTAGACTCTCTATGCTCGGACCCACAAAAATAATATTCTGCGTCGCGCAACGGCGTGCAAACGCAACATTCTCACTTAAGAAGCCGTACCCCGGATGAACGGCATCGCATCCCTCGGCATTGGCGGCGGCCAGAATGCCTTCTGTGTTGAGGTATGCGGCCGCGCCTTTTCCAGGCAGCACCACCAGCCGGTCGGCGAGCTTCGTGTGCAAAGATTGAGTGTCATCTTCCGAACAGATGGCCACGGTGCTGATGCCCATTTCCGCCGCCGCCCGTATAATCCGAATGGCTATTTCTCCCCGATTGGCAATAAGGAGACTTGTGATCTTCATATTTCCTCCCAAATATTATTGAATTTTTTATTTCACTCCATCATCATTATAAGAGAACAATGAGGAAGAAAATTTCGTCCATCGCTGTTGATTATTTTCAATCTAATAAAAGGTTTTCCCATAGAGTTTTTCGCTGAGACCAATGAGATCTGCCCATTTCATGGGGCCGCCCTTGTCGGAAGGGAACCCTGTGCCCCAGATCATACCCACATCAATCATGCGGGGATCATCGACAATCTTCCTGTCCAGGAGCCCCTTGCCGACTTGGACCATAGCCGTGAGGCAGCCCCTCTGGATCTCTTCGCTTGTCGCTTCCTTGGGGGTGCGGCGTGCAATAAGAGGAAGAACCTCAGGATCAACAGTGCCGTCGGCAAGGAAGAAACCCTTCCCTGATTTTTTAAGACCCAGGCGGCCTGCCTCCACTACATTTTTCAAGGTCTCCTGCACAATTCCCGCTCCCTTGAACGCTTTGTAGGGAATATCAATTCCCACCTCGTCGAGGAGACGGATCGATCCCAAGGGCATACCAAAGGCCACCATCGCCCCGTCCACCTTTTCTATACTGTTGCCTGCCTCCACATATCCCAGAGTTTCCAAGTAATAGGGAACGAGGAGGGCATTGACGACAAATCCCGTGTTGTCCCGGCAGATGATGGGGCGTTTTCGGATGGCAGCGGCAAAGTTCAGCAAGTTGTCTACCGTCGCACGGCTCGTGTTCTCGCCCTGGATGATCTCCACGAGCTGCATCATCCAGACGGGGGAGAAGAAATGGGCGCCCCCGAAACGTTCGGGATGGGTGACAAAGCGGGACATGGCCGTGATCATGATGGAGGACGTGTTGCTCGCAATGACACAATCTTCACGTACGACGGCACATAGTTCCTTGTAGGTTTGCTCCTTCACCTTGATGTCTTCAAAAACAGCTTCTACAACCAGATCCACCTCTTTGAATTCCGGACCATAACCGGAGGTCGTCGTAAGCAGGGCCATCAGTTCGTCCACGGGGGTTTTCAGGCGTTTCTTCTGTGCCATACCATCGAGAATCTTCCGGATGAATGCCTTTCCTGACTCAAGTGTTTCAGGAAAGTCTTTGACAATGACGGGGACCTTCATATTGCGCAGGATATCAATGATGATGCCCCGTCCCATGGTGCCGAAGCCCAGGACGGCAACCTTACGGATGGGTTTGGGGGTGAAACCCTTGGTCATCATGCCCTGAGGCTTATCCGTGAGGGTCTTGATGAAGAAAGTGTTGATGCTTCCCTTGGCCTGGTTGGACATGGCGGTCTCCATGAAATACTTTATCTCGATCTCCAGACCTTCCTCGAGAGACTTCTGAAGCCCTTCTTCCATGGCTTTGATGGCCAGCAATGGGCCTGGAATCCATCGGCCTTTGGTGGTCTTCAAAACGCCTTCCCGGGCCATGTCGGCAATCGCTTTGATCTGGGTGAGATCCTGGACGGGGCGTTTCAGATCCACCTTGCCGGAAAGGATTTCCTGCAGGAAAGACTTGGCCTCGTCAAGGAGGTTGGCATCGGCCGGAATAATTCGGTCAATGATGCCAATTTCGAGTGCCTTTGGCGCCGGAAGGAGTTGCCCCTTCAGAATAAGTTCAATAGCCCCATAACCAATGAGGCGAGGCAGCCGTTGGGTTCCACCACCGCCGGGGAAAAGTCCCACATTGCATTCGGGAAGTCCGATGAGGCTCGACTTAACATCGGTAGCAATCCTTCCGGTACAGGCAAGGGCTAACTCCAGACCACCGCCGGCACAGACGCCGTTGATAGCCGCCACAACGGGGTAAGGCAGAGCGGCCAAGCGGTTGAATCCGCCGTGAGAGGCTCGGATAAGGGCCATGCCTTCGTCGGGGTCCTTCAGCGCCTCAACCATTTTCAGGTTGGCTCCGGCACAAAAATTGGTCGGTTTGCCGGAAATGATGATGAGCCCGGCAAGTTCCTTCGCCTTTTCCAACTCGGCGACCATTTCACCGAAGCTGGCGATGGCCGCCTGGGTCCACGTATTCATTGTCTCATCGAAAACATTGAAGATGACTACGCCGATATTGCCCTCTTCTCGTTTTAAACTAAATATTTTTTCGGTCATTCTTAAAACCTCCTTGACTGAGTGTTTTGCGTACGATGATTTCGAAAAAAGTCATAACGGAGCAAACAAGTATCCAGAAATTTGCACCCTATAACATTTCTGAATTTCGATTTTTATGACTTTTAGCGAAGTTGTTATCATTGCCCCTAGGGAATCTTTATTGCCGTCATATCTTCTATGTGGAGAGAATCCTGCAGTCCCTTGTGTGTTTTCACCAAATCATTTTTTCCATGAATTTTGCCTCGTCTTACAAAAGGGGGGGGCTCGGAAATATCCGCCCCCACGTTTAATTAATAAAAGAGATTTCTTAGTAAGCGAACGACTCTTCGATCATTTCCAAAGGTGTTTTGTCACCCGCTTTGACGGCTTCGCAACGGGCTTTCACGGTGGTCAGAATTTCATTCGCGAAGTATTTAGTGGATGCGATTCTGCCGTTGTAGAAAGCAGCGTCTTTGTCCGCTTTCTGCACGGCTATCTTCTTATCCGGAGAATTAACGCCCTTGGCTTGATAGATGGCTTCCAGTTTCTCAAAGGCAACACGACCGGCGTCAAGCAGAAAGTGACCGACGATCACGTCTCCGAAAATTTCCAGGAACTTGCAGGCATTGAGGATGGGAAGGAGGAAATCTCCCGATTTGCCGGCCTGAGCGAAGAACACAGTCAATTCGAGGCAGGCGTTAGCTGCTTCTTCCAGTGTGCTTGCGGCTTTGCCGAGTTCCGGATTGGCTTTCATCCTGGTGTAGTTGGCCTGGATCAGATTGGCCAAGTTCATAATGTTGGCGCCTTTTCTCTGGCCCAGTTTCCGGCCGACGAGGTCAAGGGCCTGAATACCATTGGTTCCCTCATAGATGGTGGCTATCTTTTCGTCGCGCATGAACTGCTCAACGGGGTATTCCTGGCAGTAACCATAGCCGCCGTAAACGTCCATGGCCAATGAACAGATCAGAAGGCCTTTATCGGATGTATAGGCCTTGATGACCGGCGTCAAGAGATCCAGGAATCCTTCCCAGTTGGCTTTGTCCGCCTCGGTCTTCGCAGTCTTGAACATATCGATGCAGTATGCGGTAAAGTAGTAGAGGCTTCGCAGACCATCGAGATGAGATTTCATCCACAGGAGTCTTTTGCGGATGTCGGGATGGTTGATGATGGGAACGGCTTTGGCGTCGGGGTTTTTCGCTTCCCATACAGGGATACCTTGGACGCGCTCCTTTGCATAAGCCACTGCATGCTCATACGCGGTCGAAGCCAAACAAAGGCCCTGCATGCCTGCTTCCAGCCTTGCTTCGTTCATCATCTGGAACATGATCTTCATGCCCTCGCGTTCGTTACCCAGCAGTTCGCCTATGCACTTCCCTTCTTCACCAAAGTTCAGAGTTGCGGTTGCGGACCCCTTGATTCCCATTTTGTGCTCAATACCACCACAGTTTACATCGTTGGACTTACCGACGGAACCGTCATTATTGACCGTGTATTTGGGAACGATGAAAATGGAGATACCTTTTGTTCCGGGAGGATCGCCTTCGATCCGGGCCAGGACAGGATGAATAATGTTTGGGGCAAGATCATGATCCCCCACAGAAATAAAGCACTTGGTTCCGGTGATCAGGAATTTCCCGTCAGGGAGACGTTTAGCCGTTGTTCTCAGGGCGCCAACGTCGCTTCCTGCGCCGGGTTCGGTGAGACACATGGTTCCTGTCCATTCACCGGCGAAGAGTTTACGCATGTATTTTTCCTTCTGAGCTTCGGTTCCGAAAGAGTGGATGAGTCCCGCTGCGCCGTGGGTCAATCCCGGATACATCATGAAGGCATAATTAGCGGCACAGAAAACCTCCAGAATTGCAAAGCCAATGGAAGCGGGGATGCCCTGTCCACCGACATCGGGCGCATCCATGGGGTTGATCCAGCCGCCTTCGCAGATCTTCTTATAGGGTTCCCGGAAGCACTTGGGAACGGATACCACACCGTCTTTCAGGTGACATCCTACTTCGTCACCTTCTTTGAGTGTCGGCGCAATAACATTAACAGCCAGTTTTTCGGCTTCATTCATGATCATCAACAGGTCGTCTTTGGAAAACCCGGAATAGACTTCCGATTCCAATAATTTTTCAACACCGAGCTGTTCAAAGAGAACGAATTCTTGATCCCGCTTGTTTACTAATAAATTGCTCATAACTTACTCCCTTCTGATATTTTTAAATTTTAAACGTGTGACTATTCAGCATCGCAATAATAATTTCTGCACTGAGGCAGTTATTCAGTAGCCATGAATGGAGGTTGTTTCCCCTGAAACAACAGGCAGATTCGACATGACCTTCCATTCGCTACTCATTACTTCTATGAAAGCCCCATCAGGTCATTAACTTCTTTGGCGCCCTTGAAGAATTAGAACACGGGGAATTCTCTCTGCGTCATCCGTTGCGTGGTCATGGTCTTTAGAACCCTGCTTAAGCCCGCCATAACTTTTCTGTTTAGTCTTACCGCGGCAATTATTATACATATTCTGGTTTGACAGGTGCAGGATGTCATGCTATAAAAATCACATGTCGTGTCAGGAATGTATTATACTACCCAGTAGTATGACAGTGAGACTTATATTATGATTTTAAGCCCATTGTCAATAACAATTTACAGGTTTATTTAAGGGCAGTGAGGAGAAATGGCAGAAAAAAAGGATAAAGGAACAATACACGTAAAAACCCAAAAACCCGCCGTACGTAAGTTGTCCAGGGATACGGCCAAGGGAGAGCAACTTCGGGAGAAGGTTTATAAAGCAGTAGTGAAAACCCTTCTTAAGAGGCGCTCCGGAGAGTTTACGCTTGATGAAATCGCAACGCAAATCGGCGCCACAAAAGGCATTATTTATTATTACTTTAAGTCGAAGGGAGATATGCTTTATCAGCTCAACAACTATTTCTTTGACTTTATATTTGAAGCTATAAATCCCGCCGTGGTCAACCCTGATCTCAATGCTCGGCAAAAATTGGAATTTCTACTTCGCAACTATATTCTTGTAGCATGCAAGCACTGGCAGCTCGCCAGCGTACTATGGAGCGATATGGCGCTTCGTGAGATGACATCCGGCCAGGCCAGCGGCATTATCAAGAGACGAAGGGACTTAATCCATCATATAGCCGACCAGATTGATGAAATGATCCAGGTTAAACTTATTCAGCCTGTCGATACTAAGGTTGCCTCTTTAATGGTATTCGGTGCCATGGTCTATGTTTCCACATGGTATAAAAAAGGAGGTACGTTTCGTCCTCAAGAAGTGGCCGATTATACAGTAAAGATGGTTTTTGAGGGGCTCCTGAACAATAACCAGAACCCCTCCTGTTGAATGTCAATGGGAACATCTGGCAACTTATTACCATCCTCCTGCTAAATGCAGTGTTGTAACATGATAATATTTGAAGATTAAACTGTCTTAGCCTGCATTTTCCATGTCCACTGAAGTCTGGAAACGGAATTAGGAACCGCTTTTACTCCTGCTTTTATTGCCGTGATTATTTTATTCACGGAAGCGTCGTCCATGATGATGTTGAGTCCGAACATGACCGCGCGGCTCAGTATCGCGTCGCTCTTGGCCATAGTCACCGGTGCGTAAGAAGGCGTCTTTGTGCCGAAGAAGTCTTATTCCCCATGTCTTCGAGCGCTTGCCAGTGTTTCGCGTAATGCCATGTATTCTCGGCAATAATCACACATGGACAGCCAGCTTCTTGGGTAGCGGCCTGGAATTTTTTCGCGGCTTGGGCTGTGGACATCAGGAAGATGGCATGGGTTGCCGTGTCGCCTTCGCTGTTGTCCATGGG
>DDWS01000025.1 GCA_002347685.1 Syntrophaceae bacterium UBA2280
ATGAATCGTATTTGGAAATCTCCCATAGATTGATCGCAGTCGCTGGGGTCGGACCCGGCACAATCGTTCTTTGCACTGTTGTTTGAACGTCGGCCGCAATCGGGTATCCTGAGGGTTGACTTTGTTTTTTAACGAGGCATGTTGAGCATCCCGATATTGAGAAAATCAACAGGCCAGATAACAAGACTAAACTAAACCTTATGCGCTGATACGATAACTTCATGAAAATGCTCCTTTTTTGATAAGAGATCGCGTCCGTACTTAAGCTTATGTTGCCCGGACGCACCCCTCAAGCGAAAACAAATTGTAACAACCTGATGAACCAACTGTTTTTGAGGATCAAGAAGGACTCCTATGAGGCCGTTTCCCTCATTCATCCACTACCAGTAACATCGTCAATTTCCGGGAAATCTTTAATCATGAAATGCAGGAATTATTAAAGATATACTGAGATTGTTTCGATATTGCTGCGTGCCTGATATTTATTTTAAAGGTTGTGAAGATGGTATTACATGACACAGATGCTTCGATTAAAGTTGACAGGATTTTCTCAATCGATATTCTTCGCGGCATTGTCATGATATTAATGCTGCTTGATCACTTAAGATCTTATTGGGCTTGTCAGAATGATATCCACCCTACAGATATTCTGCAAACAGGCTTGGGGGAATTCGTTATTCGATGGTTGTCCAACTTATGCGCCCCCGTTTTTATTTTTTTGGCGGGAACCTCAATTTATATTTCCAGCAGATCCAATAATGTTTCAAAATTTACCGTCGCTAAAAACAATATTAAGCGGGGAATCTGGCTTATTCTTATCGAGATCACTTTGATTTCTGCCTTCTGGTGTTTGAAATACCATTTTTGGGGTATAGAACTACAGGTTCTATGGGTTCTTGGGATATCAATGATATGCATGGCTTTTCTGCAATTTCTTCCTGCAAGACTTGTCGGGGCAATCGGACTGGCCATGATTTTTCTGCATCATCTTATTCCATCCTATGAATTTAGTGGCCTTTGGCAAAGAATTGCATTTGACTTAATTCATCACAAGGAAATAATTCAATTTAATAA
The DNA here is from genome assembly GCA_002347685.1 of Syntrophaceae bacterium UBA2280. Lineage (GTDB taxonomy): Bacteria > Desulfobacterota > Syntrophia > Syntrophales > Smithellaceae > UBA8904. The sequence goes on from DDWS01000025.1 coordinate 1,075, forward strand.
TGGCCTGACGCTTTTTATCAATTTCCCCCTTATACCCTGGGTGGGCGTGATGGCTTTTGGTTATTCATTGGGTGAACTGTTTTTCATTCAGGCAGCACGTAGAAAAAGGATACTCTTGATAGCAGGATTGATATCTATCGGGTTGTTTATTGCGCTTAGATTATTAAATGTCTACGGAGATTCAAGCCCCCGGATCATTGATGACAATTTTATTCCAACATTCATGTCATTTATAAATTTCACCAAACAGCCGGCGTCTCTAATCTTGCTTTTGTGGAACATAGGTCTTGCCTTTATCCTCCTTGCTTTCTTTGAAGATCTCAAACCGGGAGACAGAAATTTTCTCGTTGTATTTGGACGAACGCCGCTGTTTTTCTATATTCTTCATTTTCTAATCATCGTTTTGTTGGCGTTTACCTGGGGCGCTATCATTAATTCGGGGGATATACTTAAAGCCCTGCAGTCAATTCCATACAGCTACAGCCCTCTTGTCACCTGGTTACTCTGTGTTTGTATTTCACTATTTCTGTATTTTCCCTGCTGGTGGTATTATAAGCTAAAATTTTCAAAGAGATATTGGTGGATGTTTTATGTTTGATCAGATGAACATCAAGAGAAAATAAACGTTAAAGGATCTTTCATGCAGAAGTTATTTCAAATGATGACGGCTTTCGTGGTTGGATTTATGCTTTTGATCCTTCTGACCTGCGCCGATTCTTCGCACACCCCGACCCCATTGGAGACAGCGGTTGACATGAATAGGGTCAAGTTTCACCAGTTCATGCTGCAATCGATTGCCGACCAAAACAACCATAACCGCTTCCCCGGTACGCCCGGGTTTGAGCGCTCCGTTGAGTATATTATATCCTGGCTCGAATTGGCAGGTTATGAGCCTGTCCTTCAGGAATTGGATTTCGTGGCTTTCAGGGAAGTATCTCCTGCGGTATTCAACCAAGAGTCTCCCCACGCTGTTTTCTATCCCCCTGATGACCCGGAAGGGTTCATGACCTTTGAATATTCCGGAAGTGGCGATGTAACAGCATTGGTGCAACCGGTGGATCTCATCATTCCGATGCCTTACGAAAGTCCGCCTAATACCAGCACCAGCGGATGCGAAGTGGCTGATTTTGACGGTTTTATCCCCGGCAGAATCGCCCTTTTGCAACGCGGGAATTGCTCATTTAGGGATAAAGTTGCCAATGCCGAGGCGGCTGGCGCGGCAGGTGTGATCATTATGAATGAAGGCCAGCCCGACAGGACAGTGGCTTCATCAGGCTCATTGGGTGATGCTGATTTTTCGATTCCCGCTGTCTTTGCCAATTACCATATCGGCGTCGAAATCTATTCTTTAATTCAAGACGGTCAGGCGGTCCGTGTTCATATGAAAGTGAACGCTGTTTTGGAAACCATTCGAACCGTCAACATTCTTGCCGACACGCCCGGCGGCGACGATGCCCGCACCGTGGTGGTCGGCGCCCATCTGGATTCCGTAGCTAAAGGTCCCGGCATGAACGACAACGGCAGCGGTTGTGCCGCCATTCTGGAGATTGCCTATAAAATAGGGCTCGCCGGCATCACGCCCGCAAATAAGATCCGCTTCGCCTTCTGGAGCGCGGAGGAACATGGACTGCTCGGTTCCGAACATTATGTCGCGAACCTGTCGCCTGAAGAACTGGCTAAAATCTCCCTGTACCTCAATGCCGACATGATCGCTTCTCCCAATTATATACGTTTCGTACTTGACGGCGATGGTTCCGGTTCCGATTCCCCCTACCCCGGGCCTCCCGGTTCGGAAAAAATCGAAAAACTGTTTAACGATTACTTTGCCGCCATGGGCCTCCCGACGGAACCTTCCGCCATTAATGGTTCTTCCGATTACGGGTCCTTTGCCGATCGTAATATTCCGGTCGGCGGCGTGAATACCGGCGCCTCAGAGATTAAAACGGAAGAAATGGCGCAAAAATACGGCGGGATTGCCGGAGAAGCCTGCGATCCAAATTATCATACGGCCAGGGATACGGTGGACAATCTCAATTACACCATCCAAGAACAGATGCTCAAGGCCATCGCCCATGCGGTCTATACTTACGGCAACACACCCCTGGACTCCTATCATCAGCAGGCGATGCTGACGCAAAATAGCAACATAAAATATCGATCCACCTATAAAGGGCCCTTTGCGGTTGAGTAAGATGGATGCTTACCTTTGTTACTTTCCAGCGATCGATTGGGCCTGCATGAAGAGCCGGTATGGCAAAATCGGACAGTGACATAAGTGAAAAAAGCTGATGCCTTGAGGAAAGGCATCATTCCCCGCCCCTCGACGGGACAGGGAATGATCAGCACGATTCCATCATCGCTTCAGAAGCGTTTCGATCTTGGCGTGGGGCAGGTACCTCCGGTATATCTCCGCGAAGGTACCATCCTGTTTCATCGTCTCCAGGGTCGCCTGCCACTGGCTGACGATTTCCGGCGCCGTGTCCTTCGACATGCCGATGTAAAAATAGGTCTGTTGAACCGTAAAGACCGGCTCCAGATCATCCATTGTGTAGCCGGCATTTCGTACAATTTCAGGAATGGTGATATCTGTAAAAATCGAAAGTTGAACGTCGCCTTTCATGAGCTGCCTGACGTTGTCGGCAGGGTCCGGGGAACTGACCAGGTTGGTGAAGCCTTCACGCTTCAGGTGCTGTTCGGTGAACCATTGCGTGGTGGTGGCAATGGTGGAGACCTTTTTAGCGCCTTCCATGCTGTCGATGGTTATGCCCGAACCCTTCCTTGCGAAGAGAATGGCGCTGTTTTGTCCCACGGGTCCGATCCAGTGAAACAGGTCCTCTCTGGCAGCCGTGCGGTCCATGCTGAAGATGACCACGTTTGGGTGGATCGACGCCATCGTATAGGCATTTTTCCAGGATGTCAGGTTGATCGCGTCGGGAATATCAAGGCGCACCGTTATCTCTCTCACCATATCGGTCACAAATCCCGAAGGTTTTCCATTTCTTATAAATGTCACCGGCGGATATTCCTCAGTCACCAGCTGCAATGTGCCGGGAGGTGTCTCGGCGGGCAGCCATTTCGCGTAGATCCTGTCGAAGGTTCCGTCTAGCTTCATGGCGTCAAGCTGTTCCTGCCAGCGGGCAACCAGGTCCGACGGCGTTTTCGGGGAAAAGGCAATGTAGGTCATATCCGTGGATAGGGTAAAGACGCCCTCGATGCTGTCCTTCGTTGCACCGACCCGGTCAAGCAGGGCCGGCATGACCGTGTTGTTGCTGACAAAAAGATCTACTTCTCCACCCAGCAACGCTCGAAGGGCTTTCTCCTCGCTTGCGTAGCGTTTGAGGTTGGCAAACCCCTCTTCTTTCAGAACCTGCTCGGTGTAATACTCTGCCACCGTTGCGATGGCAGGAATCCGCCTGGCGTCATCCAGCATCCTGACGGTAATTCCCGATCCCTTGCGGGCGTAGAGATTTGTATGCAGGATCGTCACGGGACCAACCCACTGGAAATGATCCTTCCGTTCCGGATTCATGGCCGTTGAATACAGCGCCGTGCGAGGTTTCTCCTTGACCGCCTTCAGGCCGTCCTCCCAGGCAACAACCCGGATAGTCGCCGAGGTGCCGGTTCGTTGTGCCAGTTCCCGCACAACCTCAGTCGCCTGACCGGTTATCTTACCTTCGGAACTGAAGTTCAGTGGAGCGTACTCGTGTGTCAGAATAGTTAGATCAACTGGTTTTTCGGCATGGCGCCAGGCATGACCGGCGCATCCAAAAATCATCAGCGTTAACAACAACAGGTAACCTGCTTTTCTCATGAATCTTCCTCCTTTAGTTCGTAAAATTTTTTTTGCGGCGTCTGCCTTCCAATAATGCCGTTCGTTTCCCGATGGAAACCATCTCGGTTGTTTCACTACGCTACTTGAGTTTCTCTGATAACGCTGGGAATCATCCTGCGGCAAAACACTTTCAATATCCTTACGGAACGGGAAAGCTGGAAGATTTCGTAGGCTTTCTTTCTGGTGTGTGCATTATACCGCTGGCGCTGGCCATTATGCTCGCTGCGGTTCGGCGTTACATTCATCCACCCGAAAGCATTGACCTGGGCATTGCCCTGTTCTTTCTGATCCCTGTGATCCGCCTGTTGATAATTGCCATTTGCATTACACGCTTGGGTCAAAAGTATCCAGCTCGCTCTCTCTTGTTCAGGGCCTATTATGTGGATTATCGAGCCAGTCTGATCAACGAGGGTGCCATATTTTGCATGTTGCTGTTGGCATTCTTCATGGAAAAACGCGGCGACCTTTCGCTGGCCATCATCATGGATATTGTTGTCGCGGCACTGATCGCTCTTTATTTGCTTTATAACGGTTTTTTCATGATCACCAGAAATGTGCTATCGCTGATGGATCTGCCGCTTGGCGAAAAATCGCAGCACAAAATTTTTGAATGTCGGACACAGGAATTTGAATCCTATGCGAACGCCGGCGCCATCTATACCCGAATGAGTAGCAAGACTCGTATTGTACAGCTTGAACTTTATTTTAATAAGGATACAACGATCCTGGAAATCGAACATTTGCGCTAGCGCATGGAAGAAAAGCTAAAGGAGCATTTCGGTGATATGATTTTCAACCTGATTCCATACTAGCAAGGCGCCGCCGAAAAAGACAGATAAAAAATGAACAAATAATAAATATGGTCATATCCGTGATGCCAACAACAAAGGCCCCTTTGCTGTTGAGTAACAGGTGTTCTTGCCCCTGTTACTTCCCAGCGATCGATTGGGCCTGCATGAAGTTCGCCATCGTGTTTTCCGCCATCCCCGTCCAGATATCGGAGACCTGCTGGAATGCGCGCATCGAATCATATATTTTCTTGAAGTCCGGATTGGCGGCCGATTCAGCGGTATAGATTTTTTGCGCCGTCTTGTAAGCGGCGTGCATCACATCGTCAGGAAATTGCCGAAGCTGTGTGCCTTTTTGCACCAAACGCTGGATCGCCGGTGGATTCCAGGCATCATAATTGGCCAGAATCCGAACGTCAACCTCGGCGGCGGCAACTTCAAATGCGGCCTGATAAGGTTTGGGCAATTGATCCCACTCACCCTTATTGACATAGAAAGTGATCCTTCCTGCGGGTTCCCACCAGCCCGGATAGTAGTAAAACCTGGCAACCTTATACAAACTCTGCTTTTCGTCGTCGTAGGGACCCACCAACTCAACCGCATCGATTGCGCCTTGATCAAATGCCGGATAGATATCAGCAATCGCTAAATCCCGCTGCACCGTCGCGCCGAGCGACGAAAAAATCTCGGCGCCAAAACCCGGAATCCGGATTTTCAGTCCCTTGATATCCTTCAGCCCTCTAATTTCCTTTCGAAACCATCCGCCCATCTGGGTGCCCGTATTGCCACCGGAAAAATTAACAATGCCGTGCCTGGCGAAGAACTCGCGGCTCAAGGCCAGGCCACCTCCGTAATAGTACCAGGCGTTCATCTGCCGGGCGCTTAGTCCGAAAGGAATGGCGGTGTCGAGCGAAAAGGCTTTATTTTGATTGTGGAAGTAGTAACTGCACGTATGGCCGCACTCAACCGTGTTCTTTTGAACAGCGTCCAGCACTCCATTTGACGGCTTGATTTCGCCGGCGGCGAATACTTGAATCTGGAACTTGCCCGAGGTTAATTCATCAATGCGTTTGGCCAGCGCTTCTGCGCCAGTGTAGACAACCTCCAGGCTTTTGGGAAAGCTCGATACCAACCGCCATTTGACGGCCGGCAAACCCGGATCCTGAGATCGCACGACGGAAGGGACCACAGCCGCACCGGCAACAGCAGCCAAACCGAAACCTGTTTTCTTGATAAACTCGCGACGTTTCATATGTTTCTCCTTAACCCCTTTTTAGTCTGGGAATTAATGTTTTTGTGGCGTTGTGCAGGTATAACTTGCCGCGGCATTCATATCGTCTGCCCCATCGTGTCAATGGTCAGAATTGAGGCGCCGTGTCCGGCAATAATGCGGAATCGATGCCTTCACACAGTGCGTTGTTCACCGTCAGGTTGCCCTGACCATCCAGCGTCACGGTCCAGATGGTGTCGTAATCATTCTGCGGCCAGGATAACGGCAAAACCGGAACAGTACCGCCATAGCTCGAAATCAGGTAAGTGACGAGCGGTGGCAAATGTTCACGCTCCCACGCCAGCAGAACGGTTTGATTGGATAGATGGCCGCCGGTAAAAAGAAAGTCATAGGTGGCCCTGGCCACGGCCGGATCGGTCGCCGCTCCAATATAGAAGCTCGCGATCAGCTTATAGGGCAAATTGTTGGCAATGGCATAAGGCAGCACCGTTAAAGAGGGCCTGACATAGGAAACTCTGAAGTCAGCCGCCAGAGCAAATGACTGCGCGGGATCGATGGAATAAACTTTCGTGGGACTGGGTTGGCCCCGCAAAGCCTTGGGCAAAACATCAGGAAGGGCCAGCGCGCGCCATTGACCGGCACCCACATAGTTGCCGTCTTCAAAATGACTTGTCGGATGCGCATCCACATGCCGGATCAGATAAACGGTTTGGCTGGTGTTCACGCCCGCCGGAACGACAACGCCGTTCACTCCTGTGGTTCGTGTGATGCTGAAATAGCTCTGCTTGGTGCAGGAAGCTGCGGCCACAGGCTTCGGCAGGACCGGGTAGGTGGCAGGCGGGTTCAGTTTGCTGTCCAGCGTAACCAGCCTTGCCTTTCCAGACGGCGGGATGGATATCGCATAGACAATGTTTGGCCCGCTATAGGTTGCCGGAAGATTCAGGTTATAGCCGTGAAAAGTGTTAATATCGGTCATGAGCGCGCTGATGGTTTCCCAGGGTGCTGAGAAGACATGAAAGCCCGGGACGTTGGCGGTGATAATACGGGTTGCCAGAGCAAGATTGTTTCCGTTCACATCGTTGAAAGTCAGCCCCTGAGCGCCGGGGATGTATGGCTTCGGCTCAACAACCCCGGCGGGCAAAGACCCCGGAGCATAAGCCGCATTGATCGGGTAACTGTTGGCGGTGGTCCCTCGCACGGTGATCTGGTTTTGCAGGGCAAATGGCTGAATGTACCCGATGGCCACCATATCGGGATAGTGGTTTGCGGTTTGCAGATGCGTCATCGGAGCGAGCACGTAAATACCGGTTACGTTGTTTGTCCGCAGCACATGCCTTTTAAGGTAGGTGGCCATGCTCAGCGAGCGCTGCAGTCCCTGAGGGGTGAGGTTTGCCGTGTTCGGATGGATGTCGCCTTCCGCGTGATGAGCCAAGTCCGGACTGACCACGAAGATCAGATTCATGTTGCTGGCGGAAAGTGGCGTGTTTGCGTAAAGACTGGCATTGGAGAAGCCTTTGCAGCCTGCAAGCAGCATCAAAGAAAGAACCAGGAACAGCGATCCTGAAATGAAATATCTTTTCATATTCATATAATTTTTCTTCTTCATTCTTATTAATTCAGACCATCGCACAGCAGGTGGACAAACTTAGACGGTTTCTCTTCATTTCACTGCTCATTGGGCCAATGACGGTTTTATGGCGAGCGCCGCGGCTTCCGCATTGCAGTCGCGTGTGGGCTTAAGGCCCTTTTTGCGAGCGGCGGCAAGCTCGGCCCTGGCAGATTCCAGATCAGCCAGAAACGCCGGATCTGCGTGCAGCCGGGCTACAGCACCGGCAGCGATGACACGGCCCTGAACAACGTCGCTGTGCCAATGAGCGTTGCAGACATTGCGACTCTCACCAAAAGCCAGGCCGCGCGCCAGGATGGCATTGGTCTGGCCCGGCGAAATCTCGGAAAGGATCAGTGCCCAACCCCAACCGGCTGCCGTATGTCCGGACGGATAAGAACCGTCCTTTTCCAGAGAGGCTCTGTCATTCGGCGTACAGATGGGTTCATTATTCCACAAAAATGGGCGCGTGCGCTGGTAGTGGGTTTTTGCGGCGTAGGTAGAATGCCCCACATCGGTCAGGGTTCGGCGCAGCAGCATATACAAATGCGGCGTATCCGCTTCGGTGATTGGGGCGTTCAATGCGCAGGAAAATGTGCCGGCCGCGTGGGGAAATGACAGGTCGGCGTCAGACGTTGCGAGTAACCAGCGTTGTGTATCGCGAAGTGTTAAACTTCTCTTACTGATGTCTTCATCTTGATCCCTGGCGGTTGAACCCATGGCAGGCGGAGGTGGAAGCAAGGCAAGGCTGTTCGGGTGCGATTCAAGCGGCAGATAGCCCTGGAGTAAGCCCGGCATAAACTCAGGCACCAAAGCCGGTTTGTTCGGGCGATCGGGGCCTGCACAACCTGTAATCATTGCAATGATCACCAGGGCCGGTAAAATTCTGCCCCAGCTACTTCTGTTCGTAGCGTTCACCATGATACAATCTCCTTTCACAGGCCTGAATGAATACCTTTTCTTTTGGCGATCCTAAAGGACGTCACTGCCCTTCATACGGGGTTGACGTTGGTTTGTTGCTTCGACCGCCGAAAAACAGGTGGTTAATTTTTTCTCTGCCGAGAACGCGGATCAGTTCCCGCAAGGTGCAAAACATCAGGAAGAGCACGGCCAGCCACATCTGCAAAAGCCAGAAGTGAGGCCAAACCACTTCCGCCCATAGATGCCGGTTGGCTTCCATCAGGCCTTCGTGCTTGCGAAGAAAGTGAACGAGTTGATCAAGATAACCGACCACAAGCGCGGCCAGAAAATAAAGAAGGCTTTTCCAGAGCGTATTATAGATCAGCGGCCGGTCGGGGAATTGGTTTATAAAAGGTAGCTTGTCCACCATCAGCACCACTTTGCCGACAAGGATCCCGCCAACAACCGCCGTGCCAAAACCTGTCCAGGAGATTTGATACTCGCTGAGAATCATCCGTTTGGTGGTCAGGATGAGGATGAAGGCAATGAAGAAAAAAATTATCGGAGGGAGAAGTTCAAAAAAATCCTTCTTAGCGGCTTTTAACAGTTTCATGGCTGGCCTCTATATCCGATTAAGAGCTTCAAGCCTGTATTCTCGAAAAAAGGCTCAACTTGCAGTGTTTCTCTGCTTGTTGAACCTTTTTTCGCTCATATCATCCGGTTGCCCTCGTCATTAACTTCGCAGACGGCTTACGGGAACAGGGTCTGCAAATGGGCTTTCATCTCCAGGCTCAATGGCTTGTAGAGCTTGGCGTTGTAAGAGGCATTGTACGGAATCCCTTTATCGGTCAGATCCACAAACTGGATAGACGGGTCTCTGAAATTGCTGTCTCCGGCCTGGGGCTGAGTTTGGATACCACCTTGTGGCCGGGTTGGATCCATGGTCGGCAAAGGATCCCCCGGGACTAGTTCAGCATAGTTGATTGGATTCCCCTTCAACTGACTCTGGAGAATCTGCTGCGTTGCAATGGCATACTTTCGCGATGTAGCCGCGGGTGTTCCCGCTTTGACCGCCGTATCCACATTAATCGCCTCAATTGAAATGGTGTAGTCACTGTTTAGATAAATTTCAAAGGTGCGGAACTGCTGCGGGAAATCACGAAGTGACGAGGTTTCCACCTGCCAGAAGCCCTTTTCAGGCGCACCCGCCCGATCAGGCGATACAAAAGCTTTCACAGTATTGACATGACGATGGCCGGCAATCCACATCAGCAGGTTCGTCGCGTTCTGAAGGGTTGAAATCAGCTCCGTGATCGTGCAGGCATTTGTGGTTGTGGTCGATGCATCACCATGGGCGCCAAGCCACCATTCCAGTTCGGTACCGATATTGGTCACACAGATCGGGATATGGCAGGCAATGATCATCAGCTGATTGGCGGTCTGACCATCTGCCAGTTCGGCTTGCAGCCAGGCCCAGCGTGTTTCGTCAAGAAAGCCGTGTCCATGGATATCGACTGAACCGTCGTCTTCTCTCTGCGTGTCGTCCAGAACGATGACCTTGAGCGGCACATCCGCCTTGGGCACAAAACTGTAACAGGCAAACCCGGCTCTTTCGTCGACCGGAACCAGGGCATAATTCGGGTTGGATGAAACCAGATTAAAACCATGGCCTGAAGGGCTGGTCTCCGTGTTGAAAAATTCCTGAATCCATTCCGCTCTATGCAGTGAGCGGCGCTTGGGATCGGCAACCACCTGGGGAGGTGCATCATACTCATCAATGGCACCCCCGTGGATGATTCTCCCGTAAGGGGAGGTGCCGTCGATCACGCCCTGGTAAAATCTTGCATCCGGATCATTCATGCGGTTCACGTCGATATTGGCCGGGAAGTTGGTGGTCGGGATGAGCAGTTTATTCGACACGGACCAGACCGTATCTCCGATGTATGATCCATCAAGTCCGTTCTCATAGACAGGAAACGATCCGATCATGAAGTGGTCATGGTTGCCAAGGGTCTGATAGAACGGGATCGATTTGTTCAGCCCCGCCGCCTTAAACTTTTTCTGAAAATCAGTGGTGGTAGCGCCGCGATGGTCGCCGGAGCTAGGCTCGATGACCTTGCCGTCAATGATGTCCAGATACCACCGAAGTTCATTGTACATTGTCGTGTTACAGACATCCCCCAGTGAAATGAAGAAATCAAAAGGATCTTGCCTGTGCAGCGCATTGGCCGTCTGGATGGCAGCGTCAAACACCTGGGGGGTGTACATCATGACCCCCGAATAGATGGAGCTGTTTTGCCCGGCGTAGCCCGGAAGACTTTGCTGGACCCAGATCAACTGATTGGGCGCTTCCTTATCGGTCAGATGGATATCCGTCATGGCAAAAAAGTTCAAAAATCTTTCTTTTTGCGTCACGGATGCAGCCGTGAAGCTGTCCGGCATGAGATCCGTGCGCGTCATGAGCGGAAGGGGCCAGTTCACATAGATCCACTGCCCGTAGCCCAGTCCGTCATAGTCTGGAATCCGGCTCAATTGAGCCCAGGTCAGCGCGGTGCCGCCATTGGGGCTCGACGGCGGAAACGATGGATCTCCCGGCTGTGGCATATAACCAGGAGGGGGTGCCTCGGAGGCCGTAATAAAGGGAAACGATATCATCCGCTCGGTCGTTTTAACCACCGTGGAATCAATCGGGTATCCCGCGACCTGTGGAACGGCGCTGTCATTATCGCTGCCGCATCCCTGAGCCAGCGAGCCTAAAGAAAGGACGGCGACCGTCCCGGCGGAATATTTTATGAAATTACGGCGAGTTAATCCCTCGCGATGCTTCGTTAACCACTCCCCTGCTTTGGACAAGGGATGGTCTTCCTTCTTTTCTGTTGTCATGCTTTTTTGTCCTCTCTACTTTTGTTTTCTAATTCCGAATACTTCTGTCTTTAGTCCGTTTGTCGGATGGAAAAATGTTCACCAGATGAGCACTGCTCAAAGCGGACAAGATGCCGGTCAAACTATGACAGAGATCGGCTTTATCCGCTAAATACTTTAATGCCCGATCATCATGCCAAGGATCAAGTTTGGATCGACCCCTTACGGCTTGGGAACAAATTGAATCTGGCAATAAGGCCAAATCACCTCTTCAGGGAAGCCGTCCATTTCATCGCACAGCAACGCCGGCATCTGCAGGGCCAGCGTCATGGCCGTAGGCTCTGCGGCGGGCGGAGAAAAAGGCGCATCTACATCTTTTTGCACGACCCAGCGGTAGGGATCGAGGCTACCAAATAAATAATCCTTGTAGGCCTGTTTTTCTTGCGGCGTCAGTTCCGGCAGGTAGTTGGCAATTTGTGCTACGGAGGTATCCACGGGAACCCAGCCGTAGTTGGGCAGATAGAATTCTGCCCAGAAATGACCGCCTTCCATGCCGGGAAATAGCTGGTAGCCTCCGGTTGCGCGCGCGGGGATGCCCAGCGACGCGCACAGCGCGGCAAAATACATGCTTTGCGCGCCGCAGTCTCCATAGCCGTGTTCGTGAACGTAAACGGATGCGGGGATATTCAGTGATTCAATCGCTCCATACGGCATGTGGCTGTAAGTGATCTGCTCGACGATATAGTCGTAAATCAGGCGCGCGGCGCGATAGGGATTTTGCTCTGAACCGACAATCTGCCTGGCTTTGTCGGCGATTTCCGGGGTGATGAAAATGTTTTTGCGCGAAGCGGTGAATTCGCGGTACAGGGCGCTGGAGGTGTCATGAGCGCCCACGTTCTCTGGGTCAATTATAGTGAATCTTTGCTCGTAGCGCTTGAACTCAAACCGAATCTCAATGTGCAAATCGCCGGAAAGACCGGCCAGCGGCACTTCCAGATAAATGTCGCCTAAACCTCCGTCAATCGTTGCGGGCTGGACCACATAGTTTACGGGTTCAACCGAGATAATCTCCACCTCGGTTTGGGCATCGGTTGAAATGGGGACCGGCTGCCAGATTTTCAGCACACCTGCGGCAGGCAGCAGGTGTCGGGGAACCTGATAGGTTGCAACCGCCTCGTAGGCAATCGGATGGATATACGGCGAGCCCGACACAGGACCGGGAATACTGACAAAGGGTGCAATCGCCAAATAACCCACGCGGTTTCGGTCAATAAACCCGGGAAGCTGCTGCATCAACGCAAGGTCCAGATGCATGACCGTGTTCATAAAGTCACTATAGAAGTATCTTGTGCTCGCCATGTCGAGGTAGGCGATTCGGGATATCAGTTCATCGATCCGCTCGGAGGTGATGGTAAATGTTTGGGAAAGCGTGTCGCGAATATCCTGCTCGGTGGCCAAAAAATCCTGAACCACAAGAAAGGTTCTTTTCAAGCCGAGGCGGCAATCCCTGATCAGATTCTCATGGCCTTCCTGTCGCAGAAGGGGTAGCGCCTGCTGATAAAGGCTGAGGGCCGATACATAATCGCCTGCGGACTCCTTGCTTGTCGCCGCCAAATAAATATTCTGGCCGGGTGTTCGAACAACGTTTACAGACGAGCAAGCCACCGTCACAAGCGCCGTCAGCATCAGAATCCAAAGGTGTGTTTTTTTCATGCCTTCAACTCTCCTATCCATTCAATAAGCTACTGCCTGACATTCGGCAAAAAAGGAAGAATACTTGATGATCAGCCCCCGAGAAACCAAAGAGGCCGGCCCGCCACTTCACATATCGACCCTGCCTTCTGTGTTTGATACTATTCGCGGCGGCGCATGGCTGGGCATACTGTTCTTCGTTTTGTTTTTTATTGCCGCATTCAGTTCAAGTATATCAGGACTTAAAGTGATCATTGCCGCGGTTGCCGAAGAATTCAAAATTTCGGATATAAAAGCGTTTGCTGCCGTAATACTACTGATGCTTGTCCTGGGTACCGCTTCAGCGATGAACTTCACGCCGCTACAATTAAATATTGCGGGCGAGCCGGTGCTTGATGTGATTGACCGTATCGCCGGAACCCAGGTGATTATTATCTCCGGTGTCCTCGGCGCATCGCTTTTCTACTGGTTTATTCCCCCGTTTCGGGTGCGGGCCGCCCTCGGTGTCAAATGCCGGTGGTGGGAATGGCGCATTTACCTTGTCGGACGCTTTCTCCCATTCGGTTTAATAGGGTGGCTGCTATTAACGCTTGTCATGGATCGATAGGAAGAGAGGAGCATTCAACTTGCAAGAAACAAATCTCGACGGGTGAATGATATGGCTGAGGGGCAAGGGCTCGAACCTCGATTCACAGGGCCAGAACCTGTTGTCCTGCCTTTAGACGACCCCTCAGCGCAGCAATCAAATTATGGTGACGGCAATTATTTTCCATCATGTTTTTCAACGCCATCTTTTCGCAATGGTCAAGTTAGAAAACAAATATCCTGTCTTCGGAACCGGCGTCGATACATGCTCCTTTGACAATAGCCTCGATTGTTGGTTCCACAAAATCTTCGTTGATGACTATGTCGAGCCGGACTTTATTCAGCAGGCCGCTTGTTTCCGCCAAACCATGGTAGATCTCCTGAACGTTTTTTTCCCGTCTCTGATCCACAGCGCTGGTGACCGTCATTAAATTCACTTCCACGGCCTCCAGTTCTTTTTTAACAGTTTCCAGTTTATGCGCTGGTATAATAGCAATGATAAAATTCATTATCATACCTCGTCATTTTCTTCGCAAGAATGGTGCCGAGCCTGCTGATACTTTCGTAGTTATTGTAATTACTGATTTAATAAGAAGTGAAACCGTATGCCATATTGGACAATATTGTGCTATTTTTTAAAAGAAAAAACTAAAATTCGGGAAAGAATAGTAATATTCTGGTGGAGCTTACTTCACCAATCGGCACAATTTTGTTTAAGCATCTATCAATTCGCACAAATATGAGCCTTCCTGATGAAGGATAGCTTTCATAACCTATTGTATTTAATCGTCAATATATCATGGCAGGATAATTGCTATCTGGCCTTACCTATACCGACTGGAGGAATATCAATATAATGGATGCTCAAATCAGTGCGGGCGATACAGCCTGGATATTGGTGTGTTGTTCTCTTGTTCTTTTGATGACGCCGGCCCTGGCGTTTTTTTATGGCGGCATGGTGCGGAGAAAAAATGTTCTTTCCACCTTAACCATGAGCTATATTTTCATGTCCCTGATCGGAGTCCAGTGGGTGCTTTACGGATATTCTCTCGCCTTCGGTCCGGACATCGGCGGATTGATCGGGGGTCTCGATTTCCTGGGTTTTCAGGGTGTCGGCGCCGAACCTAACATTGCCTACGCTAAAACCATCCCTCATCAACTTTTTGGCTCTTTTCAGATGATGTTTGCCGTCATTACTCCCGCGCTCATTACAGGCGCTTTCGTGGAAAGAGTCAAATTCAAGAGCTTCCTTCTTTTCAGCCTTCTCTGGGCGACGCTGGTCTATGACCCTCTTTGCCACTGGGTCTGGGGACAAGGGGGTTGGCTAAAGGAGATGGGTGTCCTCGATTTTGCAGGTGGCACAGTTGTACATATTGCCGCAGGTTTTTCGGCACTGGCGTTTGCCATGGTCATCGGTGCGCGCAAAGGTTACGGCCATGTTCCGATGGAGCCGAACAATATCCCCCTCACGGTTTTAGGAACCGGATTACTGTGGGTTGGCTGGTTCGGATTTAATGCGGGTAGCGCCCTCGGGGCAAATGGCGTGGCGGTAAATGCCCTGTTGACCACCAATACCTCAGCTGCCACTGCCGGTCTGGTCTGGATGCTGCTTTCCTGGCTTGACGGTAGACCCAGCACTCTGGGGATCGCAACAGGAATGGTTGTCGGTCTGGCAGCGGTGACTCCGGCTTGCGGTTTTGTTACGCCTCTGGCTGCCATGGTTATCGGGGCCGCGTCCGCGCCCCTTGCTTATTATGCTATACGTTTTCGGGAGCGACACAAGCTGGATGAATCACTGGATGTATGGGCCTGCCACGGCATGGGCAGCGCCTGGGGTACCATAGCCACGGGATTATTCGCTACGGTGGCCGTCAATGCCGATGGGGCCAACGGTTTGTTTTTCGGTAATCCCGCCCAACTGGGCATTCAGATCGTCGCGGTAATGGTCACCATCGTTTTTTCTTTCGGGATGACTTATGTGCTGGCCAAGGTTCTCCATGTGAGTATCGGATTGCGGGTCAGTCCAATCGAAGAAGACGTGGGATTGGATATCAGTTCGCACGGCGAAAGATCATACTGATAGGATAGGCCGCGGTTTTCATCTACTGCCTGACCGTGTATTAAATTATTTATTGGAGATTTTACCATGCTGAAAAAAATCGAGGCGATCATTCGCGAGGATAAAGTAAACGATGTTATCGACGCCCTTAAAGAGATAGGAATTGTAGGCATGAACACGTTTAGAGTGCGTGGACATGGCCGGCAGGGAGGCATTCAACTGGTCGGACGCGCAGGAACCTATCAGGTCAATATGCTTCCAAAAATACAAATCAACATTGTTTTAAACACGCGCAACCTGGATGCCGCGCTGGAAGCGATTCTCAAATCGGCTTATACGGGCGAGACGGGTGACGGCATTATTTTCGTTACGCCTGTTGAAGATGTCATTCGGGTTCGGACACGCGAACGGGGTCCGTCGGCCATGATGTATCCGGGAGATATTGACGAAAAAAGAAAAGAGTAATCATTAACCATCATATCATTTCCGAACCAGAAAAAAGAGAACATTGTCCATGAGATGATTGATGGATTGATATTGCTCGGGTTTGGCCGACAGAGTTTCTTTCTCACCCTGTACGTAGGCTGAGCACTGGAGACATCCTATAATGTTCATTTGGGCGCTCACACATTCCTCCTATGTCTTCCGGATTTCCGTCACGCCTTTTTCTCTGCCGGATCGTTCACTTTTTTCAAAATCCAGGCCATATTCCGCCCGAGGACTTTCATGATGTTGAGACCTTCCTCATCGTTTCGCACATCGCCGGGTTCCATGCCCACGCCGACATTCCAGTAACAGGAACCGGGCACGATCATCTGGTGGTATAAAAAGAAATGATTCAGGGCGTCAAACGCAAAAACACTACCCGCACGGCGCACCGCCACCACACCGGCTCCGACTTTATGTTTTAATAAAAAGCCGTTCGCGGTCGACACCATGCCCGCCCGATCGATCAGAGCCTTCATCTCGGCGGTGATGTTGGAAAAATAGGTCGGCGACCCCAAAAGAATGCCGTCCGCTTCGATCATTTTCTCCAGGCACTCATTGACAACATCATTCTTCAGGACGCAGCGCTTATCGAGATTTTCAAAACATTTATAGCAGGCCGTGCAGCCCCTGATCGTTTTGCCGGACAACGGCACCAGCTCTGTTTTGATCCCTTCTTTTTCCAGTTCTTCAAAGACGCTTTCGATGAGAATGGCTGTATTGCTTTTTTTACGCGGACTGCCGTTAAACGCGACAACTTTCATGAGCTTTCCCTCCTGTGATGATTCATCTTTAAAACCCCGGCATCTATCCGTTCACCGATAAGCAATCCCTGACTTATTCCCATGATTCCCGGGATATTCTTATTTTCTTCGTTTCAGGACAATCGGACCATGCCTGATTTTCCGCTCTTGATTGCTTCATACACTTTTCTCTCCGCGGACTTAAGGACGTTTCCCATTGCTTTGCGTGAGGCTTCGTCATCTCGTAGCCTCAAGGCCTTTAATAACTTCATATTCAGATCCAGCGACATTTTCGGCGCGCCATCGATGGAATAAAAAAACTCGGAAAAAAATGCATACACCGGCTTGAAGGATTGAAAAACGAGTCGGCTGATCATGTCTCCCGATATCGTAATGATGGTCCTGTGAAAATCATAGTCACATTCGGCAAGCACGGCCACATCCTTTAAGTGGCGTTTCTTCCTTTCGAGGTTTGCATCAAGATGGGCGATATCGTCCGCCTGAATCCTTAGCGCGGCGGCTGCCGCCGCCTCTGTCTCGGTCACAAACCTGAACTTCAGCAAAGACTCGAGCGTCTGTTGGTCGATGATTCTTTTGGTGCGGAGAACCTGCACCAGTGTTTCCACCGAGCCTTCCCGGTTAAAATCCCTCACGTAGGTCCCACTCTGCGGGTGAGTTTGCACAAACCCGCTTTGCGCGAGCCTGGCGATGGCCTCCCGGATCGAGAAGCGGCTTGCCTGGTAATGATCAACAAGCTCTCTTTCAGGCGGCAGTTTGCCGCCGACCGGATAGGCCTCCCTGATGATATCATTGAGCATATCGTTGTATATTCTGCCGGGCAGTCCACTTTTCATTATGCCCTCACCTCCATCTTTCCCTGTGATCGTAAGACTCGAAACACGAAGAATATATTAAATATGTGCTTTGTTCACCATAAAACACTTGACAACTGGTTATACCACTATTAGAAAGTGGTATAACCAATTATACGCAGAATGGAGGAATTGCAATGAAAATTTCGCGCATAGAGCTTTATCATGTGTCGGTCCCTCTCGAGGAAACATTCTGGCCGACCTGGATCCCCGGTTATCCGCAAACGCATAACCGGTTCACCCTGATCAAACTGACGACCGACGAAGGCATTGAAGGCTACAGCGCGGGCTCTGCCATGGGCACGGAACGCGAAGGCCTGGGCGACCTGCTGGGCGGCTACCTGATGGGCGCCGATCCCGCTGATATCGGCCGGGTGCAGGACCTGCTCAAACAGGCGGGTATCCTGGGGTGGCGCAACTTCTGGATCGAGCCCGCCTGCTGGGACATTCTCGGCAAAAAAGCCGGCAAGCCCGTTTACGAGCTTTTGGGCGGCAGCGCCAGGCCGATTGAGGTGTACTGCTCGACAGGCGAGATGCATGACCCCGACCGCAGGGCCGATGAGCTTCAGGAGATCCGGTCTATGGGATACCGTTGCGCAAAGCTGCGTGTCAAAAGCATCGAGCTGAAAGACGATATCCGCCAGATCGAAGTTGTCCGAAAAAAGATGGGCGACGATTTCGTGCTGGGTGTGGACGCGAATCAGGGCTGGCTCGTCACGATCGTGGACAAGATACCGGCCTGGGACCTTGCGCGCGCCAAGGCGTTTGCCGACGCCTGTTACCAAAACAAGATCGAATGGCTGGAAGAACCGCTGGATTCTCGCGACTACGACGGAAATGCCGAGCTTAAGAAATATTCGAAAGTCAAAATATCGGGCGCCGAGCTGAACTATGGATGGGACGAGATCAAAATCATGTTCGAAAAGGACTGCTTCCATATTTACCAGCCGGATGCAACCTTCGCCGGCGGTATCTCACAGGTAAAAAAAGTCATCGACATGTGTCATGAGAAAGACCGCCTGTACACGCCGCACACATGGTCCAACGGGATCGGCTTTTATATCAACTGGAACATGGTGCTTACCGACCGTAAAAACTCGCTGCCGCTGGAGTACCCTTTCGAGTCACCGTCATGGATACCGAAATATCGTGAAGGCATTATTGACCCGATCATCCCGGATAGAAATGCGATGCTGCAGCCCTTCACAACGCCGGGCCTGGGATTCACCATTAACGAAAGATTACTCCGAAAGTACGGAAAACGCTTCTTCAAACTGACCGAAACCGGGCTTAAAATTAAAGTCATCCGCGAAAAAGGCCTGAAAGCTGCTCTGGCGTTGAAAAAAAGAAAAGAGACATGAGGATGCGGCAGGTCCAGACTGCGCGAAATGACGTTTTGTGCATTCTTTAAGACTCTTATTGCGTAATCGGGGAGAAAAATATAATACATGCGCCCGGAGTGATGTTCCGGCCATGACATCGCAAGTATGTTGCCTCGGACATAGCGGGAAGTTCTGCCAGACATAAACCGCTGGAAGATATCTCCCCTTGCCGAAATGACAAAGGTTGCAAGGTTTCAGGGAACACGGCGCCCAATGAGGAGGATGAAACAGCATGACACGAAAGGCCCATCGACTTGATTCATTTTTCAACCCCGGGAGTGTCACCCTGTTCGGCAGCATGCAGGAGAACTGGTTTTTCGGCGCCGGCGTCATTATCGGCGATCTGCTGAAATGGAACTATCAAGGGCGGATATATCCCATCCATCCCACCGCACAAACCGTTTACGGTGTCAGAGTCTATAAAGAATTAAAAGACGTGGAAGCCATTCCCAAGCTGGCCGTTATCGTCACCTCCTTCAAACATGTGCCGGGTATCCTGCGCCAGTGCGGGGCAAAAGGCATCAAGGCGGTTGTCATCGTTTCCGACGGATTCGGCGAAGCGGGGCCGGAAGGAAAAATCCGGCAGGAAGAACTGATCCGGATTGCCCGATCCTACAGGATGCGCATCATGGGACCGAACACGGTTGGCATCTTCAATTCCGAAAACTGGTTCACCACTGTTCCCTATGACCGGGGATACGACTACAACAAACAGGGAAAGCTTTCCATCATTACCCAGACGGGCATGTACAGCCCCCAGGCCATGGCGTGGAATGAATACGAAGCCGGAATCAACAAAGTGATCGATCTGGGAAACATGTGCGATATCGATGAAACGGACTGTCTGGACTATCTTGGAAATGACGACGGCACAGAGGTTATTTCTCTGTATATGGAACACTCCAGGCGAGCCGGAGCATTTCTGGACATTCTGAAAAAAGTTTCTTTAAAAAAACCTGTGCTGTGCCTGATGCCGGGCGGGTCCCCCGGCGCTGCCGCCGCCATGGCCTCCCACACCGGTTCTCTGGCCGGAAACGCCGATCTGTATTGGACTTTCATGCGGCAGTGCGGCGCCTTGCTTGTCAGGGAATATGAAGACCTTCGCGACTGCGCCACCCCGTTTCTCCGGTATCCCCTGCCCAAAGGAAATCGTCTGGGCGTTCTCACCTTTTCCGGGGCCATCGGCATCCAGAGCATCGACGCAGCGGAAGCATATGGTCTCGCGCTGGGAGAGCTTTCCCCGGAAAGCCGGCAGCAGCTTGCCGCCTTGAGCGATACGCTGGGGAACCACCCCATTGATGTGGGCCCCGCTTCAGCCACGGCAGGCGCGCAAATCTTTGAATTGTACAAGACGTGTTTCGATATCCTCAGAAAGGATGAAAACATCGATTGCATATATCTCAATGCCTATATCTCACATGCATTGAAACCGGCTTACTATGAAGACTTGATCCGCCATATCGGATCATGCCGGGAAAAGCCGATCGTGTCGTGGTGTTACGGACCGGCGAAACAACTGGTCATTGAATTCGGAGAGATGGCCGAGCGTTTCGGCATCCCTTTTTATTCGACGACTGGTAAGGCCGTCCGGTCTCTTTCCTACATGGCCGGTTATGCCCGCTGGAAAGCCGCCGTGTCGGCGCCCGACCGGCAATAACTGTATCTGATTCGTTCCTAAGCGCCGATTTCGTGCCGGCAGCCCGAAGGTAGCGTCTTTTTTCAGACAAGAACCCTGCGGATCTCAATCCTCTCCCAGGTATCCTCCGTGCCCGAACCAAGCTCATCGAATTCGAAAAAAAAGCGAGGTCGTTGATATCGGTGGAAATCCATATTCCATGATATTTATAGAAGTCATAATAGTAATAATTTTGCCAGAATATCCGTTTTACACCGTCGGCAGCCTGGAAATCATTGTTTTGCGCTGAATCTCCTACGCAACGCAAAAAGACCGGCCAGACCGATACTGAGCATGGCTATAATGCCGGGTTCGGGTACAGTCTGAAAACCGACGTTATCATCACTCCTGAGCGTATAAGTGCCTGTATGCGAAAAAACGGCCGCGGCATAAGTCATACTTTCGTCAAAGTTAAAATTTTCTGTACCTTCCAGACTCCTGGACAACAGCGCCAAATCAAATTTGATCCAGATCTCATCTCCCACTAAGACGTCAAAAATAATGGTATCTAAATACGAAAGGAAGTACTCCCCTTCTTCACTTGAGAGAGAATCCGACCAATCACCGCTGGCCATGGAAGTCCAATCCAATACACCTCCCGTATTTGTTCCAGTAACCGACGCAGTCCCTGTTCTTGTTCCCAGCGATTGACCCTGGCTGTCATAAACAGTTGTCAGTCCTTCAACTTTAACAAGGGATGATTTCCCATCGACGCCTTCTTGTACATTCAGAATCCCGCTATATAGCAAATCCAAATAGAGGGTAACAGACGTTCCATCTGACAGTTCATCCGATACAATCTTGATTAAATTCCATGTTTGGACATCTGCGCCGATCTCCAGATAATCATTACTAAAAGGAAGATGATAATTCAGCACAGTCTCTGCCTTGATCAGCCCCGAACCAGGATTCGAAACAATATCTCCCATTGCGTAAGAGGATCCAATAAGAGGAGATCCAGGGAAAAAATACCAATCAAAGCTACGTTCTTCTTTAAGACCGTAAGTCACTTCACCCCCAACGTTTACCATCACGTTTGGTTCTGACGGAAGTGCACCTGCCAGACCTGAAAAAGAAAATATTGCTAGCAGGACAAACAATACCACCCATACTCTTTTCCGCATTTGAATCCTCCTTTCCTTTTTGCTCGTTTCTTTACGGGATTACACTAATTGAATCAGACGCTACGTTGTAGATGGATATTTGATTCAAATATTGTGCCAAGGATATTTACGCTAATATATCCAGTTGATATGTGACATAGAGTATTCGAGTTGATAGAAAATTGTAAAGTTTTCCGTCAATTTGTCATACATTCAAGATCCCCGTTGAAGACGCAATAGTGAAAGATTTCAAAATATCAATTGGAAGAAAATTCCGAAGATTTAAGACTCAACGAGGGTGCGAAGAACCAAAAGCAGCACGCCGGCCTTGCAAGCACACAACGGGCATGCGTTTAGGACATAGTTGTTGAGTGCCAGGACATCGTGGACACTCATGATTAATTAGTCCGTCCTGAAAAATGCGGTCTGGAAGCCGCGTAAACATTGAAGATGCACTTTGACAATTGTAGAAAATTGCGGATTTGAGGTTGATTTTTCTCGGGAAAAGCGATATAAGTATTTGAAATGTAAACACATTATCCAGAAAGGCAACTTCATATGTTCGAGACCCACTTTTCGGATCTTCTCAATCCGGAACATGAACTCCTGCGCGCCGCTTCACTGATTGACTGGGATGGCCTGCAAGAAACACTGGGTATTTACTATAGTCCATTGGGACGTCAGGGGAAAGCCTTTCGTCTGATGGTCGGCATCCATCTTCTGAAACATCGATATAATTGTTCTGATGAACAAGCCGTTGAGACGCTCCATGAAACTGCTTGCTGGCAGTGCTTCTGTGGGTTCAACAGTTTTCAGCGCGGTCAAATATTTGACGCCACCACACTGGTGAAGTTCAGGAACCGAATCGGAACAGAAGGGATGAAGCAGATCGAATCCTTCTTTCTTCAGACCTGGTCGGACATGGGCTTGGTTAAGACCAAGCGGGTGGCCGTGGACACAACAGCGCAACCCAAGAACATTGCCTATCCGACAGATACCGATCTCCTGCATCGGATTCGAGAGAAGATCACCGGGCAGGTTAAGAGAGTGAGCAAGGAGGTTGCCCTTTTAAAACCCTTTCGCACTTACAGCCGAAACGGAAAGAAACAACTTCTCAAAATCAAAAAGTTCTACCGGAAAGCGCCGGAACAAAGGAAGGAGGCGATCAAAGAACTCCAGTCGATGACCCGCCATGTCGTTTCTCAAGCCGAAGGGATTGTCAACTGCCTTTATCGTCGGGGTTTCAAGGAAGCCGGCAAGGAGCTTAATCGCCTGGTTTCTCTGGGGAAGAAAATTGTCAATCAAACAAAACAGGTTCTTTTGGGCAAATCGCCAAAGCTTCGGATTTATTCTCTTCACGAACCGGATGTCGCCGTCATCAAGAAGGGCAAGCATTATCCGGATTGCGAGTTCGGCGCTATTGTTTCCCTGGCAAAAAATGACGATGGTTTAATTTTGTCGCACAGGGAATATCAGCACAATGATCTGGTCAAGTAAAAACGGACACCAATATTTAAAGAAACTGCGGGATGGTAGGGATTGTCGGCGACGGCATTAGGGCAATGAAGTGGAATCGCGCGAAAAAACAAATTCATTGTAATGGGATATTGTTTTCTCTTGACACGGGCCTTTTAATGGGTGATCCCCATACATACACGGCATGTTTGGGCCTCATGATGTCCGGGCGTGGTCAAGAACGCGCCTGAGAGCCGCAGCCATGTCGCGCCGGATGTAGGGTTTTTTGACAAAAGCCGAAATGCCGGCCTCTTTGATTTTCATTTCCACATCTTCATCCATATACCCGGAGGACAAGATGATAGGGATGTCGTTTCGAACGCCCCGAATTATTTTTGCCAGTTCGTATCCCGTAATCCGGGGCATCGTGTAATCTGTGATCACCGCGTCAAAGGCCAGTGGATTTGGGAGGAAGGCCTCCAGGGCATCGTCGCTTCTGGTAAAACCGGTGACGGAATAGCCCAGAGCTTCAAGCATTTCCTGGCCGCTCCGGATGAGCATTTCTTCATCGTCAATGAACAGAATTTTTTCCGTTCCGCCGGTAATGTCTTCCGCGGCCGTGTCGTCGGACTCCTGTGTCGCCTCCTCGCTTGTCGGCAGGTAAAGTGTAAAAGTCGTTCCCTTCCCCGGCTGGCTTGCAACTGTTAGGGTTCCGCCCATGGATTTGACGATGCCGTGGACAACCGACAATCCCAGTCCCGTGCCCTCGCCCTGCGGTTTGGTGGTAAAAAATGGATCAAAGATACGCTCGACGATGGTCGGCGGGATGCCACCGCCGGTATCCGAAACCGTAAGGACGACATGACGGCCGGCTTTTATTCCCGGGTGATGGCCAGCGAATCTCTCATCGACGTCCGCATCATGAAGACTGACTTCCAGCACGCCTCCTTGCTCCTTCATGGCGTATCTGGCGTTAGTGCAAAGATTGACGATAATCTGATGAACCTCCGTGGCATCGGCGAGAATGGTCGAATCGCTGGTGATGTTCTTACGGATATCGATTGTGGTCGGTAGCGACGCCCGAAGAAGTTTTAACGCCTCTCTGACAATAGGCTTGGGGCGTAGCGGATGCCGCGCCTGTTCAGTCTGACGGCTGGATGTCAGAATGCGCTGGACCAGTTCCTGGGCGCGCCTGGTCGCTGTCAGAATTTCACCGACGTCATGCGTGGCTTTTTCCTTGTCTGCAAGGTGTAAAAGCGCCAGTTCCGCATAACCGAAAACGGCGCTTAAAATATTATTGAAGTCGTGGGCGATGCCCCCCGCCAGTGTTCCGATGGCTTCCATTTTCTGGCTCTGGCGCAACTGGGCTTCCATCATCAGCTCGCGGGTGATGTCCTTTCCGACGGCCAGAAAACAGCTGATTGCGCCTGCCTGATCCCGTACAGGCGTGATGGTTAGATTCATCGTGAAGGCCGTGCTGTTTTTTTTCATGCCGGTGATCCTGCCGGACCAGAGGCGACCGGCTTCCAGAGTTTCCCATATCTTTTTGGGCTGGCTGACATCCGTGTTTTGCAAATCGGGTCTTCTGCCGATCATTTCTTCAACGGGACGGTCGATAATCGCCGACATGGCGGGGTTGGCAAACTGGACTTTTTTGTCCAGGCCGATAATGAAAATAGCTTCCGTTGCCTGCTGGATCGCCTGATTCAAGGTGGCCAGGGTTTTTTGCACCGGCGCGCTGACAGTGCCGGACAAGTACAGCAGGGCCGCAACAGTCAGCAGAAGAACAAAGGCGCTGACCATCAGAATCAGGTTACGGTTGCTATAGGCCAAGGCCATGACCTCGCTTTTGTTTTGGATCACGCCGACGCTCCATCCCGTAAGATCGACGGGAGCGAATCCGATGATCTTTTTGGTCCCTTTGAAAATGTATTCTTTCGAGGCGGTCTCGCCCCGGATCATGCTTTTTGTGTTTTCTCGAAGGCCCGGGTCATTGAGAGAATCCAGCTTCAGGATATAGTCCTGATTGGGGTGAGCGATGACGATTCCCTGTTTGTCGAGCATTGTGGCATAGCCGGTTTGCCCCAGTTTCAGGGACTGGATATATTTCATCAGAAAATCGGCTTTTACGATCCCCAGAACACTGCCCAGATAGCGGCCGTCCGACGAAAAGATCGGAGCGGCCAGACCAAATACCGGCCGGCCTGTCGCTTTGGAGGCGTTGACGGACCCGATCCCGGCTTTACCTTGCCGGACAAACTGGAGATACTCCCTTTCAGCGACGGAAATACCGACCCGCTTTTTATCAACGGCGTCGACGCGGACAATGCCTTCAGGATCCAAAACGGCAATCCCTTCGTATTCCGTCCCCATTTTTTTGTACAGATCGGAGAGCGTTGCTTCCAGACGTTCGTAATCGCAGCGGTCGGCGGTAGCGATGATCAAAGGATCTTTTGCCGTCGCGGTAAGGAAATTCAATTCCTTTTGGATGGCAATCTGGACCATGCTGGAGAGGCTTGTGGCAATTTGCACGGTCTGTACCTTAGAGATGTCCGCCAGGGTCCGGGAGGTGTTGATAAACGTTATCGTCCCGACAAGAATCAGTGGAATCAGAACAATTAAAATGCCGCCCAAAACAAGTTTGGATCGCAAAGACAGGTCTTTGAAATGCATGGGATTTAAATCTCCTCGATGACACATGTGGAAAACAGCCGGGTAAATCTGGTAGACGATGGACACTGACGCTAAGGTCAAACAGACGCTTTGTCGGGAGGAATTATAAGGTAAGGCCTCTAAATGCCAATCTCATGAGGATGAAGCACGAGACCATTGACATAAACGGGCGCCCTCCCTATACTCCCGGCATGCAGACGAAGACCCTATACCCTATCGATGACATCCTGCCTAATCTGAAGGCCGCCATTCGTGAACATCCGGCCGTTGTCCTGTCTGCCCCGCCCGGCTCAGGTAAGACGACGCGTGTTCCGTTGGCGCTTCTGGATGTCATCGGGCCTGAAGAGGGGCGCATCCTCATGCTGGAGCCCCGCAGGATCGCCGCCGTATCCGCCGCCCGGTGGATGGCTAAAACCCTCGGTGAAGAGGTTGGACGGACGCTGGGTTATTCCATCCGGTTTGACAGCCGCGTCTCGCAGGCCACCCGAATTGAAGTGATGACGGAAGGCATTCTGACCCGTCGCATTCTGGCCAGTCCCGGTCTCGATGGCGTCGCCATGGTGATCTTTGACGAGTTTCATGAGCGGAGTCTTCAGGCGGATCTTGCACTGGCTTTGTGTCTCGATATCCGCCGCGCGCTTCGCGAAGACCTGAAAATTCTGGTGATGTCCGCCACGCTCGATACCGGGGCGGTTTCAGATCTTTTAGATGGGGCGCCCGTTATTTCAGCGCAGGGGCAGGCCTATCGCGTGGAGGAGCGATACTGTGGTGACAATCGTGATCAATCCATTACGACGCGCATGACCGATGTTATCCAAAAGGCGCTTCGGGAAACGTCAGGTGATATCCTGGCCTTCTTGCCGGGGGTGGGCGAAATTCGCGCTGTAAACGATGCCCTTGCCGAAACGTTTCATAGCAAGGCGATGAGCGACATTTCCCTGCATCCCCTTTACGGCGATTTGCCTTTTGATCAGCAGGAGAAAGCGATCCTGCCCGCGGTGACGCGAAAAATCGTTCTTGCGACGAACATCGCGGAAACCAGTCTGACCATTGAAGGTGTGCATGTCGTGATAGACGGCGGACTTACCCGCAGGCTTCAGTATGATCCCGCAACCGGGATGAATCGCCTCGTTACCGTCAGCGTGTCGCAGGCTTCCGCCCGCCAGCGACAGGGCCGCGCGGGCCGCCTGGGACCGGGCATTTGCTACCGGCTTTACAGCGCGCACACGTTTCAATCGCTCATTCTCTTTGCCCCGCCGGAAATCACTATTTCCGATTTGTCGCAACTGGTATTGGATCTGGCCGCCTGGGGCGTGAAAGATTCCGCCATGCTTTCCTGGCTTGATCCGCCGCCGAATGCGGCCTTATGTGCCGCCCGTGAACTGCTTACCGAACTGGGCGCCCTGGATACAACCGGATCAATTACACCGGTGGGCGAATCCATGGCGCGTCTGCCAGTGCACCCGCGATTGAGCCGCCTGCTTTCAAAAGCGGTTAATTTGGGTTGTCCGTCACTGGGCTCGGATCTGGCGGCACTTCTTTCCGAGCGCGACATTATCCGTCATCGGTCCGCTGAAACGCATCCGGCGGGAAGTATCGACCTGGGCGAACGCCTCGGGCTTTTGCGGCAGTGGCGGCAGGACAAAAAGCTTGCGTCTATGGCCGACGCCGCCGCCTTGAGAGCGGTGGATGTGACAGCGCGTCAGCTTCGGCGTCTTTTGGGTAAAACAAGGGATGACTCCGGCGAAGAGGACACAAGCATGATTCCACGTCTGCTTCTTTTCGCCTTTCCCGACCGCATCGCCAAAAGACGCGAAGACGACGGGGGCCGTTATGTTTTGCGACAGGGAAGGGGAGTAAAGCTTTCCTTAAAAAACCAAACAGGAGCAATCCCCTATCTGATTGCCGTGGTGGTGGATAAAGGCGAAAGGGCGGAAGGCACAGTGCATTTGGCGGAACCTGTGACTGAGGAAGTTCTTAGGAAAGAATTGGCCGATCAAGTTGAAACCCGGCGGCAAGTTGTTTGGGACAAACAGGAAGGGAGGATTGTCGCCACAATCGAAGAGCGATTGGGTGCGATTTCGCTTTCGGCTAAACCGATTCATCCCTCGAATGAGGACGTCGCATCCGTCCTTTGTGAGTCCATCCGCTTAAAAGAAGTCAAGCTTCCTTTCAGCCGCGAGGCGATGCAGTTTCAGGTCCGCGTGCACCTGATGCGAGAAATCTTTCCCGAAGAAAGCTGGCCGGACTTCTCTGAAGAGATGCTTCTTGCCGCGCCCGAAGACTGGCTCTTGCCGTGGTTGTCCGGCATCCGCAATAGCCAGCAGCTTGCCGCTCTGAACATTGTGCCTGCGCTTACGGACATGCTGACATGGGAACAAAGACGTCTTCTTAATGATCGCGCTCCACTGGCCGTAGTCGTCCCCAGCGGTCACAACATTGCGGTTGATTACGTTTCAGGAGAGATCCCTGTTCTGGCCGTCAAGCTTCAGGAGATGTTCGGTCTTGCCGACACCCCGGTCATCGCCGGCGGAAAGATAAAATTGCTTTTGCACCTGTTGTCGCCCGCCCGGAGGCCGGTCGCGATCACCCGGGATCTGAAAGCCTTCTGGAATACCGGCTATCCGCAGGTGAAAAAAGAACTCAAAGGCCGCTACCCGAAGCACCCC
>DDWS01000030.1 GCA_002347685.1 Syntrophaceae bacterium UBA2280
GGACAAATCATTTGCTCCTTACAATGCACAATAACCCCCTTGCCTAAACCTGCCAATTATGGAATACTCCCCAATCATTTAAGGAGGTAGCAGCATTATGTCAAACGCAGTCATTGTCAATGGTGTACGCACCGCGGTGGGAGCTTTCGGCGGATCACTCAAGGATGTAGCCGCCAAGGATTTAGGTGCCCTCGTGATTCGCGAGGTCTTAATTAAAGCAGGACTTAAACCCGCTCTTCCGGCAAACGCCGCACAAGACGCGCCCGATACAGCCAAGGCGGAAGGCCTTTCACCCATCGAACAGCAGTATGCCAAGTGGGGCGATTCTGTAAACGAAATCGCCGTGGATGAAGTGATCATGGGTAATGTACTCGGGTCGGGACAGGGACAGAACCCCGGCCGACAGGCCATGATTCGCGCAGGCCTGCCCAAGGAAACCACTGCTTATACGATCAATAAAGTATGTGCGTCCGGTATGAAAGCGATTGCGCTGGCCGCCTCTTCAATCAAAGCGGGAGACAATGACGTCGTCATCGCCGGCGGCATGGAAAACATGAGCGATGTTCCCATCGCACTTCCCAAAGCCCGCTTCGGTCACAGAATGGATATGCCTTACGGCAAAACCGTTGACTTGATGGTTTTCGACGGCCTTTATGAAATATTCTACGGCTATCACATGGGCATCACGGCTGAAAACATTGCGGCCCGCTACAGCATTTCGCGCGAAGAGCAGGATAAAATGAGTCTGGAGAGCCACACCCGGGCCCGTAACGCGATCAAAAGCGGTCTTCTCAAAAGTGAAATCGTCGGCGTTACGATCCCCCAGAAAAAGGGCGATCCGATTGTTTTTGATACGGATGAGCGCCCGATGGACACCAGCATGGAAAAACTCGCCAAGCTCGGCACGGCTTTCAAGAAAGACGGCACGGTGACAGCCGGCAACGCCTCCGGAATCAACGACGCGGCGGCTGCTTTGCTGATTATGAGCGAAGACAAAGCCAAAGCCATGGGCCTGCAGCCGCTGGCAAGGATCAAGGGTTATGCCACGGGCGGCGTTGATCCCGCATACATGGGCCTGGGTCCCATTCCTGCGGTGAGAAAACTGCTCAGGCTGACCGGCACGTCGATTAAGGACTACGGACTGTTTGAGCTCAACGAAGCGTTTGCCTCTCAGGCCATCGCCTGCCTGCGCGAGCTCAACATTCCCTGGGACGTTACCAACGTCAACGGGTCGGCGATTTCCATCGGCCATCCCATCGGTTGTTCCGGCGCGCGCATCGTTCTGGCGCTGGCCAACGAAATGAAGCGCCGCAATGTTGGTCTGGGCCTTGCCTCGCTGTGCATCGGCGGAGGCCAGGGCATGGCAATCGCCATCGAAGCCGTCTGATCATTTGTGTTTGTAAAAATACCCTGCCATTCACCGCAGGGTATTTTTTTTCGTTTCCTTTTTTGAGGGATGAGGGGTCCGTGTATTCATGCCGCATCAAACAGTCAACGGGATCAAAGTTTATTACGAAGAACAGGGAAAAGGCGAACCGCTGATTCTTTTAAATGGTCTGGCTTTTCCCATGGACCTGTGGTTTTCGCAGATTCAGGAATTATCCAAAGATTTTCGCGTGATCGCGACGGATAACCGGGGCATCGGGAGAACCGACAAGCCCGACGAAGAATACAGCATTCCCATGATGGCTGCCGATGCCGTCGGTCTGCTCAGGTCGCTCAGCATCGAAAAAGTCCATGTGGCGGGATTGTCGATGGGCGGTTTCATTGCTCAGGAAATGGCTCTGTCCTACCCTTCCATGGTCAACCGGCTGATCCTGATTGCCACCAGCATGGGCGGCGCCAGGTCCTGGGAAATGGGGAAGCCCTTCTGGAAAAAGGTGATGGATGAAATGCGGGGAAAGACGCCCGAGCAGATCTATCGTCTGGATTTGACGATGATGACTGCGCCCGGTTTTGCAGGGAAGCGTTCCGATGTCATCGACACAGCCGTGTCATTGCGTATGCAAAATATTCAGCCGTATCATGGTTTTTTACGGCAAAGTGCCGCCGCCGCGACCTTTGATGCCTACGCGCGGGCCGGAAGTATCAAACAGCCGACACTCATTATTTTAGGTCAGGACGATCCCATATTTCCCATTGCGCTTGCTGAAGATTTTCGAAAGACTCTGCCGAAAGCGAAAATGATCACTTACAAAGACTGCGGGCACGCCATTTTGTTGGAAAAAGCTGATCAGTTGTCCGGTGACATCCGCGAGTTTTTGAAAAATTAAAAAAAGGGGGCATGATCGCCCCCTTTCTCTTGTCCGTAAGTCCAAACTCTTGTTATTTTCGCAACTCAGCCGGTTTTTTGTAACGCTTGGGATCAACCCATTTGGCTACATGCGGTTCGTTTTCCGGACAGGACTCATGCAGCAGAGCGACTTTGCCGCCTTCCTGGAACTGGGCAATCAACTGATAAAAATAGCCCGGATAGGTTTTGTAGGGATCTTTGGGATCCACACGCTTGCGGGAATGATAGAATGGTTTGATTTTCTGGGTTTCGTATTTGACCTTCCCGAGCGAATACGTGATTTCCACTTCTTCCATCGCCTTGATCAGCTTTTTGATGTCGCCGGTTCCCCCTGCCTTTTCGATTGCGGCCTTGAAGAAGTAAATGTCGGCATAGGCGATGTGAACGTGAATCTGCATGGGAATCTTACGGGCATGGGCCTTCTTTACCAGCGGGATGGTTTTTTCGGTCAGAGGAACGTCGTCCAGATCGGTATAGGAGCTGACGATGCCCAGGGCCTTCCCGCCTGTCATTCTCCAGAAATCTTTTGTCTGAGCGACGCCGCCGTAGAGGTTAACCTGAATGTCTCTGGCTGCCGAATCCGTCCACTGTTTGGCGAATGATTCCGTGTCGGTAAACCAGGAGCTGATATAGAAGATCATATCGGCGTTGGCCTTGGCGATTTCCTGCAGGAGCGGCAGGTACATGGTGCCGCGGGGTTTGACCGCCTTGCTGTAAACGACTTCCAGACCGCAGTCCGTCGCCATTTTTTCCCAGGTGGGTAAATCAATATAGTCGATGCCTTTGCGCCATTCGGTCGTCCAGGCCAGGTCTTCCCACAGAAAAGCGATCTTCTTGACTTTCTGATATTCAGGAATAGTTTTGCAGAAGAAATATTTCTGCTGGGCGTAATGCGCCGGTTCCGGATCCCAGTCCCGGAAGCAGTGATCGTATTTCGGCGCTTCGTCGATGATTCGCGCCGTCAGTTCCGATCCCATCGGTCCGTTGAAAACCAGAATGTGCGGATATTCCTTTGCCAGCATCCCGGATGCCTCCTGGACGGCCAGGCAGATTTCAGAACGGCCTTCGACGGAAACAAATTTGGCTTTGTCTTCGATGACCAGTTTGCGGAAGGCCTCCACGGAAAGGGATGTATCTCCCTTGTTGTCCATGACGACATACTTGACCGGTCTTCCCATAATGCCGCCTGCCGCATTGATTTCCTCGACAGCCATTTTCTGGATGTCCATGCACGGCCTTGTTCCGGGGGAGGCCACCATGCCGATGTAGCCGATCACGAATGGTTCCCCTTTGGGCTGTGCCTGTGAGATGGTCGGCGCGCCGATAAAGGCCGCAACCATCAGCATCATGGCTGCCATAATAACAACATGAAACCTTATTCCTCGCTTCATAATGCTACCCCTCCTCTTTCTGTTGATGAAAAATTGCCGCAATGGTTTCTGATCAAACTTTCGCCGAATGTTTGATCCTTTCCTATTCGCTTAAATATTTTTTATGGATATACTCATTGTCCTTGCCGATTTCGCTGGAGACCCATTTGACTCGTGGCGGGGATTCAGACATTTTCACAAAATTGGCGCTGATGGTGTATTTGCCAAGCTTTTCATCCTCAACTTCCTGAAACGCTTTTCGGATGTGCCATTGCTTGTTTTCCATGGCTTTTTCCGTTGTCATGAGCTTCATGATGATTGGCACCCCACCGCCCCGCCACTTGGATCGGGCGGACTTTTTACTATAATTAAGCGCCATCACCACGAGTTCATCGGCCGTATACTGAAGGGTCTTCTCTTCGATGATTTTGTGCAAATGCAATGCCTGTTCCAGGATGTCGGGGATGCGATCCGAAGAATAGCGCCAGTCATCTTCCTGTTCCCATAAACCCAGAACCTTCAGTAAAGCGCGGAAATCATGGTCACGCGGCGCGGCAATCGCCACCAGGCCATCCTTGCATTTCCAGTGACCATAGGGATATAAAATAAAATCCAGCACGCCGATGCGCGGTCTTGCCTTTTCCCAGGTAAACCCGATGGTTGCAGGAATGCCGACCATCGAAGAATACGCGTCCATGCCCGCGACATCCACCATCTGACCTTCGCCGGTATTTTGCTTGTGAATAAGGGCGACTGTGCCGCCCAGGGCGGCGGAAAGTCCGGAAATATACCAGCCCGCCCACATGCCGCCGCGCAGCGGCCAGTTGAAAGGTTCCTGATCGGTCTCAATTCCGCCCATCTGTGCCGGCAGGCCTGATCCAGCCTGGGATGTGATATCCGAATCCGGAAGGCGTGCCGATTGTCTGGCCTTTTCGGTGTACTGTCCATAAGTGGACAGTGCGATATAAACCAGCCCCGGGTTGACCCCGGATAATTGACGGTAACCGATGCCCCAGGCGTCCATGTCGCCGGGAGGGTAACTCTCGATGACCACATCCGCTTTTTGGGCCAGTTTCGCGAATGTTTTACGGTCTTCGGGGTTATTTTTGATATCGAGCGTCATATAGCGCTTGTTGCGCCCCTCGAACATGAAGGGGATGCCTACCCCGTCCACCGTTACACCAAACGGTGTGATCTGGCGCGCCGGATCGCCTTCGGAGGGTTCAACCTTAATCACCTCCGCGCCGAACTCGGCCATAAAACTGGCGCAGACGATTCCTGCGAAGTTGGCCGAACTGACGTCGAGCACCACGAGACCGTCGAGCACTTCCGGCTTACCATCGGCATTCATCATTTCGGCAAGCATTTTTCCCCGGTCCGAGCCTCTGACGGCATGGCGGGTATATATTTCTTCTTTGGGGCTCATTTTTTAACCTCTTTTCCGTAGTTATAAATGGGATCTTTACTTAAGTCATAATAAACGGGCGGTTTGAGGCCCGGCCTGTCATCGAATGTTCCGACTACTTTCTTTTTTTCCAGAGAATGAATTTGTTCCTCGGAAAGGCCAAGAAATTTTTTGAGCACCAGGCGGTTATGATATCCCAGAGGCCGGGCCAGCCACTTGGTGCGAGACGGGGTTCGGCTCAGTTGCGCGGAGGGTCCCGCAATCAGAAGATTTCCATAAACGTCGTCCTTAAAAAGCACCACGCTGCCCCTGTCGCGGCGCCACTGGTCATTGGCGATCGTATAATCATCGGCCACCTCGGCTGCCGGGAATTCTTTCTGATCAGCCAGCCTGAGAATGTCCTCGCAGGTTTGCGATTTTATCCAGTCCGCCGCGATCGCTGTGAGCGCATCGGCGTTTTGAGGTTTCAGCCGCTCGAGTGTCTGCGAAAAACGCGGGTCGCCGGCGAGTTCGGGCTTGCCGATCGCTGCCGTGAAGTTTGAAAACTGTTCACCGGTTGCGCATGCCAATGCGAGAAATTTTCCGTCGGCGGTTTTAAAAATCGAAGCGGGCATCATCGTGGGATCGGTATTCCCCGTTCTTCCAATAGCCTCCTTTGTGACGGAAAAATAAGTATAGTGATACAGAATCCGCATCAGGCCCTCGGTCTGCGCCATATCGATGTATTGTCCGTTGCCGGTCTTATTCCGGTGATACAGGGCCATTAAAACCGCCAGAGCGCCAAAATTGCCGGGAACGAAATCGCCGACATAATCCGGAAGTTTGTAATAAATATCCGTGTCCGGATAGCCGTTGAGGGTCAGCACGCCGCTGGCACCCTGAGCCAGCAGATCCCAGCCGGGGAAATACCGCATCGGTCCATACTGTCCGTAGGTCGAACAGCTCAGAAATATGATTTTCGGATTGATCTGGGATATCTTTTCATAGCCGATTCCCCACGCGTCCGCTGTGCCGGGCGCGAAGTTTTCAATGACCACATCCGCTTTTTCGGCCATCTGATAGATCAGATCCTTGGACTGTTTGAGCTGCAGGTTGACGGAAATGAAATATTTGTTCTTGGTGATGTTGTGCCAGATGGGGTTTGAGTGTTTCCAGTATTTCCCCCAATAGGTAGCCGGCCGCCACAAATCACCATAAAAAGGAAGTTCCAGCTTGATCACTTCCGCTCCGTAATCCGCGAGCATTCTTGCGGCGATCGGCCCGAAGATAACGTGAGAAAAATCCAGAACCCGGATGCCGCTTAACGCTTCGGGTTTTTGACTGGCCTCATCAGGATTGAAAAGTTTTGCCGTATAAGAAAAATAATCTTCCATTGCTATCTCCCCAAGTATGCCTTTTTCACTAGATTGCTTTTTATCAGCTCACTGGCCGGGCCCTCCAGGATGACCCTTCCCTCCTGAAGAATGTATCCCCGGTCGGCAAGCTGCAGCGCACGCAGCGCGTTTTGTTCGGTCAAAAGGATCGTCAGGCCGGACTTCCGAAGTTTGCCCAGCGCTTCGTAGACATTGTCGACGATGATGGGCGCCAGGCCGATAGAAGGTTCGTCGACCATCAGGAGGTGCGGGTTGGCCATCAGCCCGCGGCCGATTTTCAACATTTGCTGTTCGCCCCCCGACAAAAGCCGTGCGGCCATGTTGGATCGTTCATTTAAAATCGGGAACAGGCTGTAGACATACTCCAGCGTTTCTTTTCTTTTGGCCCAGGATGATTTCCTGTACGCGCCCAGCAGAAGATTTTCTCTGATGGTCATGTAGGGGAAGCTCTTCATGCCTTCGGGCACCAACACGACGCCCCGATCGACGATTTTGTGCGACGGAAGCCCCTGGATCGCTTCATCGCGAAAAATGACACGACCGCAGCTGCTTTCAATCATGCCCTGAATCACGTTGAGGATCGTGCTTTTTCCGGTGCCGTTGGAACCCAGAATGGTGACAATTTCCGACTGCTTGACATTGAAACTCACGCCATGCAAAGCGGGAATAACGCCGTATGACGCGCTTAAATCGTTGACTTCAAGCATAATTCCTCCAACCTCTGCCCAGATACGCTTCAATCACATCATCATTGTTGACGACTTCCTCCGGCGTTCCTTCCGCCAGTTTGGCGCCGTAATTGATGGCTACGATACGGTCAGCCGCTTCCATCAGAACCGCCATGACATGCTCGATCCAGAACACCGTGACGTTGAATTGCTCTTTGGCGCGGACGATCATCCGGGTGGCGTTTTTAGCTTCACCGGGATTCAGGCCGGCCATGACTTCGTCGATGAAGAGAAGCTTGGGAGTGGTCGCAAGGGCGCGAGCCAGTTCCAGCATTCTCAGCTCATAGAAGGTCAAATCGCGTGCCAGAATATTGCGCTTGCTGAAGAGGCCGACAAATTCAAGATAATGCGTTGCATCGTACATCGCATCCTGAAAACTCTGATTAATCCTTTTTTTACCCGAAATGGAACTGGCCAAAACACTGGTGAGTGCGGTCAACTCCGGAAAGGGGCGTGGAATCTGATATGTACGGGCAAGCCCCATATGCGCTCTTTCATGCGGTTTCATTTTCGTGATGTCGACACCGTTCATGGTGACAACGCCCTCATCCGCCGCAATATAGCCGGTCAGGCAATTCACAACCGTGGACTTTCCGGCACCATTGGGGCCGATAAAACCCAGCGTTTCCCCTTCGTGAATATCGAACGATACGTCGTTGACCGCCACGATTCCTCCGAAACGTTTGACCAGATGGCGAACTGTGATTAATGGAGCCATGGCTTTCTACCTCCGCACATGAATGGTTGGCAAATATTCTCGATAACGGCGTTTTCGATAAAGGCCGAATAAACCTTCCGGGAGCATAAACAATAAAACCAGCAGAATAATGGGGAACAGCAACGGTTGAATCGGCCCCATGAATCGGATCATCAGCATTTCCAGAAAAGCGATGAAGTAGCCGCCGACCACGCAGCCGAAAATCTGGGCGCGTCCACCGATCATCAGCACCAGCAGAATCTTCAGCATGAACGTCAGCGGTAGATACGTTTGGCCGGAAAACGTGCTGAAGTAATGAGCGTAAAACCAGCCGATGATGCCCACCATGGTCGCGGCCGAAACAAACGCGATAATTTTGACCTTGTTGATATTAATGCCAATGGAATGGGCGACGTCCTCATCATCGTTGATCGACGCCATGATCAGTCCATAGCGCGATTTGAGAACTTTATTGATAATCCAGAGGTAGCTGAACATGAGCGCCGTGGAAAAATAGCCGATCAGCAGAAAATTGTTTTTCGCGTTGCCGGTATCAAGCAAAGGCACAATGCCGAAAAGCCCCGTGTCGCCTTTGAAAATGTCGGTATAGATGAAGGTCACTTCCAGGAAAACGAGCGGCAAGAGCAATGTCAGCAAAACGTAGTACAGCCCGCGCGCCATGATGACCAGCGGGCTGAACAAAAGAGCGGCGACGATGCACATCAGAATGGCAAAAGGCAATGTGGTCAAGGGTCCCCATCCGTAAGCGATGCTCAGCAGCGCTGCCGTATAACCGCCCACGCCGATGTAAAATTGAGGGCCGAAGTTCATGCGTCCGGTGCCGATGGTCATCAGTGCCAGGGGCATTGCGATAGCGGCGTAGATATTGGCCGAAATCATCGTATTGATCAGGCCGGGGCTTACAAAATAGGCCAGAATGGGAACAGTGAAAAGAAATGCGGCCCACAGCAGGGTGTTTCGCCAGTAGCGCGGCTCCAGTGTCCATTCCCATTTTTTGGTTCCAAGTCTGATGACGATGCGGTCTCGCTTTAATTCCATTTCTACCATAGCGATTCACTCCTTGCTAATCCTTGGGGTCGAATGACCAAAACGACCATAACGAGAATAAACGCCGACAAATTCATAAAGCGCGGCTCTCCGATAACAAAACAGACAATGGCGTGCACAAATCCGATTATAAAACTGGCCATGATTGTACCTTTAATATTGCCCAGCCCGCCTAGAACGGCGACAAGGATCGCGGTAATCATGTAATACCAGCCCATTTGGGGCTCAATCGACCAGACCGGCGCTGTAAGAAGCGTACCGATGATAACTGGCAAAAGGACGATCATCATCGTAAACATATAGAGGGTTTCGACATTGATGCCGACAATTTTCGATGAATAAATATCCTGCGACAATGCCCGGATGGCCATACCGGTTTTTGTTTTGACAAAAAAGAAGACGAAGGCTCCGGTCATCGCAAGTGCGATCACCGCGGAGATGATCAGTTGCTTGGGGACGACGATGTCGCCAAACTGATAGATTCCACTTGCCAGGGTGGTCTCCAGGTAAACGCCCGTCTGGAGTGGATAGAAATAATTGGCCGCCTGTTCGACAATCAGCGCGACGAGCAGAAGCGCCGTCAGAAGAACATCCTCGGTGTTGAGGTATTTTTTAACCATGCCTTTGTAGATGAGGATGGCTACAATAAACTGAACGACGACCATACCCAAAATGGAAGGGATCAGGGACCAGCCGAGCGCCGACATAAACATCCAGGTGCCGTAAACCGTGAGAGGAAAGATATAGGCGTATCCGAGATGGAAAATCCGCAGCACCCCGCAGATCAGCGAAAAGCCAAGGGCAAGCAGCAGATAAATTGATCCCAACACAAAAGTAAAAACCACAACACTCTGAATGTAAGTCCACATATCGGTTCACCCTCTTTTGAGATAAGAATTCTTCAACTTATCAAAAGCACGCTAAGGGGTCTTCCCGAAACACCGAAAAGCCCTTAACGTTATCCGGTCAACTTGTGGTCAAACAAAAAGGCAATATCCGGTTTCGAATGACTCAAAACGAATACCGCGGGATATGACTTGCGGTCATCTTTGTGAATGTGGTGATGTACAGAAAAGGATCGAACAGTCAGGAAAGAAATACCAGCGAACACGGATCCTCCAAAGCTTTGAGATTCTCAGTTTTGTCCTAATTCAAGAAGCAATGTCTTCCTAAATCCGGCTCCCAAGGATAATACGCTTTTTGAGCTGCTTTGAAACGGTTCACCTTGTTGCATTCGCAACATTAAAAGAACACTTGTTTTCTCCCTAAGGCAAAAAAAATATTTTGTCAATAAAAAAAATCAGTAACTTTTTCTTTAAAGAAGGTGGATTTGAAAGAAATCGATTTTGCCATGCAGGATTTCGGCTACCCTGTCTTTGAGAGATACGCTGAAGCGAAGGCAAATGCCGCAGTCGGAACTCAGGTGTCGCGGAACCGGAATCAGCTTGCAGGCAATGGCCTGGGCTTTGACGAGCTTTTCCGCCTGCAGTGCGTGACTGACGGATTCAAAAAGCGCAACGGCTTGAGATTCCCGGATGGTCATCGGTAAGGCATGTCCTTTCTTGTCGTCATCTTTTCAAAAGGCCGCGCACCGCTTCCCCGGCAAGGTCAGCATCCTGCAAAGTGTTGAAGAAACCGAAGCTGAACCGGATGGTTCCCTGCGGGAATGTGTTAAGCGTGCGGTGCGCCGAAGGCGCGCAGTGCAGACCGGGCCGGCACAAAATGCCCCATTGTTCCTCAAGGGCCTGCGCGGCGTCGGAAGGGGTAATGTTATGGATGTTGAAGGATACAACAGCGGTTTGCCTCAAAGCGTCGGCAGGACCATAAAGGGTGACGTGATTCCTTAATTCATTGAGCTGACCGAGGAAGCGGGTTGTGATTTTTTGTTCATGCGCCCGGATCACCTCGATGGTTTGTTCGCAAACAAAGGCCGCGCCTGCCTCCAAGCCTGCAAAACCAATCGTGTTGGGCGTTCCGCTTTCATATTTGTCCGGCATAAAATCCGGCTGTGCTTCAAATTCCGAACGGCTGCCCGTTCCCCCCATCATGAGCGGTTCTATCTGTTTATCGAGTCCTTTGCGGATATAGAGGCCGCCCGTTCCCTGCGGACCGAGAAGGGATTTGTGGCCGGTAAAAGCCATCAGGTCCATTTTAATTTTCTCAACATCGATGGGCAAAGCGCCCGCCGTCTGGGCCGCATCCACGCAAAACAGGACATCTTCCCTTTTTTGAAGAACCGACCCAACCGCCTCAACAGGCTGAATAGTTCCTGTGACATTGGATGCATGAGTCATCACGACCATTTTGGTATTTTTTTGCAAAGCCCGTTCGACATCAGAGGGGTCCAGCAGGCCATGAGGTGAACAGGGCACAACCGAAAGGGTTACCCCTCGCGATTCAAGACAGCGCAATGGCCGCATCACGGAATTATGTTCCATGCCGGTGGTGATCACATGATCGCCCGGCTTGATCGCGCCGTGAATGGCGATATTGAGAGCCTCGGATGCATTTTTGGTCAATATGATGCGCAACGGATCTTCAATGTGAAATAACCGGGCCAGCGTTTCGCGTGTGTCATAAATGAGTCGTCCCGCATCAATCGAGAGCCCGTGTCCTGAACGGCCGGGGCTGGCTCCGATGTTTTGCTGGTATTCCACCATTGCGGCGATAACACCATCCGGTTTTGGAAAAGATGTTGCCGCGTTATCAAGATAGGTCATATCCATAAAATATTCCGGGTTTGCTGAAATGCACATCCCCGGCATTCATTTTTTACCAATGCCGGGGATGTTTGAAAACCAAGCGGTCTTTGATCGGAAATCCTCAGTGCTTGTTTATTTTAAGCCTTGGTCGTTGTGATGACGATATCCGTTCCATCCAGTCGAATGTCCGTCTTCAGTCCGCGCCGCACTGCAAGACGCGAGACATTTTCGCGGGCCACTTCATTATCCACCAGAATTTCCAGGTCTGTGTTTCCGTTCGCGACGGCCTTGTCCACCAAAACGACCGGCTGCGGACAGGACAATCCCCGTGCATCAATACGTTTCTTTGCCATTATCACCCTCCAGACGGTTGATCAAGCTGTTATCTTATCTCGTTGTGTGAAACCGATTACCAGACAGAAAATCAATCCGATAATCACTGCGGCCGGCCCGAATGCCCCGGGGCCCGAAGGAGAGGAAGCCGTTGCGAAATTATGAGCGATCGCCGCGCCCACAATCATGCCAAGGGCAAAGACCGCCGCGTCCATATCGCCTTCCCCGGACAAAAAGAGCTGGCGTCCCGGACACCCGCCGGCCAGAACAAAGGCCAGTCCGGATAGCGTCATCCCGAGGAAATTCCAGGCATGCGCGGTATGGGCCACCGGCTGACCTTCAAAGCCGGGCTTGAATTGTCCTAAAATCAGGTTGGTCACAAACGCGAAAACCAGCAAGGCGGCCACGCCGCTCACCAGGTGGAAATCCTTGATCAGGATGACATCTCGAAAAGCGCCCATGGTGCAAAAACGGCTGCGCTGAGCAAGCGCGCCGATGGCCAGGCCTGCGATGATGCTGATGAAGATGGGTGCATGCTGAGATCCGGGCCCTTTTTCGCTGAAGATAATCGGCCCGCCGGGTGCAAAGGAAACCTGAAAGACCAGCAGCGCAAAAAGACCGGCCATCAGCGCCGGGAAAATCCAGCCGCTGGATTTTCTCTGCGCGTAAGAGCGTCCCAGGCTGTAGCCGTATTTTAAAAACATAACCCCGATGAAAATGCCGAAAATTAATCCCAGAAGTCCCAAAATGGCGTTGCCGTCGCCGCCCGCCAGGCGCAACAGTGCCCGCCAGGGGCAGCCCAGGAAAACCAGCGCGCCCAGCATGGCGAAAACACCGAGAAAAAAGCGGACCAGCGGGGCGGAGCCGCCGCGCGGCTTGTATTCGCCGGCTATGAGTGCCGCCGCAAAAGCCCCGAGGACGAAGCCCATGATCTCGGGGCGGAGATACTGAACAACTGCCGCCCGGTGCAGTCCCAGGGCACCTGCGATGTCGCGCTCAAAGCAGGCCACGCAGATCCCCATGTTCGGGGGGTTGCCCAGGTACTGAAGCAGCGCCGCTCCAATGCCGATGGCTGCACCGACAAGAATAATTCCGGTGCGGGTTGAAAAAATATTTTTCATTAAAAAACCTCCTGAAAAAAGATAGATTTTTTTAACAGCAGACTTTTGGAAAAGCAAATTCATAAGAATCATAAGACAATGATAATTATAACCGTAAGGAATACAGCGTTTGATGGCAGTCTGAGAGAAAAGAATTTGCTTGACAAATAAGACGACCGGTCATATTGAGAGTCAATGGTCAGGGAAAATACTCATATTAAAGAAAAGCTCTTGGAAGTTGGTGCCTCGTTATTTTGCGAGCATGGCTATCATGGTACGGGAATACAGGAAATCGTGGATGCCCTGAGCGTTCCGAAGGGATCTTTCTACAACTATTTTAAAAGCAAAGAAGACTTCGCCGCCGAGATCGTCAGACATTATGCAGACCATGTTTCAGAAATTTGGAATGTCCTGGTTGCCAAAGAATCCGACGATGACCCGCTTACAATGCTGCGAAATGTGTTTGAGCTGATGATCCGGAGCCAGGAGGCCAGTCCCGTCAAAACCGGGTGTCTGATCGGAAATCTGGCCGGAGAACTGGCGGAATCGAGTGAACTGTGCCGCGGCACCCTGCAATCGGTGACAACAGACTGGTGTGCCCGCGTGGCCTGTCACCTGGAGCGTGCACAGGTTCAGGGTACCGTGCGCCGGGACGTTGAGGCGGATGAACTTGCCCGATTCTGCTGGGACGCCTGGGAGGGCAGTCTTTTGCGCATGAAGATAGAGAATTCGACGGAGCCGATTCGCCACTGCGTTTCCCTT
Source organism: Syntrophaceae bacterium UBA2280 (assembly GCA_002347685.1). Lineage (GTDB taxonomy): Bacteria > Desulfobacterota > Syntrophia > Syntrophales > Smithellaceae > UBA8904. The sequence goes on from DDWS01000030.1 coordinate 13,832, forward strand.
TTGTTTGATGTCTTTTTAAAGCCTTAATGATTTTATAATAAACGATCAAAGGAGAAAACCCATGTTGAATTTCACTTATCAAAACCCCACCCGGATTCTATTCGGACAGGGGTGCATCGCAGGAATCAAGAAGGAAATCCCGAAGGGATCGAAAGTTTTGATTACCTATGGCGGAGGCAGTGTCAGAAAAAACGGTGTTCTCGACGAGGTGAAGGCGGCCCTGGAAGGATATGACCTGTCTGAATTCGGCGGCATTGAAGCCAACCCTGCCTATGAAACACTGATGCAGTGCGTCGATCTGGTGCGCTCCACAAAAATCGATTTTCTCCTTGCCGTTGGCGGTGGATCGGTCATTGACGGAACAAAATTCATCGCGGCCGCCGTTCCTTATGAAGGTGATCCCTGGGAGATCCTCGAAAAATACGGAGCCGGGGTCAAGAAGGCCTTGCCCTTCGGCACGGTTTTGACCCTTCCTGCCGCAGGTTCGGAAATGAACAACGGCGCTGTGATTACCCGAAAATCTCTGCAGGCCAAACTTCCGTTTGCCAGCGCGGCGGTATTCCCGAAATTTTCAGCCCTCGACCCGACCAAGACCTATACGCTGCCGGTCAGCCAGATCAGCAACGGTGTCGTGGATACCTTTGTCCACATTATCGAGCAATACATCACCTACCCGGTCAACGCAAAGGTTCAGGACCGCATGGCGGAGGGATTACTGATGGTTCTGATCGAAGAGGGTCCGAAAGCCCTGCGGGAACCCGAGAATTACGATGTCCGGGCCAATCTGATGTGGTGTGCTACCCTGGGCTTAAACGGGCTCATCGCGGCGGGCGTTCCCCAGGACTGGGCGACACATATGGTCGGCCACGAGATAACGGCGCTGCATGGAGTGGACCACGCCTGCACGCTGGCGGTCGTCCTGCCGGCGATGCTGAAGGTGCGCAAGGAAGAAAAACGACAGAAGCTGCTTCAGTATGCCGAGCGGGTCTGGGGATTGACGGAAGGGGACGAAGACAGTCGAATCGAGGGAGCCATCGAAAAGACACGCGGCTTTTTCGAAGCCATGCAGGTGCGGACTCGTTTGAGCGACTATGGCATCACGTCCGGGAATATTCCTGTTTTACTCGAGCAGCTCAAAAAGCACGGCATGGTTCGTCTTGGTGAACGCCGGAACGTCACCCCCGAAACGATTAGTGAGGTTCTTGATCTCTGCCGGTAAGATCCGCACGAAGACAACATGGTATCGCACCCCGAATGGACACGGGTTGATATGCAATCGATGCCCGTTCAAAACAGGACGATAATAAAGGAAATAGACATGAGACTTTTTCAGATCGATCAGGAAAAATGCAAGCGTGACGGTATTTGTGTGAAGGACTGTCCGGCACAGGTGATTGCCATGGCCGATAAAAACGCCTTCCCTTCACCGATAGAAGATGCCGGGGAGTTCTGCATCAACTGCGGCCACTGTGTGGCCGTCTGTCCTCATGGCGCTTTTGCGCTTGCGACGATGCCTCTGGATCGTTGCCCTCCCATACAAAAGGATCTTCTTCCCGGACCGGAGTCCGTAAGACAGCTTTTAAGGGCGAGGCGTTCCATCCGCCAGTACAAAAAAGCACCCGTTCCCCGTGATCTTCTGGAGGATTTGCTGGATACGGCAAGATATGCGCCCACGGGGAGCAACAAGCAGCAGGTCCACTGGACGGTTCTTCAAGACCCTGCCGAGATGAAGCGCTTCGCGGGAATGGTGATCGATTTTACAAGGCTAAACCTCACGGGAACGGTGGATGCGGACATGGCACGGCGTATACGCCGCATCATCGCCGCCTGGGACAACGGCAAAGACCGGATCCTGCGCGGGGCGCCGAATTTGATCCTGGTCCATTCGGAAGCCGGCCTGCCCTTTGCCGAGGCGGACTGCTTGATTGCCCTGACCTATCTGGAGCTCTATGCCTATGCCAAAGGATTGGGAACGTGCTGGGGCGGATATTTTACGGCAGCGGCCAATTTTTATGCGCCCCTGATCGAAGCCCTGAATCTTCCTGCCGGACACCAATGTTACGGCGCGGTCATGCTGGGTTACCCGAAAACCGGTTATGAGCGGATTCCCCGAAGAAATGCGCCGCTGGTAACATGGCGGTGAGGTGAGATGACATGTGGCAGCACCCATCCCTTCCATGATGAAGAGGGATGATGATAAGCAAAGGAGAACAACGTGAAGGACGTTTATCAACGATTAGCAGAGTTTCTTGATACTTTCCCGCAGCGGTATCCGCTCCATACGGAATCGGGTATTGAGCTGAAAGTCCTGAAACATATCTTCTCGCCCGAGGATGCGGAAATGGTGATGAAGCTTACCCCGATGCCGGAGACGGCTGCTGAGGTTGCCGCGCGCATCGGAGAGGATCCGGGAAAAATGGAGCGAACACTTTTTGAGATGTCCCACAGGGGGCAGATTTTTCGCACGGGGAAACCCGGGAGCTATAAATACATGGCGACTGCGTTCCTGGTGGGAATTATCGAGTTCCAGATGAATCGCATGACTCCTGAACTGGCCAGAGACATGGCGGAGTTTGGGCCGATTCTGTTTGAAAATACCTGGATGAAGGGAAAAACGAGGGACCTCCGGACGATCCCCATTGCGGAAAGCGTGGATTCGGACGCTCAGGTCATGCCTTACGAAAGTGCCGAGGAGGCCATCAGATCCGCCAGGTATATCGGTGTATCCGATTGCATGTGCCGCAGGCAGAAAGAACTTCTGAACGAACCGTGCAGCAAGCCCGTGGAGGTGTGTTTCCATTTCGGCAGCGGGACTCACTATTTTGTGGAAAATGGCATGGGTCGCTACGTTGAGCAGGAAGAAGCCCTGGCTATCCTGAAACAAGGGCAGGAAGCCGGCCTGGTCTGCCAGTTGAGTGCTTCCCGGGAGTGTAAATCTAACTGTGTAAA
>DDWS01000029.1:0-26086 GCA_002347685.1 Syntrophaceae bacterium UBA2280
GGACTTTTCTATTTGCTACTAACATAAAAATTAATAACTTTTGTCAATTATGTCCGGCAATTTCCATATCGGACAATATTGTCTGATGATTTCCTTAGCTGTAACCGGGCCATCGGATTCTAATTCTCTTTTATTTCAGCATATTAAGAACCATTTTCGCCGTCGTTTAAAAGCGGCACGCCTTTTGTTCTTATCTTCTGCCGAATAGCTTATGGCCAAAAGCGAAATGACTTTTTAAAGAAGGAGAGAAAACCATGAAAGAAAAGATGAAAACATTATTGATGATGATGTGTGCCTGCATGCTTTTATCCGCTGGGTCGGTTTTTGCGGAAGAACCTGCACAAGACCAGGTCAGCGGAGAGGTCTCCGCGACGGTGCTGAGCGCCTATATCTGGCGCGGTCAGGAACTGAGCCGCCACAGCGTGGTGATTCAACCTTCCGCAACCGTCAGCTACAAAGGTTTCAGCGCCAATATCTGGGGCAACCTCGACACCAAACCCTACAGCCCGGAATCTGAAAAATACGCGGGCAACTATACGGAAACCGATGTCACCTTGTCATATGCCCGCCAGTTCGGGATCGTAAACGCCGAAGCCGGTTATATTTACTACGCACTGGCCTCCCTGGCGCCCGGCGGAACCGATCCGCAAGACACGCAGGAAATTTATATCAGCGTCGGACTCGATACACTCCTTGCGCCGACCCTGACGGTTTATAAAGACATTGACCATTACCATCAGTGGTACGCGACGCTGGGCATTTCTCACACCTTTGAGTTCCATAAGCGGGTAAGCCTGGAGCTTGCGGCTCAGGTCAGCTACCTAAAAAGCGAGGACGAGGAAGCCTATCCGAAATTCGACGCAAACGCGCTGGCCACCGCCGACAAGTACAACAACTTTCATGACGGCACGGTCTCGGCCTCTTTGCCGATATCGATCACGGATAACATTTCCATCACGCCTACGCTCGCCTACGTCTTCCCGCTTGGCGACGATGCGAAGTACGAGATGCAGGGCCGCGGTCTGAAAGGCTCCCTGATGCCGACCGATAACGACAGCGCCTTTCTTTACGGCGGCGTGGTGATGAGCTTCAGTTTCTAAAAAAGTTCAGATGATTTCTTGGAAAAACCCGCCAACGATGGTAAAAAGGGAACAGCAAGGCGCGTTGAATGACGGGCGGAGGCACTCCGCCCGTCATCACCTCACTGGCAACGGCGGGATAACAGATGGACGGACAGATTTTTTTTCATCAGCTGATCATCATCCTTGGTTTTTCCATCCCGGTCATCTACATTTTCAACAAAGTCAAACTCCCTTCCATCATCGGGTTTCTCATCACGGGTGTGATCATCGGCCCTTTCGGACTGAAGCTCATCGACGATTCCGCCGGCATCCACTTCATGGCGGAAATCGGCGTGGCGTTTCTCTTGTTCACCATCGGTATCGAAATCCAGCTGTCGCGTTTCCTGAAACACCTGTCCGAAATTCTCCTGACCGGCGGGCTGCAAGTGCTGTGCACCTTTCTGGTGGGCGTTTTGGTCGGGCTGGCCATGCAGTTGAGCGTCAGCCAGTCGATCTTCATCGGATTCATTCTGACGCACAGCTCTTCGGCTTTGGTGCTCAAGCTGCTCAAGGACCGCGGCGACGAGGCTTCGCCACAGGGCCGGATCTCCATCGGTGTTATTTTGTTTCAGGACATCATGGTCGTCCCGATGATGCTGCTCATCCCCTTCCTGGCCGGTGACAGCGGTCCAGACGCCTGGATGATCCTCTGGAAGCTGACCAAATCGGCATTGATCATCGTCGTTATTCTGGTGGCCGCCCGCTACGTGATTCCCCTCATCCTGGAGCGCCTGGTCACCATGAACATGCGTGACGTCCTGGTCATCTCGTCGGTTGTCATCACCATGGGCATCGCCTGGATCACCGAATCGCTGGGATTGTCGCTGGCCATCGGCGCGTTTCTGGCAGGCCTGGCCCTGTCCGACACGGATTTCACGCATCAGATCATCAGCGATATCAATCCTTTCCGGGATGTCTTCCTGTCCGTCTTTTTCGTGTCCTTCGGGATGATTCTGAATCTCGACTTCCTGAAGGAAAACACCGGTTATATCCTGCTTGCCGCCCTGTTCATCATTTTCATCAAGGCCGCCATCGTATTCGGCCTGGTGAAAATGCTGAAATATCCCCTGCGCGTCGCGCTTTTGTCCGGTGTCCTTTTATCCCAGATCGGTGAATTCTCTTTCGTGCTCGCCTCCCAGGGTTACAAAAACGCCATCATTTCCGATTATATCTACCAGAGCTTCATCGGCGCGTCTGTGCTCACCTTCATTGTCACGCCGCTTCTGGCGGCGGCGGTTTACTACGCGTTCACCCGGCAAAACATTTTCCGGCCGGAGGATGAAAATCATACCGGTCATTGCGTGAACGCTAAAAATCACGTGGTCATCTGCGGCATTGGCCTCAACGGCAGAAATCTGGTCAGGGTCCTGAAAGACACGGCCATTCAGTATGTGCTCATCGATTTGAATTTTCAAAAGATCAAACACTCGAAAAGCAAAGGGGACAAAAACACGCTCTGGGGCGACGCCTCCAGCCCGGAGATTCTGCGCCGTGCCAATGTGGAAGCCGCCCGCGTGCTGGTGGTTGCCATTTCCGACCGCTTTCTGACGAAGAGCTGCGTGTCCAATGCCAAAGCGATGAACCCGCACCTGCACATCATCGTCCGCACAAAAAACGTCTCGGACATCGAAAGCCTTCTGGCACTGGGCGCCGACGATGTAATTCCGGAAGAATTTGAAACCTCCATTCAGATTTTCAGCCGGGTGCTGAAGTTTTTCCACATTCCCAACAGCGTCATCCTGACGCAGGGGAACATCATCCGCAACAAATCCTACGGCGTGTTCCGCGATGTGCGCTACACGCAGGAAGCCTTCGACCAGATCAGCCAGCTTCTGGCGCAAGGCACCATCGAAACCTACTACATGGCCGAAAGCAACCGGCATATCGGAGAGAGCATCCGGGACATCAACCTCAAGGCAAAAACAGGCGCGATGATCATCAATATCATCCGGGACAATCAGACCATCACCAATCCGCCAAGTGATTTCGTTCTGAAAACAGCCGATCAGCTCATCTTATTCGGCAGCCATAACGCGATTGACGCGGCACTCCATCTCCTCGATGGATCAGATTCGAAGCATCCGCCGGAATGTTGAAACACACACGAAACACGATCCCGGTGCGTCCGATCATTCCGGCCATACCGAAACGGCTTCGGGATAGATTGAAAAATCCATGATTTTCTGATAGTTTCATCTCTCAAGGAAAAAATGGATGAATGGACAAATGACCTTCATACTGCCCGAATGCCTTGACCGCGCCGAACTTAAAGCCTCCTATGACCGGCTTTATCCCGTCTATGACGCAGTCTTGCAATCGGTGCACAAACAGGTACGCACCGTTCTGGAGGCGCACGGATGCAGCCCGACCGTTAAAAGCCGCGTGAAACGCTTTGACGCGTATTTCGACAAACTGATCCGGACTTCCCGCGCCGAGAAAAACAGCGACCCCGCGGTGCTGACGGATCTTCTCGGCCTGAGAGTTGTCTGCCCCTTTCTGGAAGATCTCGGCGTCATCGCTTCGCTGATCAGTTCGAAGTTCAATGTCCTGGAGGTGGAAAACAAGGGCGCGCACCAATCGCTTTCGGAATTCGGATACCAGTCCGTGCATCTGCTCGTGAAGATTGACCCCTCTCTTTTTGAACAGGAAATGCCGCATACCGCAGCCGTCTGCGAGGTGCAGCTGCGTACAACGCTGCAGGATGCCTGGGCGGAAGTCGAACATGAACTGATTTACAAATCGGATATTTCTTTTCCAAAGGAATCCATCAAACGCAAGCTCGCGGCGCTTTCCGCGACACTGACCCTGTCGGATCTGATCTTTCAGGAGATCCGGGACTATCAAAAAGATATCCGCGAACGCAACCGCAAAAGACGCAAGAGCCTAGAAAGCAAGCTCGAAGAAATGCCGTCCATCGAAACAAATACCGCCATCAGGGAAGAAAACGGTGAACTGCAGGGGACGGGCGAAATCGACGCCATCATTGCTCAGGCGGATCTGGAAAAAGCCATGCTGGCCGCGCTGGAAGCCCACAGCAGCGGCAAACTGGCCGACGCGACCTCTCTGTACACACAGATACTGCGTCTCAAACTCAAGGATTCTGTTCGCTCGCTGGTTTACAACCATCGCGGCATGGCCTATTTCGGCCTGTCCGATTACCTGCGGGCGATCCGCGATTTTTCCAAATCCGTCAGCTATAATCCCGAAAATGTCCGCGGCTATAATAACCGCGCGCTCGCCTTTCGGGTTCTTAAAAAATACGAGCGGTCGCTTGCCGACTACGACAAATCCATTGCCATCAATCCTGCACAGGTCGACGGTTTCTGGGGACGCGCCCAGACACTTTGCGAAATGAAGCTCTACACCCAGGCCATCGCGGACTGCGAAAAAGCGCTGAGCATCCAAAGTGATTTCACGCCCGCCCAGATATTTGTCAAAAGAATCAATAAACTGATTTTCTGACGTCCCGGTTCAACATAACGCGATTATCTGAATACAAACAAAGGATCCATGATGAAACGTCGGATGATTTGTCTGATTTGCGCCATGCTTGCGACATCAGCCCTGCCGGCCAGGACGGCTTTTTCCGCCCCATTTTTTACATTCAGCCGGCATCCGCTAATCGGCCTGTACGGCCTGCCCGCGTCGGAAGGCCCGACCGTCACAACCAAAGGCGCCGTTACTCTGCGCCTGACATCGGAGCTGTCCAATACCTATTGGGCGGCCGCCAGCGAACGCGAAAGCCTTGTGCTCGATATGGAAAGCCTGAGGCTGACGCTGTCCGCGCGCTACGGCGTCGCGCCCCGCCTGGAGGCGGGTATCGACATTCCGTGGATGGTTTCAGGCGGCGGCTTTCTTGACGCCATCATCGAAACCTATCACGACACATTCGGCTTTCCCAACGGCGGACGCGACCGCGCGCCGCAAAACCGCCTGCTGACTTACTATCACCGCGGCGGGATCACCCGGATCAACACCCTGTCTTCCGGAACCGGCATCGGCGATGTGCGTCTGACGGGCGGATGGCTGTGGCTGGAAAAAACCGAAACCCGGAACCTTCAGCTCGCCTTACGCGGCAGCTTAAAGATCCCCACCGGAGATACCGATTCGCTATTCGGCAGCGGCAGCACGGACCTGTCCTTGTGGCTTTCAGTAAAACAAGGGATTCCGATTTCTTGCGGACAGTGGCGCACATTCGGCGAAGCAGGACTGCTGATCATGACCGAAGGAAAGATTCTCCCCGACGCCCAAAGACCACTGGCCGGATTCGGCTCACTGGGGCTTGGCTTCAGCCCTGCGAAGTGGATCGATTTGAAAATTCAGGCCAACGCGCACACCTCGCTGTATTCGACAAGCGACCTCAAACAGATCAACGCCGCTTCGGTTCAACTGGCCATGGGAGGCACACTGATTTTTTCAGACAGAACCTCCCTGGATATCGCCGTCACAGAAGACATCATCGTCGACACGTCGCCGGACATCGTCTTGCACCTGAGCCTGCGTCACACCTTTTGAAAAACTATGCGGTTTTCTTGATCAGGCTTTTTGTGATCCGGGCGCTTGCAATCAGCCGACCGGACACTGCCGCGGAGACGTCGATGAAGCACAGGCTCTTGCCTTTTTTGAGAATCCGGGATGCCATCCGGACAACATCACCGCGCCCGGCCGCGCGCAGGACAGATACATGAAGATCATGCGTCACGGCTTCCATGTCGTCGGCAAGCACGCTCAACAATCCCAGATAAGCGCAGACATCGCATAGAAGATAGACCACGCCGCCATGCAGGGCGTCGGCGGGATTGACCGTCGCGTCACCGACCGTAAAGGAGAAGCTTCCCGCGCCGTCTTCCGACCGGACGTCTGCGACACCCAGGTAACGATGCAGGGGGTGGTTGATGACTTGCAAAATTCTATCGTTCATATTGTTTTCTCCTGCGCTTCGCGCTCAAATGCTGCGGCCGATCTGTTGACACAGCCGGGTATAGAAAAATCAGCAGAGGGCGTCAAATCCATAACCCCGGGGGTCGGACTCGTGAAATACGCAGACTGGTTTTATTTATAATTCCCGGGAGCCAGAAAATTCAGCAAAGCTTGATTGAAACGCTCAGGATCCTGAATATGCGGGATATGGCCGCACCCCTCAAACCCGATCACCCGGGCGTGCGGCATCTGCATTTGCATATATTCGAAATTTTCCGGCGGATAATAGTTGCTTTCCTTTCCGTAAAGCAAAAGGCACGGCACATGGATGTCTTTGAGCATCGACCGGTAATCCTGTATGGCCATGGCAATCCAAAACGCGGCGATGACCGGGGCGTTGTTCTTCCCGGCTTCGCTCTCGAGCATGGGCAAATCGTCTTTGCCCATGAACGCCGCAAGTTCGTTGAATTCCATTTTCTCATTATACAGCGACTTGTTAACAAGCCGCCTGGCAAGAACCCGGCTGTACGCCTGCCAGTCATCGAGCATGACGGACAGCAGGTATAGATTATCCTCATGGTCGAAATCACCGGACCTGCGGCTGAAAATACCCGGCAGACCGAAATGCCAATCCTCCGATTTCATGATCTTCGGCGCCATGTCGATGATCACAACTTTCTCGATACCCGCACAGGAATAGTTTTTGATGTATTCGAAAATGACCTGCGCGCCCATCGACCAGCCGATAAGCGACACATCTGTAATATTCAGAGACGCCATGATCTGTCTGAGATCTTCGGCCAGCCGCACCATCGTCAGATGATCCATTGAGGCTTCCGATTGGCCATGACCCCGCAAATCCGGGGCAATGACCCGGAAATGCTCTGCCAGAAAGGGAATCTGCTTTTGAAAATGGCGGGAACTGGCCGTCAGTCCATGCAGCAAAACCACGGGACTGCCCGACCCGCTGATTTCATAATACAGCCGTACCCCGTCGTCGGTCGTAAAAAACGGCATGAAACAATCCCTCTGACTTTAAACTTTTGCTTTTGAACTTCTCAAACCCATTCTTCAGAGAGCACTTCTCCCTTAATACCTACGATAACGGCCTTGACCGGAACCTTGCGTTTCGCGCGGGAAAGCCCCGTCTGCGCTATTTGCATCAGTCCACGGCAGCAGGGCACCTGCATCATCACCACGGTGAGCGTGTTGATGCGCGCTTCATCCGCCAGGCGACGGATTTTCTCGACATACTCTTCCTGCCCCTCGTCGAGTTTAGGGCAGGCAATCGCGAGGCTCCTTCCTTTCAGAAACCGCGCGTGAAAATCCCCCAGTGCAAAAGCCGCGCAGTCCGCGGCCAGCACGACATCCTTTTCACGGAAAAAATCGGCGGCAGGATTGATCAGATGCAGCTGAACCGGCCAGTGCGTCAATTCAGAAGCCTGCGGACCAGCCGCTGATTCGCCCGCCGCCTGCGGTTTTCTGTCGATCGCCATCGATGCCGAACCCGGACACCCCCCGGTCACAGGCGCAATGACATCCAGTCTGGCTTTGCTTTGAGCTTCCTGCTGTTTTCGTTTCGCGAGGGCCGCAAGCGCTTTATGTTCATCGAAAGCATCGGCGTCCCGTTCAATAATCGTCAGTGCGTCTTCAGGGCACTCTCCAAGGCAGGCGCCCAATCCGTCGCAATAGACATCGCTGACCAGTTTGGCCTTGCCGTCGATGATTTGAATCGCGCCTTCGGCACAGCCCGGCACGCATAAACCGCAGCCGGTGCACTTTTCCTCGTCAATCTGAATGATTTTTCTTTTCATGACATCCCTTTCATCGCCTCTACCAGTTCCTTCACGGCAGCCGCCGATTTATTGAGCGCGGCCTCCTCCTCCGGCAAAAGTTTTAACGGTACGATCTGTTCGACGCCGTTTTTACCCAGTTTGACCGGTACGCCGACAAACAGGCCGGAAATGCCGTATTCGCCTTCCAGGTACGCGGCGCAGGGAAGAATTTTCCTTTTATCTTTCAGGATGGATTCGGCCATTTCAACCGCCGCGGAGGCGGGTGCGTAGTAGGCGCTGCCGGTTTTTAAAAGTGAGACGATCTCCGCACCGCCGTTTCGCGTGCGTGTAACCAGCGCCTCGATGCGCTCAGGAGACATGAGTTCGGTAATCGGAATTCCCGCCACGGTGGAAAAACGCGGTAGCGGCACCATCGTGTCTCCGTGGCCGCCCAAAACCAGCGCGTGGACATTCTCTACGGAAACGTCAAGTTCGGCCGCGATGAAGGCCCGAAACCGTGCAGAATCCAGAACGCCGGCCATGCCCATCACCCGGTGTTTGGGAAAACCGGAAACCTCCATCGCCACATGACACATGGCGTCGAGGGGGTTGCTCACAATCATTAAAATGGCGTCGGGAGAATATTTAGCCACCTCGCGGGTCACATTTTTCATAATGCCGCGGTTGGTCGCCAACAGGTCGTCGCGGCTCATGCCCGGCTTGCGAGGAATACCCGCTGTGATGATGACGATATCGGAATTCGCGGATGCTTCATATGAATTCGCGCCAGTCAGATGCGCGTCGTGCTTCTCAATCGGCGCGGCCTGCGCCAGATCCAGGGACTTCCCCTGCGGAACACCTTCAAGGATATCGATTAATACCACGTCGCTAAGCTCCTTTTCCGCCAGGCGTTGCGCCACCGTCGCGCCGACATTCCCGGCGCCCACCACAGTAACTTTTTGATTCATCTTTATCATTCCTTCAGTTTAATATTTTGGATACCGTGCAAATATCTACAATAAAACAAAGATTTAAACAATCATGAAACATCATTCCTCATCGGCGATGGAACGCTGAAAATGAAGCTCAAAACAATGTCCTGTTTCATTGAGAAGCGGAAAAGAAAATTTTACAGGTTACCAATGCGTCAAGATTCAGATATAATCATAACATCTTACTTTCTCCGCACAAACGGGCAAAGGAGAAAAAGCCCCCTGCCCGATGCAAATAAAAGCAACCAAAAACCAGTCTGTCCATCTCCACATAAAAAGCCTTTCATTTAAACTTTTTTCCCGAACTGCGGACACAGTTCAGACGAACCGGTTTCGTAGTTACGACAGGTCGCAGGCCTTGTCTCGTGGATGGCACAGCCGAATCGTTCACCATCAAAGGAAAAAAAAGGGCAACCGTGCAGCGTTTGTCCCGAATCCGCAGAGATCAGGTGATCACCCTCCCAGGCGGCATGTTCCCTTGTCAGGATGCATAAAATATCCAGTCTTCTTTGAGCTTTCCACCGCTGTATGTCCTCATCCGTCACATAGGCCGCGAAATCAGCAAGGCAGCAGCGCCCGCACCGTTGACATTCCAACTTGTACTCGTTATTCATATTTTTCTGATACCATTCATCTATTTCAGCATGCCGCAAATATATTGCAGACTTGTTGTTGTATTGGGATCAACGACTTTCTTGCCGAATTTTGACAAATCCGGCATCTAAATGCAAACCTTTTATAGAGCAAAATGACAAAATAAATCGAAAGTTTCAGGCATATTGAACCGATATATCGATTGGTATTCCAATCATACCTGAAGAAAGGACACCATCCAGGCAATGCGTTTTGCAAGCAGGCTTAAGTCCGTCACAGCTGATTTCACAGGAGAAGTTTCTCAAAAGCTTGCATACATGACGTGTCGGCGGCGTTTGGTTCTGGATTCGTGCCGCATCACTGCCTTTGTTCTTTTGTTTCTGACGAGTCCGTCATGGCTTGGAGCCGGGATCGATCCCCGCGTCTCACTGACACCCGAGGAACGGGTCTGGCTTGCGAAGAACCCCGGCAAACTGACGCTTTATTATAACGTGGAGTTCCCGCCCATCGAGTTTGCGTCGGAATCCGGCGCTTTTACCGGCATGGGGGCGGATGTGGTCGCACTCGTTGAAAACAGGCTGGGGGTGACATTCAGGAAGGTATCATCCAACGACTGGAACCGGCACCTGGCCGCCTTGAAAAGCAGCGAATGCGCCGTGGCGCCGACAATCGTCTCCACGCCAGAACGGGAGAAGTATGCCTATTTTACAACACCCTACGCGGTTGTGCCCGTCGTGATTATTGCTACACGGGCCACGGAAGACAGACTCTCCCTCAATGATCTGGAAGGGAAGACGGTGGCGGTGGTTTCGGGCTATGCGACAGAATCATACGCCCGGGAGCGATCAAATGGAAGCTTTGAGATTATGCCGGTGGCCAATGTGTCCGAAGGGCTTCGCGCCGTCGCTTTCGGTCAGGCTGACGCCATGCTGGAAAATCTGGCCGTGGCGAGTTATTTCATTGAGAAGGAAGGCATCCCGGTTTTGCGCGTCGCGGGCAATACCGACTATGTTTTCGCCTGGAGCATCGGGATCAGCCGCGAATATCCGCTGCTTTTCAGCGCCATTCAAAAAGCGATGAATACCATCGACCCGGTGGAGATGGAAGCGATCCGCCACCGCTGGATTTCGCTGGATCCCGCAAGCGGGATGGATCCCACGACACTTCGGGTTCTTCGCCTGACCGGTGCTTTTACTGTAGCGGTGCTTTTCATTCTCCTGATGGTCAGTTTCGTCCTGCGGCGCAAGCTTCGGGACAAGGCCGCAACGCTCAAAACCACGCAGAAAGACTTGATCGAACAGGCCGAACTACTCAGACTGGCCACGGAAGCCACCCAGGCGGGCGTGTGGGATTTTCGTCCACAAGCCAGGACTGTCTATCTGAGCGCGCAGTGGTTTTCTCTGCTCGGCTATTCGTCCCCAGAACAGGTCCTTTCGCTTACCGATTTTGATTCTTACATCCATCCCGACGACCGAAACACCGTCCATCCGTTTTATCGCGATGAAATTCAGCAAGGCGAAAGGCGACAGTTCGAGGCGGAATTCCGCCTGCGGCACTTCGACGGCTCGTGGGTCTGGGTGTTGTCGAAGGGTCAGATGCTCGAATCGGATGGTCCCGCCGCTCAAATGCGCGTTATCGGACTGGATTTGAACATCCAGACGCTCAAGGAAGCCCAGGAACAAATTCGGATCAGTGAAGAACGGTTTCGGGCTCTGTTTATGAACGCACCCATTCCGATGGCGCATGTATCCGCGCAAGGGGAAAACATTGCATTCAATGACAGCTTCACCCGCGTTCTTGGATACACTCCTGAGGATGTTCCCGACAATGATCACTGGTGGCTTGCGGCTTATCCTGATGCAGCCTATCGGAAACTGGTAATGGAAAGCTGGACGGAAGCGGTGCAGCATGCCAGGGCGGATCAGACCTTGCTCGGGCCGGTTGAATTTCGTGTCACCATCAAAGACGGCAAGACCCTGACGATGGTCATGAGCGCCAGCCGGGTCGGAGATTCCCTGCTCGTCAGTTTCTTTGATGTGACCGGGGAAAGAGAAAGAGAATCAGCCTTGCAAAGACAGACGGAACTGTTGCGGGCCACGTTCAACGCGACTGCCGACGGCGTGCTGGTGGTGGACATTGAAGGACACTTGTCGCACATGAACCGGCGGTTTATCGACATGTGGCGGATTCCAAAGGAGATTCAGAACACTTTTGAAGACGAAAAGCTGCTCACATATGCCGCGGGGCAAATGGAAGATCCGACCGCATTTCTCGCCAAAGTCCGGACTCTTTATCAAAGCACGAAGGAAGACTTTGAAGAAATCCGGTTTACGGACGGAAGGGTTTTCGAGCGGTATTCCTGCCCGATGATGCTCGATGGCCATGTCATCGGGCGTGTCTGGGACTTCCGGGATATTACGCAACGTAAACGCGCGGAGGAAGAGCGGGGCAAACTTCAAGAACAGCTGCTCCAGTCCCAGAAGCTCGAAGCGGTGGGCGTTCTGGCCGGAGGCGTCGCGCACGATTTCAACAATATCCTGAGCGCAATCATCGGCTACACGGAACTCTCCTTGAATTCCATGGGACCGATAGATCCCAACCGATCCAATCTGGATAAAATTCTCGACGCGGCGCGGCGGTCGGCGGATCTCACCCGGCAGCTTCTCGCTTTCGCGCGCAAGCAGACCGTTGCCCCAATTGTGCTTGACCTGAATGAATCGGTGAGTTCCGTTCTAAAAATGATCCGCCGGATCATCGGAGAAAACATCGGGCTGATCTGGCGTCCCGAATCATCCCTGTGCCCTGTCCTGATGGACCCCTCCCAACTCGATCAGATCCTGCTCAATCTCTGTGTCAACGCGCGGGACGCCATCGCAACAATCGGCGTCATCACCATCGAGACCCGGGCGGTTGAACTGGGGCCGTCCAGTGTAACGGGTCTTCCGGATGCAAAGCCGGGTCCGTATATCGTGCTGTCGGTGAGCGATAACGGCTGCGGAATGGATGCCGGGACACTGGAGCGTATCTTTGACCCGTTTTTCACCACCAAGGGCGTTGGCCTGGGAACAGGGATGGGGTGTGCGACGGTTTACGGCATTGTCAAACAAAATGAAGGGTTTATTGATGTGCAAAGCCGCTCAGGTGAAGGAACCATCTTCCATATTTACCTCCCTCGCCACCTCGCTCCCATGCGAAAGGCCCGGGGGGACCGGCAAGCTGATTCCCCCGGAAGCCGGGGAGAAACGCTGCTGCTCATTGAGGATGAACCAACGATTTTGGAAATGACGACAATGATGCTCCAACACCTGGGTTATGCATGTTTGTCTGCCGCGACACCCGGTGAAGCCATGAAGATTGCCCGCGAACATCCATCCGAAATTCATCTCATCCTGACCGATGTGGTCATGCCCGAGATGAACGGGCGGGATCTGGTCGATCGTCTCACAGCCGTCCGCCCCGGCTTGAAAGTCCTGTTTATGTCGGGCTACACGGCGGATGTCATTGCCGACCAGGGCGTGCTCGACGCGAACGTGAATTTTATTCACAAACCTTTTTCGATTCAGGAACTCGCGGTAAAAATCCGGGAGATCCTGGATACATGAAGGCGCGGGCAGGAAAACGGACGGCTATAAACCCTGAAACTTGAACGGCTTTGCGTTTTTAAATGAGCTCAGGGCATCGCCATTGTAGGTTTCATGATTTTCAAGCAAAAGCTTTTTGACCGGCACACCCACGCGGAAGTCCACCTTTTTCAGATCCACCCACAAAACCCCGGGGCTTAGCGCATCTTCAAAATAATACACGAGATTTTTCTGGTCGGCGACAGTGCGCCAGCGGGTGGAGGAAATGTTGGGTTCTTCTTTGGACGATATACCGAACGGCACAGAGACGTTGCGAATCACGCTGAAGACACCGGCCACAGCGACACGCGGGTCGCTTGTCTGCCGGATCGCCAAAATATAGTAAGAGGCGCGGACAAACCGGTCGGCCGCGCGGTTGGTGCCTGGAAGCATCGTCGTTCCGGGAATGCTCTTCCAGTATTCATTGAGCGCCAGCTGCTTTTCAAATATCGGTGAATTTGTCATGACGGTATAGGACCGTCCTTGATGGATCGTGAGCTTGCCTGCGATATATTCGAAAATCGCGTTATCGCCTGTCGCATCAGACAGGGACAAATGCAGCGTCGTAAGCTTGTCTGTGCCGGGAAGAAAATCTGACACAATCATGAACTTTTCTTTTTTCAGCTCCGCGACGGCTTCCTCCACAGTGGCAAAATGATCCAGCACATACTGCACCCAGGCGGCAATGGTCAGACCCTTGCGCTTTTTATCATAGGCGGGATATTCGGATTCCGCCAGCCACAGGATATTCGCGACCAGCCCCTTCTCATTGATGCCGTCGGCGCTGGAATTATCAAAGGCGCTGACCACCACACTGCCGTATTTGGATTTCCAGATCACCGAATTGGGACCGACTTCTCCATTTCTTTCCATCCCGCGTGGGAATATCCACATGTTGCCCGGTATCTCATCTTTCCAGTCCATCGACCGGGCCGTGATAATGGTGTTTTCCGGCCCTGAATACACGACGCGCGAGCAGGCCGAAGCCTCGAAAGACAATAGAAAGATTGCAAAAGCGCACAGCATCCAAACAGCATGTTTTCTCATAGCGTTATCCTCTCGTTGAGTTTCATTTTAACCTGCGCCACATTCCGGCGCGGTGCCTCTCTTGACATGATCATACCTGTGGGGTCAACCTGTTTTACAAAGCAATCAAAGACCCGCTGACCGCTTTCGCATCGTTGATGGCCGCCTACGGAACCGATTTTCCAAGGATCATCCCGATGGCTTTTTCCAGCGCCGAATTGAAAATCTCCGGCTGGTTCATCATCAGAAAATGATCCGCCTTGGGAATCACAATCGCGTCAAATGACCGCATATGCCGCCGGTTGGCTTCTATATTCACCGGCCATAAATCCGCGTTGACGCAAACCACCGGCACGCGTATATCTTGAAATATCTTCGCCGCATCCTTGGTAATATACAGATTCATCATGTGCTCCATCGCACTCATAGCAACGGCAGGAGGCGCGGATGACATATCGGAAAGAATCCAGTCGCGAAGTGCAGGATCGGTATCCGGCAAAAACATCGAGGCCACAAACCCGCGGCTTCCCTCAACGAAATCCTCTTTCAGCGGCGCGACCATCTTTTCATAAGCATTGAGGGTCAGGGGATATTCCACATTGGCAAGAGTGTCGACCCCGATCAGACCGATAACGCGCGATGGCATAAGGCGCGCCGCCTCGGCAATCACGAAGCCGCCCATGGAATGGCCAATCAGGATTGTGCGCCCGCCGCCTGCCGCATCGACCACGGATTGAACATCCTCGCCGAATGCGCTCATTGTGTACTTCTTGCGCGACAGGCCCGAATGGCCGTGACCGGCGAGATCCAAAACGATCACGCGATGCTTTTTTGAAAAATGCTCAACCTGCGGCCGCCAGTAGCGCGCGTCGCAGCTCCAGCCATGCACAAAGACCAGTGTCGGCTCTCCCTGCCCGAATACTTCGTATGAAATCGGCGTGCCGTCTTTGGAAATGGCGACCTGCGGCCAGGGCGTTTGCGCCTGGGCCGTTCCTGCGGCCAGGGTCAGAAAGACCAAGCAGCAAAACAAGCCTCTCGCCCAATATGACGCAAGAGGCTTGAAACAGAGTCCGTCATTCCTTCGAATCATCTTTTTTTCAGATTTCATTAACTGACTTCCTTTCTTCAGGACATCCCGGCCCTGAATAAAGCATTTTTTTTGATAACACAGGGGGCATATTTGTCAAGGGAATTGTCCCGGAATCGGGCCTTTCAAGCCCTTCACCATATCGGGACAATACAAAAAAACCCGGCCACCATCCAGCGGGGAAGATGACAACAATTCATTTGTCAAAAAGTATTGTTTTGGCTATATTAACGCCGTACAGTAACGTAATGCTTATATTTTCCGCCAATTTCTATTTTTTACCCTTGAACGGCCCGGCGGAAATCATTAAAACGCATCCAAGGAGGCAACACCAAAATGATTATCGGCATGTGGATGACTCGTGATGTGGTGACGATTGAACCGCACACTTCCCTGGTGGAAGCGGCCGCGCTCATGGCCAGGCGGCGCATCCGCCGCCTGCCGGTGGTCGATCACCACGACCATGAAGTTCACCCGGTGGGTATTGTCACCGCCACGGACATCCTTCACGCCTGCCCGCCGGAAATCAACCCCTTTGCCGTTTCCACCGCGGATAGCCTGAAAATGCGCATGAAGGCCGAAGAAATCATGAGCCGGGCGCTTCGCACTGCACCGCCGGAGATGCCCATCGAGGATGCCGCACGCATCATGCGCGACGCCAAAATCAGCACACTTCTGGTGGTGCAGAAAATGAAACTGATCGGCCTGATCACCGAGTCGGACATTTTTCGTGCATTTGTCGGCATTCTGGAATCCACCGGCGCGGGCGCACGGATCACGTTTGCCGTAACGGATAAAGAAGACATCTTCGGATTCATCGCCCCGATCGCAATTAAACTGGGTGTGCGCGTGGTGAGTCTGATGACGGTGAATCAGCCGGAACGGAAACTCTGCGTGGTTCGCATTGCCGGCACGGAACAGGATAAAATGATCGACGAAATATGGAATTCCGGCCACACCGTTCTCAATGTGNNCGCCTTACACCTCACTCTTCATCGTCCCTGCGCATGTGTTTGATGTGCACGTCGCGTTGCGGAAAGGGAATTTCAATGCCCTGCTCCCGGAAACGGCGGGCGATTTCATAATAGAGCTGACTTTTGAGCACGCCGGGGCGGTTGATGTATTCCCGCGTCCAGACCCGGAGGTTGAACACCATGGCGCTTTCGGCATATTCCGAAAACAGCACATCCGGGTTGGGACTTTTCAATACACCGGGATTGTCCGTGGCAATACCTATCAGAACCTGCCGGACGGTTTCCGGATCTTCTTTGTAGGACACGCCCACGGGGAAGTTGAAACGGACATTGCGGTCGGTGTGGCTCCAGTTGATGACGGTCCCGGAAATAAACTGGGAATTCGGCACGATAATGGAAATGTTGTCGTTGGTGACAATGGTGGTGGCCCGCATGGATATATCAACCACATCTCCGGCAACGTCTGACACCTCGATGCGGTCGCCCACCTTGATGGGCCGTTCAAACAGAATGATAATGCCGCTGACAAAATTGTTGGTGACATTCTGCAAACCGAAACCGATGCCGATGCCGAGAGCCCCGAACAGAATCGTGATGCTGCTCAAATTGATGCCCGCGGTTTGCAGGATGACCACAAAACCGATGACCAGAAGCACATACTTCACGATGGATCCGACAGCAATGCGGACGCCCAGATCGATTCGGCTTTTTGCCAGCAGGCGGTACGAAATCAGTTTGTTGAGCGCGGAGGCGACAATGATCAGGATAATGGTCGCCAGAATCAGGTAAATAATCATCCACAGTGTGAAAGCCGAATCCCCCATCTTAAAGAGCGGTACGCTCAGCGCGTCGACAATACTTTCCAGCCAGGCGGTGATGTTGTCCATATGGGCCTCCTAAAACGGGAAAAAATAGGGAATCAAGAGGGTCGCCAGAATCCAGAAGATCAGATTGAGCGGCGATCCCACTTTGATAAAATCTGAAAACTTGTAACGGCCGACCCCGTAAATCATGGCGTTGGTCTGATAACCGACGGGCGTCATAAAGCTCGCTGAGGCGGCAAACGCAATCGCCATCAAAAAGGGAGTCGGACTCACCCCCATTGTACCCGCCGCTGAAATGGCAATCGGGGCGAGCAGGACAGCGGTCGCGTTATTCGACATGGTCTCGGTCAGAAGGGAGGTCATCAGATACAGGACCGCCACAATGGCTACCGGTCCCCATCCACCCAGAAACCTGATCAGATTGTCCGACAGGTACATGGCGGCCCCTGTCTTCTCCAGCGCGACCCCCAACGAAATGATCCCTCCCAGCAGGAAGATGACTTTCCAGTCAATGGCGTCATAGGCTTCTTCAAGTGTGATGCAACCCGCTACGACAAGAAGAACGGACCCGATAATTGCCCCGACCATAATTGGCAAAATACCCGTGGCGGCCGTTACGATGACACCGGCAATAATCATAACGGCGGAGATAATTTTGTCCTTGCGGTATTGAGGCGCTTCAATATCGGAGACGATGACAAAGCTTTTATTTTCTCTGAGAGTCTCGTAATTCTCTTTCCGGGTTTCAACCAGAATGGCATCGCCGGCTCTCAGCGGTGTGTCGGCAAAACCGGTGTTGTACAATTGGCCGCGGTGACGCAGGGCCAGCGCCGTGGCGCGGAAAACATTGCGGAAATAGGAGGACTTGATGGTTTTTCCCACCAGCCGCGAGTTCGGGGCGACGACGACTTCCGTCAGGGTCAGGGCATCGCACTGAAAATCACCGTCACTGATCTCGCAGTCAGACTTCATCTGAATGCCCATTCGGTCTTTGAGCTCTTGAAGCTGTGCAATGTCACAACGCACGCGCAGCAGATCATTTTCCTTCAAAACGACATCGGAAACGGGCACCAGCAGGCGCTGACCGTTTCGTATCACTTCGAGGATATCGATTTCCAGATCTTTGACCAGCGGTGAATCCGCCACCCGCATGCCGACCGACTTCGCATCGTCCAGCAGAATAATGTCCGTCAGATAATCGTGCATCAAGTATTTCTCTGTCAGGTTCTCTTCAGGCGCCCGAAACGGAATGAGCCTTACACCGAAAAGCGTCATGTAGAGGATGCCCACACCGAAAAACACAAGACCCATCCTGGTGAACTCGAACATCCCGAGGGCTGGCAGGCCGTGCTGAACGGCAATGGAACTCACCAGGATATTCGTGGATGTCCCGATCAGTGTGCAAACGCCGCCGAACATGGAGGCAAACGAAATCGGCATTAAAAGCCTCGACGGGCTGATTTTGTTGGTATGAGCCAGCCCCAGAAGGATCGGGATAAAAACCGCAACCACCGGTGTATTGTTGACAAACGCCGACGCCGTACCAACCAGAATCATGGTGCCGACCAGACCGACCCAGAAATTGAATTTAAAAATTTTCGATGAAAGGGTCCCTAGAAAAACGACAGCACCGGTCTTTTGCAGAGCGGAGCTTAAAATGAACATGGCGCCGACGGTGATGGTCGCGGTATTGCTGAAGCCGGAAAGCCCCTCTGAAGGGGTGACAATTCCCGTCAGCAGCAAAACGGTCATGACGAGAATCGCCGTGAGATCAACGGGAAGCTTTTCTGACGCAAACAAAATAACCGCCAGAACAATCACAGCCATCACAATCAGCATGTCTATCGTCATAGGCCTATCCCGCTTGTCGCCCCGGTCCCGGAATCACAGTTTTTTGTCAGACTTCCTTCCAGGCACTGCGTTTTCCCGGCTGCATATTCCGACATCGTATGAACGTCCAGTGCCTCCATTGACTTTCCGGACGGCGAAGCGCATGTTACTCCATGATTTTCCAGTGATCTTTTTTTAAAAAAGTCTCCCGCGTATACAGGCCCGGTGCGGCGTGGTCGCCTTCGATAAAAATAAAATTGACCCCCTCGATGCCTTCATGCTCGGTTAGCGTGAATGTCGCAACAGCCAAAAATGCCTCCGCCCCGCTCGTTCCCATGCGCTGTGTCAGAAATTCATCATTGATGACCTCCACGTTGACGACAAGGCCGGTGATGCCGGCAAGCTTCAGCTTCGGCAGCCCCAGCGGCTCCGAACCCTTTGGTGTACGGAAGGACTCCGGATCCTTGTCGGATCTGTTCAGGGCGCGTAGGAGGCCGGGAAGATTTTTTTTGATCGCATCGATCTTCGCACCTCTGACAAGAAGATCATGCCCTCCCGCATCGAGATTTGCAGACCAGGTGTAATCATCGCTTTCATAGTCCTCCTTTTCTTTGAGCACCATGACTGCCGTCACCACAAGCGCAGCTGCGATGAAAATCAGCAAGGCGATTAAAACTTTCCTGTTCATCGATCACCCTCAAAAAGTCTTTCCTGATCGTGTGAAAACGATACACCGGATACCGAAAAAGCCGGAACATCGCAAACAGCGCAAGGCTTAAGACCTGCTCAATTTCTGCTGCCGCTGCCTGATGAATTCTCCGAGCAGCACATCGAGTTCAAAAGCACTGATCGGGAACGGTCGGCCAGGAATACACAGGTCCGGGCGGCACCATCTGTTATAAATGTGTGCCCAGCAGCAAACCACCGTCGATAATGATCTCTGTTCCCGTCGTGTAGCTCGAAGCTTCGGAGGCCAGGTAGACCGCCGCACCGGCAATCTCGTCGGGTTCACCGATCCGGCAGGTGGGCAGATGTTTGCACAGTTCGTCTTTCTGTTTCTGCGCTTCTTCCGGACTGAGGTGCTGCCAGTGGGAGTTCATCATCTTGGTGCTGATGGGGCCGGGAGCGATGGTGTTAACCTGAATGTTGTCGCGCGCCAGTTCCATCGCAAACGCTCGTGTGATCTGGCGGACACCGGCCTTCGAAATGGAATAAACACTGACAAACGGCTCGGGATTGAAACCGTCAATGGAAGCGACATTGATGATTTTGCCGCCACCCTGTTTCTTCATCACCCTCGCCGCGGCCTGGCTCATGAAGTAAACACCTTTAAGATTGAGGTTCATAATGGTGTCCCACAGGCGCTCGTCGGAATCCAGCACAGATGCCATCGCGGGGCTCGCGCCGGCGTTGTTGACCAGAATATCGATCCGGCCGAATTTCTCCATCACCAGATCAACCACCCGCTGGGTCTCTTCGATTCTGCCGAGGTGTGCGGGCACGACCAATACTTCACAGCCGATATTGGTCATCTCGCAGGCTGTCGCTTCCAGATCCTGCGCCTTGCGGCTGGTGATCGCCACCCTGGCTCCGGCCTTGGCAAAACCATAGGCAATGGCCTGACCGATGCCCCGGCTTCCACCGGTCACCAGCGCTACTTTACCTTTTAATGAAAATTGAGAAATATCAAACATGGCAACACTCCTTTTCTGTTTTTTTTCCAAAGCGGCCAGGAGCTGTCCTTTGCCGGGTTGGCGATAGGATTATGATTCCAACCCCGTCATCGGGTCTTTCCTTTGACGGAGCCTGACGATTTTCCCGTCTTTGCCTTTGCCTTCCGGGCCACCGGGGTTTCGCACGCGGGCGGTTTCATCGTTTGACCGGCCTGCCAAAGCCGCCCCAGGGCGCGGGCGTCTTCGAGTTTCAGGCACAGGGTCATACTTTTTTCTTCCCCAACGGGGCGAATACCATTGAAAACGATCTCTAAAAAAGGATCGAGCATGTCCATCATGCTTTTATCGCGGATCGGCATGCCCTGCATATGCCAGCGGATAAAGAGATGTTCAATGGCGCCCATCAGCATGGATCGGATCAGATACGCGTCGGCGTCAGGTCGGAACGTTCCGTCGGCAATGCCGTCGCGGATACAGTCGAGCAGCCGGTGTGCGGAGCGCCGGATAGCAGCATACGCCGCCGTCTGCCGGAAACGCTTGTTGGACATGAGCTGCAGCAAAACCAGCGCGGAGTAGTGGGGGTTGTTCTGATAAAGCTTGACATAGCCCAGCATGATCGCCCGTATCCGTCCTTCAACGTCCTTGATGTAGGGCAGAACCGCCTCGGATTCATCATAGGTATCATTGGAAATTTTTTCGGGAATGGCAAACAGCAGGTCTTCTTTGGTGCCGAAATGCTCGTAGATGGTCGCCTCGGAAACCCCGGCCTGCTTACTGATCTCCGAAATCGTGGCATCCTGAAAGCTTTTTTCGGCAAAAATGCGCAGCGCCGCATCCATAATACGGTCTTTCCTCGTTTTTGCGCGGGCATGATCTGCCATTGAAACACCCCTTGTGTGATTGACTCTTCCCGCACTTCCGTCGCTGCGCGGTCAAGTGCCTTTTCCTCTTACTTCTTTCTGGCCGCCTCAAGTTTTGCCTGAAGGGCGTCAATTCGCTGGTGATTGTCTTCCGATCCGATATACGTTCGGAAAAGCCATTCCTGAATCCGCATCGCGCCGTCAAGATCTTCGTTGAGAACTTTATTGGCAAGGGCTTTGGTTTCTTTCAGGCAACCCTGGTCATAAGCGGCCATCTCGCGCGCGATGGCGCCTACGGATTCCAGCAGTTTCCCTTCGGGAAACACCTTGCTGACATAGCCCATCTTTTCGGCCTCATAAGCGTCATAAATCCGGCCGGTCAGCGCGACTTCCCTGGCGCGCCCCATGCCGATGATACGCCAAAGCGGGTCCATGATCGGGGTGAGCGAAAGCACGATTTCGCGCTGTCCGAATTTGGCGCGCTCGGAGGCGTAACGGATGTCGCACATCATCGTAAGGTCAAAACCACCGGCAATCGCCGCGCCGCCCACGGCGCAGATGACCGGCTGCGGACAAAACAAAATAGACCGGTACGCGCGATGAAACAGGTCGATATAGGCCTCATTGGAAACCTTTTCGAGCAGGCGGATTTCGTTTAAATCAAATCCGGCGGAAAAATACCTCTCCCCGCCGGTAAAAACCACGACATTGACATCCTTTCTCTCCGCAATCGCCGTAAACAATGATGTGATTTCACCCAGCACCTGCGGTGCAAGCGCATTGCCCTTATCGGGCCGGTTGATCGTGACGGTCGCGACATTTGCCTCCACAGTCGTCAGTAAATATTTCAGATCCACATATTCTCCTTACGCCTCAATTTTCCCCAGGATGGCTGCGGCTATCTGATCTTCCGGCATCTCACGGGAATCAACGGTTTTGCCGGCAACGACCACCCAGCGCTTTGCCCAAACGGTCATTTCCGGACGCCACGCACATGCAGACATACACCCGCATATCAAAAGGCCCATTCCAAAAGGCGAATTGGCCGTGTCTGTTGTGAATCGATCACCTTCCGGCAACGCCACCTCGACATCGCTGATGATTTTTGATCTGTCGATCTGACAATTACAGCCGCCACAATATTTCACGACGATCTCCAACGCGCACTCCACATCCCCTCATTTTCACAACGGCGGACACGACCCGATGAATTCGGCAATCTGCTGTTCGTTGAGGCCAATGCCGGGCTTGGCGTCCAGACGCTTGACGATAAAGCCTTTTTCAAACAGAATCAACGTAGGAAAAACATCGACTCCGTACAAATCGGCGATCCGTTCCTCATCGTCTGTCACCAGCAGGAATGTTCGCTCCTCGTTGCGGGTCAGAGACTCAAAAACGGGGACAGCTTTTCGGCAGAAGGGGCACCAGGAAGCATAGACCATCGCAATCACCCTGTCATTTTTTTCCAGAGCCTCTTCCAGATCGCGGAGGTTATCTACCGTCGGGCATGATTCATTGGCGTTCATCCACCAGTTCCCCTTTCTTCGTGTTTGATGATACCCGGGCAGGATACTCCGGACTAACGCCTGACTATTTCTTCAGGGGGTCTCCGCTGAAGAATCTCTCCTGAAGCCTTCGCATCCCCTGAAGCCACCTTGAATAGTCGGCCGCTTTTCTCTGCATATAGGTTTTAACTTCCGGGTGCGGCAAAATGAGAAACTCATCGGCCGCAAAAGCTGCCATCACTGCGTCTGCCAGCTGTTCGGGTTTCATCATGCCGTCCACCGCCGCAACGCCGCCGCCCTGCCGCGTCATTTCCGTATCCACAGCCTGCGGGCACAGCGCAAAAACCTGAATTCCCTGATCACCGTAAGTAATCGACAGACTTTCCGCCAGCCCCACCGCCGCGTGCTTGGTGACCGAATACGGCATCGACCCGATCTGGCTGAGCAGTCCGGCCGCCGAGGCCGTCACCATAAAAGCGCCGCCACCACGCCGGATCATGCCGGGCACTACCGCGCGCGCCGCGAAAACGTGCGCCAGCACATTGATTTCCCAGATGCGCTGCCAGGCCTCGTTATCCACTTCATAGCCACCCATAATGGCAATGCCCGCGTTGGAGCAGAAAACATCCACACCGCCGTATTGGTCTTCCGCAAATTTAACCAGACGGATAACATCCTCTTCCTTGCGCACATCGCAAACAAACGCTGCGCCCTTCACCGCATCCGCCACCGCTTTGGCGCCTGCTTCATTGACATCCGCCGCAATGACGGCTTTTGCGCCCTCTGCGGTAAACCTCAAACACAACCCCCGACCGATGCCGGAAGCGGCGCCGGTCACGACGACAACCTTACCTTGAATGTCCACTGCTGTATCCTCCCACATGTAAAATTCTATCCACACCCTTAGTCGGGCATCTATTTGACTGAGGCCAGCTCCGCGGCGCGTCTGGCCGACGCTTCGACGGCAGCCACCAGCGTGGCGCGGATTTTTCCTTCCTCCAGCACTTTCAATCCGGCGGCTGTGGTGCCGCCCGGCGAGGTTACCATGTTTTTGAGCTGTGCCGGATGCTGCCGGCTTTCCAGGCAAAGACGCGCGGAACCCAGCATGGTCTGGGCGGCCAGTTTCTCAGCCAGATCACGCGGCAGCCCCAGTTGCACCCCCGCATCGGCAAGCGCCTCGATCATGACAAAACAATACGCAGGCCCGCTGCCGCTCAGACCGGTGACGGCATCCATCAATTTTTCGTCCACTTCCACCGCCAGCCCCACTGCGTTTAAAATCGCCAGCGCGTAGAGAACATCGTCCTTTTTTGCGAATTTTCCGGCCGATACGGCCGCGGCGCCTTCACCGGCCAGCGCATTGACGTTGGGCATTGCCCTCAGCACCCGCGTCCCTCCGGGCAGGGCCTTTTCAATAAAATCCGTCGTCATTCCCGCCGCTATGGAAATGATGATTTTCGTTTTCGTCGTGACCGGCCGGATTTCCTTGAGCGTTTGGGGGAAATTCTGAGGCTTGACGGCAAGAATAATAATGTCGGCATCCTTAACCGCTTTTTTATTGTCGGCCGAAACCTGCACTTTGAGAGATGTACGTAAATCATCGAGCCTGGCGGGATCTATGTCCGTCACGGTCATGCTTCGCGGGGAAATAATTTTTCCGGAAATCATCCCCCGGGCCAGGATGCCGCCCATTTTGCCTCCCCCGATTATGGCGATTTTCTTGCCTGTAAACATCATCTGATTGACCTCCGAAATAATACTGATTACATGCACTTTTTTCCCGCGTCCTGTCAATAACAAATCCCGGAGATTTTCATTCTTTCCATTGCATAAGAATTTGCTTTTGTGATACGCAGATCGTCGAAAGGAAGATTCCCGATGCTTAAATTTTTCCCTACCCGCGACCATGAAGTTTCCTGCTGGATCAATCCGCGAGATTTCGGTTCACACGAAAAAAGCCTGGTTTTTATCCACGGTTCCGGGGGCAACTCCAGCGCCTGGTCCCATCAATACACGAAACTTCATAAAAGTTTCAATATCGCCGCCGTCAATCTTCCCGGACACGGAAAATCCGGCGGATCAGGCAGGCAGGATATCCATGATTACGTCCATCCGTTCCAAGACCTCCTTCACAGCCTGGGACTGACGAAACCCATCCTGATCGGGCATTCTCTCGGGGCCGCGATTGCCCTTTCTTTTGCTGCGAGGCACCCTGCGGACATCAGCGCGGTGATTTCGGTCGGAGGCGGATTGACTATGCCGGTCAACCCCGCCATTCTCGATGGTCTTTCGCAACAGCCGGAAGAAATCAGAGACCTGATCGCCAAATTTTCCCTGGCCAAAGAAAATCGACCGGCAATGCTGGCGCCGCTGCGCGCCAGTCTCGATGAAGTAAACACCCAGGTCCTGTTAAACGACCTGAAGGCCTGCAATCAAATGAATCTGGCTGATGAAATATCGAAAATACGCGTGCCCGCGCTGATCATCTGCGGCACCGAAGATAAAATGACGCCGGTGGAAGCCTCTCGCCGGATCGCCGACGGAATAACCGGGTCGAAATTGCTGCTGATCGAAAACGCGGGGCACATGGTCATGATGGAAAAACCATCGGCATTGAATAAAGCCATTCGCGATTTCGCCGCGTCACTGCCGCAGGTGATCCACGCTTAACACTGTAAATTCATAACGGAGGTTTTCATGCTCAGCATCGGCACAGGCAATTTTATCATTGCTTTGGCGGGCGTTATCGACATCGCCCTGACGGTCTATATGTGGATCATCATCATTCGCGCCCTGATCTCCTGGGTGAATCCCGACCCTTACAATAAAATCGTGATGATTCTAAACCAGATCACGGAACCGGTGCTGCGGCCGATCCGGCGATGGATCCCCAGGCATAGTCTGCCGATTGATTTCGCTCCGCTGATCGTTTTGCTGATCATCATCTTCCTGAAGGGTTTTCTGGTGCAGACCATGATCGATCTGGCCCGCGGTATGCAGTAAAAGAAGAAAGGCGCCTATGATAACCTCCGCGCTGATCATCCGGGAAACAAAAAACGGTTTATCCTTCGACATTCATGTCAATCCGCATGCGTCCAGGGAGGACATCGGAGACATCACCGACGGCGTGTTGAAAGTGAAAGTCACCGCGCCTCCGGTGGAAGGTGCGGCCAACGAGGCGTGTATCGGATTGCTCGCAAAAAAACTGGGGCTTCGAAAAAGCCAGATCACCATTACCACGGGCGCCAGAGGACGCAAAAAAACGATTCTGGTCAGTCAGATCGG
>DDWS01000029.1:26128-63965 GCA_002347685.1 Syntrophaceae bacterium UBA2280
ACGGAAATTGAAAATGCAAAAGGAAAATTCCACCGCAAAATCGGAAAACGCGCGCGTCGCCAAAGCGGCCGGTATTGTCAGCTCTGCTACACTGATCAGCCGCATATTCGGACTGGCGCGCGACACGGTCATTGCAGCTCTTTTTGGAGCGGGCTGGGTGACCGACGCGTTCTGGGTCGCTTACCGAATTCCCAATATGCTGAGGCGCTTCCTGGCGGAAGGCGCACTGACCGTGTCTTTCGTTCCGGTTTTCACTGAGTACCTGGAGAAAAAAGGCAAGGATGAGGCGCTTGATCTAGCCTATAACGTCTTTACGCTTTTGTCCATTGTCTCTGTTGTCATATGTATTTTGGGCATCCTCCTGTCACCTCTGGTTGTCACCCTTATCGCGCCGGGGTTTGTCGGGGAACCTGAGCGATTCACCCTGGCGGTTTTTTTAAACCGTCTGATGTTCCCCTATCTTTTCTTCGTTTCCCTGACCGCCTTATGCATGGGCATTTTGAACGCCTTCCGTCATTTCACAGCGCCGGCGCTATCACCGGTGCTGCTCAACACCGCCATGATCTTTTGCGCCTTTCTCCTGAAGGATTCCTTCGCGGAACCGATCACCGCCCTGGCGGTGGGCGTTTTGGTCGGCGGTTTTCTGCAGCTGGCCCTGCAATGGCCGCTGTTGCTTACATTCGGGGTCCGTTTCAGATTTAAATTTAACTGGAATCATCCCGGCATGAAGAAGATAGGACTTCTGTTCGTGCCGGCCGTTTTCAGCGGCGCGATCAACACCATCAACGTTTTTGTCGGCACGATTCTGGCCACTTTGCTGCCGGCCGGCAGCGTCACCTATCTTTTTTATGCCGACCGGGTCATGGAGCTGCCGCTGGGGGTCTTTGCCTTCGCGGTGGGAACCGCGACATTGCCGAGCTTTTCCAGACATGCGGCCCTGGGCAACCTCCAGGATCTGAAATCGAGCATTGCCTTTTCATTGAGAATCACTTTGTTTTTAATCATTCCCGCGACGGTGGCGCTGCTTGCCTTGAGCCTGCCAATCATCTCCGTTTTATTTCAGCGCGGCGCCTTCGATGTGCGGGCAGCCGTGTTAACCGGTCAGGCCCTGTTTTGCTACTCGCTGGGCCTGTGGGCCTTTTCCGTTGCCCGGATTTTTACATCCTCCTTCTATTCGCTTCAGGACTCCAAATGGCCGATGCGGGCCGCCATCATCACCTTTGTATTCAACCTGGCGGCCAGCCTCATCCTCATGGGACCGCTGAAACATAACGGCCTGGCACTGGCCGGCTCGCTTGCCGCCATGGTGAATGTGGGCGTTCTGGCTTTTATTTTGCGTAGAAAAATCGGCGGATTTCTGGACCGTGCTTTTTTTATATCCATCTTCAAAATGATCGCGGCCGCACTGACCATGCTTGCCGCCATCGGCGGAGTTCACTGGCTTACCCCATGGGACACCGGCGCTTCTTTCCTGACACGCCTGACCTTTCTGCTCACGAACATGGCGGTTGGCGCGACAGTCTATTTCGCAAGCGCATACCTTTTGAAAAGCTCGGAAATTCACGCGGTCATCGGTCTGATCCGGAAAAGACTGACCCGTGCGTAGCGCTCCGAGACCGATAAATTCTTGACTTCAACGCCCCGGCATGCTAGGGGACTTCGTCTTTATAAGTAATGATTTAGAAAAGACTTTGCATTATGCTGGACATTAAATTTTTAAGACAGAATATCGACGGGGTCCGCGCGAAGATGGCGGACAGGGGGCAGTCCCTCCACTTTGACCTTTTTTTGGAGCTGGAAGCGAAAAGACGGGACATCTTAATGGCCGTAGAAACGCTGCGCGGCGAACGCAACGAGGCCTCCAAAACCATCGGAGAGCTCAAAAAGAAAAAGCAGGATGCCTCGCAGCTCATGGAAAAAATGGCTGACGTGTCCGCCAGAATCAAGGAATATGACGAAAGCCTGCGGACCGTCGAAGAAGAGCTTCAGGCCTTTGTTCTGACCGTCCCCAACATTCAGCATCACTCGGTGGTGGTCGGCGGCGGTTCGGAAGACAATCCGGTTGTCCGCACCTGGGGGGAAAAACCGGTTTTCAACTTTGAAGCGAAACAGCATTTCGAGCTGGGCGAAAGCCTCAACATCCTGGATTTCGCGCGCGGCGCTAAAATCACCGGCGCTCGCTTTACGGTGTATCGGGGTGCGGGGGCGGCGCTGGAGAGGGCATTGTTCAACTTCATGCTCGATTTGCATACCGAAGCACACGGTTACACGGAAGTACTGACCCCGTTCATGGTCAACCGTGAAAGCATGACGGGAACCGGCCAGTTGCCGAAGTTCGCCGAAGATCTTTTCAAAATTGAAGGGATGGAGTATTACCTGATCCCGACGGCCGAAGTGCCGGTCACCAATATCTACCGGGATGAAATTCTGGAGGAAGACCAGCTGCCGATCTACCATGTGGCTTATTCCCCCTGTTTCCGCTCCGAGGCCGGTTCCTACGGCAAGGACACACGGGGACTGATCCGTCAGCATCAGTTCAACAAAGTGGAAATGGTCAAATTTACCATACCGGAGACATCCTACGACGAACTGGAAAAACTGACCGCCAACGCGGAAGAAGTTTTGAAAAGGCTGGGCATCGCATACAGAACCGTGTCTTTGTGTACCGGAGACCTGGGGTTCTCTTCGGCCAAGACCTATGACGTGGAAGCCTGGCTGCCCGGACAAAACACATACCGGGAAATTTCTTCATGCAGCAACTTTGAGGATTTTCAGGCCAGAAGAGCAGCCATCCGGTTCCGACGGAAAGACACAGGCAAAGTGGAATTTGTGCACACCTTGAACGGATCGGGCCTTGCGGTTGGAAGAACCGTGGTGGCGATACTGGAGAATTATCAGCAGGCCGATGGAAGCGTCATCATCCCGGAGGTTTTGCGTCCATACATGAGAGGTCGTAAACGAATACCTGCTTGAAAAGCAGATTGAATAATCCGGAGGGATGGCCGAGTGGTCGATGGCGGCGGTCTTGAAAACCGTTGGGCGAAAGTCTCGCGGGTTCGAATCCTGCTCCCTCCGCCAGTTAAAAAAACATGCGTCTTGCCTGACAAGACGTTTGGTTTAAAAATACAGGCCCATCATACACAGCGGAGAGATGGCTGAGTGGCCGAAAGCGATCGCCTGCTAAGCGATTGTACGCCCTTTAAAGGTGTACCGCGGGTTCGAATCCCGCTCTCTCCGCCAATTTTTATGATCGTATGATATTGATTGGACTTGCGGGTTTGGAGGGCGAAGCCCGACACCCGGCGAATGCCGGGCGAATCCCGCTCTCGCCGCCAGTTTTATACCCATCACCCCCATCCGAACGACAAAGCAAACCATGACAAACGACCGAGAAAATTTCGTCCTGCTCGAAACCCTACGCACGGACCAGGACAATTCGCAAAACCTCTTATTCACCGATCCGCTGGATATCATCACCTGCGACTCGCCGGATCAGATCGAAAAGTGTTTCCGAAAAATGGAGCGCAGCCGAGAAAAAGGCTTTTTTCTGGCCGGTTTTTTTTCCTACGAACTGGGCTACTTTCTCGAAGAGACTCTAGCTTCCCACTGCCCGAAATATGAGTATCCATTGTTGTGGTTCGGGGTTTACAAAAAGCCCGTCTCGCCGACACCGCCTGAAGAAAAACATCCGGATGCGGATTTCTATATATCCAGACCGAAGCTGTCCATCACCTATCCACGATACGAAAAGGCGATATTAAAAATTAAAGACTACATCGCCCGGGGAGAAACTTATCAGATCAATTACACCGCCCGGTACGATTTTAACGTCGTCGGCAACGTCTTTGATTTTTACGGGCGGCTGAAAAATCATCAGCAGGTCTCTTATTCGGCCCTGATCAATCATGGCGGCAACGTCATCATTTCTCTTTCCCCGGAACTGTTTTTCCGCGTCGATGCGGAGTGCAACATCACCGTCAAGCCGATGAAAGGCACGGCGTCCGCGGACAAGCCTGCATCCTGGCTGCAAAACGACGTCAAAAACACGAGTGAAAATGTCATGATCGTGGATTTACTCCGAAACGATCTAGGCCGAATCTGCCTGCCGGGTTCGGTCAAAGTCACGAAACTTTTCGATGTGGAAACATATGAAACGCTGTTGCAGATGACCTCCACCGTCACCGGAAAATTACCACCGCAGACGGATATATACAGCCTCATCAAGAGCCTGTTTCCCTGCGGTTCGGTCACCGGCGCACCGAAGATCCAGAGCATGAAGATCCTCCGCAAACTGGAAGACGCCCCCCGCAATATCTACACAGGCGCCATCGGTTACTTTGCCCCCGACGGTCAGGCGGTTTTCAACGTGGCTATCCGGACCATCGACATGCAGCGGGGTCAGGATGGGCTGTATCGGGCCAGGATGGGCATTGGAGGAGGTATAGTCTATGATTCTCAGCCTGAAGAAGAATTCTCGGAATGTCGTCTCAAGGCGAAATTTCTGAAAAACACAAGGCCGGCCTTCGGTCTGATCGAGACCATGCTTTTGAAAAACGGTAAAATCCGAAACCTTGCCCGGCATCTGCGGCGGCTGAAAACGTCGGCGGATTTTTTTTCCATCCTCTGCCCTAAAGCTGAAATCAAAGACAGGCTTACAGCCTTTGCGGCAGCATCGACCGGCGACGCCCGCCTGCGCCTGCTGCTCGAACCGGACGGCGAAATCCTTCTGGAAACAGGCCCCCTGCCCCCCGTCACGCAGGCAAAACCGGCGATTGCCGTATCTGCCGTCCGAACCGTCTCCGGCAGTCCCTTTCTCCGTCATAAAACGACGCACAGAACAATGTACGACAACGAATACCGGAAACACACGGCACAGGGTTTTTTTGACGTGATCTTCCTCAACGAAAAAGAGCAAATCACGGAAGGCGCCATCTCCAATATTTTTGCCCGGATCCACGGCCGCTGGTACACACCGCCGGTTTCCTGCGGTCTGCTCCCCGGCATCCAAAGACAAATCCTGATGAGAAGATGGAAGGCCGCGGAAAAGATATTGACACTTGAAGACCTGAAAAGAGCCGAAAAAATCATTCTGACCAATGCCATCCGGGGCACAACCGAAGTGGCGTTTGGTGAAGCATCTTTTTAATTTGCATCACACCGATAATATGTTATAGGGTCGCCTCGTTATGTAAAAATACATGCGCCCATGGCTCAGCTGGATAGAGCGCCAGACTACGAATCTGGATGTCGCAAGTTCGAATCTTGCTGGGCGCACCAAAAATATTAAGGAGTTAGATCAAAGCGCTAACTCCTTTTTTTCATTTTCGACCAGATTGTGAGCCCTTGTCTGAAAAATCGTGTTTTCTAATCGCTTGAGCCTCACTCTTACCCGGACATAATGACACCGATACCTGTCGGGTAGAATCCGGGTCTTATTCTGTCAAAGCTGATGCAATGATCCGGGCTGACGGTCTGTTCATGGTTTTCACAAAGAACTTCCCCGATAGGAGCGCCCAACCGATTGGATATAAAACAGCATTAATCACTTTCCCCAAGTTTATAATGCACGTTGACGACCGTATCACTGCGAAAGGAATTGTATACGGAACAGTATTTATCCCGCGATAAGGAGATGGCCCGATCCACTTTTTTTGAATCAAGATTTTTTCCTTCGATATGCAGGACCATATCAATATTTTTAAAATACTGTGGCGGTATTTGATTTCTCTCGCCCGTGAGATCCATCCTGAAGCTGGTGATCGAAACCCGCATCTTTTGTAATATCATCATAATGTCAACCCCCATACACCCGGCCAGACTCAGGAGCAGCGCTTCCGTCGGCTGGCATCCCTCCTGGGCATGTGCATCAAATTCTATCTCGTAACCCCTTTGCGTCGAACCGACAAATGTCAGGTCCTTACACCACGTAAGTCTCGTTTTTGTAACCGGAACCACCATCTCTTTATAGCCTTTCAGAGGCTCTTCCATGGAATTATCTTCTACAATGTCCATCGCGGCTGTTTATATCCTCCTTTCATAGTGATTTGGAGAATGGTTTCAAATCGCCTCTCCTGTTGTATATTCGTTGCGATCAATAATAATTTCAACTTGCGGAGGGTGCGCGCCGTCTCTATTGACCCTGCTTCTCAAGGCGCACGGCCAGAAATATCTGGTAAAGCATCGTCAGGATCAATAGTCCTCCTGCCCAGATACCAAGCGTAATGGCAATTTCAGGCCCCGTTGGAAAGTATTCCGTCACCGCCACCAGGGGTGAAGGAATGAAACCCGTTACGACCAGGCCGAGTCCTTTCTCTATCCAGAGGGAAATGAAAACGGCCACGCAGGCTACAGCCAGGATGGCTTCGTTCTGACGGGCGCGTGGATAGATCAGGGCCGCCAGCGCTCCAGCAGCCAGTGCTGCCGAGGCCCACATCCAGACAACAAGATTGTTGTGGCCGTCCAGACCGGCAAAAAGATAACGGAAGGGCTCTTCATGTTCCGGTATCCCGCTGTAAAAAACGGTGAACAATTCCACCATGACAAAGAAGATACTTGCCGCCAGGGCATAGGCTGCAATCCTGGCCAGGGTCTGAATGGCACTGCGGCCTGCATCAAAGCCTGTGCACTTTTTCATGATCAGGCAAAAGAGGATTAAAAGTGCAGGGCCGGACGCAAAGGCGGAAGCCAGAAACCGGGGGGCCATGATGGCGGTCAGCCAGAAAGTTCTGCCCGGAAGGCCGGCATAGATGAATGCGGTCACGGTATGGATGCTTATCGCCCAGGGAATGGAAAGGTAGATCAGCGGTTTTACCCATGCAGGCGGAGGGATCTCTTTTTGATCACAAGAAAGAATGACCCAGCCCGTAACTATGTTGATCAGAAGATACCCGGACAGAACGACCATGTCCCAGAAAAGGATGGACCCGGGTGATGGATACAGAATGACATTCATCACGCGCGAGGGCTGGCCGAGATCAACAAAGATAAACAAAATACACATGATCACGGCGGACACGGCCAGAAATTCACCCAGGACGGTAATTTTGCCAAAAGCCTTGTAGTCATGGAGATAGTAAGGCATAATCAGCATGACAGCCGATGCGGCCACGCCGACCAGGAAGGTGAACTGGGCAATGTATAGGCCCCAGGAAACATCCCGGCTCATTCCTGTAATGCCCAAACCATCATCCAGTTGGCGAAGGTAGAAGGAAAACCCGATCAGGACAACGGCCAGTAAAAAGATGATCCATGTCCAGTATCCGCGGCTGCCTCTCAGAGCTTTTTCCAGCATAGAGTCCTCACACAATATAGTAAATCTGCGGCCGGGTGCCTAAGTGTGCTTTGCGCCGCAGATTGAAACGTTCTTTCAGGAGAGACCGGATATCCGACAGGGGATCCTCCAGATCACCGAAAACCAGGGCTTTTTCCTTACAGGCGAGGACACAGGCCGGGAGCAACCCCTTGGCCAGTCTCTCCTGACAGAAGTTGCATTTCTCCACGACGCCTTTGGTGCGCGTCGGAAAGTCCGGATTGATCTTTGCGATAAACGGTCGCGGGTCGTGGAAGTTCATGCTCCGGGCGCCGTAGGGACAGCCGGCCATGCACAACCGGCAGCCGATGCAGCGGTGGTAATCCATCATGACGATACCGTCGGGTCGCTTAAACGTCGCTTGCGTCGGGCAGACCCGAACGCAGGAAGGATTTGCGCAATGGTTGCATAAAACAGGCAGACGCATTTTTTGAATGGCCTGTCCGGAATAGGCGTGTTGGTTATCCGGGAAAACGGCGGCAAACGGCTCCTGCCAGATCCACTTGACTTCATCTTTGGGATTGCCGAAGTCGGGGACATTATGGATGGCGTGACAGGCGACGATGCAGTCGGTGCAATCCTTGCTGCATTTGGAGGTGTCGATTGCCATGGCCCAGCGTCTGGCTGTGAGAGGCTTGGCGGACGTAAAATCCTGCCCCGGAATCCGGACATTTTCTTTAGCCCCGACCGGAAAAACGGGGAACGTGATTAACGTCAAAGCCGACGCCCCGGCGATTTTCAAAAATTCTCTGCGGCTCGTCGTCATTTCTTCACCTCTTCCGGAATGATATGACAGTCATAGCAGGTGGGTTTGGCCCCCGCGTAATTGTGGCAGCGGTCGCAGAACTGTTCTTTGTTGCTGTGACAGGAAAGGCAGGTGCGGGTCAGACTTTTTTCAAATTTGCGGCCGTCTTTTGCGGTGTATTCGCGCTTCCCTTCGCGGACAACTTCGTCGCGCCAGGCATGGAGCATCTTCATATGATCCGCGCTCATAAAGGCCTTGTCTTCCACACATTCTTTATTTTGCAGCTGATTGATGACCGGCGTATCCAGACTGAGTACCGGCACGGGGGTCGAGTTCACCGCGCTGTACCAGAGAGGAAAAGTGACCCCGACTACGAAAATCACCAGTCCCGGTAAAATGAATCTCCATTTATGTTGTTTCATCTTTATACATTCCGCATATGTTTACGATGAGCTATAAACTGCTCCCTATCCACCATCAACTATACACCAGTCACTATTTACCAATCTCATCGCCCCGCAGATCCGTTGATCTTTCCTTCTCTCCCTTCATCACGAGGGCGTTGCCCAAAAGCTCATGAACACCCATGACACTTACACCCGGCACCCAGTAGTCCATGAGCGTTGTCAGCGTCGCGCGGTCGATGGCGCAGATGCAGCCCAGCCGGTTGACGTCGTGTTTTTTCACCACGTCGCGCACAGCCATCGCACGGGGCATGCCGCCGCGCATCCGCATTTCCATATTTTCGTCGTTGCCCAGTCCCGCGCCTGCGCCGCAGCAGAAGGTTTTTTCGCGGATCGTGTCTTCGGCCATTTCATAAAAATGATGACAGGTGTTTTCTATAATGTACCGGGGTTCTTCAAAAAGCCCCATGGCACGGGCGGGATTGCACGAATCATGAAACGTCAGTTTAATATGGTTGTTGCGCTTCGGGTCGAGTTTCAGTTTGCCGTTGCGGATCAGGTCCGCCGTGAACTCGACAATATGCACCATTTTGGTGGATCGGGCGTTTTCAAACCGCGTTTGCGTAATGGGTGACACGGGTTCCTGCAGAAAATCGGCCGGACCGTTCATCGTATCCATGTACTGATGAATCACCCGCCACATGTGCCCGCATTCGCCGCCCAGAATCCATTTGACGCCCAGGCGTTTGGCTTCCGCATAAATCTTGGCGTTGAGGCGTTTGATCATCTCATGCGACGTGAAGAGGCCGAAGTTTCCGCCTTCCGAGGCATAGGTACTGAAGGTGTAATTCAGACCGATTTCATGAAAGAGCATCAGGTACCCCATACAGGTATACGTTCCGGGATCGGCAAAGTAGTCGGCGGACGGTGTGACAAAAAGAATATCCGCCCCCTTCCTGTTGATCGGAACATCCACACGGACGCCGGTGCGGTCTTCGATATCATCGGCCAGAAATTCGAGCATGTCTTTGATGCCGCCGGGCTGAATGCCCAGATGATTTCCGGTGCGGAAACAGTTGGCGGCTGGTTCGAGCACCCAGTTGATGTTGCAACCGACCAGATTCAGAAGTTCGCGACCGATCATGGTGATTTCCGCCTGATCGATGCCGTAGGGGCAGAAGACCGAACAACGGCGGCATTCCGTGCACTGGTAGAAATAGTAAAACCATTCTTTGAGCACATCGACGGTGAGATCACGCGCACCGGCAAGTTCTCCGAAGCATCTGCCTGACGTCGTAAAGTAGCGACGGTAAACTGAACGAATGAGTTCGGCACGCAATACGGGCATATTTTTCGGATCGCCGGAACCGATATAAAAGTGGCATTTGTCCGCACAGGCGCCGCAGCGTACGCAGATGTCCATAAAAAGACGGAAGGAGCGGTATTTTTCCAAACGATCTTTCATGCCGTCCAGAATGATCTTTTTCCAATTATCCGGCAGTTTCCAGTCGGAGTCGTTAGGCTGCCAGGCCCGCGGATTGGGCATATCCAGCGCCGTCAGATTCTTTGCGGCGGCGGCGTGGCTCCAGGTGCCCGGACGGAAATCGACGGGTGTTTTCATCCATTCGGTTGCCGGCGTCTCGAAATTGATCCGGATCAGTTCATCCGGTTTGGGAATTTTGGCAAACGACATGGCTACTCCTTCTCCACCGGCAGACCGACCGCTTTCATTTTATCGCAAAACTCGTCTTCATATTCTTCATAGGTGTGTACTTTTACAGGGGCGTTCCAGGGATTGATATGCCTTTGGCTGCGGTTGTTGTTGATCAGATTGCGCGTCGGGCTCATAAAAATGCCGCCCAGGTGCATAAGCTTGCTCCACGGCAGCCAGGCCATCAGAACGAATACGAAGCCGAGATGCATATAGAGGAGTACGCCTGCTTGTTCGGGAACGACCGGCGTAAAAGTGACCCAGCCGATCACCGTGCTTTTGACGGAAAGGAGATCAACAGGGAAGAAGTGCCTCATCAAAAGTCCCGTCACGGCAATTCCGGCGATCAAAAGCAAAGCGAAATAATCGGTCAACAAGGAGATGTACCGCATCTGTGGAAGAACGACTCTTCGCAAAAAGAGATAGGTCAGTCCGGCCAGCAGCGCCGCATCGCTTAAATAAAGCGCCGGAGCGCCGATTTCGAAAAACCCGTCCAGCCCGGCAAGGAAGTTTACACATGGCAAGATGGGCTCCGTAAAAAATCGCAGATGCCGCAATGCCACGACGAGCAGCGATCCGTGGAACATCAACCCGAAAAACCACAGCCATTTGGCGCTGCCATACACCGGCCGTCCGTCGATCATTTTCACATCGGTATTGCGGAAAAGCGACCGAAACAGGAAAATCTCTTCGGCCATTCTTCCGATCACACCCCAGGGGCCTGCGGGGTTCTCCACTGGATTGTTTTTTATCCAGGGCAGGCCCTTTTGCTGGCCGCAGGTGGTGGGAATGCGGAAAGGAACGGGGGCTTTCGCCCACTTCACAATCCGGTAGACAAACCCACCCAGGAAAACGGCGAAAACAATATAAGGCACATACATCGTCAGGACAGAGCTTGCGGTCGTGCCGGCCGCGATGGCCCAGGACAGAAAGGCGATGACGAAAACAGCAACGAAGGATAGCAGTAAATTCATAAATATGATCTTCCCTGCCCCATGTTCATTCCCATGACGGTTTCTCGCCAAAGCGGATCATCGATTTCTTCATGCCGTCCAGAGCATTAACCATGAGTTCGACCAGCCCGCCGTAATACAGGCGGCTTCGTTCTTCGGCGTCATAATAATGGATCAGATCACGGATCGTCCCCTTGCAGTTCGAACAGGGGGCGCAAACGTATTTTGGCGTATCCTGCCGCTCGTTCTCAAAGGCATTCAGGATCTGCATAAATTTCTTGCGGGAACTGACCAGATTGCGCCAGTCGGTAAAATTGTATCCCGACATGATGGCAAAACCGGAACCGCCGCCGCAGCAGTAGTTTTCGACACCGTGCGGCGTCATTTCGCGGAAACGCGGCGCGATTTTTCTCAAAATTCTTCTTTGCGGCTCGACAATGCCCATGGCCCGCACGACATTGCAGGGGTCGTGCAGCGTGACGGGAAAGTCGTTTTTGCGCGGATCGAATTTCAACCTGCCGCTTCTCACGATGCTTTCCAGCGTCACCAGCGCCGACTCTCTGGGCACATTCAAATCGCCGGTCAAAAGCCGGTCGGCAATGACGGTCAGCGCTTTGTGTGCGTGACCGCATTCGCCGATAACGATTTTTTCCACTTTGAGCCGTCGGGCAATGTCCGCATGTTTGACGGCCACACGCGCAAATTGCACGTCGTCGTACCACAGACCGTAATTGACGGCATCATAACCTGCGGCCTCTGAAGACATTGTCCACGAAAGGCCGGCCGCCTGGAAGATAATCGCAAAAGCGCCGACATTTTCCGGCCAGGCCAGCATCTCTCCGGCGTTGTGCAAAAGCAGAATATCCGCACCTTCGACATCCCAGGGAATATCGACTTTATAGCCTGTGATCTCTTCCATTTCTTCCTGGATGAATTCGGCGCAGTCTTTGGCTGCAGCCGGCGTCATGCCGGTTGTGGAACCGACTTTCAGATGCTGGAGGGTGCCTCTGTCGTGGATTTCTTTCGGCGCAATGCCCATTTCCTGAGAAAAGAGCTTGCGGATTTCGTGAGTGATCAATCCGTTGTCCACACCAATCGGGCAGACCGTGGCACAGCGGCGGCACAGCGTGCAGCGGTAAGACAGCTCAGCCAGGCGTGCGATCGTCGTCCAGTTGAGGTCGATGTCGCCGGTCAGCCTGGCGGTGATCTTTCCGCCGGCCCGGAGATACTTTTTGTAAATTCGGCGAAGGACTTCAGAGCGGAAAATGGGCCGGTAAATTTCCTGGCGGCCGCTCATTTCATAGGCCGGGCAGGCGTCCGAACAGGTCTGGCACCGGGCGCAGTGTTCCATGGATAAAGTGAGCGGCTGCAAAAACGTCCAGTTGTTTTCTTTTTCAAAAAGTTTCTTCAGCCCTGAAAGAAATTGGCGCACCAGCGCTTCCTCTTCTTCGCGGCTGGCGGGTTTCGGGATGCCGATGGCGACTGTATCGTCGAGAGAGGCTTCGATATTTTTGATTTTCTCGGGTTTGAGCGGCGTCGGAATGCTTTCATTGAAATCCTCGTAAGGTGGAGGCAGAGGCGCGAGCTCTCCCGGTTCGATAGGGCACAGGCAATCCGCATTCATGCTAATATCGGCCGGTTTCAGGAGGGTTTTCATTTCGTGTCCTTTGGCGTTGAAGAGGCGATTTCCTTCCAGGATTTATCGCCATCCGCTCCAATGTGTTTGGCGCTCCAGTTCGGGCGATAATTTAAATTCTTTGAAACAGCTGTCTCTATGGCATTGCCGGGGCTACTGGGCCGGTCGTCCCATTTGACCTGATGGTAGAGAAAATATTTCATAAACATGTGCGACATGTGGGTCAGCGGTAT
This sequence comes from Syntrophaceae bacterium UBA2280, assembly GCA_002347685.1. GTDB lineage: Bacteria > Desulfobacterota > Syntrophia > Syntrophales > Smithellaceae > UBA8904. Next base: position 39,120 of record DDWS01000029.1, read on the forward strand.
GTAGGCAGCCAGAAGCGAAGCCAGCAGAATCGTCGCGGCTCCGGGAATACTCTGCCCCGGCTCATAGCCCGGCGCAAAAGTTCCCGCGGTCAAAAGCCCCGCGAGATAGGCCCTGGCCGCATCGAAAGAAGGATCGGCAAAGGCCGCGGCCAGCACCGCACAGAGGAAAAACGCCATAATCAAAACGATGTTGAAATAATCCGCCGGTGTTGCATAAAGCCTGAACTCACGGTCGGACAGACGCCTGTAAAGCAGTCCCAGCGAACCGGCAAGCCCTGCAACCAGGCCGATCCAGCCGCAGGCAACTGTCACACCGCCGAGTCCGATGCGGAGCATTCCACCTTCGGCAGACAAAGAAGGCGCCCACAGCGTCAAAGCGGTATCCATCAGAAGCAGGACAACCGTCGCCAGCATCAGATACAGCCCCAGATGAAACGGAAAGGAAATCAGCCAGAGCCTTTTATTTTCCTTTCGCAGCCCTCTTAAAAGCAGGATTTCCGGCGCCATGTATTTCAGCTCATTGGCGGACGATGTCTCATAAGGGAACTTCCACCAGTCCGTCTCTTCCATATAAGAGCCGCCGTAAGCGGAGCGCGCGGCTTTTTCGTGCCGGACCGGATAAATTTCCCAGCGGACATGCAAAGGAAACCTCAGCTGCCTGTAGATACGATAGACAACTGCCAAAAGAAATACGGCAACACAAATATATGTAAAGATGTAGAAGCCCATAAAACGCACCGGTATCATTCACACGGTTAATTTGATTTTGAGGCTGTTTCAAATTCCTTTCAATCCATCAGCTTTGCTGCGGCCGCGTGACCTTCAGGTCATTCAAACCGTCCCCTGCAAACAGGCAGCAGCGCCAGTTCGGAATTGAAATTACACACAGCCCGTCGGTTTGGAGAGCCCCGCCAGTTTACAGGCCCCTTTCGCCGGTCCGGTCGGGAACAGCTCATAGAGCTTCTTCATATCGATCTTCAGATCCTTGCAGATCTTCCGGATCATCGGTGCAATGCCGAACTGTTGAAAATAATTTCGCAGGTAATTGATTACCATCCAGTGCTCTTCGGTTAATTTCCCCTCAATATCTTCCACATGAGCGTAAGCTTCCGCGAATTCCTCGTTCCACTTGTCGAGTTCCTGCAGGAATCCATCTTCATCCACTTCATACGTTTTACCTGCTAATTCGATCTGCGGCATAATCAAAACCTCCTGTTGATATGTATGTTGTCTTCAAATATTTGATTTTCGTTGCGGTACTGCCGGGCCCGATCAATGATCGCACCCGCCCATCCGGGCGTTCCCAGGGCATGCAGGTGCGTAAAGCCAGCCAGGATATTTTTCCTGCACAGTCCTTCGCGGTGGCCGTTTATTCCCGTTCCCTTCCGGACGCTGAAAGCGGTGTATGTGTTTTCTTCCCTCTGAGACAGAATCCGGCAATAATGAAACTCATGACCGGATAGGGTTGTGCCAACCGGGAAATAAGGATTTTCATGATCCACAGTCAGGGTGGTATAGCCGTGACCCTGCGGTTTTTTCTCCAGACTGAATGTCACCGGCAGAGCGCCGGCCATCGGATAATGCTGATCGTCGATTTGAAGGGATTCTCCCAGGTAGATAAAGCCGCCGCATTCTGCGTAAATCGGCAGGCCTTTTTCAGCCGCTTCCTTGACGGACAGGCGGAAGGATTCATTCCGGGCCAGCTGTCCGGCCTGAGTTTCGGGAAAACCGCCGCCGATATAGAGAGCATCAACGGGCGGAAGCACTTTATCCTCCAGAGCATTGATAGAAATCACCCTGGCGCCGCGGTCGGTGAGAGCCTCAATATTTTCCTGATAGTAAAACTGAAACGCCGCATCTTTGATCATACCTATCGTAACGGTCCCGGCAGAACTTGTACGGGCCTTCGCCGGCTTGGGGAAGGCCCCTACTTTCCAGGGATGCGCGCTTCGTGCCACAGCCAGCAGGCCGGAAATGTCCAGGTAATCCCGGGCGATTTTGCCCGCTTTCTCAAGGGCCTGCCGCACATGGTCGTGTTCCTCGGGAGGAATCAGCCCCAGATGGCGCTGCACAAAGGGCAGATCCGGCAGGCGCGGCACTACGCCGTAAACTGGCAGGCCCGTCGATTCTTCGATGGACCTGCGGATCACGGAGGCATGGCGGCTGCCGTTGACCCTGCTTAAGATGACGCCCTGAATATTCACCGCCGGATCGAGGGCCTTGCAACCCAGCACCATGGCCGCCGCCGTCCGGGTGACCTTGTCGCAATCCACCACCAGGATGACCGGCGCGGCAAGAAGCTTGGCCAGTTCGGCCGTGCTGAACTCGCCTTCGCTGTTCACGCCATCGTAAAGACCGCGGTTTCCCTCAATGATTGAAACACCGTCTTTCGCGGCATGGCGTGTAAAAGACTGAACCACCCGCTCGGATCCCATGAGATAGGTGTCCAGATTGAAGGCGGGACCGGACGCCGCCCGGGCCAGCCAAGCGGCATCAATATAGTCCGGTCCTTTTTTAAAAGGAGCAACCCCGATACCCTGATGGCGCAGGGCAACCGTCATGGCCACAGAAAGGGTTGTTTTCCCCGCACCGCCCCGGAGAGCAGCGATGATGATTCGCGGGCGCATCTGATTCATAATCGGCCATCCTTTATTCTTTCGGAAAAAATTCCGCAAGCATCACATAGGTTGAACTGCCGCTCGACCAGTATTGCAGCACCTCTTCATCGAGCAGGGACTGCACGGCGGTCTGCACGGCATGACGATCCTCACCGGGGAACCACCGGACAACATCCCGGATGTAAAACATCTTCTTGTCCCCCTTGGATTTTTCTTTGAATAATTCAGCAACCCGGGTCTTTAAATCGTCACTCATGATCACCCCCATTTGAACTGCGTTGATGTACGGAATGTTTCATAGGCCATATCAAAATCATCGATGTGCTTGTCCGTGAAGGGAATACCCGTCAGACTGAAGAACCTCTCCCAGCCGACGCGTTCGATCCATTCACCTACGCGCTCATGCTTTTTGGCGTGGCTTGCGTATACTTCGATGATATTCTTTACCGCATCCACAACTTCCGGCCAACGCGGAGGGTTGTTGGGAAGAAAAGGAATGGCCAGTTTAGAAAATTTGGGAGCGCTCCGGGCGTTGGATACTTTACCTCCAACCCAGATAGAGATCCCGTCGTTTTCCGGATCGGCAATAGGCATTGCCGGACAAACCGTGTAGCAGTTTCCGCAATACATGCACTTTTCATCATTGACAGTCAGGGTCTTGTTCCTCACATCACCACGGATGGCTCCGGTTGGACAGGAAGCCACCGTGGACGGAATTTCACAAAGATTCGGCACACGGCTGTTATCCGTCTTGGGAACGGTGCGGTGAATGCCCAGAATGGCAATGTCGGAACAGTGAACCGCGCCGCACATGTTCAGGCAGCAGGCCAATGCAATCCGTACATGGGCAGGCAGGGTCGAAGTGACGAAATAGTCGTAGATCTCATCCATGAGAGCCTTGACGGGCCCGGAGGCGTCGGTGGCCGGCGTGTGGCAGTGAACCCAGCCTTGCGTGTGAACGATATTGGATATGGAATGCCCGGTTCCACCCACCGGGTAATTGCGCCTTCCCAGTTCCGCTATCAGGGGCTCTACCTGCATCTTGTCGCTTAAGAGAAACTCGATATTGTGACGGCTTGTAAAGCGCAGGTAGCCATCGCAGTACTTATCCGCCAGTTCGCAGATCTCACGGATATGATCCGTCGAGATCAGTCTCGGTGATCCGGCGCGTACAGTATAAAGCGCCTCTCCCGATTCCCCGATGTGCATGAGCACACCCGGTTTGAGAATTTCATGGTAGAGCCATTTCCCGTAGTTTCTTTGAATAACGGGAGGCAGCATGGTTTTATAGTCAGGGGGTCCGATATCTGTTTTTGCCATTTTACTTCACCTCCTTTTGAATTTCTTCAGGCCAGAAGAACACATAGGGGTTGGTCCTGGGTGCTTTGACCATCTGAGGAACGGCGGGCAGGCCCACAGCCCGCAGAAAAACGCGCATGCCCAAACGGTTAATCAGCTCGCCTAACCGCTCACGCGATTTTCCGTGTTCATCCCACCAGTCCTGAATGCGCTCAATAAGGTCTTTGAGCTCCGTGTAGGGCGGTTCAAGTTTCATGAAAGGCACGATGACCCACGAAAGGAGGGCGCCTTTCACGATAGGAGCCTTGCCACCGACAAGAATCGTGGCACCCTGCTCCTGTCCGGGGCGCAGGGCTTTCGGCATGAGATTGATGCAGTGCATGCAACGATTGCAGTCAGCATCATTTATCTTCAGCACCTTCCCGTCCCAATCCATACATTTCGTCGGGCAGAGGTCACAAACCTCCTGCTGGATGTTAAGATCAGAAGCGGCATAAGCGGTTACTTCTTTCTGGTCAATCCGGATACTCCCCTTCCAGGTACCGATAATGGAGAAATCCGATCTGGCGATGGAGGCAACGCAGTCGTTAGGACATGCGGATACCTTGATCTTGAATTTGTAGGGGAACATGGGCCGGTGCATCTGCCCCTGATAAGTCATGGTGAGATTATAGCAGACATCCAGGCTATCGATGCATGCCCATTCACAACGCCCCGGACCCACGCAGGCGCTGGGGGTTCTGAGGGCGGAGCCTGAACCGCCGAGATCAAAGCCCGCTTCGGACAAATCATCAAAGCAGGGTTGAAGTTGATCCGTCTTCATACCGAGAAGAATGACGTCGCCCGTTGCTCCATGCATGTTGGTGAGACCGCTGCCGTGTTTGTCCCATACATCGCAGAGTTTGCGCAGGGCATCCGTTTTGTAGAACCATCCCGTGGGGTGATTGACCCGCATGGTGTGAAAGGCTTGAACATTGGGGAACAGGTCCGGGCGATCCGAATAGCGGCCGATGACGCCGGCACCATAACCCTTGACGCCTACGATACCGCCGTGTTTCCAGTGTCCGATCTTTTCCTTGTAAGAAAGTTCCAATTGCCCGATAAGATCTTCGGCCATGGGATTTTTTTCAGCCGCCTGCTTCAGATCCTTCACAAAGCTGGGCCACTTGCCCTTTTCCAGTTCGTCCAGAAGGGGGGTCTTCGAATTCGCCATGATTTTGCCTCCTTGAAGTACTTTTCAACATATCTTTAACGGATACCCCGATGTTGATGCCGGATGGTATTTTGTCGTGTAATCAGGATATCCATTTCATCGCTACGAACACGTACGTCACCGGACTTTGTGTTTTGCATTCTACGTCCTTTCATTAATAAACAACAATTCATAATATTGATAATTTACATAAATATTATTTATGAATAAAAGGTCCCCGGCCGGTTGATATCCCGTCGCAGAAAAAAGCTCCGGCATACCCGCCATCCGATACAAAAAACCGGTTGTGGTGTTGCCCCGGTCATGACTTGCCTGGCGGATTTTTATTGCTTGCACAACAGGCCACCTGAATGATAAATAATTAGTTACAATTTCTATAATATTCATCAGTATTTCTTATAATGGTGTGGACATGACGATTACACTCAGGCAATTGGAAATTTTCGAAAAAGTTGCAAGCGGCCGGCATGTTACGAAAGCCAGCGAACAGCTTTTTATCACGCAATCGGCTGTCAGCATGGCTATTTCTGAACTGGAAAAGTATGCCGGTGCACCGCTTTTTGAGCGTCAGGGAAGACGATTATTGCTCAACGATCGAGGTTGCCTCATTCTATCCAAGGTTCAAGACGTGTTGCGACAGGTCGGCACAATAGAACAACTGCTTATCGAATCTGTCGGCGAACCGATAGGTGTTTTGCGAGTGGGTGCCAGTACGACAGTCGGCAACTACATTCTTCCCACTATCGTCGGGGACTTCACCCGGAACTATCCTCGTGCCAGAGCCTGGCTGCAGGTTGGCAATACCGACCAGATTGAGCACGCAGTAGAAACCGGATCGCTGGACATGGGAATTATCGAGGGACCTTCCCATGTCGGTTCGCTTCTCTCAACTCAATGGCGCAGAGATGAACTCGTTGTGATCGTCGGGAAAGGCCATCCCTGGGCAATACAAAAAAAAGCCTCCAACTCTATGCTGGAGAAAGCACCCTGGATCATGCGCGAAAAAGGGTCGGGAACCAGAGAGGTATTCGAATCCGCACTGAAAAAAAAGGGTGTCCATTGTGCCATCTCCATGGAGCTTGGGCATACTGAAGCGATAAAAAAAGCCGTTGAAGCCGGCCTGGGCGTAAGCTGCCTTTCACGAATGGCCGTAGCCAGAGAGCTGGCCCATGGGTGGCTTGTGGAAGTGAACACCCGTCTTGACCTGCGAAGGAATCTGATTGTCCTGACCAGAGATGGCGGGTATCGTACGGCTCTTCTGAAAGCATTCCTTTCAATTCTTGAAGAGCGCCGTTAGGGTCTTTTTGCGCAATATCTCCTGTTTCAGTCTGTGAGATTTCTTGATGTGACCAGAAAATCAGCTTGACATTTTAAAATAATCGAGTACCGTTCAATTAAAGAGATGTATTCAGTTAATTGCTCAGCTCATAGCAGTTAAGCCTTTAGAATGATTTGAAAAGAATACCAATCATGGCAAATTTTGAATCCTCCATTCTGAACGAACGTCTGGATGAGATATTGAAGGTTCGCATATGAAGATTCTGGTCTTAAACTGCGGCAGTTCATCCCTGAAATACAAACTCTTCGAAATGGAAGGAAACGAAATCATGGCCCGCGGCCAGGCGGACCGTATCGGCCTGCCCGACGCCTTGTTCCGACATGAAGTAAAAGGACGGAAAACTTTTCTAAACGAAACGCCTCTGAAAGATCATCATGAGGCAGTGCATACCCTGCTGAATTTTCTTGTGGATGGCAGACGGGGAATTCTGTCAGATATTCACGAAATCGACGGTGTCGGACACCGTGTCGTCCACGGGGGCGAGCATTTCCGCACCTCCGTCATCGTTGATCCCCCAACACGGGAAGCCCTCGAGTCAACCAAGAAACTCGCACCGCTCCATAACCCGCCGAATCTGATGGGAATCGATGTCTGCACAAGGCTCATTCCCGACGTGCCTCAGGTGGCCGTCTTCGACACGGCTTTCCACCAGACGATGCCCGCTTACGCATACACTTACGCGATCCCTTATCAATATTACATGGAGGATCATGTCCGCCGGTATGGCTTTCATGGAATTTCACATCGGTATGTCGCCTGCCGGACAGCGGAAATCCTGCAACACAAGATCGAGAGTTTAAAGATCATCACCTGCCATCTGGGAGCGGGATCCAGTCTTTGCGCCGTGGCCTATGGGAAATCGCAAGATACCTCCATGGGATTTACGCCCGTTTCGGGTCTCGTCATGGGCACGCGTTGCGGCGACATTGACCCGGCTGTCGTCGCTTTCCTTGTGGAGAAAGAACACATTTCTCTTCCGCAGACAATGGATATCCTGAATCGGAAGAGTGGGGTTTTAGGCATTTCAGGCATCTCTCCTGATTTTCGCGATCTGGAAAAAGAAGCCGAACTCGGCAATGAACGGGCCCGCCTGGCGCTTATGGTGTATGCCTACAGTGTGGCCAGGGGAATTGGTTCCCTGATTCCGGCCGCAGGCGGTCTCGATGTTCTGGTCTTTACCGCGGGAATCGGCGAACACTCGCCGCAGATGCGCCGTCGAATCTGCGCTTTTCTTTCCTGGCTTAGCATTTCTCTGGACGAGGATAAAAATATTGACGGCAATGGCGAAAGAGAGATCTCTGCGGAAACGGCCCTGGTCAAGGTCCTCGTTGTTCCGACAGATGAAGAAAAGATGATCGCTCAGGAGACACGGGCGGTGTTGCAAAAATATTGACAGGGGCGCTTCGGAAAAGGAACGCATGACAGCAAAACAATCAGCTATGAATAAAACGGAGGATTGAAAAAATGAAAAAAGTAAAAATGACACCCAGCGAAGCGATTGTCGAAACATTGCTTGCCGAAGGTGTTGATCATGTTTGCGGCATCGTAGGTTCCGCTTTTATGGACATGCTTGATCTCTTTCCCGCGGCGGGGATCAAATTTATCCCCGTCCGCCATGAACAAAGCGCGGGACATATGGAAGATGCCTACTGCCGCATTTCCGGGCGATGCGGCGTCATTACGGGTCAGAATGGTCCCGGGATCACCAACATGGTCACCTCCGTGGCAGCGGCCAACATGGGTCATACGCCGCTTGTCATCATCTCGCCATCCGCCGGGACGCCCACCATCGGCTGGGACGGATTCCAGGAGTGCGATCAGATGTCTGTCTTTAAGTCTGTCACAAAGGCCGTTGTTCGCGTGCCTCATCCCAAGCGGGTTGCCGATTGTCTCAGAACAGCTTTCCGCATCGCCTATGCCGAGCGGGGCGCCGTTCTGTATGACATCCCCCGGGACTATTTTTACGGTGAGCTCGAGGAACGGATCCTCAAGCCTTCACAGTACCGGGTGGACGCGCGCGGCTGCGGCAATCAGGAGAGCCTTGACCGGGCCGCCGAGCTTCTTGCCTCGGCAAAAAATCCCGTCATCGTTTCCGGCCGGGGGGTTGTTGATGCCGACGCCCTCACCATCGTCAAGGCCATTGCTGAACACCTGACGGCGCCCGTGGCGGTGACCTATCTCCATAATGACGCCTTTTACGGAAATCATCCCCTGTCCGTAGGCCCCATCGGCTATATGGGTTCCAAAGCGGCCATGAAAACCCTGGCCCAGGCTGATGTCATGCTTGCCATCGGGACCAGGCTTTCCGTCTTCGGGACCCTGCCCCAGTATGACATCAACTACTTCCCGGAGAACGCCAGGATCATCCAGATCGACATTAACCCGAAACACATTGCCCGGACCCATCCCATTGAGGTGGGCATCATCGGCGACGCAAAAGACGCGACAGTGGAAATCCTGAAGCGTCTGAAAGCCATGGACGCAAGCCGCAAACCAGATGCCAGACGCCTGGAAGCAGTACAGAAGGAAAAGCAGATCTGGGAAAAGGAAATAGTCGATTTAGCCATGGTTGACGGCAATCCCATCAATCCCCGCCGGGTCCTCCTGGAAATTTCCAGGGCTCTCCCGGACGATGCCATCGTCACCACCGATATCGGGAATGTCGCCTCGACGGCGAACAGCTACCTCAAGTTCAATCAGTCCCGGCGGCATATTGCCGCGCTCACCTTCGGCAACACAGGCTTTGCCTATCCGGCAGCCCTGGGGGCACAGATAGCCTGTCCTGACTCACCGGTCATTGCCATCATTGGTGACGGCGCATGGGGCATGAGTCTTCACGAAGTCAGCACCGCCGTCGAGCACAACCTGCCCGTTGTGGCCTGCGTATTTCGGAACATGTGGTGGGGAGCCGAGGCGAAGAACCAGGTCGACTTCTATAACAATCGGTTTATTGGCGTGGATATTCCCACACCTGAGAGCTTCGTGCCTGTGGCAAAAGCCATGGGCGCCAACGGCGTGCGGGTGGATCGTGTTGAGGATATTCAGGAAGCCTTTGTTTCCTGTATCAAAAGCCGCAAACCCACTGTACTGGAATTCCTGGTGGACGGTATGCAGTTGGCCCCGCCCTTCAGAAAGGATGCACTGGCCCTGCCGACCCGTCTGCTGCCCAAGTACGCTCATCTGGATCATCACAACTGGTACAAAGGAGGCGTCAATGACTTATGAAGATTTGAAGGGAAAAACCGCCATTGTAACGGGAGCAGGCAAAAAGACCGGCATTGGTTACGCCATGGCTGAAAAGCTGGCCTTTTACGGCTGCAATATCATTATCGCTGATCTGGGGAAACCCCCTGTCCCGGGAGAGTCTCTGAAATCTGCAACAGAAGAAGAAATGAACGACATCATCGCCGACCTGGGAAAGAAGTATAGCGTAAGAACTCTGGCCGTGGCTGTGGATATTATGGACAGCCTCGCCATCGCCTCTATGATGCGAGCGGTTCAAGGCACTTTCGACCACATCGATATTCTTTTCAATAACGCGGGGGCATCCTTCGGCGTCCCGAATACGGTCTTGAGCTATGATGAAGCGGCCTGGATCAAAACGATCGATGTGAATCTGTTTTCCGTTTTCCGCATATCGCGGGCTGTTATCCCCATGATGACGGGCAAACCGGCATCGATCGTCAACACAGCCTCACGGGCAGGCAAGGTACCCCCCATCTTCAACAGTGCTTACGCCGTGGCCAAGGCGGGGGTCATCATGCTGACCAAAACCATGGCCAGGGAACTGGGGGGCGCCGGAATACGGGTCAACGCCATTTGTCCGGGGCAGATTGCGACGGATCTGGAAAAGTGGCGTTTCGGATTGGAGGCGTCTTTTTTCGGTTCGACAATTGAGGATCGGGAAAAAGAGATGTGCAAAACGATCCCCCTGGGATACATCGGCCTTCCCACTGATGCCGCAGGCCTGGCAGTGTTTCTGGCCTCCGATGCCTCGCGTTACATAACAGGACAGGCCATCAATATCGACGGTGGTCAGTGCATGGAATTATAACAAACAACATTATGCTTCAGGAGGATATCTTATGGATAAAATAATTGGCGGCCAGCTTGCCGCGGAAGCCCTGATCGAAAGGGACGTGAATTTTATTTTTACTTTAAGCGGCGGGCATATTACCCCTATCTATCAGTTTCTGGAAAATTCAAGCATCACCCTTTTTGACACACGCCATGAACAGGCAGCGGTTTTTATGGCCGAAGCCTGGGCCAGGATGAACCGAAAGCCGGCGGTGGTCATGGTCACAGCGGGACCGGGATTTACCAATGCCTTAAGCGGAATCGCCAGCGCCAGGCTGTCCAACGCCCCGATCATCCTCATTGCGGGTTGTGTAGGCCTGGAGAGTGTAGAGAAACTGGATCTCCAGGACATGAGCCAGCTCCCCGTTATTGAACCGATGGTCAAAAAGGCTTTTGTCTGCCATATTCCGGAACGCATCCCCGAATTTATCGATATGGCCTTCCGGACGGCCATGAGCGGAAGGCCCGGCCCTGTCTACCTGGAACTCCCCTGCGATGTGCTGAATGCCACCATTGATCCTTCAAAAGTCCGGAGAATGCACACCATGATCACATCCAAACCTGTTGACCGGGAAAATACAAGAAAGGTCGTGGATCTGCTGAAGGCGGCAAAAAATCCCATTGTCATTGGCGGGAGCGGCATCTGGTATTCCGATGCGGGAAAAGAATTCATAGAATTTGTTGAAAAAACGGGCATACCGGCCTTCACAGCGGGAGCAGGACGGGGTGTCATACCCGATACACACCCTCTGTGTTTCGAGTCCTCCCTGGCCATCAGGCCCGGCGCGGCCATGTTGGCCCTGATGAGTTCCGATCTCGTTCTTTTCATCGGAGGCCGTATCAGCCTCTTTTACATCTTCGGCGACATCTTTCCCCCGAATGCGAAATTCATTCAGGTGGACATAGCGCCCGATGAAATCGGACGTAACCGCACGGTTGATCTCGGTATCATCAGCGATGCAAAAGCATTTCTCGCTGAGCTCAATGGCATTCTGGATGAAAAAGCCTTTGGCGCAACCTTGCTGAAACAATACGAACCCTGGGTTGAAGTCGTCCGGAATGCCGACCGCGACGGCAAGAGAGATGCCAAGGCGATGTGGGAATGCGACACCATGCCCGTTCATCCCATGAGGCTGGCTAAAGAGGTCAACGATTTCATGGATCGGGAGGATGACATCGTCGTCGCCGACGGCGGTGATACCTCAACCTGGATGGGGATGACAAGAACCATCCGCAGGGGCGGAACTTACCTGGACTACGGCCTCTACGGCTGCCTGGCGGTAGGCATTCCCTATGGCAACGCCGCCAAATTGAATCATCCGGACAGGCGTGTTCTTGTCATCATGGGCGATGGGTCTGTCGGCTTCAACTTCATGGAGTTCCATACGGCAATTCGTAAAAAGCTGCCGATTGTTGTTGTGATCGGCAACGACCAGGCCTGGGGCATGATTATGCACAGCCAGCAGTTGCGCCTCGGGCACAATATCCCGAACGGTACGGAGCTGGGGTGGGTCGATTACCATAAGATGGTTGAAGTGATGGGCGGCTTCGGGATTTGTGTGGAAAAGCCGGAAGATATCCGGCCGGCCCTGGAAGCGGCCTTCGCTTCCGGAAAGACGGCCTGCGTCAACGTCAAAGTGGATCCTTCCGTGATCAGCCCGGGCAGTGTGGCCCTGGCCAATCTCGGTGGATACAAGTGCAACTAAGCAACAGGGCATATCGCCACTTAGGAGGACATGTATGGATGCAGCTGCTCTGGATCAAGTGAGATTGAATTTCAGCCCCCAGGGACTTTTCATCATCAATGCGGCAATCGGTTTCATGATGCTGGGAGTCGCCCTTGACCTGAAACTGGATGACTTCAAAAGGATATTCGTTAAACCGAAAGCGCCGGCTGTCGGGCTTTTTGCGCAGTTCATCCTCCTGCCCGCCTTAACTTTTCTGCTTGTGCTGCTTATCAAGCCCGCGCCGTCAATCGCGCTCGGAATGATCCTGGTGGCAGCCTGTCCCGGGGGCAACCTTTCGAATATCATCACCTACCTTGCGAAAGGGAACACGGCCGTGTCGATCAGCATGACCGCCGTTTCGACTATCTTCGCGATCGTCATGACACCGCTTAATCTTGCGATATGGGGCGGGCTCAACCCGGAGACGGACGCCATACTTCGAGAGGTAAGCCTGAGCCCCTTTGATGTCTTTGTCACCATATTTATCATACTCGGCATCCCGACTGCATTAGGAATGACACTGTCGCGCATCTTTCCCGGCATCGCGGATAAGGTGCGCCGCCCCTTCAAGATTTTTTCATTGGTCTTCTTCATCATCATCGTTGCCGGTGCGCTGCTGGCAAACTGGCAAAACTTCGTAAGCTATGTGAATATCGTCATTGTGGCCGTGTTCCTGCATAACCTGCTCGCCTTGAACACCGGCTGGTGGGCGGCGAAGCTCCTGCGCCTCAATGAGCGCGATTCAAGGGCAGTTTCCATCGAAGTGGGAATACAGAACTCCGCCCTGGGACTCGTGCTCGTATTCAACTTCTTCGGCGGTCTTGGCGGAATGGCGATCCTCGTGGCATGGTGGGGCACCTGGCATATCATCGCGGGACTCGCCGCTGCATTCATCTTCTCACGAAGAAAAATACCCGAGGGGGAAGTTGCGGAAGACACGCCATGACGCTGCTTTTCCGGTTTGGTCGTTCAAGCCCTTTTCAGCGATTGTTTATTTCACCTCAAGGGCATGGACGAAGTGAAACAGATCCACCTTGAATGTGAAGATCAGCAGTACAATAGAATGGAAAGAGGTCTGCAATGAAAGCCGTTGTATTTCGTCATGGTCAGGGTCTTATTTACGAAGAGGTTCCCGATTACATAATAGCGGCCGATGAAGTTTTAGTTCGCGTGGCCAATACGGGTTTTTGCGGCTCCGACCATTCTTTGGTGGCGGGCGGCCTTCTGCCCGAGGGTTATATCCTGGGTCACGAAATAAGCGGCGTTGTTGTTGAAAGCGGTAACAACGCCTGCGGACCGCCGCCGGGAACCAGGGTTTGTATTCGTCCGACCTACTGTGGACGTTGTGCCAATTGTCTGAAAGGGAAGCCGCACCTCTGCCGGGTGAACCGGAGGACCGCAGGGATTGGCGACCTACCCGGCGGATTTGCCGAATATGTCAAAGTCTATCCGCAGATGCTGATTCCGATCCCGGAAGGAGTCGATTCCCGCAATGCCGCCCTGGCGGAAACCTTCGCCGCTGCGCTGCATGCCATTCATTGTACGGGAGATATAAAGGGGTCCGCCCTGGTGATGGGAGGGGGACCCATCGGCCTGTGCGCCGTCAAGCTCCTTAAATTCCTCGGTTACGGTCCTATCGTGCTTCTCGAACCGGTGAAGGCCAAAAGAGAGATTGCCCTCCTGTATGGAGCGGATCATGCATTCGATCCTGACGATAAGGATCTCAACCAGCAGGTCATGGCGTTTGTTCCGGGGGGGTTTGACAAGGCATTTGAATGCGCCGGTGTAACAGCCAATATTGGCCGCGCATTCACGCTCGCGGCGGACGGCGGACAGGTATGCGTCGTGAGTGTGATCTTCACGCCTCTGGAAATCCCGGCACCCTACCTGATGAACCTCAAGGAGATCCTCCTGACCGCTTCCATCTCCAACACCCATCAGGAAAACATCCAGTGCCTGGACTGGATGGCGGCAGGCATTCTGGACGCGCGACCGCTTATCTCTGATGATGTCCCCCTGGAACACCTGCCCGTCGTTTATCGGGAGAGAATTGAAACGGGACTGGCTGTGAAAGTGATGCTGCGCATTGGTGAGGAATTTTAGCGGTGAGGTATGGCGGCAAACCATGGTTTTTGTCTTTTGAGAGGGCAGAATTGAGCTTTGCAGGAGCGTATGGGATCTTCGGGAGGCGCTTTCACCGTTCGGGATGTGCTTTCCTGATGATTTGCAACCCACGCTTCGGCTTCCTCTTGCGTATCTGCAAAGCCCGCGTGATAGGTTGTTTTACCGCGGCAGTGGACGAAGCCGTAGATGAGCTCAAATCGTTGGGTCACGTTCAGTGTCTCCTGAATGCCGGGTTTTCCTACCGTCAGGCCGTTCGCTCTCAGACAGTAAGGAAATATAAACTGATCGATCCGCTTAAGTCAACCGAATATAAAGCAGAAGAATCGTGAGGGAAAAATATCTTTGATTGACTATGGATCAGATGATGCCGGCCGCAAAAATTATCCCGGACAGGGAGTAAAATATCTGGAGGGTTTACATTATTTATGGGTGCCAAGGAAAGACGGGAAAGAGAAAGAGAACAGCGCAAGAGCGATATCCTTGACGCGGCCAGGTCGCTTCTCCTGGAGAAGGGGTTAAATGCGACATCCATCAATAAGATTGCGAAACGCGCCGAATTGAGCGTCGGGGCAATCTATTTTTATTTTAAGGATAAGGAAGAACTCTTCGCGGCTCTTCAGGTCGAAGGACTGGAACTGCTCCATCAGACGATTCACCAGTCAGTGGATAGTGAATCACTGCCGGAAGAGAAGGTTCGATCGATCGCCCTGGCCTATCTGCGGTTCAGCGAAGAACATAAAAATTATTTCGATATCATCAATTACTTTCTAGCGTCGCCGGAAACGATCTTTCCTCCGGATTTGAAAAACAAAATTGATTCGCATGGCAATGCCAGCATCTTCACGCTCACAGCAGCCATTCGCGAAGGCATTGACAGAGGATATTTCAAAGCCCTTGATCCCAGGCGGCAGGCTATTATCCTCTGGAGCGCCTTCCATGGAATGATCCAGCTCAAAAAACTGGAAAAAACCATTTTGGCGATGGGCGAATATCAATCTCTCTACATGGAGACACTGGATCGATTTCTTGACGGACTGCGCAGAGGCTAGAGGGCCTGTGAACTTCACCCGCAATAGGTCGCAAGTTCGAATCCTGCCGCGCGTGCTATAAAAAATTTTCTTGACTTCGCCTGCCTGTTTATTTATCTTGCATACTAAATAATATGGATGGGTGTTTTTTGATCCGCTACCAGGACGTCATTTTGTTCATCTTGAGCAAAGCCAATCAGAAAGTTTACGGCACGTTTAAATCACGCCTGCTGCCTTACGGTCTGACACCCATGCAGGCGCTGGTGTTGCATGCTCTGTATGAGGAGGAAGGTCTTTCCGCCGGAGAACTGGGAAAGCGCCTGAGCTTGGACAGCGCCACTTTATCGGGCGTTTTGGATCGGATGGCGGAAAACGGATGGGTTATCAAGAGCGCCGTGGAAGCCGACAGACGCGTCCTGAATATCCAACTGACAGATAAGTCGCGCCAATGCCGGGACAAATTCCTCAAAGACACCCTGGAAGTTGATCAGGAGGTTCTTTCAGCATTCAGTGTCGAAGAAAGGCAGCTTTTCATCAGGATGCTCAAAGACATCCGAAAATAAATACCCGGTTTTTAGGTTTGGTATGCAAGATAATACGGGTACCCACGGAGACAAAAGATGCTTCAAAAAACAAAAAAAATGACCGACGCCGGTAAGGCGCATGGCTTCAAGACCGATTTTGAAAGAATTTTTCATCCAAAGCGCATCGCCATCGTCGGCGTTTCCGCGGATGAAAGCAGTGGCGGCTTCGGTGCAGGAATGTATCGGGCCATTTCCGCCATGGGGTTCGAAGGAGAGATATTCCTCGTCAATCCGAAAGGCGGCATGATTTCAGGATTGAATATTTTCAGGCGCATCGAGGACATCCCGGAGCAAATCGACTTTGCCATCATCGCCGTGACGGCAAGGCTCGTGCCGGAGGCGCTGGAAGCCTGCCGGAAAAAGGGCGCGGCCGGCGCGGAGATTCTTTCTTCCGGTTTCAGCGAACTGGGAACTAAGGAAGGAAGACAGCTCGACTTGCAACTTAAAGAAATCGCTGCCAGGGGGATACGCGTCGTCGGGCCGAATTGCTTCGGTATCTATTGCCCGAAGAGCGGACTGACCATGCTTCCGGGACCAGATCTCTCCCGCATCAGCGGTCCCGTAGCCTTTCTGGCTCAAAGCGGCGGTATGGCTATCGACTTCGCTCACGCGGCAAGGTGGATGGGCATCCGGTTCAGCAAGGTTGTCAGTTTCGGCAACGGCACGGATCTGAGGGAAACCGATCTTCTGCATTACTTGAAAGATGATCCGGAAACGCAGGTGATCTCCATGTACATCGAAGGAATCAACGACGGCGACACATTCTTCCGCGAAATTAAGGCCGCAGCAGGTAAAAAACCGGTGATTGTTCTCAAGGGGGGACTGTCGCAGGCAGGCGCCCGAAGCGTTGCCAGCCACACCTCCTCTATGGGCGGAAGCCGCGTGATCTGGCAGTCCGTTCTGAAGCAGGCAGGCGCCCTTCAGGTACATAATAAAGACGAACTGGCGCAGGCCAGCATGGCATTCGCGCTTCTGCCACAAAGGGCTTTCAAGTCGATATCCATTGTCGGCGGGGGCGGCGCCATCGGCGTTACCGCCTGCGACATCGCCGAAACTTATGGCATCGGTGTCCCGCCTTTTTCCGACGATCTTCAAGCGCGCATCGGCGATCATCTTCCCAGGCCGGGATCGAGCGCCCTCAATCCCGTTGACGTCGCCAATCCTTTTGTCGCGCCACCCATCCTCAAAGAAGTCCTGCTGGCGGCGGCGGAAGATGAACAAGTTGAACTGCAAATCATCGTTTCACTACTTTTTCACTATGGTACTATCGCCCGGATGTTCAATAAGCCGATCGCGGAAGTCGTGCCTTTCCGGGAACTGGCGGAGGCGGTCCGTGACGTTGTGGACCGCACCGGCAAACCGGTTGTCGCCGTACTTCCCAACGCGAAAAGAGGCCTGGGCAATATGGAAATCACCCAAATGATTGCCATGGCCAGACAGGAATATATTGACCGCGACATCCCTGTTTTTGATGAGCTGCATGACGCCATCCGGGCAATCGCGAACGTCAACATCTA
This sequence comes from Syntrophaceae bacterium UBA2280, assembly GCA_002347685.1. GTDB lineage: Bacteria > Desulfobacterota > Syntrophia > Syntrophales > Smithellaceae > UBA8904. The sequence continues at coordinate 56,646 of DDWS01000029.1, forward strand.
TTATGGAGGCAGAAATCATGAAAACAGACAAAGCGGCTAAAATTATCAGCAGTGCCCTGCGCAAAAAGCGTACAAACCTTTCAGAATACGAGGCCAAGAAAGTCCTCGCCGCCTACGATATCCCCGTAACGCGTGAAATTCTGATCAAAGAGAAAATGGATCTGGACAAAGCCCTTGAAAAAATCAGTTTCCCGCTGGTGATGAAAGGCTGCTCGGCCGAGGTTGCCCACAAAACGGAAAAAGGGCTGATCCATGTGGACATACGCACCGTTAAAGAGGCCAAGAAAGCGTTCACCGAAATCATGGCCGGTCTTGCGGGTTTTGAAGGCGGCGTTCTGGTCCAGGAAATGATCAAAGGCCGGCGCGAGCTGGTGATGGGACTCACCCGCGACCCGCAGTTCGGACCCTGTGTCATGTTCGGCCTGGGCGGTATCTTCACGGAGATCTTGCGGGATGTCACCTTCCGCCGCGCACCGCTTGAAATGCAAGACGCCCGGGACATGATGCAGGACATCAAAGGAAGAAAAATCCTCGACGCCGTCCGCGGTATGGAGGCGGCGGATACGGACCTTCTGGCCCGCATGCTCATCAACCTGGGGCAGATCGGCCTGGACTTTGAAAGCATCATGGAAATCGACCTCAACCCGGTTATCCTCGCGGGGGCAAAACCTGTGGTGGTGGATGCGCTCGTGGTGATGAAGACGGAAAACTGAAGCGGCTGAACATGGAATGCAAAAAGGAAATAAACCTGAATCAGTGCCGTTGCACCTACGATCCGTGCAGCCGGAAAGGCGTCTGTTGCGATTGCATCGCCTATCACCTGCCCAAAAGGCAATTGCCGGGGTGCTTCTTTCCTGAAGACGCTGAAAAAACCTACAATCGCTCGTTTGAGCATTTTGCTCAATTGGTCGCCAATCGACAGGTATGACGATGGCCTATCCGCCAGGCGTCTGATATTGCAAAAAGAAAAATGGTTGACATCCAAAATCAATCGCATTATATAGAGCGCGCTTTTGAGCAGACTGCCGCATCAGCGAACGGAGTGGTTGGCATCTCTTTTTAGCAATCCCCTGCTGGGGAATCGTTCAATGGTAGGACAACGGACTCTGACTCCGTGAATTAAGGTTCGAATCCTTATTCCCCAGCCAATTTTTACTTCTTGTCTCCCGCGGTAATCCTCGTCCAGGAATCCCGAAGCGGTACAATCCGGTTAAACACAGCCCGACCGGATGCTGTATCCGGATCGACGCAAAAATATCCCAGCCTTTCGAACTGATATTGGCTTCCCGGCGCCACCTTCTCCAGGCTCGCCTCAGCATAGCAGGAGGTCAGGATTTTCAGAGAATCCGGATTCAGATCATTGATAAAATCCTCTTCGGCGCCCGGATCCTCAATGCTGAACAGCCGGTCATACAGACGCACTTCCGCAGGCACGCAATGCGCCTCTGAAACCCAGTGAATCACGCCCTGAATCTTGCGGCCATCTGCCGGCGGCCCGTTTAAGGTTTCCGGAGCATAGGTGCAGTGCAGTTCGACCACTTCGCCGCTTGCCTCATCTTTCACCATCCTTTCGAATTTGATGACATAGGCGTTGCGAAGACGGACTTCCCGCCCCGGTCCGAGGCGATGATATTTTTTGGGTGGATCTTCCATAAAATCGTCGCGCTCAATATAGAGCACTCTGGAAAAGGAAACCTGTTTTACTCCCAGTTCCGGGCGCTGTGGATGATTCTGGCATTCGAAATGTTCTTCCTGACCCTCCGGGTAATTGTCGATCACAACCTTCAAGGGCCTCAAGACACACATCACCCTCGGGGTCCGCTCATTTAAATCCTCGCGGACGCAATGTTCCAGCAGGGAGACATCAATCAGATTGTCGTTTTTCGCCACACCGATCTGAGCACAAAAATTACGGATGGCTTCCGGCGTGTATCCCCGCCGCCGCATACCCGTCACGGTGGGCATGCGCGGATCGTCCCACCCCTGCACATAGCCTTTTTTTACCAGTTCGATAAGACGTCTTTTACTCAAGACCGTGTAGCTCAAATTGAGACGGGCGAATTCAATCTGCCTGGGGCGGTTTTCGGGAATCAGCCGCTCAACGATCCAGTCGTACAGGGGACGATTGTTTTCAAACTCCAGGGTGCAAATCGAATGGGTGATGCCCTCCAGGGCGTCGGACAGGCAGTGGGCAAAATCGTACATCGGATAAATAACCCACTGGGCTCCCGTCCGATAGTGAGGTTCCCGCTTGATGCGGTACAAGACGGGATCCCGCATAACGATGTTGGGCGCGGCCATGTCGATTTTGGCGCGCAGAACATGAGCGCCGTCTGCGAATTCACCGGCTCTCATCCGCGAAAATAAATCCAGGTTTTCTTCCACCGAACGGTTGCGGAAGGGACTTTCCCGGCCGGGCTCGGTAAACGTTCCCCGGTTCTCCCGCACCTCATCGGCATTCAAACTGCAGACGTAGGCATTGCCGGTTTTGATGAGTTCAACAGCAAACTGATAGAGCTTTTCGAAATAGTCGGAGGCGTAATAAAGCCGGTCTCGCCAGTCAAAGCCCAGCCAGTGGACATCACGAATGATGGATTCCACATACTCCATCGACTCACCGGTCGGGTCCGTATCGTCTAATCTGAGGTTGCAGGTTCCCTGATACTGACTGGCAAGGCCGAAGTTGAGGCAGACTGACTTGGCATGCCCGATATGAATATAGCCGTTGGGCTCGGGTGGAAAACGGGTTGCCACCTGTCCTTTGAGCCGGCCTATGCGAAGATCGTCGTCAATGATGTCACGGATAAAATCGGTGGGAAGTCCTGTTGTCGGTTGCGTCATACTATGAAACTCCTTTGTGTCTTTTCATTCTTCAGAAGGTGGAACGTCCTTTCGGCGGCCCACGCTGAATCTTCTTTCATATCGGCAGGACGGACAATCCATCCCGCAATCCCTTCATTTCGCCTGATCCGGCTGACGAGGCTTCACCGGCAAATCAACAGCCGACGGCTGTCTTGAGTGTCTCCATATTCAGGTTGCCGCCGGACAGCACCATGACTACTTTTTTCCCCGCAAGACGATCCCTGATTTTATAAGCCGCCATCAGGGAAACGGCGCCCGCGGCCTCGGCCAGATTATGCGTGGTGGCAAGCGCCATACGGATGCCTTCGAGAATTTCGTCTTCGGTCAGCAGTATGACATCGTTGATGGTGTCTTTAAGAATCACATATGGCAGATGAAAGACACTTCTGGCGGCCAGGCCGTCCGCGACGGTATGGGCTTCGTCAAGAATGACAATTTCTCCTTTTTTCCAGGAATTGTAAAAGGATGGGACGTTCACCGGTTCGACGCCGATAATCTCAATATCCGGCCGGATGGCGCGCGCGGTTTTCAGAATCGAGGCGCAGCCCGCACCGCCGCCGATCGGACAGATGATGACATCGGCCCGGGGCATATCCTCGAGAATCTCCAGGCCCATGGTGCCATGGCCATTTAGGATCTCGGGCTCGTTTCCCTGCTCAACATAGTAGTAGCCCGCGCTGTCCACCAGTTCGTCGCAATAGGACTGCGCGTCGTAGAAATCCTTTCCGTGGACAATGACTTCCGCTCCGTAGCTTTCGATGATTCTGTTGATTTCAGGATTGTTGTCCTCCGGCACGACCACCGTACAGGGCACATTGAACCATTGTCCCGCCCAGGCCATGGCCAGTCCGTGATTGCCGCGGGTAGCCACAAGGATGCCCGTTTCCGACGCTTCGCTCGACATATGATGAAAGAAATTCAGAGCCCCCCGGATTTTGAACGATCCGGTCGGATTGTGATTTTCATGCTTGACGAAGGCCTCACAGCCCAGCAGCCTGGAAAGCTCCGAATAGTGGATCAGGCTTGTCCGGTTAAGGTAACGATGAATCACCGATTTCGCCAGATAAATCCCTGTCAGGTTGACCTGCTCGGCCAACGCCTCATACTTTTTCAGCATAAGAACCTCCCCTGTTTTGACCCGTTAGCCTCCGGTCTCTTGCCTTTGGCTCGTATGAATAATCATCTCCGCGTAACGTGCGGCCGCCCCCATATTCGCCCGGACAACGGCCTGACCGCGTTGACCGCGCGCTTGCAGATCCTGTGGATCGGCAATCACTTTCCGGATACCCTCGAGCAACGCCTGCTCATCGGCTATACGACGGCCCGCGCCCGCATCCTCCAACAGTGCCGCCTCCTGGCTGAAATCCTCCATCGACGGACCGTAAAAGATAACCTTCCCCCAGGCCGCGGCCTCGAGAATATTCTGACCGCCCCTGGGCACCAGTGAGCCACCACAATAGACCACCGTCGCCAGTGAATAGATTTTAAAAAGCTCGCCGATCACATCGACAACGATGACCCTTTCGCCCCGGCGCGCCTGGCCGCCCAGCATCCGTGAGACGGTGATGATGTCATTTAACTCCCTTTGGCACAGAAGATCAAGCACCGCGTTGGTTCGCTCGATATGGCGCGGCACGAGAATCAGACGGAATCCCGGATCCTGCCTGTACAATGCAAGATATACCCGAATAAGAATCTCTTCTTCACCCGGATGGGTACTGCCCGCAACAAGGAATCTTTCTTCCGGGGTAATCTTGAAGCGCCGCGCGATATCCTCACGCAGTTCGGGCGACGCCATGGCCGCAAGCGCGTCATACTTGGCATTTCCCAGAACCTGGATTTTCTGAGTATCCATTCCGATCTGCTGGAATCGGTCGGCATCAATCTGTGTAATCATCCCGGCTTGATCAATGTTTCGCAGCACTTGCCTCCAGAAAAAACGGCTGCGGCGGTATTTTCCAAATGAGCGGGGAGAAATCCGGCCGTTGACCATCACAACCCCGACGCCGCGCCGGCGGCACGAGGCCAGAAAATTCGGCCACAATTCCGTTTCCACCAGGACAAAGACATCCGGCCGGACAAGATCCAGCATCCTGTTGACACACAGGGGAATGTCCAGGGGGAAATAGATGAAGGCGTCTGCATCGCGAGACAGATTTTTTGCCATCCCCTGCCCCGTTTCGGTGGATGTGGAAAAGATGATTTTCGCCCCGGGTTCCTGGTGCTTTAAAGCGGCGATAATCGGAACGGCGGCAGTCACCTCACCCACCGATACCGCGTGAATCCAGGTCCTCCTGCCGGCACCAATATCCGCCAGAAGATGCTTTTGCCTCAGGCCGAGCTTCTGGAAAAAGCTGTGGCGGTACTTGCCGGTCATGAGCATCTTGAGGAGAAAAAACACGAGACCCGGAATCGCGGCGAGGATCAGAAAGATGTTATAAACGAGTCTCATGCGCGCATATTCAGTATTTTCCATGTCTATGTCAAGAAGAAAGGCTAATATAGGCTATTAGACTGTAGGCTGACAGGCTGTTAGGATAAATGGATGGGCGCAAAGCGCCTTATCAATTATCCTAACAGCCTAAAGGACTACAGCCTAATAGTCTGATTGCCTAACAGTCTACAGCCTAATAGCCTCTATTGGTTGACAGACGCAGTGCTTTGGTATATTTATTTTTCTAACAAAGGAGAAACTTTCATGAAACTGATCGCCCCTTCGATACTTTCCGCCGACGGCGGGAAACTGGCCTCGGAAATCGCCGCGGTGGAAAAAGCCGGCGCGGACTGGATTCATGTGGACGTCATGGACGGGCACTTTGTCCCCAACATCACCATGGGGCCGGCTATCATCGGCGCTTTGCGAAAGGCCACCGGGCTGCCCTTTGATGTTCACCTCATGATTAAAAACCCCGACCACTATATCGAATCTTTCGCGGCGGCAGGCGCCGATTATATCACCGTCCATGTGGAGGCGGCCCCCCACCTGCACCGGACCATTGAATTGATTAAAAAGACGGGGAAAAAGGCGGGGGTGTCCCTGAATCCGGCAACACCGCTTGGCCTCATTGAAGAAATTCTACCTGACATCGATCTGCTTTTGATCATGTCGGTCAATCCCGGATTTGGCGGGCAGCAGTTTATCCAAAATTCCCTGACCAAAATCAGACGGGCCTGTGAGATGACGGCAAAATTGCCGCGAAAGCCTTTACTGGAAGTAGACGGGGGTGTCAATCTGAAAAATATCGCCTCCATCGCGCAGGCCGGGGCGGATGTACTGGTCGCGGGGGCGGCGGTTTTCGGCACAGCCGATTATGCCGAGACCATCGCCAAGCTGAAATCGGCGGCAAACAGCATCTGATGCCCCCTCTTCACCCGGTGGAAGTGATTCCTCTAAAAAAAGCGGCGGCCACATGGGTCATGACGGCCGCCGCAAATTATATTAGTGATGGATTATTTCTTGTTGTAGTCATAGACGCCGCGGCCGGATTTGCGACCCAGATTGCCGGCGCGGACCAGTTTCCGCAAAAGCGGTGACGGACGGTATTTATCCCCCAGTTCCCGATGCATCCCTTCACAGATCCGAAGCTGTGTGTCCAGACCGATCAGGTCGCCCAGAGCCAACGGGCCGATGGGGTGGTTGCAACCCAGCTGCATGGCTTTGTCAATATCTTCCGCCGTTGCCAGCCCTTCATCCAGCACAAAAAAGGCCTCGTTGATCATAGAGCAGAGGATGCGATTGACGACAAACGCAGGCGCCTCATTCACCATGACGACTTCCTTGCCTATTTTCTTTCCCCAGGCTTTGGCGATTTCGACCGTCTCGTCGGATGTCTGCTGGCCGCGAATCACTTCCAGAAGGCGCATCACCGGCACGGGGTTGAAAAAATGCGTGCCGATAAAACGCTCCGGACGCCGGGTAATGGATGCCATTTCCGTAATGCTCAACCCCGAGGTGTTGGTGAAAAACAGGCAATGCTTCGGAACCACTTCTTCGAGCTCCGCGTAAACTTTTTTCTTGAGGTCCATCAACTCGATGACGACTTCCACCACAACATCCGCGTCCGAGGCCGCTTCTTTCAAATCCAGCGTCGGTTTGATTCGTCCCAGAATCGCATCCACCTGCTCTTTGCTGATCTTGCCTTTTTCCGCATCGCGGCTTAAGTTCTTCTTAATCGTATTCATTCCGCCGTCAATGAATCGCTGCTCGATGTCCCGCAAGGCGACCTCGAAGCCTGCTGCGGCACAGACCTGTGCGATCCCATTTCCCATCAAGCCCGCCCCCAACACACATATTTTCTTGATTTCCATACTGACCTCCAAATTATTTGTTAAGCGGGTTTTCCCACTTTACCATCACCAAAGATAGTGGACGGTAACAGACTGCCAAAGGCGAAGTCAAGAGAAAACCCCCAAGCGGCAAATCGGATTTTTCTGTGTTAGTAGCAAATAGAAAAGTCC
>DDWS01000058.1 GCA_002347685.1 Syntrophaceae bacterium UBA2280
TTGACTTTGGGGAGTGGTCCACTTGTCTACCTTATACGACTTAACTATTTGCCCAAGGCTTGTGATGGAGTTTTCTCCCATAACGATCCTTCTGGGACTTACGAACTGAAATGTTGATCGGGGAGTTTCAAAATCATACATCGTTGCACCTCCTTCTTAAGTATTTGATGTTTAATTTAGCATTCGCATATACATTAAATATATTGCCCGCATCACCGAAACGTCGCACCTCCTTCTTGAGTATTTGATATTTAATCATCTAAAACTTAATTTACCGTAGTCATATGCATTTAAATATATTGCACGCGTCACCGAAATAAGGCTGTTTTCCCCCCGAGATCGAATTTGCGCAGAATCCAACACCGCTATGGGCTAAACGTCTATTTTCCCCGGCGCTGATCGAAGCGCCGCCCGTATAAAACACTGGCCATGGTGTTTCGCAGCATCTGTACCGTACCGCCGGCCACTGCCCATGCGTGGGCATCCCGGAGCATTCTCTCCACCGGATATTCCTTGCTGTAGCCATAGCCCCCGAAGATCTTCATGGCCATATTGGTCACTTCGATGACCATCTCATTGGCGTAACACTTTCCCATTGACGCTTCGTAGATAGAAGGCAGGCCTTGCCCGGCTCCGGCGACCGCCTTGTATACCAGCAACCGCGCTGCTTCCAGCTTCATCGCCATATCCACGGTCATAAATTGAATTGCTTGGAATTCGCATATGGGCCGCCCAAAGGCCTGGCGGGTCTGGGCGTAGGCAATGGCTTCCCGCAGCGCTCCACCGGCCGTACCGAGACACATGGCTGCGTTGCCGCAACGCTCGATGTCAAACGACCACATGAGTTTACTAAAATCGCCGGCCTTGATCACGACGTTTTCCTTCGGCACCCGGACATCCTCGAAAATCAACTCGCAAGACGGCATTCCCCGGAGACCCAAAAACTCTTCCTGTTTGCCGAACGTGAAGCCTGGGGAGCCCTTTTCCACCAAAAGGCCGCCGATGCCCTTGTATCCTGAAATCTCGCCGAAACGCGTATAGACCATGTAGTGGCTGGCATGACCGCCACCGGTGATAAAGGCTTTTCGTCCGTTGAGAATGTAAGAATCACCTTCCTCCACGGCTTTAGTCGATAGTGATGTCAGATCCGACCCGGCCTCGGGCTCCGTCATGCAAACGGACACGCTGCGCTTCCCCATGCAGACATCGGGAATAATCGCCTTTTTCTGCTCCTCCGTCCCGAACAAATCGATTACCCGTACTGGTCCCACATTGGATTCGAAGACAGGCGACGCGATCATGGGGCTGAACTTTGCCAACTCTTCAATGGCCAGGATGGCGTTGATTGCCGGTTGTCCGCCGCCGCCGTATTCCGGAGAAAGGGTCATCCCCAGAAGTCCCATGCCGGCATATTTCGTCAGCAAGTCATAAGGAAATTCGCCCGTGTGGTCGATTTCCATCGCACGTTCTTTGAACTTCTCACGCACCCCCATTGTCTTGAGGGTTTCCACTAACATCTTCTGCTCATCGTTCAACAAAAAATCCATTTTCAACTCCTTATCTGCGCTGATAAATTATTTTTTCCGGTCATATTAATTCAATCAGTTCCCGGATATCAGTAATATTTTCCAGATTGAGGACCATTTCGATGATCCGTTCAGTTTTATCGCTATCCCTGTCTCCGGCAAAAAACCGGACCTTCTCTGCCAGATCGGCGGCTTCCATGGGATCCCGCGGATCGCCCTTGGGAATATCGACCTGTTTGATGAGTCGTCGGCCATCCGCAAGGACGATCTCCACACGGCTGGAGGTCTTCTCCGGATATATCTTATTGAGCTCGTCGTCCATCCGGACGGTAACCTTTCTCGCCAGGGCCAGAAGATTCGGATCGACCATTCGCTTTTCGGTGAGTTGCTTCGGACCCAGCGCACCATCCAGAATGCAGACGGCAACGACATAAGGAATTGAGAATTGCGCATTCACAAAAGTATCTCCCGGGGCAATCCCTTTTCCAACGGCGACCGCAGCCATTCCGTAAGTAAAGATATCGATCTCTTTGATTTCGTCTATATCCAGCGGCTGTTCCTTCAGGAGTGTCAGTATCGCCTGAGCGGAACCATGCGTGTGGCGGCAAGCCGTGTAGGGTTTGAAGTAGATATCCATGATCGTGTAATGCTCACCAATACCTTCCGTGAGCTTTTCAAACTTAGGATCCACCTTGGTGGTAATCTGGATAAACCCGCCCTTCAGGTCTGATCCTTCGAGTACCTGCCTATCTCCTGTGATCCCCGATTCGGCAAGTCCCGCTGCCATCAGACCAGAAAGCGCAGCCTGACCGCCTTGAACGATCTTGACAGTGAATCCGCCCATCAGCTGCTCGGCCATGGAGATAGGGGCTAGATAACCGGCACATCCCAAAGCATTTTGCATCAGGACTGCATCATATCCCTTCAGATGCGCTACAGCCGCCGCCGCTCCAAAGGTCCCACAGGTTCCCGTAGGAAGAAAACCTCCCAGTGTATGCCAGGGGTGCATAGCCGCAGCCGGCCGGTTTGCCGCCTCGTAACCGGCAACGACAGCCTCGATAATGGCCTTTCCGCCGAGCTTCATTACTTCCGCCATAGCCAGAGCGGCTGGAATAACGGCAGTACCGGGATGATTCCCCCCGAAACGCAGACCGTCCTGGGCCTCGATTGCTTCTGCAGTCGTCCCGTTCACAAAGGCGGCGTGGTGAAGGTCAGTTTTAAAACCGCATCCCAGTGCCGTGACTGATGGTGGTCCGCCAAGAGAGCGGATATATGCCGCTACGCCCATTACGGCATTCAGCTCCAGCGACCCGTAGATATTGGCCACATAGTCCAGAACACAGAGTTTGGCTTTATGGACAACGGCGGACGGCAATTCGTCATAGGATATTTTCGCCAGAAATGTTGCTAATTGTTGCGTATGATTCATTGGTATCCTCTTTTCTCGGAATTATACATACCCCTTACCCTCGTAGATCTTGATCATCCGGTGCGGATCAAGAATATCGCGAAGCACGCTCAGTTCTTCCGCCCGCGGCGGTTCAGTCTCTTGGATATCATCGGCCACCTGAATATCCCACCCCGTAGAACGCCGGATCTCGTCAACCGTGTGGCCGGGATGATAACTTGCCAGATAGGCCTCCTTCGTATCCGGGTCAAAACGCAGGATGGCCTTGTTCGTCACGATGATACTGGGGCCCGTTTTCGGTGGCATGTTCAACTTCTCCCGGGCGCCGGGCCCGTCGATATATCCTGGTGTTGTCATAAAATCCAAGCGGGCAGGGAGTCGCCGCGGATCATGCTGGACGATGATGAGGCCCCGTTTCGCCATGGCCCCGATGGGATTAGCTCCGCCGCTCCCCGGCAACCGGCTTTTCGGTTGCTCATAGGGACCGATGCAGGTCGTGTTGATATTGCCATAGCGATCCACCTGGGAACCGGAGAGAAATCCCACATCGACCCAGCCGCCTTGGAGGAACATGCCCATGACATCAATAAGTCCGCCAATCATGGCCGCTCCGGGATTGAGGCAGGCATCACCGACAGATAGGGCGGGACGCCTGGGCCGGGCATCATAGACGCCCGATTCCTGCAGCATGACCGCCCGCGGGGCATGGGTATGTTTCGCGATGTTGGCCGACATAGTCGGAAATCCCGTCCCGACGACGACGACATCGCCGTCCATGATTTCCCGTGCTCCACAGCAGGCCATTAGTTCCGGTTTGATATAGTCATTCGGGTGTTCGTTCATTTCTTACTCTCCTTTTAATATTCATAACTGACTGGATATCCGTAATCAAATTTGGCCTGCAGTTTCTTGTAACCGGCATAGCCGAACCGATCGATGAAATGCTGAATATAGGCCGCCCGATCCGGAATATCGTGAACCCACTCCTTCAGGAAAGCATGAAACCCCTCCTCTGTGCCGGATGCTTCTTTGTAGAGGTAGCCAAAACCGAAATCTTGGTCATAGAAACCCGGCGTATAACCGGGATGGGAAGCAAAGGGCTCCTCTACAACAGCAACGACCTTGAAGTCCGGAACAATAGTCCGGGATGGATCCTTACCGATCACCTCGCGGCTGACGATGCGTTCGCAGGAAACAATGACCTTTTTCGATGCATTCGCACCGTACTTGCAATCACCGCCGATCCCCCAGATCTGGGCGTTTCCGTTTTCATCGGCCTGCTGAACATGGATGATCCCTACATCGGGATTAAGGGCAGGCACGACAAGGACGGGCTTTCCGTCAAAAGGCGAATCGATCAGCTTGTATTTATTCTCTCCGAGAAACCCCTTGATCTTCATGAGGTCGGTACCCAGCAGATCCTTGACGGGAATAAAGGGCATCCCCATCGCCCCGGCCATCAGCATCATCGGCAGGGATAGGTTTGTGTATTCCTCCACCTCTATCTTGTGGGGAATACATTTTTCCAGAGAACGACGGTAGCAGCGGGCGAGGCCGTATACCCCCAGCGAGATAAAAGTAGAAATAAAACGCCGGACGACACCGGCCCCGATCATCATATCGAAATCATCTGCGGCATTGCCCCGGGTTATCGTTAACCCCTTCTTTTTCTGGCGAATGATTTCGTGAACGGCTGAAAACGGTGTCCGGCAAATATAACCGCCGATATAGACAAAATCGTTGTTCTGGACGTGGGTCGCCACAGCCTCCTTCATTGTCATAACTTTATTCATTTCTCTCCTCCGTTTTGACAGGTGCCGCCTACCGGCTTGCGTCCGGCAGAAAAGACACCCTTTATTTTTTCCGCTTCCGGCCGTTGCCGGGAATCGCGGCTATGGATGTGGGGCGCGAAAATGTCTTGCCTGCACCATCGTTGCAACGGGGACCGTAAACGGTGCAGGGTAGGGTGATGACGGCGGCAAATCCCTCAGCGATGCGCTTCCAGACAACATCTTTGCTGTATCGTTTGCTTTTGCCGTATTCATCCTGGGGATTGCGGGGACCTTCTTCTCTGAAGGGAACGTCCTGGTATGGACGACCATACACGCTCGTTGAGCCGACATGGATGTAGCGCTTGACACCGGCCTCGCGGGCAAGTTTAGTAAATCGTTTTACGCCGACGACGTTGGTGGGGTAAAGCTTGGCGTAGGGGGTGGAGAAATTGCTAATGGTGTCTAAATGAAAAACACGATCTACGCCGCCGGCAAACATTGGCGGCAGTGTCTCGGGTTGCGTCAGATCGGCGGGAACATATTCAACTTCCATTTTATCGAAAAAGGATGTGTCCTCACGCGGTCGGTCTGCTGCCCGGACACCGACCCCCAAAGAGACAAGGTATTCCAAAACATAGCTGCCCATAAACCCGGCAGCACCGGTAACCAGAGTAATTCCACTGTGTATCATAGTTCTCGCCACATATATGCGTTACTTATGTTTTGTATGAACTTCCACACCTTCAGTCATTCGGGATGTTGATAGATCATTTTGCCCGTTGTTTTTTTCTTCCGGCGCAGCAGAGCCGTATGCCTTTTCTTTTAATCATCCTGAATATCCATTATTTCCTGCCGGGCTCGCTTGAGCCATTTAATATACCCGCTGTTAAATTCTTCACCAAGCTCGGCAACGAGGCGCACATATTTTCCCCGCGCCTGCCACCGCTTGAGGTGTTGCCGACGACTCTCTAATTGTTTTTCCTGGATTTTAAGCTGGTTGTCGATGTTGGCAAGTGCCTGTTCCTGATTGCCAAAGCCAAAAAAGATAAACCGCATGAGAAAAGGATCGCGCAGAGATATCCTTGTATTCTCTTCGCTTTCCAGCCATGTTTTAAACTTTTCTTGTCCCATAGGGGTAATCGCATAAAGCTTCTTATGCGGTCCTCCGCGTTCCGAGGGAGTCACATTGTCAAGGGTGATGCACCCTTCTTCTTCCATAGATTTCAGGTTCGGATAGATCTGACCATAGTTGATCGTCCACATACTGCCGAAATGGTTTTCTATGTGACGTTTAATCTCGTAACCATGCATATTGCGGTAGTGAAGCAGGCCCAGAATAGCGTAGCGTACAGACATGAACTCCTCCTAAAAGGCTAAAGAAATATGTTTATACCGTGGAATATTCAACGTTTAAGAGGGCATCGAATTATTCCTAAACAAAAAACACGATGAACGCTATGTCAATTGTATATATATAAATATTATATATGTCAATTGGAAATATCTATTTCTCAGAAACAAACTTACTTTCCTGTATTGCGGAGCATTAATTATCCTGTTTAAGAAATGGTCACAGCAAAGAGTTTTATCTATTTCGGAGACCAAATAGATTGATGGGTGTGATGGTTAATTTTAAAACATTATCTGCCGTAGCATTTCTAGAATTTCAGGCCGCTCCCGCGCGGCCATAGCAATCCGCCTCTACCGGATGGAAAGACGTACAAGCAGGCCATGCTGGAACGACACGATTTTGACATGTCCCGGCTGCACTATACCGGATGGATTATGACAAAACAGATACTCCACTAATCGGTAATCTTTAAGATAATATATTTCTGTCGTTTCCTGGCTTGTTTTCACTCACAGGAAGGATGATATCTGTAAAGCACAGCATGACTATGCAGGGAAGGGGAATGGTAGATCGCTGCTTTCACCGGCTGAATGGATTTCCACGTATTGCCTGGCGGATATTAAAACCTTTCATCCGGAAAAAACCATGTCATCGTGCTTAGCCAGTCGAAAGAATTGTCATGCAGGATTTGATGTCCTGTTTCTTTCCAGAAAGAGCTTGAAGACTCCGGCAATTGTTGCTAACATGCCCAAACTTTTAAGCGGGATGCTTCATGAGAGCAGTCATTCAGAGAGTCGACCGGGCCTGTGTCAGAATCCATTCTCGGGAATTTTCCTTCATTGATCAGGGAGTGCTGGTGTTGCTGGGCGTGGAAAAAAGCGACACTGTTCAAGACGCCGATTATATTCTAGAAAAAACTGTTCATTTAAGAATATTTGAAGATGAAGAAGGCAAAATGAATCTCTCTCTTCACGATATAGAAGGCGAGATGATGGTGGTTTCTCAATTCACGCTTTTAGGCGACTGTGTCAAAGGGCGAAGGCCGTCTTTTGTAAAGGCAGAAAACCCCGCCCAGGCCAATGAATTGTATGACTATTTTGTCAGGCAGGCCGCCCCGAAAGTGAAGAAACTGGCCTGCGGCAAATTTCAGGAAATGATGCAAATCGAATTGACCAATAACGGTCCGGTGACCATATTACTCGACAGCAGGAAAGTTTTTTGAAGAAAAATGGATCAAAGCGATATTAAAATTGATAAAGACGGAATCTGGTATTACCGTGGCGCGCACATGTTCCGCAAAGATATTTTGTGTGTTTTCTTTCAACATCTGAAAATCGACGAGTCCGGACGCTATTTTGTTGAACTCAATGAAGAAATCTACTATCTGGATGTGGAAGATACGGCTTTTGTCGTGACAGCCGTGTATAAAACGAAAGAGCCGTCAAACGGTCATGAAATGATTGACGTTCTTTTAAGCGACGATTGTGTGGAGACGCTGGATTTAAATTCCCTGTCGGTCGGCAGGGACAATGTCATGTACTGCCGTATTAGGAACGGCGTATTTAAAGCCCGCTTCACGCGGAACAGTTACTATCAACTGGCCGAATTCATTGAACCGGAAGGTGAGACCGGACCCTTTTTTATCCGGGTGAATAATGAAAAATTTTTTATCAAAAACAGTTAATCTATTTTTACCGAGACGGAGGAAAAAATGCTCGACGACGTAGTAAAAGAATCCCTGACTTTTGACGATCTGCTTTTGGTTCCCGCGGACTCGAATGTGCTCCCGCGCGATGTTGATACGGCCACGCAGCTCACTCAGAACATTAAGCTCAATATTCCGATTGTTTCGGCGGCGATGGATACGGTGACAGAATTCCGCACGGCCATTTGCATGGCGCAGGAGGGCGGAATCGGGATCATCCACCGCAATATGAGTATTGAACGCCAGGCCATCGAGGTGGACCGGGTGAAAAAATCGGAAAGCGGGATGGTGATTGATCCGATCACCATCGAACCGGAACGCAAAGTCAGCGACGCCCTGGCTTTGATGCATCAATACTCCATTTCCGGCGTGCCGGTGGTTAAGAATCAGAAGCTCGTCGGCATTCTGACCAACCGGGATTTGCGCTTTGAAGAAAATCTTGATCAACCGGTGGCCAATGTCATGACCAAAGATAACCTTGTCACGGTCAAGGCGAACATTTCACTGGAGGAATCCAAGAAGCTGCTGCACAAGCACCGCATTGAAAAGCTTCTGGTCGTGGACGACAACTTTTTCCTCAAAGGCCTGATTACCATTAAAGATATTGAAAAGATCAGACGTTATCCGAATGCTTGTAAGGATTCGATGGGGCGCCTGCGCGTCGGCGCGGCGGTCGGCATCCTGGATCGCGAACCGCGCATTGAAGCGCTTCTTTCGGCAGGTGTCGACGTGATCGTGATCGACACGTCGCACGGACATTCGTCAGGAGTTCTCGACGCTATCCGGGCCACCAAGGCCAATTTTCCCAAATGCGAGCTGATTGCGGGCAATGTGGCCACGGCAGAAGGCGCCAAGGCGCTCATCGACGCGGGTGTGGACGCGGTGAAGGTAGGCGTCGGTCCCGGATCGATTTGCACGACCCGAATTATTGCCGGCGTTGGCGTGGCACAGATGTCCGCCATCCGTGACGCTCATAAAATAGCATCCAAACACGGCATTCCGGTGATCGCCGATGGCGGAATCAAATATTCCGGTGACATCGTTAAAGCCATCGGTTGCGGTGCCCATGCCATTATGATCGGCGGCCTGTTTGCCGGTACCGAGGAAAGCCCCGGAGAAACCATTTTGTTCCAGGGGCGCAGCTATAAAGTCTACCGGGGAATGGGATCGCTGGAAGCCATGAAGATGGGCAGCCGTGACAGGTATTATCAGGATGATATAGAAGGGGCGTTGAAAACCGTTCCGGAAGGAATCGAGGGAAGGGTGCCTTTCCGCGGCTCTCTTTCGGCCAGCCTGGTTCAACTAATCGGAGGCCTGAAAGCGGGAATGGGGTACGTCGGCTGCCGAACGATTCCAGAACTGATGGAGAAATCACGTTTCGTTCGTATCACCTCCGCCGGTTTGCGAGAAAGTCACGTCCACGACGTCATCATTACCAAAGAAGCACCGAATTACTGGCTTGATTAGTAAAATGAAACACGCAAACTTTGTACATCTTCATGTTCACACGCAGTACAGCCTGCTCGACGGGATGATCCGTCTGGATGACCTTTTCAAAAAAGCCAAATCATTCTCAATGCCTGCAATAGCCATCACGGATCACGGCAACATGTTCGGCGCGGTTGATTTCTACAAACAGGCCTATAAAAACGGCATCAAACCGATCATCGGCTGCGAGCTCTACGTGGCGCCCAGAAGCCGTTTTGATAAAACGCCCTCCTCCATCGGGGAAGCCACGCGCCATCTGGTCGTTTTAGTCAAAAACATGCAGGGTTATAAAAACCTGATGAAGCTGACTTCGGCCGCCCATACGGAAGGCTTTTACTATCGCCCGCGTGTGGATAAAGACCTGCTCCGGGAGTGTTCCGAAGGCCTGATTGCTTCGAGCGCCTGCCTGCACGGCGAAATCGCCAACCATATCATCCGGGGAAACATGGATGAAGCCAAACGGGCCGCATTGGAATTCCGGGACATTTTCGGGGAAGACAATTTCTACCTGGAAATTATGGAAAACGGCATTCCGGATCAGTCGGTTGCCAATCAGGGCCTTATTGAACTGAGCCGGGAACTGTCCATTCCGCTTGTGGCCACCAACGACTGCCATTATCTGGAAGCCTCGCACGCGGAGGCGCATAATGTTCTTTTATGCATACAAACCGGAAAAACCATTGAAGACAACGACAGGATGTCCATGTCCTCCGAGCAGTTTTATGTAAAATCCCCTGAGGAAATGCAGACGCTCTTTGCGGCGACACCGGAAGCGGTCGACAATACGGTGAGCATCGCGGAACGATGTAATCTGACGTTTGAATTCGGGAAATTTTATCTGCCAAAATATGAAATCAAAAATCCGGAGGAAAGCCTCGAAGATCACCTGGAACGCAAGGCGACCGAAGGCCTCGACAAACGGATGCCCGCCATTCTCAATTATGCGAAAGAGCCGGAACAGACCGTTCGTGAAATCTACAGCAAACGCCTCAACGATGAGCTTGGAATCATTAAAAAAATGGGATTTGCCGGTTATTTTCTCATTGTGTCCGATTTTATCAAGCATGCCAAGCACAATGATATCCCCGTCGGTCCCGGCAGAGGGTCCGCTGCCGGATCCCTGGTGGCCTTCGCGATTCGGATCACGGATATCGATCCGATCCGATACGGACTGTTCTTTGAACGCTTTCTCAATCCCGACCGCATCAGCATGCCGGATATCGATGTAGATTTCTGCCAGGAGCGCCGTGGCGAGGTCTTTAAATATGTCACGAATAAATACGGCAAGGACAAAGTATCGCAAATCTGCACTTTTGGAAAAATGCTTGCCAAAGGCGTGATCCGGGATGTGGGCCGTGCGCTCAATCTTTCCTACAGTGAAGTGGACCGGATCGCTAAACTGGTGCCGAATGTCCTCAATATCACTTTAGAAGAAGCCTTTAAAATGGAACCCCGTTTTGCCGAGGAACGCAGGAAGAATCCGCAAATCGATAAACTCCTGGTGCTTTCCCAGGTTCTGGAAGGCCTCAACCGGCATTCTTCCGTCCATGCCGCGGGTGTCGTCATCTCGGATGTACCCCTGGTTGAACGCGTACCTCTTTTTTCCCCGAAAGACGACATCGTTTCTCAATACTCCATGAAGGACGTGGAAGCAGTCGGACTGACCAAATTTGACTTCCTGGGGCTCAAAACGCTCACCGTGATTAAAAACGCCTTGAATTTCATTCGGGAATCAAACGGAATCGAACTGGATATCACTAACTTGCCGCTTGATGATCACAAAACGTATCAGCTGCTCATCAAGGGCGAAACCGACGGCGTCTTCCAGCTGGAAAGTTCCGGTATGAAAGACATTATGGTCAACATGAAGCCGGACTGCATCGAAGACGTCATCGCTCTGATCGCCCTGTACCGCCCCGGCCCCATGAAAATGGTTCCGGAATATATCTCCCGGAAGCAGGGCAGGACCAAAGTCGTCTATGAACTGCCCCAGCTCGAGACAATCCTGAAAGAAACCTACGGAATCATCCTGTATCAGGAACAAGTCATGCAGATTGCCAATGTCATCGGTGGCTACACGATGGCCCAGGCCGATACCCTTCGCAAGGTCATGGGCAAAAAGCTCACGGCGGACATGGAAAAGGAAAAACCAAAGTTCCTCGAAGGGGCAAAAAAGCAGAAAATCAATGAAAACAAAGCAAAAACCATCTGGGACCAGATGGAGGCGTTTGCCGAATACGGATTCAATAAATCGCACAGTGCCGCCTATGCCATGATCACCTATCAGACGGCCTATTTGAAAGCCCATTTTCCGGTCGCATTCATGGCTGCGCTGCTCACGAGCGAAAAAGACAACCGCGACAAGATCATCAAGCATATGTCCAACTGCAAGGAAATGGGCATCAGCGTTCTCCCGCCGGATATCAATGAATCCCAAAAGGATTTCAGTATTTCCGGTGACCATATCCGCTTCGGACTTGCCGCTATCAAAAACGTCGGAGAAGCGGCCATTGAATCCGTCATCGCCATGCGCCAGGACGAAAAATTTACCTCTTTTCTGGATTTTTTAAGCCGGGTCGATCTGCGCAAGGTAAATCGGCGGGTGATTGAAAGCCTGATTAAATGCGGTGCGTTTGACTCGATCGGATATTATCGTCGTCCACTGATGGAATGCCTGGATGCCGCTATGGAGGAAGCACAGCGCAAACAAAAGGAATTACTCAGCAATCAGGCAAATATCTTCGATCAGTTGGATGCGGACGAGACATCGAAAGAAAAGGGCGGATCTTCTTTTCAGATTCCCAATCTCCCCGAATGGGATCGCAAGGAGCTTTTATCCATCGAAAAAGCAGCTCTGGGTTTTTATATTACAGGTCATCCCCTGCATGGATATGCCGACAAGCTCAAACTGGTGACCAATACGGATTCCAGTTCCGTCGGAAAGAAAAAGGATAAAGATACCATTACCATTGCCGGGGTGATCAGTTCACTGGCCGAGCGGCAGACCAGAAAAAAGGAAATGATGTGTAATATCGTTCTGGAAGACCTGCAAGGATCGGTGGATATCATTTTCTGGCCGGATATTTATAAAAAACATTATGAAATCCTGCATGCGGATGAACCGGTTGTCATTCATGGCGTTATCGACGTCGGGGATGAATCGGTGAAAGTGATCGCCCAAGATGTCATTTTACTGGCCAGAGCCCTGGAAAATCCCTATAAACAGGTTCGCTTCATGATTGACGCGGACAAAATCACGCCGGAAGGCATCATCTCGCTCAACGAAGCGATTAAAAAATATCGTGGAAAATGTGAAGGTTATGTTCACATTGTTAATGGAAAAAGCGAGACGATTGTCCGTCTGGGGGATTCCGGACGCCTGGAAATCTGCGACCGGTTAAAGAGGGAAGCCGACGGGATATTAGGGGAGGGCTCCACGATTTATTGTTAAGAGAATAGTGCTATGGTCAGTTTGCCTTTGATTGAATACGTAATATGAAACATGAGGAAAGAACATATAGATACTTAATTAATAAAGAGAAACTTATTTCATTTAATGTTAAAATCGCCGAGAGCGATTTGTTGATCAGTTCCGATACCCATCTGGATGATGCGGCAAAAAAATCATTGATTCAGCACCGTCATGCCCTGGAATCTTATATAAAAAACCATCCTGAATTCCGGACTTCCCTTATTTCGATTCCTGAAGACAGATTGGCGCCGCCAATTGTCCGGGACATGATCTCCAAATCAAGACTCTGTGGGGTAGGACCGATGGCTTCGGTGGCCGGGGCGGTTTCCGAATTTGTAGGATATGATCTGATCGATCAGACGCAAAATCTCATTATCGAAAACGGCGGTGATATCTTTATGAAAGCCAAAACCCCGCTGACCGTCGGCGTTTATGCAGGAGAATCTGCTTTAAGTTATAATGTCAAACTCCTTATTCAACCTGAAGAAACGCCCATTGGCGTCTGCACGTCTTCCGCCACTGTCGGGCCATCTCTGAGCTTCGGAAAAGCCGATGCGGTGTGTGTTCTTTCCAAGTCCGCAACACTGGCCGATGCGGCCGCCTCAGCCATCGGTAACCGGATGAAAAGCAAAAAAGACATGAAATCATCCCTGGATTACGGAATGAACATTCCCGGCATCCTGGGAATCGTCATAATCTGCGGAAACGATATGGGCGTGATCGGGCAAGTCGAGCTCGTTTAAAGTAGAAGCGGTTCAATTTTTGGAAAAACGGAGATTATCGATGGATTTAAAACATACCGAGTTTTTAAGAGGGTACAGTCCGTTTGTTAAACATTTGGGTCTGGACGTCTTGAAACTGGAGAACGGAACCTCTCAATTATCTTTAAAAATAAAGGATTATCTTAAGAACTCTCATGAAGCGGTTCATGGCGGGGTGATCTATTCACTGGCGGATATTGCCATGGGCGTTGCCGTATATTCGACACTGAAAAAGGAACAGACATCCGCGACCATAGAAATTAAAATCAATTATTTAAAACCTGCCATGGCAGCAGTTCTTATCTGCGACGCCAGAATCGTCCAGAAAGGAAACAACATCGCCGTCCTGGAGGCCGAAGTTAGGGCCGATGACATTCTCATCGCCAAAGCTATGGGTACATTTTCGATTTTCAAGTCAAAAGACGAAAAAGCCATAGAAACATTATAAGGGGATTTTCAGGCGGAAATCAGAAATCCACCCGCCAAGGATCTCATTTCTATGACCGCATGTTAACATAACATATCTTATAAGACCTATAATATAAATTGTCTGTATTTAACATTGGGCTAAAAAAAAAGAAAAAACCGGCCTATCTTCTGAATTATCAGAAACATGCCGGCACATCTTAAACCTAACAGCCTTCAGCCTATCCTATTAGCCTTTATTATATTCCATCCTCCGATAGCTGTTCAATCAGTTTGATCTGTTTGTCTGTCAGCTTTTTCGGAACTTCTATGTTGATCTTGACGTACTGGTCGCCTTTAGCTGAGCCTTTGTGTTCGGGGACACCGTACCCCTTCATACGTATCTTGGTGCTGTTTTGCGTCCCGGGAGCAATCTTCAATCTTTTGCTGGCCCCGTCGAGGGTAGGAATATCGACAGATGTTCCCAGAGCAGCCTGGGTAAACTTGATCGTTTTTTCAATATAAAGATCACTGCCATCACGGGTAAAGATCGGATGCGGTGAAACATTGATATTTAAAAATAGATCGCCATTGGGACCGCCATTGTAACCGACAAGGCCTTTGCCGGGCAGTCTCAATTTCTTTCCGGTGCTGATGCCCGCCGGAATTTTCACGCTGATCTCATCGATGCGGTTCTCAATCTGCAATGACAGCTTCTTATCGGCGCCGAATACTGATTCTTCTAATGATATCGATAGGTTATATTCAACATCCTGTCCTTTATGCGCCATTTGCCGCCCATAGGACTGCCCGCCCATGCCTCCGAAAATACTGGCAAAGGGATCTTCAGCATCCTGCGGGCCTCCCCCTCTTCTCCCGGTGCGAAAGGTGGTTCGCCCCCCTCCCCTGGACCCGCCAAATCCGAAGCTCCGTAATATCTCGTCCAGATCGAATCCGCGGAAAATATCTTCCTGGGAATATTGCTGGCGAAACTGGTCGGCTGATCCGAAGTTATCGTATTGCTGACGTTTTTCCGAATCGCTCAAAACAGCATACGCTTCACTGATCTTTTTGAACTTCTCTTCCGCCGCCTTGTTGTTTGGGTTTTTATCCGGGTGCCATTTGACAGCCAGTTTTCGATACGCTTTTTTTATATCGTCGGCGGATGCTTTCTTATCGACACCGAGTACCTGATAGTAGTCTTCTGCCATAATCGTTTATAAATCCTTTTGAGATTGAATGCTGTTTTCGAGGTAATTTAAGCAGCAATTCCCATTTGAAAAGCATCTAAATTCAATTTTACCAGTTTTTGAGGAAAAGACTGCCTGACGACACTTTCCCAAACAGATATTTCAACATTCAACAGTTTAGATGCCGCACCGAGCAAGACAACATTGGCGGCCTTGATATTGCCTGCCTTTTGTGCCAGCTCGGCTGCGTTAAACGCGACGACTCTACCATAGTGATTCTTTAGAAATCCAATAACATCATCAGGGTAGGTAGAATCGCCCATATTGACTGCCGGCGGATAGATTTCCTCCGTGTTTACAATAATGGAAGCGTCTTTCCGGAGAAATTTCAGATAGCGCAGTGCTTCCATTTTTTCAAAAGAAATCAGAATTTCGATGCTTCCGAGCTCGGCAAGAGGAGAGTAAACTTTCGTGCCGTACCGGACGTGGCTGGTCACACAGCCGCCACGTTGCGCCATGCCGTGAACTTCACTTTTTTTTACGTCATAGCCCGCTTCCATCATGGCCATGCACATGATGTCGCTCGCCCTTAGAATACCCTGACCGCCGACGCCGGCGAACAATATGCTTTTTACTTTAGAATCAATCATTGAAAATTTCCTTTTCGTTAACCAATGGCCCCGAATTTACAGACTTGAGCGCATAATCCGCAACCATTACAAATTGTTTCGTCAATAAAGGAGATGCCTTTGCGCTTGGATCCTTCTTTTGTTATGCCTTTTTTCCAGGAAATCGGGGGACAATTCAAATCCAGGCAGGCTTTGCAACCTTCGCATTTATCCGGATCAACCCTCAACGACGGCTGTGGTTTGATGTTTGCTCTTTTAAAAAGGACACACGGTTTCTGTGCGATGATCACGGACGGACCGCCGAAAGCCAGTGCTTCCTTGATCGCTACCCGGGCTTCATGTATGTTATTAGGATCGATAACATTTATATTTTCAACTCCTAGAGCAGATACTAAAACCTTTAGATCAACTATTTTTGATTCTTTCCCCAACAGGGTATAGCCCGTTGCAGGATGTTCCTGCATACCGGTCATGGCTGTGGTGCTGTTATCCAAGATAATAATCAGGGCATCACTGTTATTGTAGACCATGTTCAGAAGCGGTGTGATGCCGGAATGCAGAAAGGTGGAATCTCCGATAACACCGACAACTTTACCCTTTCCTTTCTCACCCAGGGCTTTGCTCATACCGTGTGCCATGCCGATGCTTGCCCCCATGCAGATGCAGGAATGCAAACCCTCCAGTGGTTTTAGATAGGAAAGGGTATAACAGCCAATGTCGCCATGGACATAGGCTTTGGATTTTTTCAGCGCGTAAAACAATCCGCGATGCGGACATCCGGGACAAAGATTGGGCGGGCGCGGCGCAAGAGGGTCTGTATAAGGAGATAAAGAGGTGTCCATGTTCCCGTTGATCGCGTTTTTAATGATGCCGGGATCGAATTCATTGGTATAGGGAAAGATGTCCTTGCCGGTTACAACAATGCCCATGGCTTTGATCTGTTCTTCCAGATAGGGGTCCAGCTCTTCCACCACATAGATTTTTTTAACTTTTGAGGCGAATTCGCGGATCAATTTCTCCGGCAGCGGATAGACCATGCCCAGTTTCAGATAGGAAAATTCCGGAAAAACATCCCTGGCGTAGTTGTAGGGCATGCCGGCGGTGATGATGCCGACTTCCGGATTGTTGATTTCCATTTTATTTTCGGGAAAAGTTTCCGCGAATTCCTTCAAAGCCTGCTGGCGCTTTTCCACTTCGACGCGGCGGACACGGGCATTGACGGGGACCATGACATATTTTCCAGCATTGCGGGTTAACGTATTCTTGTCCCGGGGAGCCAGAGGATCGCTGAGCATCACGACAGATTTCGAATGAGAAACCCGTGTGGTGGACCTGAAAAAAACGGGCGTGTCAAATTGTTCGCTGATTTCAAACGCCAGTTTGACGTATTCTTTCGCTTCCTGGGGATCCGCAGGTTCCAGCATGGGAATTTTAGCGAATTTCGCATAATTACGGTTGTCCTGTTCGTTTTGCGAACTGTGCATGGACGGATCATCGGCGCTGATGATGACCAGCGCGCCTTCGATGCCTGTGTAGCTGACGGTGAAAATCGGGTCGGCGGCGACGTTGACACCCACATGCTTCATCACGGCCAGCGCCCGCGCACCGCCTAAGGCCGCCCCGATGGCGACTTCTACGGCGACTTTTTCGTTTGGGGCCCATTCCGCGTAAACACCGTCATACTTTGCGTATTCCTCCATGATTTCGGTGCTCGGCGTTCCCGGATAGGCTGATGCAAATCGAACACCTGCTTCATAAACACCGCGGGCAATGGCTTCATTTCCTGACATGAGTAATTTTTTCAACTGCTTGTGCCTCCGTGTGTATTAGCTCAACGTGGATATTTTCCGTTTGATGAAAAGGACCGCGGCCGGTTCAGTCGTTTTCTCCAGAGCCCGGTTGTAATAATCCAGCGCCTTTTCGTTATTGTCCATTGCTTCGTGAATTCGGGCGATGTTGCGCAAACCGATCATTTCAAAACCGACACTGTAGGATTTTTGCGCCATCTCAAAGTATTTCAGCGCTTCCGCATAATCCTCTCTGGCCTCATAGCAATACCCAAGCGAAGTCAATGCAAGAAATTTAACTCCGGTTTTATCGGTTCTTGTCTTACTGACAAACTTTTTATAGGAATCAATCGCTTTCTCCAACTCGCCCCGGTTGAAATACGTATTGCCCAGATGGTAGTAGGCCATCTTGCTGCTCCAGCTGTACGGATACTTTTCAATAATCTGTTTGAAAATATTGATATTTTCTTCAATGGTTTCAAGGTTATCGCCGCTTTGAATCAGATTATGCTGAGCTTTGGCGTATAGCTTTAAAGCAGCGTTTGAATAGTAGCTCCAGTAGAAATAAATCCCCACAACCAATACAATCGCGCAGCCCAGTGCCGTCGCGATGACCGTGACGCGGGTTTTATTTTCAGAAATGTAATCCCCGATCCTCTCGATGGTGGATTGAAACGCATCCGGGCTTTTGAGTTCTTTTTTTGATAATTTCGCGGACATATTATTCCCCTTTATTGATATTAAATTTTTCGGTCAGACCAAGAAGGATTTGCGGAATGCGGCGTATTTTCCCCTCATTATTCGTGCAGGCATGGATGGTATATCCTTCCACAAGAATCTTTTCCTGATGTTCATCCCATATCTTTGAATTAAATCGGATGGTAGCCCTTTTGATATAATCAAACTTCGTTTCGATGGTCACCATCTGGTCGTACTTTGCCGGTGACAGGTAATGGCAGGAAACCTTTGTCAGAGGAAGATTGAGCCCGATTTTTTCCAGTTCGCAGTATGCCACGCCCAACTGACGCATCAGTTCGTTGCGTCCCAACTCAAACCAGCGGATATAATTGGTGTGATAGACGATTCCCATGGCGTCTGTATCGGCGTAGAGCACACGGACTTTTGTCAGGTTAGTTTCCACGAAATGTACCCCAGTCCCGGATAAATTTTTCCATCAGTAAGTAGCCGGGTGACACCATTATGCCGCTTTCTTTTGCGGCAGCTTCCGTGAAGGGACGCCCCGCTGCCTGGTTTTCTTCCGGACGTGATGATAAAATGGCAAACGGGCTTGGATCGCCGACATGGGTTTTGAGTTCTACAGGTGTGGGATGATCGCTTAAAACCAATATGCGGTAATCACCCAGTTTCCCGATGTTATTCAGAATCGGGCCTACAATCTTTTCATCAAACAATTCGATGGCCAGGATTTTCCCCTCAATATTTCCTTCATGACCCATTTCATCCGGGGCTTCCAGATGCAGAAAGACAAAATCCATAAATCTGAGCGCGTCGAGCGCCATTTTTGCCTTGCCTTCGAAATTGGTGTCTATATAGCCGGTGGCGCCTTCCACCCGTAAGGGCTTCAATCCCACAATGGTTCCCAGGCCGTTGAGCAGATCGACCGCGGAAATCATGCCGCCTTTGAAATCATATTTTTGAGTCATCAAGACCAGTTTTGGTTTTCCGCCCTGGCCCCACAACCAGATGGAATTGGAGGGTTTCTTCCCTTGTGCTACGCGCCTGGCGTTAACAGGATGATCCTTTAAAACCTCTGCCGCTTTTTGCATCAGGTCATTGATTCCTGGGGCACTCTCGCCTGCGGGAAGATATGCCGCAATCGCTTTTCCTGGAATGTCATGAGGCGCAGTGGTCTGCGGGGAACCTGCCGCGTTTCTCCAGACCAGCAGATGGCGGTAACCGACACCCGGAAAAAACTGCAACGAAGGCCCGCCGAGATGCCGGTTGAGATCGGTGATGATTTCTCTGGCTTCTGAAGACGAGATGTGGCCGGAGGTGAAATCATCCATATAGGCCTGATCTGTTCCGGCTTCGCCGATGCAAACCAGATTGCAGCGATAAGCGATGTCATTCGGTCCCAGATGGATACCCATGCTGGCGGCCTCAAGAGGCCCCCTGCCCGTGTAGGTTTCCTCCGGATTGTAGCCCAGAACGCTTAAATTGGCCACATCCGAACCGGGTGTAAGCCCCTCGGGGATGGTGTCTATCAGTCCCAGTGTGCCCTGGGAGGCAATCTGGTCAAGAAACGGAGTCAGGGCGCACTGAAGCGGGGTCTTTCCGCCGAGTATCCCGCACGGATAATCCGCCATTCCGTCGCCCAGCAATACAATATATTTCATGGGGTCTTCCTGCTGATTAAACTACAATTCATCTTCGATGCGAATCAAAACGGTCTTGTCGCGAACAACGCGGAGCCTGTTTATTTTTTTGAGCGCCTGGCGGACATTCTTTTCTTTCGCTTTGTAGGTCGTCATGACAATCGGAACAGGCCCTGCCTCTTCCTGCGCCTTTTGGATCACGGTGGCAATGCTGATGTGATACTCGCCCAGAATACCGGATATTTTTGATAAAACTCCCGGACGGTCCAGAACCGAGAAACGGAAGTAGTACTTCGTTTCAATGTCGTCCATCGGAATCAGGGTGATGGCTTTCATGCCTTTTTCGTTCATCGAACGCAGGGGAACACGGCCCGATATGCCTTTCATGACATCGCGTGCACTGTCCATAATATCGCTGAAGACAGCACTTGCCGTGGGCATCATGCCCGCTCCCTGACCGAAAAGAAAGACAGGTCCGGACGCGTCGCCGGTCACATGAAAGGCATTATAGTTCCGGTTGACATTGGCCAGCAGGTGCCCTGATGGAATCATGGTCGGGTGAATCCTGGCTTCTACCGCGCCGTTTTTGAGCAGGCCGATTCCCAGAAGCTTGATTCGGTAACCCAATTCTCTTGCAAAATCAATATCTTCACTGCTAACCTGGGTAATCCCTTCCAGGTAAATATCCTTGAGGTTGACTTTTTTTCCATAGGCCAGCGACAGGATGATCGCCATTTTGTGGGATGTGTCGATGCCCTCAATGTCGAAAGTCGGGTCGGCTTCTGCAAAACCCAGCAGCTGAGCTTCTTTTAACACAACATCGAAGGGCTTTCCCTCATCGGTCATTTTGGTTAAAATGAAATTGCAGGTTCCGTTCATGATTCCGACGATGGAGTTGATCCTGTTGGCAACCAATGACTCCTTGAGCGTTTTGATGATCGGGATGGTCCCGCCGACGCTGGCTTCGAATCCGACATCCACCCCTTTTAGCTGCGCGGCCGGAAAGATTTCATTGCCGTAAGTCGCCAGTAGCGCTTTATTGGCTGTCACCACATGCTTTCCGTTTTTGATCGCCTCCAGAACAAAGGTCCGCGCCGGTTCGTAACCGCCCATCAGCTCGATCACAATAGATATTTCCGGATCATTGAGGATATCCCGTGCGTTGGTGGTCAGAAGCTGTTTGGGTACTTTAACGCCGCGAGACGAGGTGATGTTGAGATCGGCAATCTTTTTTAAGACGATCTTTGCGCCGAGCTTTTTTGTAATCATCTCCTCGTTCTGGCGCAGTAATTTGATCACACCGGTGCCAATATTGCCAAAACCGATCAATCCGATATGTATTCTCTTCATGTGATGCCACCCCAAAGCGTTGACAACAACGCAAAATTCCAGTCCTGCAAGTCTATTGACAAGAACAGTTATCTATATCAAACCCCGCTGTTTTGTCAAACAGATAAGAAACGGTTGGCGAATAAATCTCATGGATAATTTATTGGACGATTTGCCTGTATGCCTCAGCATGTGCCGGTGTCGGAATACCTGCTTCTCTGCCGGCCTCGATAAGATAAGCCGTCAGGGTGTCAATTTCCGTGGGCCTGCCTTTTTCGCGGTCGAGCTGCATGGAGGTCTTCGCGTCAAAAGCAAAACGGCCGACCTGATCCATTGTTTTTTCAACTGCATCGTCAGGCAGGAGAATGCCGCGCGCTTTGGCGACGGCAACAACTTCTTTCATCATCTTGTTGAGTCTTGACCGCAAATCCGGATCCGCCATCACTGCGCCATACGTTTTTCCGGTCGCGGCGGTCAGTGAACCCAACGGGCACATAAGCAGATACTTCGACCACAAGGCTTCCGAGATTTTCCCGGTTAATCTTGCATCAATGTTTGCCTGTACAAGAAGATCATGTATTGCAGAATATTTTTTTGCAGACGCCTCGTCGTCCGTTCCAAAAGTCAACCTGCATGCTCCATCACTTTGTCGGACAACGCCCGGTTTTTCCAGATGGCTGATGATATAAACGCTGCCGCTGATCACATCCGCTGCGGGCAGCACCACGCGAAGCCGTTGTGTGCTGTTCACCCCGTTTTGCAACG